>JAFWKQ010000097.1 GCA_017545665.1 Atopobiaceae bacterium
CCGCCCCCACCCCGTTTGGATGAACTTACTGCGCACAGGCGACAACCTCCACCCATAAGGGTTTGAAAAGAGTGGGGAGTAACGTATACTTACGCTGTTTGCGTCGCGTGTGACAGAGAGGCTCCCATGACGAGGAGATACGATTTCAATCGACCACCGCACAACTCCTTGAGTGCCGAACAGGCCGAGGAGCTTTTCTCGAAGGTCGACAACTCTGGTCACACCAACGCGAAAAAGGCCGAGCGACAGCGTATTCGGCGCAAGAAGTATGGTCACGGCGTCGAGGTGGACCCGCTTTCCACTGACGACCCCTCGGGTTCCAACGTTGGAAAAATCATCGCGCGCGTGTCTGCCTTTATCGTGGTGTTCATGATTGGGCTCACCGTGTTCATAATGTGGTACTCAAATAACGCACTGAGCCACAATACCGGCAACCTGTCCAACGACGTGTCGGTGCGCACGGTGGCGGACGCCTTGCGCGGCGGCGTGGAATGGGGAGGCGGCTTTACGCAGTTCCCATCGGATTTCTCGGTGCAAGAGGCCGACCAGAACACTGGTCGCATAGAGGTTTCGGTTATTGACACCACTTCCGAAAGCGCGCTTATGTGCTTCTCCACGAGCCAAATGCAAGCCAGCGCTCTTTCGGTGGCGGCATTGCTCAACCAAAATATAGACACCGTGATCTACCACGTGTACGTGCATGTGGACGAGAATGGCGCCATACAACACTCCTCGAACTTTGGCTTTGCGCAGCCCACGGGTGACGTCGTACCGTTTATGACGTTCATTTGGACAAAGAACACCACGAGCGACGGACAGGTGCGCTTTAACTGCATCGTTACCGGCATGGACTCGGATTTGCAGGAGACGTTGCGTCTGCAGGTTCTGAAGGAGCCAACCGAGCAGGAGAGCGACGTTGCGGTGGATGGTACCAATCGCAGATAACCTCAACTAAGGGACAAGCCCCGAGCTAGGGTTTTGAAACCTTAGCTCGGGGCTTGTCCCTTAGTTGAGGTAGGCCTAACCAACGAGTTGGGTTATCTCGCCCAAAACGGTTTCGAAGCTCACGCCGCGCACCTCGTAATCGGGCTGCTCGCTGGTAACGCGCATGGCGTCACGCACGAGCGTACTGGCAAACTCCACGCTCCGAAGCAGGGACTTTCCTGCCATAAGCGCGGCCAAAAGGGCGCTGGCATATAGGTCGCCCGTGCCATGCAGCATGTAGGGCAGCAGCTCGCCGCTTACCTCCGCGAGCTCAACGTCTTGTCCGGCAACATAGTTTCGAATGAGGCCGTCACCGTGTACGATGCCCTTGAGCACTACGTTCTTCGCGCCCTTTTGCAAAAGGGCGTCGATGGTCTTGCGTACGAATTCCAAGCTCACGTCCTGGCCCTTATACGCAACGCCGGTTAGGATTGCGGCCTCGGTGAGGTTGGGGGTCAGAAGGTCGGCGCCATCCACCAGCTCGCCCATGGCGGCGCAGAGCTCGGGCGTATAGGTGGGATAGGGCTCGCCACCATCGCCCATTACGGGATCGACGATGCGCAGGGCGCCTGGATACTCCCGGAACAGCCTTTTGATGGCACCAACCTGCTCAGGCGCGCCGAGGAAGCCGGAATAGACGGCGTCGAGCTCAATGCCCTCTTCCTGCCAGGCATCCAAATACGGCTCCAGCATGCTGGTGGTGTCGTGCATATACCATTTGGGAAAGCGCGTATGCGCCGAGAAGAGCGAGGTGGGAACGGGGCATACGTCACAGCCCGCGGCACTGAGCACGGGGATGGCGATTCCCAGCGAACACTTGCCGTATCCGCACAGGTCGTGCACGGCAGCTATGCGGGGAATGTAGCTCCCGCTTCGCTTGTACAGGTACACATCGTTTGCGTTAGTCATGGTTACTTCCCTTCACGTGGACTTATGGACCGACGCTGATGCATAGGGTAGTCGTTTTTATACGGGAATGGTAGCCTTTCTTTGCAATAACGCATTACGAATACAATCGATAGCAAGATGGTGGGCCCTAAACTGGGGACAGGCCCCGAGTTCGGATTTCCAAATCCAAGCTCGGGGCCTGTCCCTAATTTTTGACGCGGAGGCCTAAAGCCCCATGGTGTTAAGACGGTTGCGGAACGCCTCGGGATGGATGGCGTGCTGCAGCGCCACCTCACGGTCCACAACGCCATCGCGTACCAGGTTAAATAGGCTCTGGTCCATGGTGCACATGCCGTGCTTGCCCGCACTGGCAATAACGGAGTCGATCTGATAGGTCTTCTCCTCGCGGATGAGGTTACGGATGGCAGTGTTTGCCACCATGATCTCGAAGGCAGGAACCACGTGTCCGTCCTTGGTGGGCACGAGCTGCTGACTTACCACGGCACGAAGCACCAGCGAGAGCTGCATGCGAATCTGGCGCTGCTGCGTGCTGGGGAAGGAGTCCACAATGCGGTCTACCGTGGTGGAGGCGCTTGACGTATGCATGGTCGAGAAGATCAGCTGACTCATCTCGGCGGCGGTCACGGCCGTTGCCATGGTGTCCTGGTCGCGCATCTCGCCCAGCAGGATGACGTCGGGAGACTCGCGAATGGCAGAGCGCAAGGCCTCGGAATAGGTGGCCACGTCGGTGGGAATCTCGCGCTGGGTTACGATGCAGGTTCCGTGCCGATGGATGTACTCGATGGGGTCCTCCATGGTAACAATGTGACCATGGCGCTCATGGTTAAGACGGTCGATAATGCAGGCCAACGTGGTGGACTTGCCGGCACCTGCGGAACCCGTTACCAGCACAAGGCCCTTTTGGAAGCGCGAAAGGGCTAGAACCTCTTCGGGGATGTTGTTGTCGGTTGGGTCGGGCAGGCCAAAGGGAATCACGCGGATAACGGCGCCTGCGGAGCCACGTTGACGGAAGGTGTTCGCGCGGAAGCGTCCCATACCGGGAATGGAGAACGAAAAGTCGTCGTCGTGCTGATCGTTCTCCACAAAGTGCTTGAAGTCGCGCCCGGCGATTTGGTAGATCTGGCGCACGATGTCGTAGGTGTCGGCAGGCATGAGCCGCTCGGAATCGGTGCGATACTGCTGCCCGCCCTTTTTGTACGCAAGCTGCAGTCCGGCAACGACAAAGATGTCGGAGGCTTTGTTGTCTACCATGTTCTGCAAGATGTCTTGGAGGTCCATTCCAACTCCTAATCCTTAGCCGTGGGTCCGGTCCACAGCGTTCCGCCCGTATCTTGTTCCTGTGGTGCCGCGGTAAGCTTCCAGCTCACCACGTCGTATGTGCCCCCGTTGCCTATAGCCACAACCGTTTGCAACATGCGTCCGCTCGGGGTCGTGTACTCGCATTGCAGGGTCGTATCTTTAACGCAATAGACAGCGGTAATACCTGAGGGGCATGCCTCGGCAAGCAGGCCGTTTGCCGCTTGGTCAACGCGTTTGGCAAGCGCCGTCGCGCTCGTTGTGCCCTGCGAGCGCGCGGCGCGCAGCTCGTCTTCCAAGAGAGCGAGCGTCTTTTGCGCCGCTCGCTCGGCGTCGTAGCCCTCCTGCGTCATGTTTGCCTGACGTTGCGCCAATGCGGCCATGGCGCGCGAGGTGGAAACGGTTAGCACGGCCGCGGTTGCCAGGCTGAGCACAACCACGACGGTGAGCAACGATATGAGGCCGTGGCGCATGTTGCCACGACTGCTTGTGCCAATCGTGCGCCTCATTGCTTGCCTCCGTCCGCGTTGCCTACATAACGTGAGGTATGTAGCGTATAAACCGTTTGCGTGCCGTCCGACACCTCTATGGTGGCGTCGTAGAGTGTGCCCGCGGTGTGTTTGTCTTCGCTAACCTTGCAGGTGGCAACGAGTCCGTCCTTCTCCACTTGCGCGCCCACGCCCGTGGGATCGGCGCAAAACTCCTCGGCGTAGTTGGTGGCAATAAGCACTGCCTGGCTCAGCTGGTTGGCCTTTACGCCTTGGATCTGCGCCTTGGTGAAGAGCTGCACGAACACTGCGAGCGCCACCATGAGGAAGGCCAACACCACAAGAGCCTCAATGAGGAACGCGGTTCCGCGGTGGCCTTGGCTACGATTGGATGCGCCCTGCGCGGTCATTTCGCTGGATATGGCCATGCCTTACGCACCTCCTTGCTGGTTGCGAAGCGCCACCTTGCCCTCACCGGCGTCGGTTCTTATGGTAAGGACGTCGTCGTTGTAGCTGAACTCAAACGTGGACGAAGAGGCCAGCTCAGTGGCTTTGGAAGGCGTGTAGGGAGCATTTGCCAGGGCGAACTCCTGCATGATCTTGCCTTGGTACAGGTATATGCGCGTTTCGTACGATCCCTGGTCGTCGCTCTGGGTAAGGACCAGCGCCTCGCCTTCGGGGGCGTCGAAGCTCTTTCGCACGCCGCCCTTGGCGTCGTTTGCCCGTACGCTGCTAATTACGGGACCCAGCGACGTTATGCGCGCGTCGTTGGTTGCCTGCATTTTGGTGAGCGACCCATAGGAACTGGTACCCGCCGCCAACGCAAGCAGGTCCACCACCACGAACACCGTAAAGAGCAGGATGGAAAATGCGCGCTGCAAACCGTTTCCCTTCTCTATCTTATGTGACGCCGTGTACGATACCGCGTCAACGATTTTGGTGCCCTGCGTGTTCATCGGGGTACCACCACCACGCTGGGCACCATGTTGGATGCATACGCCTCATAGGTAATGATGTAGTCCCTATGGTTAACGCGCAGGCCGTAGTTTTGCTCGAGCCTGTCGAGCGAGAGGGGATAAGAGCCCTCAATGGCGCAGCAACGTATGGCGGCATCTAAGATGGCCTGACGTAGGGCCACCGCCCCTTGCTCGCGCGCACTCACGGCCGCGGCACGCATGGCAAGGGCAATGGCTGCTATTACCGCCACACAACCAAGCAGTATGAGCAGGCGATTGCGTCGCTTGCGCTTGCGGTCCTTTGTTGTGATCTCGTGATACATGATGCCGTCCTCGCCCTGTTAGCCGATGGAACGCATGATGCCGATGAGCGGGAGCATGACTGCAATGAGCGTGGCGCCTACCGTAATGGTTAGGAAGGCGGCGAACAGGGGCTCAATGCGGTCGATGACCTTGTCTATGCGTTCGAGCGAGTCCTCGAAGAAGATCTGCGACAGGCGCGAGAGCATCTCGTCGGAGCTACCCGTTTCGTGGCCAACCGAGAGCATGCGCGCATAGAGCGGCTCAAACACGTCGTTTTCGGTAATGGCCTGCGCCAGGCTGCGCGGGTTCTTGGCGTCCACCATGGCTTCGTAGGCAGCGAGCACTTTGGGACGCAGCCTTTCGTTGGTAACGAACTCCAGCGACGCGTGCATGGCCGCCTCTGTGTTCATGCCCGAAGAGACGTACGTGGAAAGCGCCGCGGTAAAGCGCGAGAGGGCCAGCTGATACATGGCGTCGCGCGTAAAGGGGAGCTTCTCGAAGAGGCCTATCATGCGCTGGCGACCGGACTCGGAACGGCTCAGGAAGGTGAGCACGAGCACCGCGCAGGTGCTTACCAGCGTGATTATGAGCGCCACCCAGCCGATGATGATGGAGACGTTCATCGATGAGAACGAGCCGGCCGTAAGGGTGCCGGTGAGGTTGTTGTATACGTCTATGAACACGGGGAGGATAAAGGCAACGGCAAAGGCCAAGATTACGCTCATGATGGCCAACAGCGCCGCCGGGTAGCTTACGCTGGAGCGAAGCTTTGCGTATGTGCGCTCCTCCTCCTCGTAGTACACGTCCAGACGGCGCAATACCTGCTCCAGGCGACCGGCCTTCTCGCCGGCGCGCACCATGGATACGGCATAGTCGGGGAAGGCCGCCGTGGCCTCCATGGCTTTGGATAGCGTCTCGCCTTCGGCAAGATCGCGGTATATGGCGCCGCATATGGATTTGAAGTGGGAGTCCTCATGCTCGTCTGCGAGCATGTAGACCGCCTCGTCGGTTTGAATGCCTGCGGAAAGCATTACCGCTACGCCACCGCAGAATGCGCTTATTGCGCTCCCTTCGAGCATGGTTTGGGCCATGGATCCTACACCCCTTGTCCGTTCATCAATACACGTACCGATCAGTATATGACACGCCGTCTCCAACGTAGCTATCGTTGCCGGAGTCGGCTGCAAAAGTGAGGTCGACGCGACTCCACGATTGCGGGTTTACCGAAAACTGGGCGCTCGTCCAGCTACCGTCAATATAAACCATTATCCACGCATGGTACAAGTCGTTTGGCGAAACGTAACCAGTGACGATTTTTGTGGGGATGCCGAGGCTTCGCAGCATGGCAGCTCCCAACGAGGCGTAGTCAAAGCATATGCCCTTGTTGGTAGAGAAGGTCTCGTCGGGATTGGGAACGTAGCCGGTAACCTCTTTGAGCTGCGAGGCCTTGTCGGTGTCGTAGTCCACGTTGTTTACGATGTAGGTGCACACGGCCTTTACGGCGTCGCCCACGTTTTGCGCGTCTGCCGTGAGTTCGCGGGCCTTTGCCACGCAGGCGCTCGAATCGGTGTAGTTGCAGTACATGTTGGGGCGCGTAAAGGGTATGGATTCGTCGACGAGCTTTACGTCGGCGGTCGTGGAGGCAATCTCCACGTAGTTGCTGCCGCCGGTGTTGCGCATAATTGCAAAGGTGTAGGCACCGTCGCCCATGTTTATGGGGGCGGTAATGGGCGTGCCGTCGCCAGGCATGTCGTAGTTGTAGCTCATGTCGCCGTGGGTTACGAGGAGCTTGAGGCGGCTCGCGCTCTTTGCGTGGGCCATTACCACTCCCTCGTTCACCGAGCTCGTGTCAATGGAGGCGTCGTTTTGACTTACGGCGCTACCCTCGTCAAACGAGGCGGAGTCAACTGAGCTGGGGGCCTGGAAGTCGGCACCGGAGGTGGACTCGCTCGTGGCGCCGCCGCCACCGCCTCCGCCTCCGCCACAGGCGGCAAGCGTCGCGCTAAGCAGAACTGCGGCCACAGCCATAATGGCTGCGCGTCGTGTGACTTTGTTGTGCCACCTTTCCATGAGCACTCCTTCCATAAGCAACTTTAGCGCATTTGGCGGAACTTGGTGACGAGACTGCTCACTGGAATCCTGTGCGGGAGCGCTTTGAGCTACTTGATGACCAAGGCAAAGGGGTACTCCCCATTGTCTGATGTTATTGTCGAGGCAAAGGGGCTGACCCCACCGCCTGATGCGGCCCGCGGGCATCCCTGCCGGGCGCACTTCTCGGCGCCGCGCCTGACGCCGGGTCCACTTTCCGGCCCGCGAATGTCCCCACCGGGTACACAAATCGGCCATTTGTGCGCCCGGCAAGGACGTTCGCGGGCGCAAAAGTGCGCCCGGCACCCGCGGCCCCCAGCAAAAGTGCGCCCGGCGGTGGCGCCCGGCGGCAGCAGATAAAATCGGACGCCATCTCTTCGCGAGCCAAATGCCCCTGGCTCAGAGTCTGAAGGCGGTGTCGAAAAGCGTTGGAGGGCGTGTGTTCCCACATAAACTCGGTATACTATGGAACACTACTCGCAAGCAGGTCGTTAGGAGTGACCTATGACAAAGCAAACCGCAGCGCCCCTAGTGGGCGTAATTATGGGGTCGGCATCCGACATGCCCGTAATGGAGGCATGCACCGCGCAGCTGGAAGAGTTCGGCGTGCCGTACGAGCTGGTAATAGCCTCGGCTCATCGCAATCCGGCAAAGGTGCATGAGTGGGCTAGCACGGCGGCAGAGCGTGGCATTCGCGTGATCATTGCTGCCGCGGGCAAGGCGGCTCATCTGGGTGGCGTCGTTGCCGCCTATACGCCGCTCCCCATAATTGGCGTGCCCATAAAGACGAGCGATCTTGGTGGCATGGATTCGCTCTTGTCTATGGTGCAAATGCCGTCCGGCGTTCCCGTGGCATGCGTGGCAATAAACGGCGCCAAGAACGCCGCCATCTACGCCACGCAGATTCTTGGTGCGGGAGATGCGAGCTTCCGCACAACCGTGCAGGAGTTCAAGGCCGCTATGGCGCAGGATTAGGGGGTTACGCATGGCGCAACAGGAAGAGAACAGGGAAGCGATGTCCAACGACGCCCCGCAGGACGACGTCCCAAAGAAGAAGAGCAACCTGGTGAGCAACGTTCTCATTGTGCTGGGCGTCGTACTGCTGGCCGTGGCAGCGTTTATTTTCATCCAAAACAATCAAAACTATCAGAAGATCGACCAGGAGAACGAGCGCGTGGCCGAATACGCCAAGCTCTCGGACGACGAGAACACGCCGCCCCAGGTGGATTGGGATGCATTGAAGGCTATGAATCCCGATGTGGTTGGCTGGCTGCAGGTACCAGGTACCGTCGTTAACTACCCCGTGTTCCAAACCACCGACAACGAGTACTACCTTAATCGTGCGCCCGACCGCAGCGAAAGCATTGGTGGCTCGGTGTTTCTGGACTACGAATGCAAGGCGCCGGGCATGGTGGACGCGCAGACCATCGTGTATGGTCACCACATGCGCAACGGCTCTCAGTTCAAGCAGATTGCCGACATGGAAGACCAAAAGCTGTTCGACACCATAAAGACGGTGTGGTATGTAACCGAAAAGCAGGGCGCGCACAATCTGGCGCCCATCTTCCTGTACTACACCAACGAGGACGACCTGGACGTGCGTCAGTTTACGTTCCAAAACGACGAGGCGTTCCACAAGTATTTGGAAGGCTATTTTGCAAAGGCGCAAGCTAAGTGTGCGGATGCCGACAAGATCGTGCCGCAGCTCAAGCACGTGTTTACGCTCTCCACCTGCAACTACTACGACGGCTTGGGCCGCACGCTTTTGGTGTGTGCGCCCAAGGGCGAGGTTCCCGGAACGCCGGAGTACACGGCAGCGCAGGCTGCGGCAAAGAAGGACGAGAAGAAGACGAGCGAGGCCGAGCAGGCAAAGGCTGCCGAGCAGGCCAAGGCCGCCGAACAGGCCGAGGGCGCAGATGCCGGGCAGGCCGAAGTCGGCGAAGAGTAGCGAAGGAGTGGCTATGGCAGAGCACGTTACCTATGCGGACGCCGGCGTGGACGTGGACGAGGGTGCCCGCGCGGTGGACGCCATTAAGGATGCGGTTGCGCGAACCATGCGTCCCGAGGTCATAGGTGGTTTGGGCGGCTTTGGCAGCTGCTTTAGCGCCGTCGCAATAAAGAACATGGAAGACCCGGTGCTGGTAAGCGGCACCGACGGCGTAGGCACCAAGCTTGCCATCGCGCAGTTGCTGAACACGCACGACACCGTGGGACAAGATCTTGTTGCCATGTGCGCCGACGACGTGGTTGTTGTGGGTGCCGAGCCACTGTTTTTCCTTGACTACGTGGCCGTGGGAAAGCTGCAGGCAGACGCTATGGCAAAGATCGTAGGCGGCATTGCCGAGGGATGCAGGCTGGCCGGATGCGCCCTGGTGGGCGGCGAGATGGCCGAGCACCCGGGGGTCATGCCCGCCGACGACTACGACCTGGCTGGCTTTGTGGTGGGCGTGGTGGACCGCGCGAACATGATTGGCCCGGAGCTCGTGCGCGAGGGCGATATGGTGCTGGGAATTCCCAGCTCGGGCATACACTCCAACGGCTATTCTCTGGTACGTAAGGTGGCCATAGAGGGGCGTACGGCAGAAGAGCTGCGCACGCCGCTGCCAGAGCTTGGTGGCGAGTCCCTTGCCGAGGCGGTGCTGCGTCCCACGACCATCTATGCCGGTGCCTTGGTGCGTGCGCTGCGTGCGGGCGCTCCCATACACGCAATGGCCCACATTACCGGCGGCGGCATTACCGAGAATCTCAATCGGGCGCTGCCTTCGAACCTCGATGCCGTGGTAGAGCGCGGTGGGGAAGGCGGTCCCGCCTGGGATGTGCCGCCCGTTATCTCCTATATGGTGCGCGCGGCTGCCCTTACGCCCGACGAGGCATACAAGACCTTCAACATGGGCGTGGGTATGAGCGTTATTTGCGCTGAGCAAGACGTCGAGCGCGTGCGTGAGCTGCTTGCGGCCGAGGGGCTGGACGCGTTTGTTATGGGCAAGATCGTTGCCGGTACGGGCAAGGTGGTGTACGCGTAGGGGTTGTCGTCCCAACTTGGGCCCTGTCCCCAAGTTGGGGCAAAGGCAGAAAGGAAAGCAGATGAGCATAAAGCTGGGCGTTCTTCTCTCCGGGTCGGGCACCAACCTGCAGGCCATCATCGACCGCATAGAGCAGGGCACGCTGGATGCCAGCATAGAGTTGGTTGTGTCCTCTCGCATGGATGCCTATGGGCTTGAGCGGGCGAGGAAGCACGGGTTGCAGACGCTCACCATCTCGAAGGAGCTCTATGCCGAGCCTTTGGTAGCCGACGAGGTTATAGCTGCCGAGCTTAAGATGCATAACGTTGACTACGTCATTATGGCGGGATACATGCGCATGGTGCACGATCCCATTTTGGCCTCGTACCCAAACCGTGTGGTAAACCTGCATCCTGCGCTGCTCCCCAGCTTTAAGGGGGCGCATGCCATCCAGGATGCGTACGACTACGGAGTAAAGGTGACTGGCGTAACGGTGCATTTTGCCAACGACAAGTACGACTGTGGGCCCATTATTGCCCAGCAGGCGCTAGTGGTGGAGGAAGGCTGGACCGTGGACGAGCTGGAAGAGCACATCCACGCCATCGAGCACGAGCTGTATCCCAATACGATCCAGCTGCTGGCAGAAGGGCGCGTGTGCGTGCGCGACGATGGCACGGTGGCGGTTTCGTAGACAAGTGAAAACCTCAACTTGGGGCCTGTTCCTAAGCTGAGGCTTTCGCCTCAATCCCGTCGCTCGGCCTTCATCGCGCGCTTGTTGTCGTACATGCGCTCGTCTGCAATCGATTGCGCTGCGCGCAGCGTACGCGTCTCCGTTTCGGTAACGTGCGCCACACCGAGTGCCATGCTTAGCGACACGTCTCCCTCGCGCGCCACATTCTGCTCGTCCATGGACACCTCAAACAGCTGTCTGCACTCGTTCAGGCGCTCGTCCAGCGCGTCTCCGATAATGATGGCGGTAAACTCGTCACCGCCCGTGCGATAGCAGGTGCCCTCCATGCCAAACGAGCGCTGGATGGTGTTGGCGGCATGCTTGATGTAGCGGTCACCTGCGGCATGGCCGTAGGTGTCGTTAACCCTCTTGAGGAAGTTGACGTCAAACTGGCAGATAATGGCGTCTTCCAGCGTACCCACCTTGAGCGACGACTCAACCTCGTCGCGCATCACCTTCCAGGCGGCGCGATTGCCCAGGTTGGTGAGGGCGTCGGTGAATGCCATAACCTCTATGGTGTCAGCATACTTTGCGCGGGTGATGTAGGCAAAGCTTGCGCGCGCCGCCTCGATGGCGAGCACAACCACGAAGGCAAACAGGCCATGGCGAATAAAGAGGGCGGCGTCGCCCGGTACATTGAGTGGGGTTACAAAGCGCAGGAAGTCGATGATGCCGCAAGCCACAAATATGAAGAAGGCGATTGCCATGGCATTGTTGGATGCCAGGGCTTCCTTAAAAACGTCAACGCCATGCGCATGCAGACTCACAACGACTTGCACAATAATGAGCACGCCGCATATTCCCAAATGCACATGGGAGACCCGCAGGATGCTGTGCATGTCGGCGCCAAAGCCGACGCATAGAATCGCCGATACTGCTATGGCCATCGCTGCAAGGACTCCCGCGAGCATATCGAAGCGCTTTCGTTGTGGGGGAAGCAGAATCGATGAAGTAAAGCGTAGGATGGGGTAGGGCACAAAGAGGAGCGACAGGTATTCCAGAGCGCCAATAAGGGACGTGAGTCCCGTGGTAATTTGCGTCACGCCCGTAACCGTCCCCGACCATGTTCCCAGCAAAAAGGCAACGCCACCTAGTGCAAGAAGGTCGAGCTCGCCGTGGTCGGTCTTGCGCAGGGCAAATTCAAGGCCAAACACCGCAAGTCCAATGAATGCAATAAGGACACTCTCGGCAAACGCAACAAAGTGCGTTCGCACATAGCCCTGGATGTAGGTGCTCGTTTGGGATATGCGCATGTCCTCAAGTCGCGAACCCATATCGGCGTAGAAGGGTTGCAGCTTAATGGTGACGAGCTTGCCGGCATCTGACGGCGCGAGGGGCGCAAAGTTAAAGCGGGTGGCATAGGGCGTTTCGCCCGGCGCGCGCGGTGGGTCAAACGAATAGGCCTCAACCCCTTCGTAATACAGGTGAATGGAGAGGTTCACGGTCACAAAGTTGAGCTCCATGCGGGAGTCAAGCGAATTGGGGAGGCGCTTTTGTATGGTGACGCCACGCTCCCAAAAGCCCTCAATGGCGCCCAGCTTGTTGAGCAAGACCGGAGAACCGTCCTCGGTAGTCCATCCGTCGAAAAAATCCTCGCCTGCGGAACTGCTCGTGTTGGGAACTGCGCCTACCAAATAGGGATGGACGCATAGGTAGGAAACGAATGCGGCGAACAGGCACGCCAACACAATCGCGAAAAAGGTGTCGCGCCTTTTGCGTTGTGCCAACATAACGTCTCCAAGCAAGCCTAATCGGTAACGAGGCGAGTATATCATGCGCTGGGCTGGCAAAACTGCGCTTATCGGCCTATCGGTAGTTTTAAAACTTGGCAAGTCGACCGTGAGTCGCTATGCTAATTCGCAATGTGGCAGGCAGATGCAAAGAAGGTGCAAAGAAGTACGAGAAGCCCACCTTTGGCAGCACCAACCTTGTGCAAGACCTCAAGGCGCTTTCGGAGCGCGAGGAAATCCAGATCGAGCTCGTCGGCCTGTGCACAGACATTTGCTTGGTGTCGAATGCCCTGCTTCTGAAGGCGTTCATGCCCGAGGTAAAGATCTCGGTGGACGCCTCCTGCTGCGCCGGGGTAACGCCACAGAAGCACGAGGCGGCGCTCGAGACCATGAGGTCTTGTCAAGTGCACGTATCAAGTGCACGTATACGGAGACAACGCCTAAAAGAACCGCCAGGTCCGCGAGGGGCGCGGAAAAGCGTCGTGCTCAAACAGTGCGGCACTTGCCGAGGGAAAGACGGAGGTCTCCGTGCTCAAGCAGCGCTGCGCTGATCGAGGGGGAGACGGAGGTCACCGTGCTCAAGCAGCGCTTCGCGAACTGCGCGCGGTGACTTCCGTCTCCCCCTCTTCCAACGCTTCGCGAACTGCGCGCGGTGACTTTCGTCTCCCCCTTGGCTATCGCTTCGCAAACTCGCGCGACTTGCTTTCCCGCGCCCCTCGCGGACCTGCCTATACCCTGTTCAGACCGTTGTACGCATTACCGTCGTACGTAGGTAGCCAACGTTTGCGTGAGGGCTTCGATGTCGATGGGCTTGGCAATGTGGTCGTCCATGCCGATCTCTTTGCTGTGCATAACGTCGTCGGCAAACGCGTTGGCCGACATGGCCACGATGGGGATGTCGCGCGCGTAGGGCCGCTCCATGGCGCGAATCTTTTGCGTGGCCTCGTAGCCGTCCATAACGGGCATCCGAATGTCCGTAAGGAGCATGGAATAGTACCCGTCCGAAGACGCGGACAGCATCTCCACGGCCTCCGCGCCATCCTTTGCCCAATCCACCTCGAGTCCGGCCATCTCCAAAAAGTCGATGGCAATGTCGGCGTTTATCTCCTGGTCCTCGGCCAGCAGGATTTTATGGCCCACCAAGTTTAGGTCCTTCAACGCCTCAAGGGGATCTTCGAAAGTGGCTTCGCTGGAGCTGCTGTTTACGATTGAGTCGAAGAGCGAGACGAGCTTTGTGCGGAACAGCGGCTTGCTCACAAATGCGGTAACGCCCGCATCCCGTGCGCTCTGCTCGATGTCCGACCAGTCGTAGGCCGAAAACAGAATGATGGCCACGTCGTCGCCCGCCAGCTCTTTTATTTGCCTGGTGGTCTCTACGCCGTCTTGGTCGGGCATCTTACAGTCAAGAATAACGGCAAAGAAGTCGCGGCTCTGCTCCTTTCGCGTTTTAACACGTTCTACGGCGGCCTTGCCCGTAAGGACCCATTCGCTGTTTATCCCCATGTCGTTAAGAAGTTCGCAAGTGGACTCGCAGCACATGGGATCGTCGTCTGCCACCAAGACGCGCAGGTTGCTAAAGACCTCGTAGTCTACGCGCGCATCTTCCTGGAGCTTTAGGTAGATGTTTACGGTGAATTTTGAGCCCTCGCCAAAGGCGCTCTCCACGGAGATGTCGCCGCCCATCATGCGGACGATGTTTCGGGTTATGGCCATGCCTAGGCCCGTGCCCTGAATGCTGGCGGTGCGCTTGTCGTTTGCGCGGGCAAAGGGCTCGAACAGGCGCCTTTGGAATTCCTCCGTCATGCCATAGCCATTGTCTTCGAACACAAACTCATAGTGACCAAGGCCCTGGGCTTTGGCGGGGGTCTCTCGCACGCTCAGGGAAATCTTTCCGCCATCTGGCGTGTATTTTATCGCGTTGCTCAAAATGTTGACGAAGACCTGCTGTATTCGTCGGCTGTCACCTACGACCTGCTCGTGCTCAACGCCCTCGACGTTAATCCGGAGGGAATGCCCATGCTCTTGGATTTGGGGACGGGTCATGGTGAGCGTTCCCTCTATGAGCTCCGCAAGATTGAACTCCTCCTCCTGTAGCTCCACCTTGCCCGACTCGATTTTGCTCATGTCCAAGATTTCGTTGATAAGCGAGAGGAGGTGGTTGGAGGACTCCGAGATCTTTTGCAAACAGCTCGCCACCCTTTCGCGATCGTCCAAGTGCTGGGTGGCGATGGTGGTCATGCCAATGATCCCGTTCATGGGAGTGCGGATGTCGTGGCTCATGCTCGACAAGAACTCGCTCTTGGCATTGTTGGAGGCGTTGGCGGCATCGATGGCGTCTCGAAGGGCCTGTTGGACCTTTTGTTCCTTGCGCACCTCGTCGTCCACGTCCTTGAAGCCTGCCACGATGTTTATCTTTCCGCTTTCCAGATCGAGCTTCGCAAACTCCACGCGGTAGTAGCGGATTCCGGTATCGAACACGCGACGGAAGGGCACGGAGTAGATTACCTTGTCCTTGGTGTTTCCTACGATTGCGTCTGGCGTCACCGCGTCCAAAAAGCCCTGGCGGTCCTCCTCGAGCACCAGGTTGGCATAAAAGGAAAAGGCATCGGTAAACCTGGTGATCTTTACCGCCTCGTGGGCAGGTATAAGATGGGCCATCTCCTTGTCTATGCGAAAGAGCTCGAAGCTCTGCGTCTCCACGTCGGTGATGAGCCAAACCGAGTCGTACACCCGCGTGAGTGCCTCAATAACGGCAGACCGCAGCGCCTTGTCGGATTCTGCCTGTTGGTGACTGTCGGTAATGTCGGAAACGAACACGTAGTACAGGCCATGGTAGACGTCGGACTCAACGTAGTGGCCGTAGTCGTCGATCCACCGAGTCTCGCCGTCTTTTCGGGTGATCCTATAGATCACGTGGTCCTGGTCGAACCTGTTGTCGTTGACTTGGCTCTTGATGGAGGAAGACACCTGCTCGTAGTCGTCCGGGTGGACCATCCCCCTAAAGGTAAAGCCCGTGAGCTCCCGAAACTCTTCCAGGCTGCCGCACCCGAAGATTTGCCACACGGCCTCGTTGGCATAGAGCAACTCATCGCTCTCGTCTGCCTTGTAGATGAAGAAGCCTCCGGGCATGTGCTCGCCAAATTGCTCTATTACCGCGAGGCTCTGCTCGTCTAAGACAAACTGCTTGCTGAACATAGGACGCTCCCTTCGTGGGCTCGAGCGTATCTGGGAATCCAGTCGCCATTAATCATACGTTGTTTTGTGCACTTATGCGATATCTCGCGCGTGTGGTTGCATACTCTGCTGACAAACGGTTACTGATCACGCCCCACGCACGCGTCCAGCCCGTAAGCGGCGACTCACGGAATGAGCGAGCGCGGAGCCGCGTGCGGGCCGGACGCGTGCGTGGGGCGTGAACGACAAAGTCGCCGACAAAATCGGACGTTGTGGCCCCAGACGCCTACCGCGCCGCAAGCAACTGGGCGAGCGTGCTCGTAAGCAGGTCGATGTCCACGTGCTTAGACAAGTGCGCGTCCATGCCCTCCGAAAGGCAATCCCTTACGTCCTCCTCAAAGGCGTTGGCCGTTAAGGCAATGATGGGAACCGCTCTTGCATCCGGGCGATCGAGCGCTCGAATTTCTTTGGTGGCGTCCAGTCCGTCCATAACGGGCATGCGCATGTCCATAAGGATGGCACCAAAGTGCCCCACCTCGCTCTTATTGAACATCTCCACCGCTATCTGGCTATTCTGCGCCCATTCGGAGGTTATCTCCTCCAAATCGAGCAGGTCGGCCAGTACCTCGGCGTTCATCTCTTGGTCCTCGGCTATGAGCGCGTGCAATCCCGCCACGCATGCCTGTGTGGCGGGCGCGTTCGGCTCCTCCACCACGTCAAAGGAAACGGTGCCCGGCGAGTCCGTAAACTTAACGGCATTCCCAAGAATGTTGATAAGGATCTGCTTGAGCCTCAGGTCGTCTCCAACAAAGTACTCGTCCACACCTTCGGCCACGCGGCTGCTATAGACGAGGCCCTTGTCCTCGCACTGCCCGTTGATGATGGTGTTGATTTGCTCCACCATTTGCGGGAAGGAGAACTCGTCTTCCTTAAGCTGCATACGACCCGATTCGATTCGGCTCATGTCCAAAATGTCGTTTATGAGTGACAAAAGATGCCTTGCGCTGGAACCGATCTTTTGCAGGCTTTCGCGCGTGTCCAAAGAAATGCTCGAGTCGTGCAGGGCAATGTTGTCCAACCCAATGATCGCGTTCATGGGCGTTCGTATTTCGTGGCTCATGGAGCTGAGGAAGGCGGTCTTTGCCGCGCTTGCCTCCTCTGCGCGGGTGAGTGCCTCCGCAAGCGCGCGGTCTTCCTCTGCAACGCAGTGCTGCGCGTACTCCGTAAAGCCTTGCGTAAAGAAGAACTCCTTTCCAGCCCACATTCTGTTTGGCATTACAGAGGATGCCCTATAGCACACGCACTCGTCCTTATCGAGGTCGGCATAGTAGACGCTGCGGTAGTCTGCGGCCATGGCCGTAATGAGCCCGTCGCGATCGTGAATGTCGTCGAGTGCTTGCGTAAGGCTTGCCGTTGCTTCAAAGTTGTCGCGCGTAACGGACTGTAGCGCGTGGTAGGCGACCTCGATCTCGTCGCCCGTTCGGATGTTGAGCTCGTCTAGTCGCTCAATGTTGCGCTTTCGGTCCTCTTCGGTGTCGTACGCAAAGTTGCTCACGCAGTTCGACAGCTCGTTGATGGGCATTGTAATGCGCTTTCGCACAATAAAGATGTCTGCAATGAGCACGATCGCGCCAATTCCAAGCAAAGCGAGCGAAAGACCCAGGGTAAAGGCAATGTCCATGCTCTTGAGGTTGTCCATGGAGAAGTCCACGCAGGCAGTGCAAGCATAGCTTCCGTCGCTCTTGAAGATCGGCCGCGTGTAAGTAAAAAGATAGCCGTCCTCCTTGGTAAGCTCCGAGTAGCCGGCAATCTCCTCTCCTTCCATTATTTTATGCAGGTGGGAGGCAAAGGGCTCCTCCAGCTCGTTGAGCGACCAAACGGAGCCAACGGGATACCCCTCGCCGTTTTCCCACCAATCCGCATCCAAATCTATTACAATGTGTCCGCCGTCTTCCTCAAAGCGATAGATGTACATGTACAGGATGTCGGGGTAGTTGTCCCTCAGCGAATAGAGGTAGTCGATGGTGTTCGAATACTCCGGAAGCTCGGTGTTCTTTTGGATGTACTCGTCCACCTTGTCGCCGTCAAAGGCGTTTACCATAAGTTGCGTTACGCCCTGCGCCATGCGCGTGTACTGCTCTATCATGCGGTTGTGAAAGCGCATGTATACCACAGGGATCATAACGCCCATAATCACCAACACGCTTGCCGCAAACAGCAGGGGCAGCCTAACGGACAAGGACTTAGACAAGCGCTTTTTCATCTTATGACCCCACCCAAATAAGATGCTTCGACTCAGCGGATGCAACGTGCACGGATTAAGTATACGTGTGTATGAACAAAAATCATAACAAAGGGACAGACCCCAAGTTTGGGACCTGTCCCTGAGGCTGCCGAGTGTCGCGGGGGTGTCACGGGGACGGGCGCGCCGACACACTCGGCCGCCCTGCCCCGCGACCGCGGCGTCCCGCATGCGGCTCCGCGCTTGCTTCGCTCGCTCACTTCGTGAGTCGCCGCTTGCGGGACGTCGCGGGCGTGGGGCTATGGGCACAAGAGCGTGTCAACGCCCCCGCCCCCGTGACACACTACTGGCACAGATTAGACGTAGTCGACGACGTCCACCATCGACAGGAGGTAGTCGTGCTCGGCAACGCGCCCGCGCGCTAGCTCGGCTGCGGCCACGATGGACATCCATCCCTGCACGTAGGAGACAGAGCATCCTTGGAGCTCGCAGTAGAGTCGCAGGTAGCTTTCGGCAATCTCCTGCTCGCCGTTGAGCATGAGGTGCAGGTAGGTTATGGCGCAGTCCGCACCGCCGTTGCCCTGCGTGGCGTGAGCCCAGTCGCAAATGCAAACGCTTTCGTCCTCGCGCACAATAATGTTGGAGGGGACGAAGTCACCGTGACAGAGCTTGGTGTGGTTGGGCATGCCATCCAGGCGCATGAGCAGCTCGTAGTGCTGGGCCTCGGTAATAATGTCGGACGCGTCGTCGATCATGCGAACGTACTTGTCCTTCTGGCGGTTCATCAGGGGGGCGCGATGCGCATGCACCGAGAGCTCGAGCTCGATGAGTTGCTTAATGTAACCCTCGATCTTCTCGGGCTCCTCGTCCATGAGCTGGCGAAGCGTCTTGCCCTCAACCTTCTTGGTAAGGATCGCCCAATTGTTGCCGGACTTGCTTACCTCAATGAGCTCGGGCACGTCTATACCCGCCTGCTCGGCGCGGGTGAGGTTGAGCGCCTCGTTAACGATGTCGGATGAGGGCTTGGTGGCGTTAAACACCTTGGCCACGCTCTCGCCGCAGTCGTAGACCACCTTGTTATGGCGCGTTACGATGGCCTTCTTATCTTTGGGAAGCTGCATGGTTGATCTTCTCCTTTCAAACAAACGCCGTGACTAATCCTCGTACGAGCTCGCGGGACGATCGTAGTAGGCGTCCAGGTACAGCTCGCGAATCTCGCTAATAAGCGGGTAGCGCGGGTTGGCGCCGGTGCACTGGTCGTTGAAGGCCTGCTTGCTCATGTCGTCGAGCGTGTCGAGGAAGTACTGCTCGTCCACGCCGAAGTCCTTGATCGTCGGCTTTACGCCCACGTGCGCCTTGAGCTCCTCGATGCCCGCGATGAAGTTCTCGAACACCTCGTCGTCGTTGGCTCCGGTAAAGCCGCAGTAGCGGGCAAAGCGACAATAGCGTTCCTTGGCTTGCGGGTGTTGGTATTGGCTGAAGGAGCCCATCTTGGTGGGGCGCTCGGCTGCGTTATAGCGCATCACGCGGGTGAGAATTACAGCGTTGGCCCAGCCGTGTGGGATATGGTGGAACGCGCCAAGCTTGTGCGCCATGGAGTGGTTGACGCCCAGGAAGGCATTGGCAAAGGCCATGC
Source organism: Atopobiaceae bacterium (assembly GCA_017545665.1). Lineage (GTDB taxonomy): Bacteria > Actinomycetota > Coriobacteriia > Coriobacteriales > Atopobiaceae > RUG440. The sequence continues at coordinate 19,539 of JAFWKQ010000097.1, forward strand.
CGGCCAGGCAGCTTGCGTTGGCCATGTGGTCGCGCGCCTCCACGTCGTCGGGGTTGTCGTAGGCTCGGGCAAGGTAGGTGAACACGAGCCTGCCTGCCTCGAGCGCAAGCGGATTGGTGTAGTCGCTTGCCATAATGGACACGTATGCCTCGAGCGCGTGGGTGAGCACGTCCACGCCGGAGGCCGAGGTGAGGCCCTTGGGTTGGCTCATCATGTTGTCGGTGTCCACGATGGCCATGTTGGGCATAAGCGCGTAGTCTGCCAGCGGCCACTTGACGCCCGTCTCCGCCTCGGTGATGATGGCAAACGGCGTAACCTCGGAGCCGGTGCCGGAGCTGGTGGGGATGGCCACGAAGAAGCACTTGGAGCCCAGCTCGGGGTACTCGAAGATGCGCTTGCGGATGTCCATGAAGTCCATGGCCATGTCCTCGAACTTGGCCTCGGGATGCTCGTACATGAGCCACATGATCTTGGCCGCGTCCATGGCCGAGCCACCGCCCACGGCAATTATGGTGTCGGGGTCAAAGGCGGCAAGCTGGCGTACGCCCTCCTGCGCGTTGTGCAGCTTGGGATCGGGCTCCACATCCCAGAACGAGCTGTGAACGATGCCCATCTTGTCGAGCTGCTCCTCAATGGACTTGGTAAAGCCGCTCTTGTACAGGAACTGGTCGGTAACAATAAAGGCACGCTTCTTGCCCATCGTGCCCAGCTCGGAGAGGGCCACCGACATGCAGCCCTTCTTGAAATAGACCTTGTCTGGCGTGCGGAACCACAGCATGTTCTCTCGCCTTTCTGCCACCGTCTTGATGTTTATAAGATGCTTTACGCCCACGTTCTCGGAAACGGAGTTGCCGCCCCAGGAGCCGCAGCCCAGCGTAAGAGACGGCGCAAGCTGGAAGTTGTACAGGTCCCCAATGCCGCCGTGGCTGGAGGGGGTGTTGATGAGGATTCGGCAGGTCTTCATGGCCTCGTAGTGACGCGCGATCTTGTCTTCCTCGCGGACGTCAATGTAAAGCGAGCTTGTGTGACCGTAGCCGCCGTCGGCAACGAGGCGTTCGGCCTTTGCAATGGCCTCGTCGAAGTCTGCCGCGTGGTACATGGCGAGTACGGGAGAGAGCTTCTCGTGCGCGAACTCCTCGCTTATGTCTACGCTTTCCACCTCGCCAATAAGGATCTTGGTGGACTCGGGCACCTCCACGTCCGTAAGGCCCGCGATGGTAGCTGCGCGCTGACCCACAATCTTGGCGTTAAGGCGACCATTGATAATGATGGTCTTGCGCACCTTGTCCAGCTCCTCGGGATTGAGGAAGTAGCAGCCACGACGCTCGAACTCGGCCTTTGCCGCGGCATAGGCGTCTTCGCCCACCACAATTACGCTCTGCTCGGAGGCGCAGATCATGCCGTTGTCGAAGGTCTTGGAGTGGATTATGGAATTCACGGCGTTAACCACATCTGCCGTGCTGTCGACAATAACTGGCGTGTTGCCCGCGCCTACGCCGAGCGCCGGGGTTCCAGAGCTATAGGCTGCCTTAACCATGCCGGGGCCACCCGTGGCCAGGATGATGTCGGACTCGGCCATGAGGGTGTTGGTGGACTCCAGCGAAAGCGCCTCGATCCAGCCGATGATGCCCTCGGGTGCACCTGCCGCCACTGCGGCGTCAAGCACGATCTGAGCTGCGGCCGCCGTGCACTTCTTGGCTCGCGGGTGGGGCGAAATCATGATGGCATTGCGGGTCTTCAGGGCAATGAGGCACTTGAAGATTGCCGTCGAGGTGGGGTTGGTGGTGGGAATAACGGCACCAATGACTCCTATGGGCTCGGCGACGCGCCTGATGCCACCCGCTTTGTCCTGCTCGATTACCCCGCACGTCTTGGTGTGCTTGTATGCGTTGTAAATGTACTCGGAGGCGTAGTGGTTCTTTATTACCTTGTCCTCCAGTACGCCCATGCCCGTTTCCTCCACGGCCATCTCGGCCAGGGGAATGCGCGCCTTGTTGGCGGCCATTGCCGCCTCATAGAAGATCTTGTCTACCTGCTCCTGAGTGTAGGTGGCGAACTTGGCCTGCGCCACGCGCATTTGCGCGAGTTTTTCTACCAAGTCATCGCCTTCTCGCACTACGATGGCAGAGTTCGCGATATGCGTCATAAGAGGTTCCTCTCGTCTAGATGAACTCATAGTGCTCATGCTGGCATTCAGTTAGGCTGGCGCGCTGGTTGCGCGCTCTGTGGTGTTGTGGCTATAGCAGCGTGACTTTTGCGTCGGCACACGCAGAAACAAAGTCGTCCGAAAGGCCGCCGTCCGAGACCACGGTGTGAATGTCGGGCAGGCCAAAGGCACGGAAGGTGGAGGGACGGTTTTCCTTGCTGGAGTCCATAAGAACGATTTGCCGGTGCGATCGCTCTACCAGCGTCGCCTTAAATACGGCCTCGTCGTCCGACCCAACCGAAAAGCCCTCTCCACGCTGATATCCCGTTATGCCAAGAAATACCTGGTCAAACGTTAGTTCGTGAATTGACTTGATCGCTCGGCCTCCCGTGGTGCTCATGGAGTAGCGGTTGAGTCTTCCGCCTACGAAAAACGTCATGACCTGCTCAAGATCTGCAAGCTCTGCCGCCACGGTTATGGAGTTGGTGAACACGAGCAGTTCCATGTCTTCCATCTCCGACGCAAGAGCGGTGGTGGTGCTGCCTGAGTCAATGAATATGGTATGGCCTGGATGAATCAGCGAGAGTGCCTTGCGGGCGATTATTGTTTTCTCTTGGGACCTGCGCTCAACACGTCGCGTAATGAGGTCGTCTGTGCCCACGGCAAAACCCACCGACCTGGCGCCGCCATGCACGCGAATGATTTGCCGCTGCTTGTCGAGCGTTTTGAGGTCGGTGCGCAAGGTCATTTCGCTTACATCAGGAAACTCGTTCTTGAGTTGGGCAAACGTAACGTTGCCCTCGCGATTGATGAACTCCACGATTTGCTCGCGGCGCTCCGCCATGGCCATGGATATGTTCCCTTGCTCGTCCGTTTTTCTCAACTCCTAATCTACCACATCATATGGATAGCTAAAAAAACTCCAAGACACGTTTGCGAGGCGCCTGTGCCTGTGCGCCCCGCAAAAGGCGCCTTGTGCGTATTAGGACCAGTTCTCGAGCAAATAGCGCTCAGCTGCGGGGCACCAAAGTCCGTTGTTGCCCTCCACGATGTCTGCCAAGCCGGCATAGCGCTCATCCTCGGCCGCGCGGTCGCGCAGCTCGTCGAGAGCCACCAGTGGCATGGAGATGTGCGTGTAGATGAGCTTTTTGCCGCCGGGGATGCCGGGAAGGTTGCACGTTGTTTCGGCTGCGGCGTCGAGGCCACCAACGTGGGTAACCATAACTGCGGGGTCAATGCGGCCTGCGGCGGTGAGCTCAAGCGACTCGATCATATCTGCCGTGTTGCCGCCGGTGGTGCCCATTACGTGCGTTGAGTTGTAGTGGATGTCGTAGAAGTTTATAGGAGCCTTGAACTGCGTGTCGGTGGGGCCAGCAAAGAAGTTCAGACATCCATCGCGACCCAGGATGGCGCTTGACTGCTCTATGACCGCCGCTACGGGAGCGTAGCACAGCACGTCGTCGTAGCCTGCGCCGCCGGTGATGGCGCGCAGCTCGGCCACGGGGTCTTCCATGTTGCCAGTGTTCACAAAGTGCAGCTCTACGCCGGTCTCTTCCTTTACCTGCTCGGGCGGGAACAGGCTGGCTGCGCGATCGAGGCGCTCTTGGTTGATGTCGGTGACCACGAGCAGGCCAGGCTTGCGATCACGGTGCAGGGCATAGGTAAGGGCGCCCAATCCCATAGGGCCAGCACCTGCGGTAATGGCCAGGTTGCCACCCTCGCGGATGCCCATCTCGTGCGTATACACGCCCATTTGCGTGTGGTAGGCCGCGTTGAGTGCGCCAATGGAACAGCTCAGAGGCTCGGCCAACGATGCCTGATAGTATGCCTCGCCCTCGTACACGAGGAAGCTGTTGGTTGCAAAGATCTCCTGAGGAAGGATGCAGTACGTTGCGTCGCCGCCGCAGAACTCGTAGGAGTAGCCAGGGGAGTCCATGGAGCCCTTGTAGTTTATGGCGGGCTGAATGGTGAACTTCTGGCCGGGCTTGTACTTGTCGGCATACTTGGCGCCAACCTCAACGATGTTGCCCGCAAACTCATGGCCGGTAATGGGCGGATGCTTTGCGGCGTCCTCGTGAACGCGCTTGTGATCGGTGCCCAGCTTGGCCATTTTGTAGGTTGACATGCAGATCGAGTCGGATATTACCTCAACCAGCATCTCGTCGTCCTTAATGGGGGGAAGCTCGAACTCCTCCAACCTAAGATCCATGGCTGCGTGTAGTCTTACTGCCTTTGCCTTCATGTTTGTCCCTTCTTTGGGAGGTTGCTGATGTTTGAATTGTCGTTTCAACATCTAAGTCCAGTCTAATTGTTGTTACGACAATGTCAAGCAACACCTCATATATTGAGTAAATATCCCAAGTTAGTAATAGTATTGGCCAAAATAGACCGTTTATGTAGAAAAACATACCGTTCATGTTGTTCTAACGAAAGTCTATTGAATTTTGGAACACAAATTCATACAGTAAAATTGTCGTTTCAACACCTTTGGAAAGCAACTAAACCTCACCATTGGAAGGAGAGGCAATGGCAGACGTCAGAGCCGCAGTATCTAGGTTTGGAAAGGCGTTGAGCGGCATGGTTATGCCCAACATCGGCGCCTTTATTGCCTGGGGTTTTCTCACGGCACTCTTTATTGAAACGGGTTGGCTCCCCAACGCGCAACTCGCAGAGATGGTTAGCCCCATCCTTAAGTTCTTGCTTCCTGTGTTGATCGCTGGCCAAGGTGGATACATGATCGCCGGCCAACGCGGACGCGTTATAGGCTCAATTGCCGTTATGGGCGCCGTGGTGGGATCTGAGTACACCATGCTTATGGGCGCCATGCTCATGGGTCCTTTGGCTGGCTGGGTTATTAAGACTTGGGACAAGTTCGCAGAAAAGTGGAAGCCCGCCGGCCTCGAGATGCTCATCGACAACTTCTCGATTGGCATCTTGGGCATGCTGCTCGCAATTGGCGGCTTCTATGGCGTTGGTCCCTTTATGGGCACCATCCTTATGGTCCTGCAGTCCGGCGTCGAGATTATGATCAATGCGCACCTGCTGCCGGCACTCGCCATCTTTATTGAGCCCGCCAAGGTGCTCTTCCTCAACAATGCCATTGGCAACGGCGTGTTCGTGCCCATCGCAACCGAGCAGGCAAAGGTTGCCGGCCAGTCCATCATGTACATGCTCGAGTCCAACCCCGGACCTGGTCTTGGCGTGCTGCTTGCCTACTGCTTCTTCTGCAAGGACGAGTCCACCAGGCAGTCCGCACCCGGTGCCGTTATCATCCACTTCCTGGGTGGCATCCACGAGATTTACTTCCCCTACGTGCTCATGAACCCCAAGGTCATCATTGCCCCCATTGCGGGTAACTTCGTTTCCATCCTTCTGTTTACCATCTTTGGCAACGGTCTCGTTGGCCCCGCGTCCCCTGGCTCCATCATTGCCTTTATGGCCATGGCGCCGCAGGGTCAGCAAATCACCATTCTGCTTGGCGTACTTGCCGGTGCGGCCGTATCGTTCCTCATTGCCGCGCCCATCGTGCGCACTTCCGACGTCTCCGACCTCGCCGCCGCGCAAGATGCCGTTGCAAACATGAAGGGCGCTGGCTCCAACGGTCCCGCTGAGGCAGGACTTGGCGACAAGATCATCTTTGCCTGCGACGCCGGCATGGGCTCCTCCGCCATGGGCGCCACGCGTTTCCGCAACCGCATTAAGCTCGACCGTCCCGACCTCATCGTGGAGCACGCCTCCGTGGACGAAGTTCCCGCAGACGCGCGCATTGTGGTCGTGCAGGCTAATCTTGCCGACCGTGCACGCAAGAGCGCGCCACAGGCACAGTTTGTGGTAATCAACAACTTCCTCAATGACCCCAATCTCGATACCCTGTACAACGATTTGGTGGCCGTTTCCGCCGAAGCAGGCGTGGGGGAGACCAACGTAGAGGTAGTTACGCAAAAGATCGAGTCCGAAACCAAGCCCGCCATCGCCATCGATCGCGACGGCATTAAGCTGGGCTGCCCCTCCGTTACCAAGGAAGAGGCCATCCGCGCCTCCGGCGAGCTGCTTATGGCACACGGCGCCGTGGACGAGAGCTACATCGACGCCATGTTTGAGCGCGAGAAGGTCCAGAGCGTATACATGGGCCTGGGCGTCGCAATTCCTCACGGCACTAACGACGCAAAGGACTCAGTAAAGAAGACCTGCGTTACGTTGCACCAGTATCCCGACGGCGTCCAATGGGGCGAAGAGAAGGCCTACCTGGTGTTTGGCATTGCCGGAGCTGGCGAAGAGCACCTCACCGTGCTCGCCAACGTGGCTCGTGCCCTCGAAGACGACAACGTCATCAAGAAGATGCGCACCACTGACGACGTGGACTGGCTGCTCAAAGTACTGAGCTAACGCCACTAGGGCATGCCCTTCCTTTCCTCGGGACGGCTCGCGTTGTGCGGACGCGGGTCGTCCCCTTCATTAGAGCGTGTTACGGGCGTGTCACGGGGGGCGGTGACACACTCGACCGCTCTTGTCGCCAGCGTGGCACGGGTGTGTGGGCCAAAGGGGACTGTCCCCTTTGGCCCTTTACACACCGTGCCACACGAGCCGCCAGGATTCGGCGCCAATCGCGCAAAACCCCAGTTGGCGGGAGCCTGGCCGAGCGTTTTTGGCGGCTCGTGTACATCTGAGCTTCGACAAAAGTACACGAGCCGCCAAAAAATTTTGCATGTAGTCCATAAAATACCAGTTGAGCGAAAAATACTGCAATTATCTTGGCGGCTCGTGTACACCCTCGCTCTTTGAGGTGAGCCATGAGCCGCCAAGACGTGACACCAGACAATGGGGATACTCCCCTTTGCCTAAATTCTTAAGACCGCTGTGCCTTCGCCTTGAGCACGAAGCCGCTAACCAGCGCAGCCACAGAGTAGATTGCGCAGGCCCATGGGAACACATTGCCAATGGTGCCGTATATGGTCTGCCTGCCCTCCTTTGGAATGTCCAGATAGGTCATGCCCGTATGCACATCCAGGACGTTCTGCATGTGCATGGGCCTGCCAAACACGTCGTAGAGAATGATGTTTCCGTTTACGGGGTTCCTCAGGACGGAGAAGCCGCATTCGATGGCGCGCGCCTGTATGCCATACGACGTAAAGTACTGGAACGCCTTCCAGTCGTAGGACGGGTTGATGAAGATGTCGGCCTCCCTGCCGTTGTAGGCATAGGTGTTCGACGTGTAGTCAGCGCAAATCAAATACGTGTACTTCACTCCGTCCACCTCTATGATGGGGGTCTTACCGTCGCCCTTCTGCGCGGTCGGCTCCTCCACGACGGGCACGAGGTGGTTCTTCAGGTACGTGTTGAGGAGCTCTCCGTTGCTGTTTATGAAGTTCAGCGTGTTCTTCTTCTTGGCGCCCTCCTCTACGGGTGTCCTGAGCAGGGGAAGTATGATGTTGATCTTGTTCTCCTTTGCGATGCCTTGCACATCCTGGATAAACGCATCGGCCGAGGGTTCCGAGCACCCAAACGCGTCTTCGGGAAACACCAGGAGGGTCGCATCGTTTTGCGTGGCTTGTTTGGCGCGTGCGCTGATTATGTCCTTGAATGCCTGGAGCAGCTTCTCCTCATCTGAGCCGGTGTACCCGTTGAGAACCGACGGGTCGTTGGCTATCAAATTGAGGTTCTCTACGCTCGTGGCTACCCTGACCGTCTGATCGAGCGTAGTGATCTTCTCGACGTTGAACATGCCGATGCCCGTTATCGCAACTACGGCTATCCCATATCCGACGGCAACCATGACCGTCTGTTTGCGCAGTCCCTCTTCCCAGACGTAATTCGCGACTGAGGCAAGCAGCGTCACCACGAACGAGACGCCAACTACGCCGGTGACGCTCGCGAGCTGCATGAGACCAAGATTCCAGAACTGCGAGACGGAGAGCGAGGTCATGACCGACACGAATGGGTTGTCTATAAAGAACTCGGCAACGGCTACCGACGCCGGAAACGCGAAGTACGAGACAATCTTGTTGGCTCCAAAATACCTGCAAAGGAAGTATACGAAGAACGGGAACCAGATTCTTATGCCGTTGAAGGTACAGAACACCTGATTCATTATATTGGGGTCGTCCTCGACGAGCCTAAAGAACGTGATGTTGGCCACAAGCACCATCCCGACAAGCATTAGGATGATCGACGACCACTTTTTACGTATGTTGATGTATCGGATGAGCGGTATGGCAAAGATCCAGGCGCAGATGCCAGTGTTGAAGATGCCATACGAGAGCATCGTTAGCAAAAGCCCCAAAACCAGCCAGACCCACGGGTGTTTCTCTTCAAATTCGTGCATGTTTTTTTCTCCAATAACCAAAAGATGACTCAACTTCGCAGACCACAACACCACAACTATACCTGACCTGTGTTTCACGGGTGTGTCACGGGGACGGGGCATTGACACACTCCGACAATAACATCAGACAATGGGGATACTCCCCTTTGCCTGACATCTCCCCTTTGCCTGGCACAGAGCCATAACGCGCCAATAGCTCAGGCCGGCAAGCGCGGCGGCAAGGACGCTAAACGCGAGCGCCAGCAGCCTGTGGTCGACGCCCATTCCCAGGAACACAACCAAAACGGTGAGTCCCATAACCACAAACATGTTGGGAAGCATGTAGAGGGCCACGGCAGGCCCCTGTTTGATTACCTCAACCTCGTTTTCCCAGTCCAGACGCATGTGCTTGATTCCGCATACGCACCCCCACGTTGTGGAGAAGGCGCACAGCGCAATGCCAAGGATCACATACAAAACCGTGTTGAGTACGGGCACGCCTGCAGATATACAGAGGCAGAGGGTGCAAAAGGCCATAAACGGAAGCGTGAGGTACATGTTAAAGAGCATCTTGCCCAAATACAGCGTCTTCTTCTGGAGCGGCAGGCTCGAAACGATCCAGTAGTTCTTGCCCTCCAACGACGGCGAGCATGCCGTGGTGGCAAACATCCCCACAAAGAAGTAGACGATAAAGGGAATCGCAGGCTGGAGTATGGCATGATTGAACGGGGCGTCACGCGTAACCAGCGCGACGATTTTGTCGAATCCAACAATGAGGGTGGCGAGGCCAAGCAGGGCTGCCAAGCCGACTCCTATTGCCCCGTTGGTGAGATAGACCGTGGAGCCCGTAAGGCGCTTGAACTCCTTAAAGGCAATCGCGTTTACCACGCTCCGCCGCTTTTGTGCGCCCATCTTGTAGCTCCGCGTTGCGGTGTGCGACCTGAGCGCGGAGTTGATGTTTTTGTATGAGCTGCCAACAATGGCAAACACCACGGCAAAAAGGAGAGCGCTTACGCCAACGAGGAGCAGCGCATCCAGTACGCTCACATCCACGATCGCGTTGGCAAACCACCGTGCGGGCACGTAGACGTTTGCCGCGTCGTCGGTCGTTCGCGACACGGTCTCGAGCGTCTGTTGTACCTTGTCGTTCCTAAAAACACCCTCAATAATAAAGCGAGATAGGAAGCTGGCTACAACAAGGACAAACACAAGAACGGATTGAACGATGTTGGCCCTTTTGAACCCCGTGCTTACCCTGGCGATCAAGAAGCCCAAAAATGCCGCGACCAGCGTGGGGGCAATCGGCAGAACAAGTGAGAGGACGAGCCAGAGAGGATATACGACGATCGCCGGATGGGCGTAGCATCCGTATCCGATGAGCATGGCAACCGAAATGCTCGCGTACCACGGTAGGCTTTCAACGTACATGTACAAAAACTTGCTCGCAGCAATCGTCCTTGCCTTAAAGGGCAAAGACATGAGCATGTCGTATTCCCTAAAGTTAAACAGGTAGCCGTTCGTCTTAAAGAGGGTAAACACAAAGGCAAGAACGCTCATCGTGAGGGCGCACAGCACAGGTATCGCGTCTATGATGCCTGCCATTCCATAGCCAACGCACATCAGGATGCAATACGCCATGATCACGACATACAGCATCCCGAAGCCCATGGCGCTGCCAACGATTCGCCCGCGTTTTTTCTTGTCGTCCGTATGCCTATACACGTTCCAAGGGTTCGTGGACAAAAGCAGGGTCCTCAGCAAAAGAAAAACCTTACTCCCCACGGTCGGCCTCCAAGAATGCCTCTTCCAGGGAGTGGCCCTCGGTAAATTCCTCCATTGTTCCCGTGAAGATGATTTTGCCGTGCTTGATGATTGCGACCTTGTTGCAAAGCTTCTCGGCCACGTCGAGCACGTGGGTGGAAAAGAACACGGCTGCGCCTTGTTGGCACATCCGGCGCATGATCTCTTTGAGCGTAAAGGTTGCCTTGGGGTCGAGTCCCACAAAGGGTTCGTCGAGCACCAAGAGCTTGGGGTCGTGGATGAGCGCGGAGATTATGGCCACCTTTTGCTTCATCCCGTGGGAATAGGAGCCAATGAGGTCGCCCAAGGCGGGCGTGATCTCAAAGAGGTCGGCGTACTTTTTAATGCGCTCCTCGCGCTCGGCCGCGCCGATGCCAAAGACGTCGGCCACGAAGTTGAGGTATTGGATGCCGGTGAGGTTTTCGTACAGGTCGGGGTTGTCGGGAATATAGGCCGTTACCTGCTTACACGCCACGGGTTCGTCTGCCACGGAGTGGCCGTCTATGAGTATTTGTCCCTCGCTAAAGTCCAGGACGCCCACCACAGCGCGGATGGTGGTGGACTTGCCTGCCCCGTTGTGGCCAATAAAGCCATAGATGTCGCCGCTGCAAACGGTAAGGTTCACGTCGTCCGCGGCCTTTTTGCCCTTGCCATATGACTTTGAGTAGTGCTCGATGCTCAGCATTGCGTTGGTGCTCATGGCTAGTCCCTCGGGGTTCTATCCGTCGCAAATGGTAAACCAAAACCGTCGCAAATGGTAAACCAAAACCGTCGCAAATGGTAAACCAAAACCGTTGCAAATGGTAAACCGAAACCAGGGTGCCATAGGGACGCGAACGGTACCCCCGCACGAAATCAAGCGCCCTCAGTTCCACTAACTAAATAGAGATTGGACAGGCCCCAAGTTTGCGCGAAGGCAAAACTTAGGGCCTGTCTAATGTTCGCTCACACTTCCGCGGAGCGCGCTGCTGTTCCTGCCGCACGCCAATTACCACGTGGTGGTGGTCGCTTTCCCGCGTCTTTATTGTTTGTAGCGAGTAGGACGTCGTTGTTTCGTCCGTCTCCTTGTTAAACGTCAGGGCAAGCGGCTCCTCCCGTTCGGCCACCTGGATTAGGTTCGCTTTGCTGATTGCCTCGCGCACCTTCTGGGCGTCGGCGTCGCTTACGTCTGCCAAGAGCTTCTCGTTTATGTCTCCAAAGAAGTCTGTGCCGGCGGGGCGAATCTCCAGATCGCCATCCCTGCCTATGAAGAACTCAAGGTAGTAGGCGGTTACCACGTCCACATAGAAGATGCTCTCAAAATCGCTGGTCAGTGCCTTGGAAATGCTCATATAGGTTCTTTTTAGCCGCAGGCGTCACCTCGACTTTAATCTGAGCGCGCTCGGCAATAAAGTGGTCGAAGTCCTCATGTGGCACCGGCTTGGAGAAGTAGTAGCCCTGAACGTAGTCGCAACCCATGGCCTTCAGTACCATGTACTGCTCTTCGGTCTCGACGCCCTCGGCCACAACCGGCACATGCAGATAATCTGCGATGTCGATGATCAGCTCGATCATGCGCACGTCCCTTGTTTCGCCGAATGCGCTGCGTATGAAGCTCATGTCCAGCTTGAGCGCATCGATTGGGAGGCGCGACAGCATACCCAAGGACGAATACCCTGTTCCGAAGTCGTCCATCTCAATGCGGAAGCCCATTCCCATGCCACGCAGCTCCTTGGCAGTGGAAATCACCTGATCCGAGTCGCCGGTATAGGCGGACTCAGTGATCTCCAGCATCAGGTCGTCTGCACTGAGTTCGTAGGTCTCAAGAATCTCTGCGAAGATGCTCTTGAGGTTTGGCGTCAGCATGTCAATGCGAGACACGTTTACCGATACCGGCACAGAGAAGCCAAAGCGGTCCTTCCAATCTCGGATTCTTGCCGCCGTCTGGCGCCATACGAACTGGTCCAGGTCCAGTATGAGGCCATTGTCCTCGAGCAATGGGATAAAGACTCCCGGACTGATGAACCCGAGCTCCGGGTGATCCCAACGCACCAGGGCCTCTGCGCTGGCCAAAATGGGGCTTTCGGGGCGAATGTCGAATTTTGGCTGGAAGTACACCATAAAGCGGTTGCTTTCCAAGGACGGCTTGAAGTCCTCCAGCAGGCGCTCCCTAAACAGCTCCGCCTCGTGCATCTTCGTGTCGTAGATGCCAATTGCCTTCTGATAACCGCTCTTTACGGTGTTTGCGGCAATCTTTGCGTAGTCAAAGCGGCGGTCGATCTGGAGCGACTTGTCAACTTCCGAATACACGCCCATGCGCAGCCGGATCCGGTTCTTCGAAACCTCCTCGTCCACGAGGCCCTCAGACGCCTTGTCCAATATGCGCTCGTAATCTTCGGTGTGGGGGCAATAGATAAGGAAGACGTCTGCTTCGCGACGGCAGCACACACCGCCGACCTCGCGTGATATCTGACGGACGCGCTGTCCGATTCGGGAGAGCACGCTGTCGCCATACTGCTTTCCGTAGCGCTCGTTCAGCATGTGGAAGTGGTTGACGTCTAGCACGATGGCATCCATCGACATGTCGCTATAGTGCTGGTCGTACATCCGAACGTAGCGGAGGAAGTAGTCGAGGTTAAGCAGGTTCGTCAGGCTGTCGCGCTCGGTGGACTGGATGATGTTGCGCTTTTCGGTTAGCTCGATGCAGCGAGTGACGCGAGCTCGAACGATTTCGGCAGAAGGATACGGCTTGGGAATAAAGTCGATTGCTCCGATCTTGAGGCAGTCTACCTCGGCGCTTTGATCAGCGGTTATAACAATAACGGGTATTCCCGCGAGCTCTTCCTCCTCCTTCATAACCTTGAGCACTTCCATGCCGCCCACCTGCGGCATTTGCAGGTCCAGAAGCACCATGGCAATCTCGTCTTTATGGATCTTAACCTGCTCCAGTGCCTCGATTCCGTCGGAGGCATAGAGTATCTCGTAGTTCTCCTCGAGCATATTGCCCAGAATCAACTGGTTGATCTGCACGTCCTCAACAATGAGTATGTGACGCTTGAGATGCATGATCTCTGCGTCCTCGTCTTCTGGGAATAGGGATGCCGCAGCCTCCTCCGCGTCCTCGCGGGTAACGGCGCCCATGCCCTTGAGGAGCTTCTTCTCCTCATACATCAGTGAGTCGGCTCGCTCGAACACGTCGTGGAAACTGGTGTCCTCCTCGGGCTTGTAATCCGAGAGGCCGCCCGATACGACGACTTCGTTTGTGCTTATGTGCACAACGGAGCGATCGTGCAGCGCCAGAACCAGCTCATTCCTAATAAGATAGTCGCGATTGCGAAGGATGACGGCAAACTCGTCTCCTCCCGTTCTATAGACAGGGCTGTGCTGGAAAATATCGCATATCATCTTGCTCGCGCTTTGAATGTACTCATCGCCTGCCTTGTGGCCAAGCGTGTCGTTAATTACCTTCAGACCGTTCACGTCGCAGACGGCGATGGCAAATTGGCCCATGGTCTTGTCTTCTATGGCAGCGTCGATTTCGTTTTGCTGCAAGAGGAAGGCGTGCTTGCTCTTTACTCCGGTCAATGGGTCGGTGAGCGCGATGTTTTGGGCCTTATCGCGCTCCTCGGCTGCCTTCTTTTCCCACCTTTGCATGTACGTGTAGTTGACGAACATGACTATGAGGGAGATGCCGAACAGACCCACGATCACAAAGACGCTGGTATTGTCTGCCTCGTGGAGCTGCGCAAGCTTTGCCGAAAGGAATTCGTCCTTGTCTTGTTGCAGAATCTCGGCGCTTGCCGTGCCGTCCATGTAGCCGCGAATCTCGGATATGATGGCGCTCTCTCTGCTTTCGTTTAGCCTCTCTGCCCAGGTCATCGACATCAAAACGATGAATACCAGAAGGGCGAGCCATACGATGATGGCCTTTCCGAACTTCCTCTCGTGGTCGTTGCGTATGACGAAATTGAAATATACAAGCCCGACGAACGACCACACGGCCAAGAGTACGTACGTCTCCGTTTCGAGCGTATAGTCGCCAAAGGCGCTCGGGAAAAGCAGGAATACCGCAAAGGCGAACAGGATGGGCAAACAGATTCCGCTGATTATTCGGTTTCTCTTGACGCCTTCCCGTCCCGAAACCTTGAATACGGTTACGGACACGGCGCCGTAGATGATGGTTGCGCCAACCGTGGTGGTGTCCACGATCCATCCGATAGCCGTTCTTCCGAGGAAGGGTATGGGCAAGGATACGAGCAGTACCAGAAGGATGGCGTTGACGGGAATCTGCTTGTTATTGAGCTTGGCAAAGCGCTTGGGCAGGATGCCATCCTGCGCCACGGCGTAGCACAGACGGCTTACGGCACGCAGCATGCCGATGAGGCTGGAAAGCACCAGCGCGGCCAGGGACGCCATCAAAATATAGACTCCGGCCTGGCCAAGGTAGTGCTCTGCCGCAAAGAAGGCCGGCAGTCCGGCGATTCCCTCGAATTCGTCCAAGCGGCTAATGTAGTCGAGCCAGCTAGAGCAGCCCTCCGGATAGGCCGTGACGCTTAGCAGGACAATGAAGACGTACAACGCGGTGGTAACGCATACGGCGATGACGAGGACGCGGAACATATTGCTGTGCTTGAACTTGTACTCTTGGGAAGAATTGGATATGGTCTCGAATCCAATAAAGGCCCAGGGCGAAATAAAGGCGATGCGTATAACCTGCTGCAAGACGTTCTTGTTGGGAACGAAGGCCGGGCTCATGGACATCCCGGAGCTTGGCTGTCCGATCATGCCGACGGCGAAGCAGACGGTAATACCTACGATAAAGAGCAGCACCGTTATTACTATGAGCCGAGCGGTGGCCTTTTTACTCTTCATGCACAATAGACCAATGAGCCACATTACCACCAGAGTCGCTATGGCTTCCCCAAGGTAGACGTCGTATTGAAATACCGTAAAGAGGTATCCCTGTTTGACTGCAGCCCCCAAGAAGTATCGCGCAAACAGCGGGACGCTCGTGGCGTTGGCCCAGAAGATCGATATGTAGATGAGGAACATGAACCAAGCGATAAGAAAGGCTCGGTCGTAGCCGAACACTTTCTTTACGTAGTTGTACAGGCCTCCAGCGCCCGGATATCGGTTGGCCAAAAAGTGATAATGGCTCGATACCATAATCATTAAGACAAACCCAATGAGCAGGCCAAGGACGGAGCCTGCTGGTCCCGCCTGGGAGAGATAGGACTTGCTGGTAACAACCAGGGAGCCCCAGCCAATGGCCGAGCCTACCGATAAGGCAAAGACTGCAAGCGGAGAAAGATAGGGCTGGAGTTCGCCCGTGTTGTTGGTAGCAGAAGTCTGTTCCTTCATGTTACGTGCTCCTCCTTTAGTTAATCACTTAAAGTTTATAGCACAGTCTACGGGCGTTTTCTATGACACATTGGGCTAACGGGGCCTTGGGTTGGGACCTGCCCCTACCCAGAGCTCCGAGCCGCCACATTTGACTCAGCCTTAGGGTCAGCCAAGATCTCCTTTTACGCACTTGCCCCTCATGACGACGGCGCGCGGCACGACGTTGTGTATACGGTAGGGATCCATGCTAAAGAGGTCTTCGTCCAACACCATAAAATCGGCGGACTTGCCAGCCTCTATGGAACCAATCGAATCGTTCAGCCGCAGTGCTCTTGCACCGCATATGGTGTATCCCTTAATCAAATCCTCAGTGGAAAGGCGTTCCGACAACGGCGGGAACACCTCGGCGCTTCTGCCGCCCTTCGTTACCTCTTGGCGGGTATGGCCGATCTCAATTCCAAGAAAAGGATTCCATCTATCCAACAGTTGCAGGGTGACTTCGTCAGAAGAGAAGGTCACATTTGCCCCAGAGTCCATCATGGATTTGGCCCTGAATAGGTTTTCCGCACGCCTTGCGCCCAGGAGCTTGGCGTTTTGCTCGGCGGTTCCGTAATCGTTGCCACCATGCCAGTGCGGCGTGAAGTTCGCGGTAATGCCCAGCTCTCTGAACCGCGTCCCATGTGCGGATCCGGCGTTTCCTTTGTGATTCCCGCCATTTCCAGCGCCTTTGAGTTGAGCCACATGTGATGCTGGTCGTACGATTCCAGGAAAACCGGTTTGAAAGCCCCTAAAGGAAAGCGTTGACCCAGGCCGATCATCTTGCGGCCCGATTTGTGAGCACGGCCCCGAGGGAGGGGCTGGGTCCACTTTTCGGCCCGCAAACGACGGTGCCGTGCACACTCTTCCAGGGGCCGAGAGGGGCCGGGTCCACTTTTCGGTCCGCAAACGTCCTTACCGGGTACACAAACGACCGAAAAGTGTACCCGGTAAGGGAAGCTGCGGGCGGAAAAGTGGACCCGGCGGGAGACGTGGCACCGAGAAGTACGCGCGGGTATGCGTTCTTCAGCCCTTTTTGGCAAGCAGAACCACCGTCTCGACGTGGCACGAGAAAACGAAATAGATAGTCATTCTTCGTGCCTGTTCGCAAAATCGCGGTCAGGAACATATCCACGATTCCGCCTGTTCGCACTTATGCCTCCAGGAACATATCCACCGGTTTTTGCCCATTAGACGTTTGTGGGAACATGTCGACAAGCTGGAATTTGTCGCTTTTCCAGTACAAGAAATCGCAGTGTTTTTTATCATTGAGTCCGGTACTCAGACAAGAATATACCCTCTGAATCCGCGCACAGAATAGTAGGAATCCGCGCCGTTGTGAAAAGTGAACACGGTATCATAGCGGCGTTCGCAGAACAGCGCG
>JAFWKQ010000098.1 GCA_017545665.1 Atopobiaceae bacterium
CCTTTGAACAGGGATGGAAATTTCGAAGACACCCACTCATTTAAACAAGGGGGTGCTTCTCGAAACCCCATGACACTTCGAAAGAGTCCCAGTCTAGTTTTGCAGTGTCTATACAGGAATTCACGGTTTCAACAATCGCGCATTCAAGACTGTGATTAGGGGAAACAATGGGAAGCGATTCTATTGAACCAGCTGTAAAGTTCAAGGTCGGAGCTAGGATTTCAAGCAGCTTCGTGGTGACGCTTGAATTGAAGCAGCCTAGCAACCATCTTACATGTTGCACGTCATCAGGAATGAAGAACATGCCAGCAGATTCTGCTAAATCGTTATATCCCAAGCGGAAGGCAGGCGCTCCAGAAGAGATGCTTGTCCAGGATATCGATGGCTTAAACTCCCATTCTTTTAAGTACCCTTGGCAATTGCGCCCCTCGACCTCGGCGAGCCCAAGTACATGAAACCCATCTTTGTACCAGTCAATTACGTATTCATGATTTCCGTACCATTTACGAAAGGAACCACCTTTTCGACAGGGATACCAACGTCTCTCGGACACCGTTGCGTCCTCAGCGTTGGTTGCAAAAAACTCGATATTACGTGTTGACACCTCGTGCCACATTCTAAGAAAAAGGTCGTTCTTCCCAGTTATTATGCCCTTTGAAGATGCGCCCCATCTTTTTGCAGAAGGGTTTTCGAACACTCGAATTTGTTGGCTGCTTGCCCAGTATGCAATCGGACTCCCAGGAATAGCATTGAACGCAGTAGATTTTACGAGGTAGAACCATCCACAATCGGGGTTTGCAAGGGCCTCCAAGAGCCGTGCTTCTTTCTCGACAATTGGATGATTCAGCTTGAAATATGAGCCATGGATTCCATCGGCCGTCGCATTCCAAAGCACCCAGCCTGCATTCGCGTCGAAAACGTCGGGATGAGCATTCGTCCCACGCGTGTCGATAAACGTGATTATCGAGGTTCGATTGATAATCTCCTTGCGCATCTTCTCGAAAGACGAGATGTACATGCACGTGTCTGAAGTGATTAGCGACTCGTAGCCTGACTCCTTCGCCAAATTCATTCCGCGCGCAATAAAGCATGTGCAGAGATCCTTGCAGGTTGCGGCATAGTTGTCCTTCGTCCAGCCGCCGAGCCACTTGTTCATGTTGCCGGACCCCATGTAAGGTGGGTTGGCGACCACGACGTCATAGCGCCGCGCGAGCGGTTCGAGCTCGGCCCTTAACCGCGCCAGTTTCTCGCGCGCGCCCGACGCGAAAACCGTGCCGCCGCCCGCAAGGGACGCCAGGTCCCCTTCGATGGCGGCCAGGTCGTCCTCCGTCGGCCTCAGCAGCGAGCCGCACTCGTCCAAGTGAGCGGCGGCATCGACAAGCTCGCGTCGCTTGAGCATGTTCGGGCACAGGTCGAGCTCCTCGCTCTCGAGCTCCACGCGCTCGAGCACGGTGATCCTCGGCGAGACACCCCTTCGCAGGAAGCGCGAATCGACCTCGCACGCCTTCATCGTCACGGCGAACGACGCCATCGCTGCGGCGCGCGGATCGATCTCCATCCCCGTGAGGTTCTTCTCCACAATGAGCCTGGCGGCGTCGCGCGGCGCGTAACCCGCTTCAGCGTACATCTTCGCGAGCAGCTCGAACGCATAGACGAGGATGTGCCCAGAACCGCACGCCGGGTCGACGACGGTGATCTCCTCCGGCGAGGAAACGCGCCTGAACCCGGTCTCGTGATCCTCGTCGGGTTTCACGAAGTACGGCATCTCCTGGGGCAGCTCCGATTCCAGGTGGTTGAGCACCCACAGGCGACCAAGCGAGTTTTCCGTGAGGTAGCGCACGATCCAGTTGGGGGTGAACAGCTGCGTGGCGGGGGCGATGCTCCCGCGTTCGGCCTTCTTGCCCTTCTTGAACCCGGCGAACACCTCGTCCTTGCGCTCGGACACGTAGTACTGGTACATCCAGCCCACGATTTCGACGCCCTCGCGCCAGTCGTCCTCCGGTATCGCGGTGACGAGCTGCTCGACGACGCCGCCAGCCCTCAGGAGGCTGTCGGGGAGCAGGAGCTCCATGGCACCGCCGATATGCGAGAATACGGCCGGCATGCAGTCGGCGAGCTCGTCGCATTGCGCAAGGAAAACCAAGCGGAAGAGCGCCTCGTCGTCGCCGGCCTGCACGAGCCGGGCGGCCTCCTCCCGGTCCAACGCGTCGAGCGGCAGGTCCATTGCCTCGTGGAGCGCCTGGGGCGCGAAGGTCCCGTCGGCGGCCGAGAGCACCCGCACGTGGCTGGGGAGCCGGTCGTTGACCTCCATGAAGCGGATGGCGAGCAGGCGGTTGAACCACGTGTACGCAGCACGCTCGACAAGTTCCTGCCAGCCGTCGGCGGCGACAAGCGAAAGCAGCTTGGCGCGCTGGGACTTCTCTTGGGCCGTGAGCACGCGCCCGTCTATGGCGTCGGCCTTCGCGTCCGGACTGCCCTGCTCGAGGATACCGTAGCGCGCGCAGCGCCTCTGGACTTGCGATATGAGCTCGCGGCGCGCCCATGTTGCGTAGTTCTTGATAGCGGAGTCGTTCATCGTTTGCACCTTTACTTGATCTTGGCGAGGACGCCCTCGAACTTGGCGTAGTTGACCTTGACGCCGTCGTCGAGGTCGATGGCGATCATCTGGTCGGCGAGATGGTGTATGCGCTCCTCGAACTCGCTCGTCTCCTTGAGCTGTTCCTGGAGCTTCTTCAGGCGCTTCTGAAGCGCGACGAGCTGCCCTTTTGAGGCGGAGCCTATCTGCCCCTCGACGTTGGCGATCTGCGTGCGGTAGCGCTCCTGCTGCTCGTGCACGTAGTCGGTCCTGATGCGCGCGAGCATGTCGGGGGTGTACCGGTGCATGTAGATGAGGCATTTGAAGCCGTTCTTCTTGCCCGAGTCGAACATCCAGTAGATCGGGCGCTTCTTGTACACCTGGAGGTGGTCCTTGTAGAAGTCCTTCAGGAAGTATTCGCGGATCACCTCGCGGGCGGGCTTGCCCTCGCCGCCGAGGGCGTCCGCGACATAGCGCAGGTTCTCCTCGAGGGTTTCTTCCCCGTAGGCGGCCTTGAAGAACTCGACGGCGTGGGCGACGATGTCGTCGTCGCCGAAGTAGTCCTCGTCGGTGATGGGGATGATGGCGTCGTCGTCGGGCATGTAGGTCGGGTTTGGGATCCGCGCCAGGTAGTCGGCTCGCGTCGCGCCCTGGTCCGCGAGGATCAGGCCGTCCTCGTCGAGCGAGTAGCGTCCCATCATGCATCCGACGGCGTAACTGAGCAGGCTCCTGATCTCGCGTTGGAGGTCGGCCTTGCGTACGCTGACGTACTTGTCCTCGACCTCGATGGGCACCTCGCCGACCATGTCGTAGATCTCGGCGAAGATCCGGTTGAGCTCCTCCTCGTTGGCCTTGAGGCGGTTGAAGCGCTCCTCGCACTCCGCCTCCCAGGCCGCGTACTTGTCCGCTATGAGCGTTGCCATTCTAGATCCTTCCTAGCCGAGCCGGATTCCGTCGGCCTCGTCGTCGTCGAGCGCCTCCAGCAAACGGCCCTTGACCTTGGCGAGGTAGGCGTCGATGTCCTCCTCGCTGCGCAGGACCTCCGACGGCAGGGCCTGCGCCCTGTTCACAACCTTGGTCCTCCGTTTCGGTTTCACTGGATCCGGAGGCGTCTTGCCGTCCGGAGGAGTCGGAGGGTTCTGGGTGGCCCTTGCGGAGGCTACCGCGGAATCGATCCTCGCAAGTTGCGAGACGCGCCACGCGTCGACCTGGGCGCTTATGGAGTCCAGCTTCGTGCACGTCTCGGCCGAATGTATGGAATCCCGCTTGGCGAGCGCCGCCTGCTTGGCCTCCTGGACGATGTGGCCGACCTGAGCCGCCGCGGCGGACCCCTCTCTGTCTGCGTAGGATTCGATTTCGTCGAGCGAGCTCTGCAGCTGCCGGAGCATGTCGTCGTGCTTAGCGGCCACCAGCCTGTCGTAGGCTTTCCGGGCGGCCTGCACGAGCGCGGGCAGCTCCTGGATCCTTCGGTAGGGCTTCTCCATCGCCAGGATCTCGCCGATCTGGGACAGGGCGTCGCCGACTCCCGCATCGCCCTCGACGTAGACGGCCTCGTCCCTCATGAGCGCGACGGCCTTTATCGCTTCGTCGAAGATGCCCTTCTGGTTCGTGCGGAAGAAGTTCTCGACGGTCTCGAGGTCTTCGGCGTTGTCCAGGATAGCGTCCCTCCTCTTGACGAACTCGCGCAGG
This sequence comes from Atopobiaceae bacterium, assembly GCA_017545665.1. Lineage (GTDB taxonomy): Bacteria > Actinomycetota > Coriobacteriia > Coriobacteriales > Atopobiaceae > RUG440. Next base: position 4,265 of record JAFWKQ010000098.1, read on the forward strand.
AACGCCTCGTTGTCGGCGCGTTGGCCGAGCACCGTCTTGCATAAGCGGACCGACTCCTCGACGCTGCCCCTTCCGGGGTACTTCCTTCCCAGCCCGTAGCCCGACCTGAGCATGCCTTCGTAACGCTCCTGCCGCTCCTCCAGGCATTCCGCCACGGCCTTGATGAGGCCGTCCTCGTCGCTCGGGACCTGAACGGCGCCGTCGATCTCCCGCAGCAGTGCCTTCGCGCCCGACGTTATCGCTGCGGGCATCGCCGTGCGCTTCCTGATCGTCGCCTTGTCGATCTCCGAGGCCTTCCGCAGGTAGTCGACCATCTTCCTGTCGCGCGGAGTCACTTGGATCCCTCCGTACGTGAGCGTGGCCTGCTGGGCCGCTATAAGCGCTGCCACCACGGCGGCGACGTCGATCTCCCGCCAACCGAACGGCCTTGCCTGGAAATGCCGCTGCACATCGCCCATGCTCGTAGGCTGGTGGGTGCGGGCGCGGGATTCCAGGTAATCCGACATGGCTTTCACGGCGCCCGCGTTCGGCATCTCGCCGTCAAGGTTGGCCTGTTGGGGCGTGCCGCCCAGCACGTCGCGGAGCTGGCCGTCATTGTCGAGCGGTGAGTCGATGAGGGATGCCTTGGTGAAGGTGCACCCGACGAGCTCGTCGAGCACCCCGTCGATCTTCTGTTTCGCGTTGGCGGCGGGCACCTGCACGGTGCGCCCGTCCACCGAGACGCGGCCTTTCACAATCGCCTCGGAGATGAGGTCGACCGCCTCCTTGCGGTTGGTGTTCGCCTCCTCCTGCTTCGCCTGGATGATCGCCCGCTTGCGCTGGGAGAGAGCCTGTATGTTCTGTGTGCGCACGTACTTCTGGATGCGCGCCGCGTTGTAGAGCACCTCCCAGTAGTCGTTCGCGGTGTCGAGGACCAGCAGCGCCTGCTCGCTCGACTTCATGTCCAGGACCGCGTCCGACGCGTCGGCGAGCTCCTCGTTTGCGAGGGTTATCAGGTTCAGGCGCATGCCGTTTTGGCCCTGCCCGTAGATGGTGCCGTCCACGTACCGATCGAACGGGAAGTCGTTGGCTCCCTTGCGGTGCTTTCGATCCTTGTAGATGCCGTCGAACACGATCTTCTTGATCTCCTCGATGACGCTCGACGGGTCGACCTGCACCTCGCGTATCTCGCGGGCGACGTCCTGCTCCTCGTCGGTGAGGAAGCTGTAGCGCTCGCCGTTGCGCGACACGTAGTTCTCGCGCACGAGCCTATCGAGGCTGTCCTTGACTCGCTCGCGCAGCATGATCTTGTCGACGTCGATGTCGTCGACAAGGAGGATCGCGATGTTGCCCACGGTGGGCTTGATGTCGGTGATGTAGTTGATCAGGTAGAGCACCTTCAGGACCTCGATGTCCTGCGGCTGCAAAGAGTAACTGTCAGTGGCGGCCTTCCGCGCCCGTTCGAACACCTGCTTGATGCCGTGGTCGAGCTCCTTCTCGAGCGTGTCGTAGAATCGCCAGAACGGCACGAGGCTGCCCTCGGACCCATTCTCGACCGCCTTGGCGGCTTCCTGGTAGCAAGCGAGCATGCTGCGCTCGCCAGTTGAGAGGCTCTTGCCCTGGTAGCCGTGCTTGCGAATCTCCTTGAGCACGTCGGGCATGAGCGTGAACTGATATCCGACGAACGGGAAGCTCTCGACGAACTCCGAGACTCCGGAGTACCCCCTGAGGTCGCCGCGCGAGTCCTCGAAGGCGAACAGGTTTTTAAGCACCGCTGACTTTGCGGAGAATTCGGCCTCGAGGAGCCCTTCCGCCTCGTCCTTCTTGTCGAGCACGCGCTTCTTGATAACCTCGTCCACGCTCGACGAGGAGAGGGACAGCCTTGTCGCGAAGCGTCCCTGGATCTTCGAGAAGTCCATGGAGACCACGCTCATCATCTCGTCGATGGCCTCCTGGCTGGTGACCACCATCCACACGCGCCCGCCGCACCTGCTGCAGAACTGCTCCACGAGCGTCTGGAGGTTGAGCATGCGCGAGACGTCGCCGTTGAGGTACTGGCCCATCTCGTCGACCATGAACAGCAGGCGGAATTTGCCGCCGCACTCGGCCTCGCGCCTGCGAGCGTACTCGTCGATGTCGCCCACGAGCTCGACGAAATCCACGGTGACGGATTCGGTGCTGTCGGCCCAGTCCGTGATCGACTGCATCGAGAGCCCGCAGGCCCTGTTCGCCGCCTCGGCGATTTCCTGGCTGTAGAAGTCGTACGTCTCCCTGCTTTCCAGCCAATCCTCGCCGGTGATCTGCTCGTAAGCGTTCCTGAACTCGTCGGTCTTGCCCCGGTCGTCGATCATCTTCTCGAACCGGGCCAGTTTGTAGTCGCGCCCGTAGAAGCCGAGGTGCTCGTAGAAGGCGCGCGCGATTGACCGCAGGACGGCGGTCTCGGCGGTGTCGCCTTCCTTGTAGCCGCCGCCCAGCTCGTCGATGTTGAAGAGTATCGTCTCTGCCGTGACATCGGCCGCGCGGCGCACCTTCGCGTAGGTCATCGGGTCCTCGAACTTGCCGTCGAAGTACTCGACGGCCCGTCTGCCGTCGACCTCGCGGTTCTCGAGGAGGTAGCTCAGCATCTTGAGGAAGTGCGATTTGCCGCTGCCGAAGTAGCCCTGGATCCACACGCCGGTGTTGCGCTGGGGGTTGTCGAGCCCGCGCTCATACGCCTCGAAGAAGTTCGCGAAGTGGCGCTGAAGCTCGCGCGTCACGACGTACTCCTCGAGCTCCTGGTGCATCGAGCGCTCGTCGCTTACGCTGATGACACCGTTGATCTCGCGGTCGATGTCGCGCTCGAACATTTGCTTGATCTGCATGTCGCTCCTCATATATTCTTTCCGCCACTTCTCGCGCAGTGGCCGCGCCCTTTTCCTTTAGACGCGAATATGGGATAAAGGGC
>JAFWKQ010000099.1 GCA_017545665.1 Atopobiaceae bacterium
AAATAAAAAACGATTAAGTAAGTAAGGGGGCGCTTTGAACGAACTGGACAAAGCACTGATGTGCGCACCCTCAATCGACTCCATGTGGTGCCCGTTCTGCGGAAGGATTGCAACTCAGAAGCACCACATCGTCCCTCGCTCTCGTGGCGGCAAGGATGGCCCAACCGTAAATGTTTGCGGACTCGGAAACGCATCAGGCTGTCACGGCAAACTCCATCAGCACAGGCTGCATTTGAGGTATGGCGAGGAATGGGAATACCTCGAAACCGAAGAGCCAACCAAGTACCAGGATGCGCTGGAAATGGACGGCTGGCAGAGGTTGTGGCGATGGTGATGGACGACAGGTTGAGGGTTCTAGTGCGCAACACCTCGCAGAAAACCAAAGGCACCTACTGCGATGGGTGCGCATCCTTCGAGGTGTTGCAACGAAAAAGGAAGTTTCACACAGACGAGACTTACTGGTGCGACAGACTCAGGGGTTACTTCGAGCCGGCAACGATGTGCTTGGAGAAATTCCCACGTCGGGAGAAAGTCAAGCCGTACAAGCCTCGGTTCTTCAAGTGGAAGGAAATCAAGAAATGACATATTACAAGCCTGAGATTACGTATCTCGCCGAAGAAAACGACAGGCTGGCATCCGAGAAAGAGGATGCGCTTGTTGCTTTGGAAGAGGTGGACAAGCACCTGGAAGAGGCGATGGATGCACTCGCCGACATTCAGCGGTTCTTCAAGGAGACGGACGCGAAAATCGATGAGCTGTTCGGGAGGTTGCCATGATTAGCGCTGCATTGACTCTGCTGCTCTGCGCGGCGATCACTTCCGAGCCAGAGGAATTTGCGGAAGTGAACGACTTGCCAGTACCGTCTACAGCTCCGATGGACGAGGAAATCCGCTACCAGCAATTGAGGGCAATCGAGGAAAGCCGACAAGTGGCGGCAGATTCCGATTGGGCAGAAGAATACCAGCAATGGTATGAAAGTGGCGTTACAGCCTACTACGTACCCGCTAACGACGCTTTATCGGCTGCTTACGGCGTTAGCGACGGACTCAACACCTTCACGGGTGTGAACTACCATGACGGGCGCACCGAGACGTATTACTCGTCAAACGTGCTCTACCACTACCGCACTCCCGAGTGGACGCTGGATGACGAGGGATTCTGGCGCACCGAGGAAGGTTATTACGTCGTGGCTGCGTCAGACATGGAGCAGGGGACGGTCTTTCAAGGTTCCAAAGGCGAGTGCATCGTGCTGGATTGCGGATGCGCTGACGGAATCACCGACTACTACACCAATTGGGGTTAGGAGGTATGAGCATGGACATTCGAGTTACCGAAGATTACGAGGTAAGGGCGCTCGACTCGCTCAACTGGCAGGTATGGAACCTGCGCGAGGTCGCGAAGAAGGACGGCACGAAATCGGTCGAGTGGGTCGCGACTGGGAACTATTTCACGCGTCTTGACGGCGCTGTTGAGTTCGTGATGCGCCATCTACTCAAGAAGAACCAGAAGCAGGCCGTGGTGACGCTTGCAGATGCCTTAGACGAGCTTCGCGGCATTGCCGCAGAAATCAAGAAGAACATGGGAGGTGTGACGAGATGCTGAAAGCGATCGAAAAATACAAGAGCCGCTACATGACACCCGAGAACTACCCGTGGGTGGCGGACATGGTGAGCGAAATCGAGGACGAAATCGGCGAACGCTACATCCTGGCGCCCGTGGACGTCGACGGCGTGCCCATCCACATCGGCGACACGCTGATGGGCGCACCTGGCAGCAAGTGGGACGGCGAGCGGTTCGAGGTCGGCAGCATGGAGGTGACGGCCTGCGGCTGGGAGGTTTGCGACGTGGAGACGTGCGACTCGATAGGAGCCGGGCAGACGCGCCACGTCAAGCACCTCACCATCGAGGATGCAATCTCCGACGCTATCCGCGACTACGCGCTCACCAGCATGAGCCGAGAAGAGATCGCCGCCAAGTATGCCGAGGAAATCAGGGGGATGATGGCATGAGCGAGGTACGAGTAGGTTCGAGTAAGTCCGAGTTGCTGCCCTGCCCGTTCTGCGGCGGCGAAGCGGATGTTTTTACATACAACAATGAAGAATACGATGTTAAATGCCGCAACCCATACTGCCTAGCTAAGTCTAGTCGTTGGGACACCGAAGCCGAGGCAATCGCAGCGTGGAACACGAG
>JAFWKQ010000100.1 GCA_017545665.1 Atopobiaceae bacterium
GGTGCAGGTGCGGGAATATCCCGGCCTGTTCCAGCTCGTCGTCCAAGACAATGGCTCGGGCGGGGTAAAGAGTTCGTCGGCAGGGTCCGGCATGGGACTGCAGGCGATGGACGATCGCGTGCGCGCCTTGGGAGGCACGCTGCGCACGGAATACCGGGACGGCTTTCGCGTGTTTGCGAGCGTTCCGCGCTAACGTTGGGGCATGATGCTGCTGGAAGGCGCACATGGGGATAGGGGAGTAAGGAATGATTCGCGTAATAGTGGTAGACGACGATCCGTTTGTGTGCGCATCGCTTCAAACCATACTGGACGCTCAGGAGGACATCGAGGTCGTCGCGGTGGGCACGAGCGGCGCGGAGGCGATCGAGCTGTTTGACAAGCATGCGCCCGACGTGCTGCTTTTGGACATACAGATGGCCGGCAGCGACGGCCTGAGCGCCGCCGAGTCCATCATTGCCAAACACGTGGATGCGCGTGTGGTGTTTCTTACCACGTTCGCCGACGACGACTACATCGTGCGCGCGCTGCACATGGGGGCAAAGGGCTATCTCATCAAGCAGAACGTCACCGACATCGCGCCTGCCATCCGTGCCGTCCATGCTGGACAGAACGTACTTGGCGACGAGGTGGTAGGCCACATCGCGCAGGCATCCGACTCGCATGCCGCAAGGGAGAGCTTTGCCAAGCTGGGACTTACCGATCGCGAGACGGAGGTGGTCGAGCTCGTGGCGCAGGGGTTGGACAACCGCGAGATCGCGGCAAAGCTGTACATGGGTGAGGGTACGGTGCGGAACCACATCAGCGCCATCCTGCAAAAGCTCAACCTGAGGAACCGCACGCAAATCGCCGTGATGTACTACCGCATGTGACGCGTTGCGGGAGGGTATACTGAGGGGGTAATAAAGCTGACAAGCGACCTGTCCCCTTGTCATACTCGGCAGGAAAAGCTGACAAGTGACCTGTCCCCTTGTCATACTCGGCAGGAAAAGCTGACAAGTGACCTGTCCCCTTGTCATAGTTGGGAGAAGACCATGCAAGCTCAATACGATGTGGTGGTTATAGGCGCTGGCGTCGTGGGCGCAGCGACGGCACGCGAGCTCGCGCGCTTTGACCTGCGAATCCTCGTGCTGGAGGCAGGGCTGGACCTTGCGTGCGGCGCGACGAGGGCGAACTCGGGCATCGTGCATGCCGGCTACGACCCGCTGCCCGGCACGCTCAAGGCCAAGTACAACGTGGCCGGCTCCGCGCTCTTCGAGCAATGGCAGCGTGAGCTGGGCTTTGGCTTCTATCGAAACGGCGCGCTCGTGCTAGCGTTTGACGAGGGCGAGCGCCAGACGCTCGACGAGCTTGCGAGGCGGGCCGTGGCCAACGGGGTGAAGGGCGTCTGCATCGTGGAGGCGGACGAGCTGCGCGCTATGGAGCCCAACGTGTCGCCAGACGCAATCGCAGCGCTGAGCGTGCCGACGAGCGGCATCTGCGACCCGTATGGCCTCACCTATGGCGCGGCCGAAAACGCCGCATCCAACGGCGTCGAGTTTGAGTTCGACGCGCGCGTGGTTGGCATATCGCGAGACGCGGATGGCTTCGTGGTAACGGCCGGGGACGGGCGCGGCATCGCCGCCCGCGCCGTCGTCAACTGCGCGGGCGTCCACGCCGACGAGATGAACAACCTGGTGAGCGAGCGCAAGATCCACATACGGCCCGTCAAGGGCGAGTACCTGCTCTATCATAACGCGCTCGCCGGCACGTTCAGGCGCAGCGTGTTCCAGGCGCCCAGTGCCGCCGGCAAGGGCGTGCTCGTGTCGCCGGTAATCTTTGGCAACATCTTCGTGGGTCCCAACGCGACGCCGGTAGAAGACAAGGACGACCTCGCGACCTCCGAGGAAGGCCAGCGCGAGGTGCTCGAGCGCTCGCGTCGAACGTGGCCCGAGGCCACGACGGAGCAGGTCATCGCCACCTACGCCGGCCTTCGCGCAAAGGACACGTCGGGGGCGGACGACTTCGTGGTGGGGGAGGCGCCCGACGCGCCCGGCTTCTTCAACGCGGCCTGCATCGACTCGCCAGGGCTTACCTGCGCGCCCGCCATCGCAACCGACCTTGCCCGCATGGTGGCCGAACGCCTTGGCGCCAAGGAGAACGCGAGCTTCGACCCCGTGCGCATTCCCGCCCCGCTGCTCGCGATGATGGACGAGGCGAGCGTACGGGAGCTCGTCGACCAAAACCCCCTGTATGGCGTGCCCGTGTGCAAGTGCTGCCACGTGAGTGAGGGGGAGCTCGTGGACGCGCTGCACCGCGCGCTTCCCGTACGGTCGCTCGACGCCCTCAAGTGGCGCACCGGCGCAACCATGGGACCGTGCCACGGGGGACGCTGCACCGCGCGCATCCTGCAGATAATGGAGCGCGAGCTTGGCGTTGCGGCATCCGACGTGCAAAAGCGCTTCTGCGGCTCTAGCCTGGTCGTAGACAAGTGCGCGGATGAGCAGCGCTCGGAGGAGCTAGCGCCACACGCCAAGCGATGCGGCGAACTTGCGCGCCAGGCGCGCGCAGACCTCGACGAGCGCGGGATGCGCGAGATTGGCTGGGGCGCGCTGGACATCGTCGGTACGAGGCCTGCGGGCGTATGCTCTTGTCTCCTGGCGCTCGGGCTCTTTGGCACGACGGGTTGCCTGCCCGGGCGAAAGGCCGTCGTTTGGGGAACGCATGACCTCGCGCTACGCACGACGCTGGAGCTGGCGGATGCCGGCGTTTGCATCGAGCGTGTCGTTGAGGCTGGCGACGAACCCGTGGGCTCGCCCGAGCTCGTCCACGAGCTCGCGCAACGTGGGATCCCCCTACAATGTGGCACACGCGTGGAGAGGGTGGACGGCGCGAGTCGCCTCGGGTCGGTGACGCTTGCATGCGATGGTGCGAGCGAGACCTTGACCTGCGACCTTCTCATAGCGTCTCCGCAGATCGTGGCCGAATAGGGCAAACAAAAACACGCGCTACAAGTTAAGGTGGATGGGACGGCGCACGAACACGCGCGAAAGGACGCCCTGGTTGTGCCTTAGGCCCAGCACATGCGAACCAGAGCCGCAAAGGTGGAGCATCTGACGCAAAATGCGCGCTGGGCTCGAGAAGGCCTACACAAAACCCGAATAAACGGCAAAATCGAATCGAATTCTGCGTTTTTTGCCACTTATTCGGGTTTGGAAAATCTAAAACCCGAACAAACGGAATTATCCGGAAATCTCGGGCGAAAAATCCCGTTTGTTCGGGTTTTCAGCCCTTCGGCCTCCTAAAATTCGTTCAAAAAACCGAACAAACGTTGAATTGGGTCGATTATCGATTAATATTCGCCGTTTGTTCGGGTTTGGGGCAATCCAAACCCGAACAAACGGCAATATTGCATGAATTTGAGATCGCTATTACCGTTTATTCGGGTGTGGGGTACTGCCACATGCAAATGCTGATACGATGAAGCAAGGTTCAATGCAACAATTCGCTTTCGAGGAGGCCAAAATGCTCGAAGTCGGAACCAAGGCGCCCGAGTTTACCCTGTCCGACCAGAACGGTGAAGCCCACAGTTTGGCGGAGTACCGTGGCCAAAAGGTCGTGCTGTACTTCTATCCCAAGGACATGACGAGCGGATGCACCAGCCAAGCCTGCTCGTTTGGCGACCTGTATCCGCAGTTCCAGGAGAAGGGCGCCGTGGTAGTAGGCGTAAGCAAGGACACCGTCGCGTCGCATAAACGCTTTGAGGAAAAGTACGGTTTGCCGTTTACGCTGCTCTCCGATCCTTCGATGGAGGTCCTCGAGGCTTATGGCGTCGTGGTTGAGGGCGTAACGAAGACGGGCAGGACCACACGGCGAATCGTGCGCAGCACCTACCTCATCGACGAGGAGGGAACCATCGTGCGTGCCTTTGGCAAGGTCAAGGCGAAGGACAACGCCCAGCAGATGCTCGACGAGCTTGGCTAACCCTGGCCGCAGAGATTGGCCTCAACGCTTGCTAAAGTCCCAGCAGCTCGGCATAGATAGCCTCATCCGCCTCCAGGAAGACGTTGAACGCCACCACGATGCCCGACTGGTTGTCGTCGAGCCACTTGCGTACGGTGCGCACGGCAATCTGCGCCGCCTCCCTTTGCGGGAAGCCAAAGACCCCGGTGCTGATGCAGCAAAAGGCGATGGAGCCGAGTCCCTCTGCGGCGGCTGCGTCCAGGCAGCTCACATAGCTTGAGGCCAGCTCAACGCGATGTCTCGCCGTGGGCATCCCGTTTGCGATGGGCCCGACGGTGTGGATCACCCGTTTGGCAGGCAGGTTGTAGGCGGGGGTGACCTTTGCCCTGCCGGTTGGCTCCTCGTGTCCCTGCGCCTCCATAATGCGCGCGCACTCCAGGCGCAGCTGGACGCCCGCAAACGTGTGGATGGCATTGTCTATGCAGTAGTGCAGCGGAGCCCAGCATCCGAGCATCTGCGAGTTTGCGGCGTTTACGATCGCGTCGGCCGCAAGGGTGGTAATGTCGCCACGCCACAGGCGGAGGCGCTGGTCGTTGGGACAAGCGCGGGCCTCGTCTATGCTGTGCACGCCGGACTCGGCAATCATGCCCTGCAAGAGCTCATCTTGGGCAAATAGGAACGCCTCGTTCGCTGGCCATGGCGGACGCGTGTTCACGAGCGCCCTAAACTGCAGCCAAAGATCGTCGGTGTTCACGATTTCGGTTGCCTTTTGTCCCCGTTCGTCCTCCAGCTTGTGCACAAGATTTTCAAGTAGCTCGGTTCGTCTCTTGGCATCCATCCACTTTCCCCGCTCATAAATTCCCAATCCGCAAGAGTCCACAAACCCCCGAGGACCGAATACCTACCGTTCCGCGCGACCAAAGTCAAACGCACCATACCCGTGGCGTATTATAAGACCGTTGCAGTTATGAAGCGAGAGGAGCAAGAATGCCTTTTAGCAAGGACTTCTTTTGGGGTGGAGCAACAGCTTCCAACCAGTATGAGGGTGGTGTGTTCGAAGGGGGAGCGGGCCTGTCTACGGCAGACTGCATGACCAATGGCGCGCACAAGGTGCCACGTCAGGTAACGTTTAAGATGCCGGACGGCACGATCGACAAGCTGCCGCTGTGCTTCCACAGCCCCGTGCGCAATCTGCCCGAGGGCGCTCAGGTGTGCCTGGTGGACGATCCCGACATCTACTATCCCAGCCACATTGCCTCCGATTTCTACCATCACTACAAGGAGGACATCCGCCTGTGCGCCGAGGAGGGCTTCAACTGCCTGCGCTTCTCGCTCAAATGGAGCCGCATCTTCCCCAATGGGGACGATCCCGAACCAAACCAGGCGGGCATCGACTTCTATCGAAGCGTGTTCGAGGAGTGCCGCAAGTACGACATCGAGCCGCTGGTGACGCTCGACCACTACGAGAACCCCCTGAGCCTCGCGAACCGCTTCAACGGCTTCGAGAGCCGTTACCTCGTTGACTGCTTCGTGAAGTACGCCACCACCTGCTTCGAGGCGTTTGACGGCCTGGTAAAGTACTACCTCACCTTCAACGAGATCAACTGCATAGAGGAAGCGCCGTTCGTGACGGCGGGCCTCATCCATGGCGACAAGCCCCAGCAGGTGGCAAACGCCACGTACCACCAGTTCCTCGCCTCGGCAAAGACCGTCATCGCGGCCCACAAGTATTGGCCCGACCTGCGCATTGGCATGATGCTCGCGGCTGGCCCCGTATACGCCTACACCTGCGATCCCACCGACCAGGTTGCCGCTATGAAGGCAAACGACACGAAGCTGTTCTGCTCCGACGTGCAGATGCTGGGATTCTATCCGCAGTACAAGCTCGCCGAGTACGAGCGCGAGGGCGTGAAGCTTCCCATCCTACCCGGCGACCTGGAGATCCTGAAGGAGGGAACCTGCGACTACCTGAGCTTCTCTCTGTACGGCTCGAGCGTCATTACCACGCATACCGAAGACGACCTCGAGGCTGGCGAGGGCAACGGCGGCGCTGCCGGCATGGTTGCCAACCCCTACCTGGAGACAAACGCCTGGGGCTGGGCCACCGACCCGCAGACGCAGCGCATAACGCTCAACATGCTGTACAACCGCTACCACTGCGACCTGTGGTGCGTGGAGAGCGGCATTGGCTGGAACGACGAGTTCGTGGACGACACCGTGCACGACGACTACCGCATCGCCTACATGCGCGCCAACATCCAGAGCATGAAGGACGCGGTGGAGCTCGACGGCATTCCCCTGATGGGCTACCTGTACTGGGGCTGTGTGGACATGGTGTCCAACGGCGAGGGCGAGATGGCCAAGCGCTACGGCCAGATTTACGTCGATGCAGACAACTACGGCCAGGGTACGATGAAGCGCTATCTTAAGGACAGCTACCACTGGTATAAAAAGGTCATCGCCAGCAACGGCGAGGATCTGGACTAGGAGAAGCTGAACCCTAAGTAGGGGACAGTCCCCAAGTTTGGGTTTAAAAACCCTAACTTGGGGACTGTCCCTTATTTAGGGTCGGCCAGGCGTCGCGGGTGGGATTTCCGGAACACCCGCCTTCTGGGCTTTAATGAACCGGTAATAGCGGTTTACCAGGCTTTTGTATCCCCATTCCCGGATCTGCTTGTGTCGGATGCGGTAGCGGCCTCTGCCCGTTTTGCCAGTGGCCACCGTTCGTATCATGTCGTACATCATGTGGTCTATCTCTCGCAGGCCGCCATGGACGGAAACGACGCGAAAGGCGTCCGCGAGTCCCCAGTGGTCGATCAGGCGGTTCGCACGAGATGTGGCCAGGAACAGTCTCATTTTATCGGGCAGACGATTCCTTTTGCTGGCTATCAGTAGCCTCTTTGTTTCGGAGCGGATCGACGCCCTTAGCTCGGCAAGCGTATCGGGAGAGAAGTCGACCCGATTGCCGCTTATATGCCAACCCAAGTAGCTAAAGGAGCTCCCGGGCGCAAGGCGCAGGGTCTTGCGTTCGTTTATCTGGAGCTTCCTTCTGTCCAGCTCCTGCGTAAGGATTTGGATAAGCCCGTCCAGCTCCTCCTGCGTGGAGGCGGCGATCAGGATGTCGTCGGCGTACCGAGCGTAAAACTCGGCCTTTTTGGCCAGCACAAAGTCCGTCTCCCGCAGATATACGTTCTCGAAGAACCCGCACAGGGGACTGCCCGTCTGCACCGCTGGGGCGTCGCTGAGTCCAGCGCCATCCTCCAGGCACGCCTGCCGACGGACGAACGCCTCCAAGAAGTCCACGCATAACGGGTCCAGCTCCGGCATGCGTCGGAGGGCCTCGGACAGCACGTCCGCATCCATGGAGCCGTCGTAGTCTTTGATGTCGGTCTTAAATACGTGGAGGTCGCCGAAGTTCGAGCACTGCCTTATATCGGTAAGGATGCCCTGCATCACCCTGCCTTGCACATGGGAATAGAGCCTGGGAGAAAAGCATCCGTCCACCTCATGCAAAGCGCGGTTTATGAGGCCTTGAAGCACCCTTTCCTTTAGCGGGAACCAGTAGGTCTCCCTCAACTTGCCTTTTACCACACTGCGGCGGCGGACGGCAAGGGATGCCGGCTCGTTCCCGTGAAGCAAGTTGACAAGGTCAACAGAGGATTGGGGCGACAGCAGATATTCCGCGATCAGGTCGAGTTGGTCCTCTGAGTATCTTTCCCTTTTGAGAGTCTCTGCCAGGTGGGCCAGACGCAACTCCAACGATGCCGCCCTGCGGCAGAAAGCCGCGGAAGTCTTTTCAAGACGGTCCTCGTCAGAGGACAGCCAACTACGAACGGTCTTCTGCGACATGGAGCCCAAAAGGAACGACGCCAGGAAACCCTCAAGCGAGCTGATGTCCCGCGGGTTGACGCGCTGGACCATGAACTCCAAGTTCCTCGTCATGGCAAAGGGCGTCAGGTTCATCGAGCCGGTAAGCAGATCCCATCGCTTGCCGGTCCTTATCAGGTAGACCTTGGCATGAATGTACGTCTGCGCCTTGCCCTGCGGGATCAGATGCAAGCGGACCGGGAGCCTCGACGTCTCTTCTACCAGCCCGTCCTTTACCAGGCGCCGGATCACAGGCGTTTGGGAAAGAATGACCACGCGCGCGTCCCTATTGGCCTCGGCGACCAGCGACAGGCATTCTCGGCAGTCAATGAAGGGGGAAATCACAAGGAGCTCGTCGAAAGGACCCGATAGAAGGTCCACCCCCGACGCCTTTCCCGGAATGACAGGCGCGAAGGAGTAATCCTGGCAGGCATATTCCGACAGCGGCTCGAAGCGCACCTCGCGCAGGCTCCCTATGATGGCGTCCAGACGGCCCTTGGCGTAAGGGCTCAGGATGCCCAGATAGTCCACCAGCGGCAGCGTCTTTATCTGCTCCATGCCCGCACTGCGACCCAAAAAGACCGCAGACGTCTCGAGGTTGTCGTAGGAGGAAACGTTTGCGCTGGTTATGAGAAGGTGATAGAGATGCTCATCAGCGCGGACGTAATCGAAGAGCGCTATCTTTCCATGTGCGTATCCCGTCGGCCGCCCGTCCGTCCCCTTTGGAAACGGCACGGTCACGACCGATGCCAGCACGGACTCTCTGGCAGGATCCGTCGTTGGCAAATCGACAAACTCGCCCTCGCCCCTGAAGACCGTAAACTTGCCCGGATCGTCGGCGAACCCTGGAAAGCCCTTTAGGACCGCAAGGTCCAGGTCAAAGGTGGTCAGCACGGCCTGTGCGAGTTCGAAGCCCTCGGGCGGGGTCAGTTCGGGTAGGACCATAACAGAGCTCTCCAAATAGCGTATGATTACGACATTGTAATCGTTCATTTGCGCGCATGATGGCTCAATCGAAGTCAGTCGTCGATTCGGAAAGCGAACCGTATGATCCAGATAAAAGGAAAGGCCGCAGAGGCGTTATGCCATACGGACGGCATGGACCGGGAGGCCTCTGGCAGCCTTGAGGCCCTCTGCGACCACGAGCTGTTCAAAGACCGGCACATCCGAATCATGCCGGACGTGCACGCCAATGGAGACGGGACCGTCACCGGCTTTACCATGCTCCATCGGGAGCCGGTCATCCTTGGAATCGAGTTCGGATCCGGCTGCGGCGTCTCCTGCGCCACTCTGGAAGTTCCTGGCTCGGGCCTTTTGAGCGACTCGAAGGGGCCAGAGCCCGACTATAAAAAGCTGGACGAGGTCTGCCATGAGGTCCCAGCCGGGAGGAACGCCTTCTGGGAACCGGCCTTCGACTTCGACTTTACCAGGCTCAACTGCTACAAGGCGATCAGCCATGTGTACGAATGGCCCCACATGCTCGGTTGCCTGGGCGGAGGGAATCATTTTATCGAGATGGACACAGATGACGAAGGCCGCTTTTATCTGGTCGTCCACAACGGTCTGGGCAGCCTGTCGCGCCCAGCCGTGGACTATTACCTCGACATGGCACTCGGAAGGGCGGGAAAGACGCGTGCGAACGCATGCCTGGAGGATACGTGCATCTACGGGAACAACATGGAGGACTTTTTGCACGACATGGCGCTGTTCGTGGAGCTTTGCGAGATAAACCGCAGGCACATAACCGAATTCATAGCTTCTCGCATGGGCTATCGCATTGCTGACTACACGGACATCTGCCACCACATCATCGACCAAAGCGACAACGTCGTTCGGCACGGGGCCATCGCGGCCAGACCCGGGCAGAGGGTCGTGATCCCCATAAATGCCAGGGACGGCTGCCTCCTCGGGACCGGAAAGGGAAACCCGGAGTGGAATTTCTCTGCTCCCCACGGTGCGGGTCGCATGCTGAGTCGCAAGAAGGCCAGGGAACGGCTCGATATGAAGACCTATCGGCAGGCCATGAGGGGCGTGCACACAAGCTCCGTGACCGCGGACAACCTGGATGAGGCGCCGGACGCCTACAAACCCTTGGAGTCGATCGTGAGCACCATCGGGGATTCGGTCGAGATAGAGCGGATCCTCCGCCCCGTCTACAACTACAAGGGGTAGGTCCTGCAGGCCGCTCCTAAAATGTCATAGGATTCCAGCACGAGTTCCTTCGCAAATTCGACGAACAGGTCGTATTCGATCGGCTTCTGTCCGTAGAAGGAACCGGAAGCCTTAAGAATGTGCAGCTGGTACTGCCGCAGGTGAAACTTCCCAAGCACCGCGTCGAAGGGGAGGAAGGGGGCCGCCTCTAGCCCCGCCTTACGGAGCAGGAGTTGCACGAGAAATACCGAGAGCCGACCGTTGGCGTCCTCCATGGGATGAATGCAGATAAAATCGAGGAGAAAGCGGAAGATGTCGTCGAAATCCTCCGGCTTAGGATGGTTGAGATGGGAATACCTGGCGCAGAGCGCCCTCATGGCATCGGGAGTCTCCTCGGGCGGAAGGGTGATGTAGAAGTAGTCCTCTGACTCGACGTAGATCTGCTTGCTCTTGAAACCACGACCGCCATATTCGGTCCCGGACGTAAGCACGTCGTAGAGGTAAAGAATCGTCTGAACGTTCAGCTCGAGCTCCGGGTGGTCGCGAATGAGGCGAAAGACTTCCATCTCGTTCAGCCTGTTTTCGCAATGGCCCAATGCGTACATGAGGGACAGATGGGCGCCGTGCAAAAAGGCGTTCGGTAGTTCGGATGCCAGAGCGCGATCCCGTTCTATAAGCTTTTCCATCAAATCGCTCATGAGTGGTGATGGCTCCCTGCGTTCATGAGGAGCTGCTCAGATAGACTTGCCGTCCGCCGGCAACGGCACCAAGGTCGTCCAACGACAGCTCATCCACTTTTTTGAACTGCGCCAATATTCTGTTCGCCCCTTCTTCGGAAATCTCGAACCCCTCCGATTCGCAGAAGGCAATGATCTCGCTTGTCGATTCCATGCCGGACATAGCCTGCATCATCTTAGGGTCTAGGTCTGCCAACGTGAGTTTTTTCATCATAAAGCCCTTTCTACGATGTCTTAGGGAAACAGAAATGCGAAAGACACAATGGTTGTGCACCGGTTTCTACCGCGATCGCCTGTCTGATCCGGAAAGAATGGGTTTCCGCAAACGATACCACCCGGCCCGAACAGGCAGAGCATTCAAGCTGCTCATTCCCTAAGACAAATAAATTATAAGGTGCTGCCAATTCAACGTCAAGCTCGAGGAATGGCCTGCGGTTTGAAGATAGGCGCGGTTGTTGTTCGCACCCTCGAGCCCTCGGATGGCCCGAATGCGACGACTCACGAAGGCCCACCTATCGCCAAACCAATGGCGGTGGCACCTGGATCAAAGGCAGCAAAGAGGGACTGACGCTCACGTTTAAGCGCTCGGCAGATGATTCCACGACGTACTCCCATTTCAAGGGCGTTAAGGTCGACGGATCCGAAGTTGCTGCTGGCGAATACGATGCCGTGTCGGGCAGCGTGGTCGTCACCCTGCATCCCTCGTACCTCGAGACGCTCGGGGTGGGCGACCATACGCTTGCCGCCCAGTTCGACGATGGAAACGATGCCATGGCGGCGTTCACGGTAAAGGATGCGACGGCATCTTCAGGCGGCGCAGGATCCTCGGCTCAGGGCGACGACAAGACCAAGGAGGGGAGCGAAGACCCCTCAGGCTCCTCAGACCCCTCGTCCCAGGGCGATGACAATACGAATGGGTCGAGCACAGATAACTCAGGCTCCTCGTCTCAGGGCGACAAAAAGACCGATGGGACCAGCACAGGCTCCTCGGGCTCCACAGGTACCTCTGCTCAGAGCACTACTCAGACCAGATCGACAGGCACGAGCACCTCAAAGACCGCAAGCACGGGAGATGCACTGCCATTCGCATTGCCCATTGCGTTGGCGCTCGGTGGCATCGCTTTGGTCACCCTGTCCCTACACGCACGGCGCAAATCACAGTAAGCAGACCCTAAATAAGGGACAGTCCCCAAGTTTGGGTTTGTAACCATAACTTGGGGACTGTCCCTTATTTAGGGTCTGCTTAGGAGTCGCTTAGAAGTCGACGTCCTTGTCGAAGTATACGCACTCCAGGAGTTTCTCCATCTCCTCGGGGGTCGGCTGGCGCGGGTTGGAGCCGGTGCAGGCGTCGGCGATGGCGTTTACGGCAACCTCGGGAGCCTTTTCGAAGAACTCCTTCTCGTCGATGATGGAGGCGTCGGCCTTCACGCCGGCCTGACCGTAGTTCTTGATGCCCTGCGGGACGTCGATCTTGTCGTTGAGGTCGCGGATCATCTGCACGAGGGCGGCCACGAGCTCGTCCTCGGTGGCGCCGTCCAGGTGGAAGACCTCCTTAGCAATGTAGGCGTAACGGCTGCGAGCGCGCTCGTCCTTGGCGTTGAACTGGATGACCTTGCCCAGGTACATTGCGTTGGCGCAGCCGTGGATGATGTGACCGCCGCTAAAGGCGGCGCCGGTCTTGTGGGCCATGGAGTGCACGATGCCCAAAAGACCGCTCGAGAAGGCGATGCCTGCGATGCACTGCGCGTCGTGCATGTGCTTGCGGGCCTCCTTGTCGCCGGTGTAGCTCTTGGGAAGCCACTCGACGATCTCACGCATCGCATAGAGCGCATTGGCGTCGGTGTAGGGGCTTGCGGCCGTGGAGACATAGGCCTCGATGGCGTGGGTGAGCGCGTCCATGCCGGTGTGCGCGCAGAGCTTGGCGGGCATGGTGTAGGTAATCTCGGGGTCCACGATGGCGACGTCGGGCGTGATCTCGAAGTCGGCGATGGGGTACTTGATGCCCTGCTCGTAGTTCGTGATGATCGAGAAGGCCGTTACCTCGGTGGCCGTGCCACTCGTGGAGCTGATGGCGCAGAACTTGGCCTTGGTGCGCAGCTTGGGCAGGCCGAACACCACGCACATGTCCTCAAAGGTGGTCTCAGGATACTCGTATTTGATCCACATGGCCTTGGCCGCATCGATGGGGGAGCCGCCGCCAAGGGCAACGATCCAGTCGGGCTTGAACTCGGCCATTGCCTCGGCGCCCTTCATAACCGTCTCGACGCTGGGGTCGGACTCGACACCCTCGATAATCTGAACATCCATACCAGCAGAACGGAGGTCCGCCTCAAGCTCGTCGAGGAAGCCGCCGCGACGCATCGAGCCACCGCCCGTAACGATCATCGCGCGCTCGCCCTTGAAGTTCTTCACCTCATGGCGTGCGCCCTCGCCAAAGTAGAGGTCGCGCGGATTTGTAAACCTACCCATATCATTTCCCTTCTTTTGAAGTGCACGGCAAACTGGATAACAATAACAGACAAAGCTGACAAGGGGACAGGTCACTTGTCAACTTTTAGTCACTGAGCTGACAAGGGGACAGGTCACTTGTCAGCTTTTAGTCCCTGCGGTCTTCCTTCTTTACCCAAAAATGCCATTTGGGAGCCTTGGGCATTTCCTCATGGTTCATGGCTGCCTTTATTACGCGGCGATGCGTATAGGCACAGCCGGCGAGCAAACCAACACCCACAATAGCAATGAGCTTGGATTTCATCGTTCGTCCTTTCTGTATGTACTTCCACACTCACATAGTACAATAATAAATAGCACGCGATATTATTTACATAAACAACCTACGGTTAGGGGATTGTTATGGAGACCATTAGGCTCTATCACGGATCGGACCGCACAATACGCAAGCCCGACCTCACGCACAACACGGGTTTTGCCGATCTGGGCAAGGGTTTCTACCTTACGGACGACCTAGAGGCGGCGCAAAAGAGAGCAGCCTCCCGAGCGCGCAGGGAGGGAAGCGAAAGAGAAGTGGTTTCGGCTTACGACTTTAATCAAGGCGCGGTGCCATGGACCTGCGTTGGTAAGAAGAAATCCGAGCCACGCGAGGTGGAATGTTCCAGATTTGGCCTTCGCTTCGCTACAACAAAAGAGGGTCTTGCCGCCTGGGTGAGCTACATCGAGCAATGTCGCAAGGGAAAAACCGAGGTGGACGGCTTAGGAACGCCAGCGGTGGTACGCGCCTGGATCGCAACGGAAGAGGTGGAGATGGCATGCGCCGGTTATGTTTCGGCAGAGGATGTTGCGGCGGCAATAGACCCGGCCGACCTTGTGGTGCAGTACTGCCTGTTGGATCAGGAGCTCATTAAGGAAGCGCTCACGTATGTTAGTGGTGCCGCAGGGACGCAAACGCCTTAACAAACGAAAATAACCGCGATATTCGCGCGAGAAATGCCGTTTGTTCGGGTTTGGACCAGGCAAAAGCCAAACAAGCGGCGAATCTCGCGCTTTCCTGGTTCTATTTTTCCGTTTGTTCGGGTTTTCACAAGGGAGCAAGGCGGCAAAACCTGGATCAGAAAAACCCCTTGCACAAGACGATTGCATAGGGTAAAGTATCTACTCGTGCGCAACACACCATTCCCCGGTGGCGCAGTGGTAGCGCAGTGGACTGTTAATCCATGTGTCGCTGGTTCGAATCCAGCCCGGGGAGCCAGATTATCCAGGTCGGCATAGCCGGCCTTTTTTATTACCGTTTTCCCGAACGCCCACGCGCTTGGGCTGCGGGCCGCATGGCAAACGTACGGGCGCGAACCAACGACTCACCTTGCCATATGCGCGCTCTTTGGGTTTTTAGTCATGCGCCAATCCGTATGCTAGAATGCAACGCGAGTTAAACGTCAATCATGCAATCTGTTGTGGAGTCAGGTTGGAACAGCCAATACGTGAACAAGACGGCACGCAGTCCGCATGGTATCCCGAACGTCAGAAGTCGGCCTACATCCTGCGACAGCTTGTCACCCGCGACTTTAAGCTCAAGTACCGGCGCAGCTTCTTGGGTGTGTTGTGGAGCGTTTTGAATCCGCTTCTCATGATGCTTATCATGGCCGCGGTCTTCTCGACCATGATGCGATTCTCGTCGGACGGCATACCAAGCTATCCGCTATACATCATCCTTGGAAA
The DNA here is from genome assembly GCA_017545665.1 of Atopobiaceae bacterium. Lineage (GTDB taxonomy): Bacteria > Actinomycetota > Coriobacteriia > Coriobacteriales > Atopobiaceae > RUG440. The sequence continues at coordinate 14,865 of JAFWKQ010000100.1, forward strand.
CGTAACCTTTAACCTCATGAGCGAAGCCACCAGTCAAGGCATGCGTTCTATCATAGACGCCGCCTCGCTGCTCAAGAAGGTTCGCATTCGTCGCTGGGTATTTCCCGTTGAGAAGGTCATGTTTGCCATGCTTAACTTTGCCTTCTCGCTCATCGCCGTTCTTATTGTTATGTTTGCCGTGGGCGTATATCCCACGTGGACCGCGCTACTCCTTCCGCTCTTCCTCGTATACCTAGGCATGTTCTGCGTCGGGCTTTCCATGCTCTTGTCGTCGCTCTCGGTGTTTTTCCGCGACGTCATGCATCTGTGGACGGTAGTACTCACGGCATGGACGTACGCCACGCCGCTCTTCTACCCGGTTAGCATCCTGCCCGAATGGATGCTCGCACTCGAGCGCTTTAACCCCATGTACCATTTCGTGGGCTACGTACGCGAGCTCCTGCTGTACCAACAGGTGCCTTCGATTGCGCTCAACCTCACCTGCCTGGGCTTTGGCGCGGGAATGCTAATCATAGGGCTGCTCGTGTTCCGAAAGACCGAGCGCAAGTTCATTCTATACATCTAGGGAGGGTGAGTTTCTTGAGCCAAAAGAGCGCATCGATCCCTTGGGTGGCAATTGCGAGCATAGACGACTCGGCATTGGAGAACGATGGTTACGTAGCCCTCAACATATCCTTTGAGGGGGCCGAGCCCGAAGAGCCTCGTTTTCTTTACAATTGGCGCAGTGGTGATGGGCTGGAACGAGGCGAGACGCCAGAGCAGCAGCTCTCGAACTTCAACTTCCTCCCGCCTCACGATGGGCGTTTTTACCTGAGCGCCCAGATAAGCACTGCCGACGGAACCGTGCAGAACGTGGGCGAGTGGGTACTCGTGGGCGAGGACGACGGCCCCATCTTCACCCGTCCGCCAATCCCTGACGACTCCGTTGAGCCCGTCATAGAGGTAAACGACGTGTCCATGGTGTTTAACATGGCTTCCGAGCAGTTCAACTCCCTCAAGGAGTACTTCATCGCCATCGCACGCCACGAACTCAACTTCAAGGCATTTAGGGCACTCGATCACATCTCGTTTACCGTGCGTCGCGGCGAGGCGTTTGGTCTTGTGGGGACAAACGGCTCCGGCAAGTCCACAATGCTTAAGATCATTGCGGGGGTGTTGGACGCAAGCGAGGGCAGCTGCACCGTCACGGGTTCCATCGCGCCCCTCATCGAGCTTGGCGCAGGATTCGACCTGGACCTCACGGCACGCGAGAACATCTATCTCAATGGCGCACTTTTGGGATATCGCAAGGAGTTCATTGACGAGCACTTGCACGACATAATCGAGTTCGCCGAGCTCGAGAACTTCATGGACATGCCCTTGAAGAACTACTCGTCGGGTATGGTCGCACGCATAGCGTTTGCCATCGCCACCATTACCGAACCCGACATACTCATCGTGGACGAAACGCTTGCCGTGGGAGACTTCCTGTTCCAACAGAAGTGCCAACGCCGCATTCAGGAGCTCGTCGGCACGGGCAACGTTACCGTGCTCTTGGTAAGCCACAGCATCGAGATGGTTGAGGGCATGTGCGACCGTGTGTGCTGGATCGAGAAGGGCAAGCAACGCATGATCGGTCCCACCGACGAGGTGTGCGCCGCATACCGCAGTCTGGGGAGGTAGTGGCATGGGACGAGACGACGTGGACGTAACGGTTGTGGTGCCGTGCTTCAACACGGAGCGCTTTGTGGATCAGGCTCTTGTCTGTGCCGAGCAAAACGCGTCCTGCAACATGGAGATCATTGCCATCAACGACGGGTCCACGGACGGGTCGATGGATGTCCTTCGAGCACATGCGGCACGAGACCACCGCGTACGGGTTATTGACAAGCCCAACGAAGGCTATGGCGCCACCGTGAACCGTGGCCTCGACGAGGCGCGCGGAATATACGTGGCTGTGCTCGAGCCCGATGACTACGTGCTTCCGCGCACCTACGACCGGCTCTTTGACCTTGCCTTGGCAAACGCGATGCCCGACGTGGTAAAGTCCGCCTACTGGCGAATATTGTCGGAGGACGGCGCCGACGGGATGCGAGCCTTTGGCTATTTGCATGGCAGGATAGACCGCATAAACGAGCGCATACGCCTTGAGGACGAGCCGCAGCTCATCCAATACCATCCCGCCATATGGTCTGCCCTCTATGCACGCGAGTTCCTGAATCGCGAGCGAATCCGCATGAAAGAGGTGCCTGGCGCCGGCTGGGTTGACAATCCCTTTTGCGTGGAGACGCTTGCCGCCGCTCGCTCCATCGTGTACACCGACGATGCCTACTACTGCTATCGCGAGGACCTCGCTAGCGCTTCGAGCGCCCATGCGACCTCGAGAATGATGATCGAACGATGGAACGATCGCGAGGACGTGCTTGACGCGCGCGGCGTGAGGGACGAGGGAATTCGGCGCGCGAACGCAATCGTGGGGCTGCGGTTCTTGTCAACGATGCTAAGCGACGGCGTTATGAGCGACCATGGCCTCGCGCAAGACGTGCGGAACATGGCACATCGTATGGACCCAAGGCTGCTGCGTAGCGTAGACTGCATTAGCCCCGACGTGGTAACGCAAGCGCTTCGGCTTGGCGGACATGAGGGACACGCGCCATCGAAGGTGCGCTACGCCAAGCATCTGGCGCAGGAGTCGGCATGGGCGCTGCGCAACAACGGCGTTCGCTTTTTGGCACACAACCTAACGCTTGCGCGAAAGCGATAAGGAGCAAATATGAGAGACCACACGCTTGCCAGCCTCGTGTTCGATGACGAGGGTTTCTTTGCCGAGCATCCTCAGATTGCGGTGAGGACGGTTTGCGGCTCCGCCACCTACGATGCAAACGATGGGGAGCTCGTCGCACGCGGCGATGTGGACTTTACCACCTACCTAAACGCACTCAGCATTGGCAAATGGCGCCAGTACGCAAACGTTGGCGGCGTCTGTTTGCGACTCGAGCTACGAGGAGACGCCGCTACGGTGTACGGAACGTGCCTTCGCCCTGGGTCTGCAGAGGTCGAGCGCGGTTCGGCACCGCTTGCGCGCATCGAGCCGAGCGACGATTGGCAGATGACTGACGTTTCCGTTCCCGTGCCCGAAGGGACCCACATCGTCTCGTTTGCCCTGGTAAGCGAGGGAGAGGTGCGTCTTCGGGGCGGCTCGTGGTACACGCAGGTAAACGAGGCTGCCATCAACGAAGTGCGCCTGGGCATAGCAACCACCACGTTTCGCAAGGAGACCTACGTTACGCGCAACATCGAGGCCATACGCACCGAGCTCTTTGGTGGCAGCGACGGGGCATGCGACAAATTCCATCTCTTCGTCGTGGACAACGGCCGCACGCTGGACGCGGAGGCGCTCTCCGACAACAACGTTACCGTGATTCCCAACCCCAACGTCGGCGGGTCCGGCGGGTTTGCGCGGGGAATGATGGCAGCGCTGGACGCGGATTGCACGCACGTGCTGCTTATGGACGACGACGTGCGGGTGTTTCCCGAGAGCTTCAAGCGCACCTACAACCTGCTGAGTCTCGTAAATGAACGCTACGCGCAGGCCTTCGTTGAGGGTGGAATGCTCAACATGGAGGACCCGAACATACTCTTCGAGGACGTGGCCACGGTAAAGCGTGACGGCATGTACTACAGCGTGAATCGCAGCGTGCCTATAGACACGGTTGAGGGCATGGGTGCCGTGGAGGCGACTGACGTCGAGCTACCGCGCACATACGGTGCCTGGTGGTACTGTTGCATTCCCACAAGCGTCGTGCGAAGCAAGGGGCTTCCACTTCCGCTCTTCGTGCGATGCGACGACGTGGAATACGGCCTGCGATGCGAAGCCACCTTCATGACGATGAACGGCATCTGCGTTTGGCACGAGCGCTTTGAGGGACGGTTCAAGGGGTCGGTGGACTCATACCAGCTCACCCGCAACTTCCTCATTATGGCCGCCTGCGACAACCTCGACAAATCCATTGTGCGGGCATTCATGATGCGCTTTAGGCGCACGTTCCACATCTTCCTGCGCAGCATGAACTACGACACGTGCGACCTCATGCTGGACGGTCTTGCCGACTACCTCAAGGGACCGTCGTTCATTGCCGAGGCTGACGGAGAGAAGCTTCTTATGAAGAACGGCAAAAAGAACGAGCCGTTGGTTGACGTGGAGGAGCTCGATTCCCAAATCATCGGTGCCGCGAAGCCCGACCATCGCTATTTGGCGGCTGAGCGCGACCGGGGAATGCTCCTCAAGACACTCGAGATGATACCGCACGACAGGCACGTACTGCCCGACGTCCTTCTCTCCAAGGATCCGGCGCCCATGTACTTTAGCAGGGGAGCGTATCCCGCGCGCAAGACCATGCGCCACTCCGTGTTGGTTGCCTATGACCGAACCGGAAAGAAGGCACACATTCGCACGATGGACCGTGCACGGTGGGCAAGGCTTCGCGAGCGTATGCATGTGCTCATGGCGGAGTATCGCAAGCGCAACAACGAGGTGGTTGCCGAGTATCGCGACGCAATGCCGTATCTTACCTCTCGTGAGTTTTGGGAGGACTACCTGGAGCGACGTTCGGACGCATAGACAGGCGCGACGGCTATGTCGAGCACGGCGTTCGCAAAGTCTGTAGCGCCTCTGTCAAAGTCTGTAGCGCCTCTGTCAAAGTCTGTAGCGCCTCTGTCAAAGTCTGTAGCTCTCGCAGTGAACAATTTATAAAACCCCAGCTCAGCGGTTTACAGATTTTTGCTGTTGGTCAAAAAGCTACAGACTTTGTACGAAAGATTACAGACTTTGCGGGGCGGATTACAGACTTTGCGGGGCGGATTACAGACTTTGCGGGGCGGATTACAGACTTTGCGGGGCGGAAGAGGGGCCGTGTGGGCGAGGAACCGCGAGGGGAGGCGGCTGTCCGAATCGGATGTCTGCTTTAGCACACCGCCCACTTTTGCTATAGTATTCCATGACCTTTAAGCGCGGCACGAGAGGCCCGCAAGGCATAGCTCAAATACTCCTGGGACGCCTTGTGCCGCGCTACGCATGGCGTCTTTTTCTTTAAGGGGGTAGGCATCATGAAAAGCATGGGGCCAAAGGCAACGATCATGGACGACGTTGCCATGAGGCGCGCCGTAACGCGCATCGCCCACGAGATCCTGGAGCACAATGAGGGTGCGCAAGGGCTTGGACTCGTGGGCATCGTAAGCAGGGGAGTTCAGATCGCACGCATCCTGAGCAGCGAGATTGCCGAAATCGAGGGCACACGCCCGCCGGTGGGGCAACTCGACATAAGCTTCTATCGCGACGACATAGGCCGCAGCATAGCGCCCGTGCTGCATGCCACGAACATCCCCTTTGACGTCAATCGACGCGACATCGTGCTGGTGGACGACGTGCTCTACACCGGTCGCACCGTACGCTCGGCGCTCGACGCGCTCATGGACATCGGGCGTCCCCGCACCGTCCAGCTTGCCGTAATGGTAGACCGCGGCCATCGCGAGCTGCCCATACGCGCCGACTACGTGGGTAAGAACGTGCCATCCTCGCGCGCAGAGGACATCCGCGTACACATTAGGGAAACCGATGGCGACAATTCGGTAACCATATGGGACAAAACGCACAAAGAGGAGGCATAGGGAATGCTGTCGGTTCGACATCTCATAGACACGACGAGTCTCACGGCGGACGACATCACGCAGATTCTGGATACTGCTCGCTCGTTTGCCGAGATAAATGCACGCAAGGGCATAAAGAAGGTTCCGGCCCTGCGCGGGCGCACCATCGTGAACTTATTCCTGGAGCCGTCAACGCGTACGCGCAGCTCGTTTGAGCTGGCTGAGAAGCGCTTGTCGGCGGATACACTCAACATGGGCGGCTCCACGAGCTCGGTGGTAAAGGGCGAAAGCCTCGCAGACACCATACAGACCATCGACGCCATGAACGTTGACATGTTCGTCGTTCGCGCACGGCTGGCTGGAACCCCCCAAAAGATAACCGAAAACACCGACGCCATTGTCATCAACGCCGGCGACGGAAAGCACCAGCATCCCACGCAGGCCATGTTGGACCTCTACACCATTCGAGAGCACTTTGGGCACCTGGATGGCCTTAAGGTTGCCATCGTGGGCGACCTCGCCCACAGCCGGGTGTGCGGCTCATTGGCCCCTGCGCTCAAGACCATGGGCGCCGAGGTGACCCTCGTGGGACCGCCAACCTTTTTGGTGGACGACCCCACCTATTACGCCTGCCCACAAACCTCAGACCTCGACTCGGTAATCACGGATATGGACGTCGTGTACATGCTGCGCGTCCAACTCGAGCGCATGGAGGGTGCCGCAATCCCCAGCAAGCGAGAGTACAACCGTCTGTATGGCCTCGACCTGCGGCGTGAGCGTATGATGAAGGAAAACGCCATCATTTGTCATCCTGGTCCCATGAATCGCGGAATGGAGATAAACACCGAGGTGGCCGACTGCGCCCGATCGCGCATTCTTGACCAGGTGACGGCGGGCGTTGCAACCCGAATGGCCGAGATGTACCTGCTCTTGGGAGGAGAGAACGATGGCATATCTGATTAAGGGAGCGAATGTCGTAGATCCCCAGGTTGGCCTCAACGAGGTTTGCGACGTGCTCATTGAGGACAAAAGCATTGCGCAGGTGGGCAAAGATCTGGACGCAACTGGCGCGACGGTTGTGGATGGCGCCGGCAAATACCTGGTCCCCGGTCTCGTGGACATGCACGTGCACTTTAGGGACCCAGGCTTCGAGTATAAGGAGACCATAACAACCGGCTCGCGCGCCGCGGTTCACGGAGGCTTCACCGACGTGGCAACCATGCCCAACACCTCGCCCGTAACCGATTCGGGAGCTGAGATTCGCTATCAGATCGAGCAGGCACAGATAGCCAACTTGTGTCACGTGCGTCCCATGGGGGCCCTTACGGCGGAGCAGAAGGGCGAGTCCCTTGCCGAGATAGGCGATATGGTGGCCGAGGGCGCGTGCGCCTTTTCCGACGACGGCCATGGCGTGCAGAGCGCCGGTATGATGCGCACCTGCATGGAATACGTGAGCCAGTTCGATCGCGTCGTATGCGCTCACTGCGAGGTGGAGAGCCTCACGACCAACGGCGTAATCAACGAGGGTCGCGCGAGCACGCGCCTGGGAATGTTCGGCTGGCCTGCCCTTGGAGAAGAGCTAGAGATCATGCGCGACATCGAGCTCGCACGCATAACCGGCTGTGACTTCCACGTGTGCCATATTTCCACCGCACGCGGACTTGAGTACGTTCGTCACGCAAAGGCCGAAGGGCTGCCCGTCACCTGCGAGGTAACCCCACACCATCTGTTCCTGTGCGAGGACGACATAAACGACACCTACGACACCAATCTAAAGATGAACCCGCCCCTGCGTACTTTGGCCGATGCTGCTGCCATGCGAGAAGGCCTGCTCGACGGCTCCATTGACTGCGTCGTTACCGACCACGCGCCCCATGCCGCCCACGAGAAGGACTGCGAATGGGAGATAGCCTACTTCGGTTGCGTGGGGCTCGAGACCTCGCTTCCCCTCATGCTCGCGAACATGGTCCTGCCAGGAAAGATGAGCTGGGAGCGCATGGTTGAGGTCATGGCCGTCAATCCTCGTCGCATCCTCAGGCTTAAGCCGGTTCGGATCGAGGCGGGCTCGTCGGCAGACCTCACGCTCATAGACCCGCAAATGGTCGTGCACGTGACTCCCGAATACCTGGAGAGCAAGTCCAAGAACTCTTCCTTCTTAGGCCTCACGCTCAAGGGCTGTGCCTCCGACGTGTTCGTGGACGGACGCCAGGTTCTCGTGGGCGGCAAGGTCGTGGGAGCATGAGCGCCACACTGCACGACTTCGAGGTGCTCGCGTGCAAGCTGGTGGCAGAGGACATTTGGCACATGAGCATACACACCGAGGTGGCCGCAGCGCTCCAGCCCGGCCAGTTCGTGAACATCCACGTGCCTGGCGACGGTGCGCACATACTGCGCGTGCCCTTGTCATTCTCAAACGCCAACGGCAGGAACGGCATCGTTGACCTCTACTTCGCCACGGTGGGGGAGGGAACGCGCAGGCTTGCCGCCATGGCGCCTGGCGATCGCTCCACCCTCGTGGGGCCCTGTGGCAACGGATGGAAGCTCCCCACCGAGGGAGGACGGGCGCTGCTGGTGGCTGGAGGAATAGGCTTGCCTCCCATCGTTGCCGCAGCGCGAATGCTCGCCACCGCAGGCATCGGATTTGACGCTGTCGTTGGCGCCCATACAGCAACCAAGCATGTGGAAGATCTCATAGACTGCCTGCGTACGCTGAGCAAGGACGAGGGATGCGATTGCGCGCGCAAAGTGGTTCTTACAACCGACGACGGCACACGGGGAATTGCGGGGTTCACCACCCAGGCCATGGAGGTCCTACTCGCCGAGAACGCCTACGCGTGCGTTTACACCTGCGGGCGGCATGCAATGATGGCTGGCGTCGCAAACATTGCGAAGGGGCGTGGCATCGCATGCCAGGTGTCCATGGAGGCAATGATGGGCTGCGGGTTTGGCGCCTGTAGCTGCTGCAATGTGGCTCTCGTATCCGGTGGCTACGCGCTGTGCTGCTCAGACGGACCCGTTTTTGACGCCGAGGAGGTGGCATGGTGAGTACGGTGAACATGGCCGTCAACCTCGGCGGCATACAGATGCGAAACCCCATAAACACGGCATCGGGCACGTTTGGCAACGGCATGCAGTTTGAGGGCTTCTACGACGTGGGGACCACACTTGGAGCCATTACCTGCAAGGGCGTCGCTGCCGAGCCTTGGGACGGAAACCCGGCACCTCGCCTTGCCGAGCTCAACGGCGCCGCGATAATGAACTCGGTGGGATTGCAGAATCCGGGCGTGCGAGAGTTCGTGGAACGATACGGCGACTATCTGCAGGGACTGCGCGATCGTGGGTGCGCCGTCATTTGTCAGGTGGCGGGACACTCGCTGCGTGAGTACGAGCGGGCCATGGACCTGTTTGAGGAACTTGCGCCCTTTGCCTCGGGCTTCGAGATAAACATCAGCTGCCCCAACATCGCGGCCGGAGGCGCTGCCATGGGTGCAACGCCCGCAGGCGCGGCAGAGGTCATGCGAGCCATACGGCCGCGTACAGGGCGACCGGTAGTGGTAAAGATGGCTCCGCATGACGTGGCGGAGATCGGACGTGCGCTTGAGGCTGAGGGCGCCGACGCGCTCTCGCTCATCAACACCATTCCCGGTATGGCCATAGACATAAACACGCGCCGCAGCCGTTTGGCGCGCCCAACGGCAGGGGTGTCGGGACCCGCCATCCACGCCATTGCGGTGCGTATGGTATGGGAATGCGCACAGGCGGTATCCATACCGCTTTGCGGAATCGGCGGCGTGGCAAACTGGGAGGACGCAGCCGAGATGATCCTGGCCGGCGCCACGGCAGTGAGCGTGGGAACGGCAAACCTCTATGACCCCACATGCGCCGCGCGCGTGGTTGAGGGTCTTACGGCTTGGGCCACCCAGCAGGGCGTGTCTGAGATCGGAGAGCTCGTGGGCGCCTTCGAGGCCTAGCCGATCTTGGGGACAGGCCCCAATTTGCAAATAATGACTTGGGGCCCGTCTCCAAGTCCAGGTTCGAATGGAAAGCGAACGGGAGGAAGATTATGATGACGCAGGAAGAGGCACGCGACGCAATTATCATTGCCCTTGACATGAGCCGCGAGGACGCGCTTGCGCTCTGCGACAAGCTTTCGGGCAAGGCAGTGTGGGTAAAGGTTGGCATGACGCTGTTCTATCGCTACGGTCCCGCCATTGTCGACCAAATGCGAGAGCTTGGCTTTAGGGTCTTCTTGGACCTCAAGCTTCACGACATACCGTTTCAGATTCACGGGGCGGCGTACTCGGCGTCGCTCTGCGGTGCCGACATCCTCTCGATCCATGGTTTGGGAGGCGCGGCCATGATAGCTGAGGGCCGAGCGGGCGCACAGGAAGGTGCTCTCGACCGAGGGGCCGAGCGCACCAAGCTGGTGGCCATATCGGTCCTTACGAGCATGGATCAAGTGGCCTTGGAGTCCATTGGTGTATCCGATTCGGTTGCCGACGAGGTAAGCAGACTTGCAGCACTTTCGGTTGGCGCGGGCGCCGACGGAATCGTGTGCTCGCCGCAGGAAGCGGCAGCCATGCGCGAGCTACTTGGCCCCGAGGCCCTTATCGTGACGCCGGGAATCAGGCCGGCGGGAGCCGATGTGGGCGACCAGAAGCGCATTTCAACCCCTGCGGCAGCCATAGCCGCAGGCGCCTCAAAGCTCGTCATAGGCCGTCCCATAACCAAGGCCGCAGACCCCGTACTCGCCTTCAATAGCATAGTGAGCGAATTGACCGGCAACTAGGCGCGCTTGGGGCATGTTATGCCTGCGGCCAAAGGCGTCAATTGGCCGCAGGTTCGTTCATAAAACCACACATATCGGTAAATTGGCAGGTATATGTGAAGGAAGAATGGGATGTTTTGCAAAAACGACCCTTTTTAGGTTGATAAATACGGCGTAATGCACCACTATTGCACTGCGAACGAGCATAAGACCTTTGCTCGTTTGCATGAGTTACCAGTAATTTTATGTTTGGAGGAACTATGCCACTACCTCAACTCACAGACGAGCAGCGCAAAGCCGCTCTGGAAAAGGCTGCCGCCGCTCGTCACGCTCGTGCAGAGCTTCGTGAGAACATCAAGGCCGGCAACGTAACGCTCGAGCAGGTCCTCGACTCCGACGATCCCATTGCCAACCGCATGAAGGTATCCGCACTCATCGAGTCGCTTCCCGGTTACGGCAAGGCCAAGGCCACCAAGATCATGGAGGAGCTCAACATTTCGCCTTCTCGCCGCGTCAAGGGCCTTGGCGCCCGACAGCGTGAGCAACTGCTCGAGGCTCTTTCCAAATAGTGGGACGCAGACCTAGGCTCTTTGTCGTTTCGGGACCGGCAGGCGTCGGCAAAGGAACGCTCGTTGCGCGTGTGCGAGACGAGCGACCCATGCTTGGCCTGCCGGTTTCGGCTACGACAAGAGACCCCCGACCCGGGGAAGTGGACGGGGTCTCCTATCACTTCATTTCCGACCAAAGATTCGACGAGCTCGTTGAGCAAGGAGAGTTCCTCGAATGGGCACAGGTTCACGACCATCGTTACGGCACCCTAAAGAGCGAGGTAGACGCTTGCCTCTCACGCGGAGAGTCGGTAATATTAGAGATTGATGTGCAGGGCGGATCGAACGTAGCAAGCATGTATCCGGATACCGTTCGCATTTTCATAGAACCGCCTTCGTGGGACGTGCTCGTGGATCGGCTGCGCAACCGGGGTACAGAGTCGGAACAGTCTCTTGCCATACGGCTTCACACGGCCAAGTCTGAGCTTGAGCTGGCGCCAACGTACGACGTCCGCATCGTGAATGACGACTTGGATACCGCCGTAAGTGATCTTGCGAGCACGTTAGAGAGATACGAGTCAGAAGAGGAGGGCATCTAGCATGTCCATTACCAGCCCCGAGATCGATACACTGCTTTCCAAGACGGAGCAGAACCCGTTCCTTCTGTGCACGGTTACTGCCAAGCGTGCGTGCGACATCAACAACATGCTTCGCGGACAGCATCTTCGCGTAATGGAGGCGCAGGACTTCGACGACATAACCACCATCGCCTCAGGCGAAGACACGGTGTCCATTGCCATGCAAGAGATCAACGATGACGTACTTAGCTTCGAGCAAGAAGAGTTTGACGAGGCTATTCGCGGCGCGAACACACGCGTAAAGCAAAATCTATGATCGAGCGCGTATGCCTGGTCCACTATCACGAAATTGGACTAAAAGGAAAGAATCGCGCGAGCTTCGAGAATCGTCTGCTGGCAAACATTAACCATGCGCTCAAAGGCTCGAGCATCGCGCGAGCGCGTCGCATTTCCGGACATTTGCTGGTTGAGGACCAGAGCGGCTTTGCCAGCACCCAGATGGCTCATGCCATATCGCGCATTCCTGGCGTCGCTCGGGTATCGCTCGCCTATCGCTGCCCCCAGGAGGAGCAGACCTATTGCGATGCCGCGGTAAGGGCACTTGGCGAGGTTGGCGACGACTGGCAATCGTTCAAGGTTCACGCACGCCGATCGTCCACCAACTACGAGTTGCACACTCTGGATATGAACCGAGTCGTGGGAGCTGCGCTGTGTGCCGCGTTTCCCACGAAGAAGGTCATGATGCATGGGCCCGACATAACCGTCGTGGTCCATGCGGTACAGGGCGACGTGTATGTGTATGCCGACACAGGCCCAGGGGTAGGGGGGCTTCCCGTCGGAACGGCTGGGAAGGTGGTAAGCCTCTTCTCAAGCGGTTTTGACTCTCCCGTTGCCACGTGGATGCTCGGCCGACGAGGCGCCGTATGCGTGCCCGTGCACTTCTCGGGACGTCCCATGACATCCGACACCAGCGAGTGGCTTTGCCAAGACATCGTTGAGGCCCTGGCACCATCTGGCGTGGTGGGACGTCTGTACGTCGTCCCCTTTGGCGAGAAGCAGCGTGAGATCTCGCTCGTGGTGCCGCAAGGACTTCGCATAATAATGTATAGGCGCGTCATGTTTGCGGTGGCGGAGCGCGTGGCAAATCTAGAAGGTGCCAAGGCGCTGGTAACAGGCGAGTCGCTTGGGCAGGTGGCTTCGCAGACTCTCGAAAACATATCGGTGGTAAACGAGATGGTGTCCCTTCCCGTGCTTCGCCCCCTCATAGGGTCAGACAAGCAGGAGATCATGAGGCGCGCAGAGGAAATTGGCACCTACGACCTCAGCAGTCAGGACGCCCCGGACTGCTGCACCCTCTTTATGCCGCGCCGACCACAAACCCATGCTCGCCCTGACGAAGTACACGAAGCGTGGGACCTCTTCGACCACGAGGCGATGATACAGGAGCTTGTCGATACCATCGAATACGTTGACTTCGACCAATGCCCCTCATACAAGCCCCCACGCAGGTTGAGGGCACGTCACACCGAGCTCATGCCAGCATTTGAGTAGGGCACGTGAGCTCGTGCGGCGCTGTTTGAGCACGATGGCCACATCCAAATAGCTCATGTTCGCGTCCCTCCACCCACGCCCAGCACACAAGCGACGACTCACGAAGTGAGCGAGCGAAGCGAGCGTGGAGTCGCATGCGGGGTGGGCGTGGGTGGAGGGACGCGAACAGGAACTCCACGTAAACTCTCGCACATCCTCCTCGCAAACGCCACGTTTTCATCGCTGGAACCTGTTGTACAATCAGATTGCTGGCACAAACGTAGTTCAAACGATAAAGGAGGGGCGTATGCTCGAGCCTGCTGAGGTTCTTGCCTATTTGGCCCAAGCCACAAGTCTTGGTGACATTTGCGACGTAAGCGCAGACTGCATTGCCGCTGGCTGGAAGGTCCCCGTGGAAGAGCTGCGCACCGGTGTCCTCTCCAGTCACCTAACGCGCAAGATTCTGCTTTCCTACTCCGCACGGCATAAAGACGTTGCGTTTGGATCGCAAAGCATACCGGTGGCCTGTGCCTTGCGAGTGCTTGCTTCCTCAGAAGGAAAAGTCACGCAACCTCTTCTCTGCGTTGGCGCCATGCTCGATCCTAACGGTGCCCTGTCACCGCGCAAGGACTTCGGTGTGTGGATTCCTCGCAAGGCACTCGATGCCACCGACCTGCACGGTGAGGATTTTGCAGTTTGTGACCTCGACACATACCGAGCGCATCAGCAAGCCATGGAATCTTTGCCAGAAGACGGTACGTGGGGTACCAAGATCTCGCGTGCTGAGGACCTCTTTGCAAGCGTGAACGCGCTTTCCGAAGACGTGCTGCAAGAGTCTGGCACGCATATTGAGGATGAGACGTGCGTCATATGGCTTTGGGAGCGACCGGCAGACGCACGCATTGCCTCCACGCTCATGGATGGACTAGCGCGTAACTGGAGTGGCGACTCAAAAGAGAACGATGCATGTTCGGTATCGGGTCCCATATCCAAGCTCGTGAACGCAGCGGGCAACGGTATGGGAAGGGGCGAATACGGCGGCGGGGAACAGTTGCCTGACGACGCGCTCCTCTCGCCAAAGCTCCTTTGCGGCATCATCGACCATCTTCCGCAAATTGGGATACGCGAGCATGACGCACTCGCAGCTTTTGCGCAGGAAAACAAGGGAGATGTGCTGTCTGTGAGCGCACCGCAGGGCACCAACGGAGACGCGCTCGTTCTTTCCGCCATGGCAAACTTGCTCACCGAATGCGCTTTGCGCGGTGACAAAGCGCCCTTGATGTGCTGCGTTGCCCCCATGCATACCCTGGATAGCCTCGTAAGGCTGGTGGCCGCTCGCCCAACAACGGGACAGGTGGCCCTCAGCTCGCGGTGGATTCCCCGTATCGCGGTGCAACAGGGTGCGGAGGACACGCCAAACGGCCGCAAGACTCTTGGGACGTTGCCGGCACTCTTCGTATTGCACTCCGCAGACGGAACCGCAGCAGCCACATCCTCTTCCTGCATCGTTCGTTCGTATGGACACATGCTCGAGGACGAGCTCGCGCTCTATCGCGATCCTTGGTACGTTCCAAAGGCAACCACATACTTCCTGGACTGCGTTGCGGGGTTCACCAAGCAGAGGTTCCATACCATCGCACAGGCTCGAGCGAAGCTCGCAGAGATACTGCGTCGCGTAGACCAAGAGAGGAGCGAGCTCATTGACGCATACGCAACCGTATGCAAGGCATCCGAGCTCCTCCGTCAACGCGATGGCCTTGTTGCTCGCATTGGCCGCCTGAGAAGAGGGCATACCATCTGCAAGGATCGTCTGGAGTTTTGGCAGGCATTGGCCAGTGAGCAGAAGTCATACAGGCAGATACTTGCCCCTGTCAATCACGATCAGTCTAAAATCATCGCGCAAAACGCACAGAGGGGTGAGTCCCTCGCATTGGGCAAGGGCCAGATCTCCGATGTCGTAGACGCATATTCAAAAGAACTCCTGCGCATAGAGACGAGTATCGACCGCTTGCGCGGAGCTTCGGCAAACCTGTCTACGCGCATTCGTGCCGCATCTCCCGAAGGAAGTCGCTGCGCTCGCATAATCGAGACGCTCGCAGACCTATGCAGGCTCACGCAGGACCAAAAGGCCCTGCTCGACGCAACCATAGACGGGCGCGGAGGCGAGGTTACGCTTCACTATTTGCAAGACGTCCTCGACAAAACCATACGGCCCGCCGAGTTTTGGATGGCCATGCACATATACGAATCCCGCTGGATCTCTTACGCCAACTACCTTTCCAAACAGGCCCGTGCGCACAACGATATCCCCGCCGACCTCTGGGAGAACATGCCCAACCTCTGTCCCTTCAATTTGGTGCCTGACGACATTTCGGTAGGAATCGTCCAAGAGATTGCTGGCGATAGGGGGCGCATTGACGTCGCGTTCGTTCTTGAGGCGGGGAGCATCGGCGTAGCCAAGGGTCTCTCCATCGCATCCATGAGCGAAAGACTGGTTGCCCTCGGAAGCGAAGCAACGCTAGGTGCCAGGGCACCCATGGCCAAGACATACGACCAGATACAGTGTATCTCGGAATTTGGAGATGACGTATGGGCACGGCTTGACTCTGAGGGCGTCTGCGTGTCGTCGGGAAGGCCCTTCCACACGCTCGTAAACAAGATCTCGAACATCGACCGTTGCTTCCTTTGCGATACGCGCGACTCGTACGGGGAGTTGGATGACCTTCGGAGCGACCTGTTTCCACATGAGCCCCTGCGTACCGGACGCATGCCAGCGAGCAGTGCCGACGACAGTGACTATGCGCTAAGGGGCATAGTGCCCTCGCTTTCTTACGTACACGTACCAGACTCATCCTGGCGAAAAGTGGGAGCGAGCAGAATCAACCAATCCGAGGCGCTCGCAATCGGCCGTTGGCTTAAGAACCATGCGCGTGACGTTAAAGCGCGCTATGGACGATGCGTCTCGCGCGCACCCATTGCCGTTATAAGTCCTTTCAAGAGCCAGAGCAAGGCGATTGAGCTGTTAATAGGCCAGCTTGGGGAAGATTTCAAGCGCATCGTCGAGGCCGTTGCGCTTGAGGACGTCAAAGCCAGGTCGTGGCCATTCGTAATACTGAGCGCCACGTGTGGGCCAGAGGCATATGAGGGCCTTTGCTATGCAAATGGCGCAAACGTCATTGCGCTCAGTGCCACAGCCGCCCAAGACGCGCTGCTCCTCTTTGCAGGAAACGCGTGGATGCGATGCTCCGACGAAACAGCAAGGCGCTTCTTCTCAAAGGCTACACGAGTCGGCAGGCTCTTCTCTAAGCCTCGAGTTACCTCAAGCTCAACTACAGATACATCTTCTTCTAATCCAGAGTTGAACGTTAAGCTTAGGTCAAAGCCCGTATCCATTACCGCGTTTGTTCGAATGCTGTTTGAGCGAGGCGAACTGTCCTTCATGCCAACCGCAGCGGAGGCAAACAAAGCCCTTGCAAAGGCAGGCCTCATAGAGCGCGTTCGCCTAAAGGACAATAGGAGCGGATGGAGACCAACTGCCGCTGGCAAGGAGGCGGGTATAGTCGCGGTACGAGACAAGAACAACAACCCGTTTTGCGCATACACGACCTCCTGTGAGGCAGTTGTGTGCACAGCCCTGCAATCGATGCATACGTGATTGGCCAAAAGTAAAAGACGGTGCTAAAATTAATCGTTCGCGTTGAGCGGAAGGCTAATATTGAACAAGCGCACAGAGAATATCACCGAAGCTATTAAGGGTGCTGTTGCGCCCGATGTGGTGGATGGCATGGAAAGCGGAAGCACGACCGACCCCATCGGGTCGTCGAACAACCCTTCCAACGTCATTTTCACGCTTGCCAACCTCATTACCTTCTGTCGATTCGGGCTTACGATCGTCTTCCTCGTGCTCTTCGTGCAGCACGATCCGAATCTGCGTCCCACGGCCCTGTGCTGCTACGCGATTGCGGCTCTCACAGACTTCTTGGATGGGCAGGTCGCACGTCGCACGCAGACCGTAAGTTGGTTGGGCAAGGTAATGGATCCCATCATGGACCGGTTCCTCCTCTTCACTGGAGTGCTGGGGCTCATGGCAACCGGGGAGCTTCCCGTTTGGGTTGCCGTCTACGTTGTGGCTCGCGACCTCTATCTTGCCGTTGCCGGTATCATTCTTAGGCGATGGCGCAAGCGACCGCTCGACGTCATCTACGTTGGCAAGGCCGCAACGGCTCTTCTTATGATTGGCTTCGTGGACCTACTCCTTGCCGTACCCGTGGTGGGTGGCCTGGGTCTCGTAGACGTGTCCTGGTTGCCAGGGCTAAACCACGATCCCGCCGCAGTCGGCATATTCTTTGTATATGCCGGCGTCATCTGCTCGTTTATCGCAACGGTTATATATACGATTCAGGGCTGGTGCGTACGCAAGGAGGCCATTTCAAAAGGCGTGGGGAAGTGAGCGCAATGATTCGTCGCATCAAGTCGCGTCCCTCGCATTGCGCATCCATCACGATTGCCATGGCCTGCCTTGCATCCGTCATCATGATGGCCTTTGCCCTTGTTGGCCCCGCTATTGCCGAGGAGACGGGCGCGGGAACGCCCGCACCGCAAATGGGGCAGGACGACCCCGTCTTTGCCGAGGCCGACTCAGCCGCGCTTCTGGATAAGGCGGGAAACGTGCTTTTCGAGCACAATGGATTGAAGCAGGAGCATCCCGCCTCAACAACCAAGGTGATGACCGCCATGGTTGCGCTCGACTCAAAGCGGGACCTCTCGGAGATCGTGGAGGTCAAGGCACCCGATTTGGGCGAGAACTCCCAGATGGGAGACTATTCCACTGGCGATCGCGTGCCCCTGGGAGAGCTTCTTCAAGTCATGCTCGTGTACTCCGCGAACGATGCCGCATGGAACGTGGCGACGCATGTGGCGGGTTCCGAGGCGGCATTCGTGGATCGCATGAACAAGAAGGCCGCAGAACTCGGTCTCAAGCACACGCACTTTTGCAACAGCCATGGCCTGGAAGAGGACGATCACTATACCTGCGCCCTAGACCTTGCCGAGATCGGACGCTATGCGCTTGAGCACTATCCGTTCATCGGGCAAACGGCACTGCTGCGCACGGTAAACACGACCGTCCATGGCGATCTTATAACGCTTAACTCAACGGACCGCCTGCTCGACACCTATGACGGCATTCGCGGCTTGAAGACAGGCGCAATCGTGGCCAACTATACGTTTATCGGCGCTTCTGGCAGGGGTGAGGTCCAGCTGTATGCGTCTGTGCTGGGATGCAAGACGTTCATGGGTCGCTTTGACGACGCCGCAATGCTCATGGATTGGGGATATGCAAAGTACGAGCAGCACCCGCTTACCCGTGGCGGCTGGGTCGTGGCAACCAATCCCTACGCATACAATCCAGGGATGAAGGCATACGTACGGTCCACCGCAGACTGCAGCGTACAGGAATGGCCGGGACTAGGTGGCCTATCGTACGCCACAACGCAGAGCAAGCCGCATCGACTACTAGACACGAAAACGGAATGCGGCTGGACCACTTGGTCGCAAAGCAACGCAAACGTGGGCACGGCGCTATATGCGAGCGATGCAACCCCCCGCTTTGCCTCTTCGTGGCCGGTCTTCTCGGCTCCGCTGTTCGAGACTTCCTAGGGGGACGGAATTGGGAGATACGGCTAAAAGACGCAAGCAAGCATCGCCGCTCTTCACGGAGCACCTTTTGCTCGGCGCCACATTTGGCGAGGGTGGTGTCGTTAGACACTATGAATCGGAAGGCGCACACCCTGAGGGCATGCACGAGGGCGAGGCCTTCCTAACTGACGTCTCGCATGTCTTCACCCTTCTTATGGCAGGCGAGCCTTCGCGGTCTTTTGCCGAGGTGGCTTTTGCTGGCCAACGCCTGGACGTTGGCTCTTGCGAATTCGAGGCGGTGCTCACGGGCGTCGGCTCGGTAGTTTCCATTCCACTGCTCGCGCGCACGGGCAACAGGGAGTACGTAGCCTTTGACCTCTCGGCCAGATCGGAGGCACTCGACGCCTGGCTCTCCTTCATTAAGGGAGCCGAACAAGATGGATATGCGCCTTACGCCGCGCTCGAGCTTGAGAACGCAACCAGAACCCATGTAGTCCTTTCCCTGTGTGGCTTAGGTGCTCGAGCAGTGCTCGAGGATTACGTTGGCCGTGAGCCCCTACCGCAGCCCGGCACGATCGTCTCGTGCCATCTGGACAGAATCCCCTGCGTGATCCTCTCACCACGCTTGGGCGAGATTCCCTGCTACATGATCCTCGTTCCACCCCAGGCCAGCGTTGCGCTCTGGAGGAGCTTGCTGTCGTTTCCTGAGGTATCCGTGTGCGGGACCGACCAATTCACACGCATGCTGAGCAAGGGTTTCCCTCTCTACGGTTCGCTTGGAAGCGATGATGCCATTCAGTTGTCTGCCGCCCAGCTCGTTGAGCATGGCGTCATGCGCAAGGAATCGGACTTTATTGGATCGGGTAGAATCTTTGGCAGCAAGGGGGAAGAGGTACGCCCATGAAATACTCAATCAACGGCTTGGGCATTCCAGAGGCACACGGCCCATATTCGCAAGGCACCACCGCCGGTCGCCTGGTCTTTGCCTCAGGGCAGATAGCGTACGAGCCCAACGACTCAACGCGCGTCATCGATGGCGACGCGGCAGAGCAGACCGAGCGAATAATCGACATCATCGAGGCAATTCTGGGCGAGGTTGACTGCACGCTTTCAGACGTAGCGCAGACGACGGTCTACCTTGCCAGCATTGACGATATGGACGCGATGAACGAAGTGTACGAACGCAGGTTCCCCGCACCTGCTCCAGCGAGGGCTGTTGTCGCCGTTTCGGCGCTTCCCTTAGGAGCACTCGTGGAAATGGACTGTGTTGCGTGCCGCTAGGAGTATTATGGTTAGGTACGACATGAAGAGGGGAGAGCACATGCAACCCAAACGCACTGCCATGGGTGCAACCGAGATATTCCGCATGCCTTCGTCCGACTCAACCATACCAGATCTCATGGGTGGTTCGGTTATGGCAAAGCCTACGGTCACGATCGTAAAGGGCCCGATGTCGGGCGAGACGTTCGAGCTTGATAGCAACGACATCACGCTTGGGCGCGATCCCAAGAACAGCGTGTTCCTTAACGATATGACCGTCTCGCGCAAACATGCGCATATCGACCTTTCCGGACTTGCGCGATCGGGATATGCCACCATCGAAGACCTTGGTTCCCTCAATGGCACCTGGGTCGACGGGGCCATTGTGAACAAGGCCGTGCTAAAGGATGGATCCACCATTCAGATCGGGACGTTCCGCATGGTGTTCCATACCAATCGACGCGTCATGCGTGTGGAGACGGGGTAGGCCCCATGCCCGATGCCGGTTATCTAACCATAGGAAAGGTCGTCAAGCGACTGCAAGCGCAGTATCCCGATCTTTCGGTGTCTAAGGTGCGCTACCTTGAGGATGAGGGGCTTCTTAACCCCTCGCGCACTCCAGGTGGCTATAGGCTCTACTCACAACACGACGTGCGTAGGCTCGAGACCATCCTATACCTGCAAAAGAATCGATTCATGCCGCTCCACGTGATTCGAGAGGAACTCGCGCGTGGCGACAACATCGTATTAGGCGAGACCGACGAGCAACCGCTCCCGTCCATAGCGGAGTCCCAGGCCATCCCTCGCTCACAGATCGAGGATGCCGAAGAGGCCGAGATGATGGAGAAGTACCATCCTCTTAGCCACATGCCCGAACTCTTGGGTGTGAGCGTGTCTTTTGTGCGCGAGCTCTCGGAGGCGGGTGTGATTCGCATGCGTCGCTCACCTAGGGGCAGGGACCTCGTAGACGGACACGACATCCCCCTTATTCGCACCTGTGAGGAGCTTCGTCGCTTTGGAATCGCACCTAAGAATCTCAGACAGTATGTGCAGGCCGCCAATCGCGAAAGCGGCATGTTCGAGCAGGCGCTCACGGTTTATGGGGCAAGCGCGTCGGGTGGGGGAGCCGAACCTACCGATGAGCAGCGTGAGCGCTACGACAATGCGCTGTCGCGTATGATTATGCTAACGAATGCCGTCCGCGAGAGCCTTATTCGTCGCAGTCTTAAGAAGGGTTCCTAACGGCATTCATAAGAATTGGTTGTTATTAGAGAGGGGCTTGCATGGCAATCATAGACTACGAGAAGCTGATCGTGGACATTCCCGACTACCCGGAGCCTGGAGTGATATTTAAGGACATCACGCCGCTCTTGTCGGACAAGCAAGGCCTTGCCGCCGTTGTGGATGACATTGCCATTCATTTTATGGATAGGGGAATCACGAAGGTCGTTGGCGCCGAAGCGCGCGGTTTCCTTGTGGGCGCACCCGTAGCATACAGGCTTGGAGCGGGCTTCGTGCCAGCGCGTAAGCCCGGCAAGCTGCCCCGCGAGGTCTACAGCGAGCAGTATTCGCTGGAATACGGAACCGATGCGCTCGAGATGCATAAGGACTCGCTGTGCGCTGACGATCGCGTGCTGATTGCAGACGATCTCGTGGCAACCGCGGGAACTGCCGTCGCAACAGCTAAGCTCATAGAGAAGGCGGGCGCACAGGTTATGGGCTTTGCGTTCGTGCTCGAGCTCGCCTTCCTCAATCCTCGTCAGATAATTGGCAAAGAGTTCAGCCAAGAGGTATATACGCTCATAAAAGTAAACGACTAAGCACATCCCATCGTGCACTTTGCCGTTGGACATAGGGGAAACGACACAGGCCCCATTCCAGAACAGATGCACCTCTCGCGTATGGGGCGCGTGAGGCTTGTTGTGGAAGGGGCACTGGTAGGCGTTACCGTAGGCTTCGTAATCGCTCTCTATCGTTTTTCGCTCGCTCATGCCGAGAGCCTCATGCGAACGGCTACCGCGTTCCTCCAAAAGCATGGCCCTCTGATGGCCGTTTGGTTTGCGGTGCTTGTTGTTCTATGCCTCGTTGTGGACCGCCTCTTGGTGTTCGAACCATATACGCAGGGCTCTGGAATACCTCAGGTTGACGCAGAGGTCGCAAACCAACTGGACATGCCTTGGTACCGTGTAATGTCCATAAAGCTCGTAGAAGGCATTCTGTGCGCATTTGCGGGCCTCTCTTTGGGTCGAGAAGGTCCTTCCATACTGTTGGGCGGTATGGCGGCAAAGGGCATATCTCGCATGGTGGGCAAGGGGAGTGCCCAGAGGGGCCATGAGCGACTTTTGGTTACTTGCGGTGCGGCAGCAGGCATGAGCGCGGCCTTTCACGCGCCGCTTACGGGCGTCCTCTTTGCCGTGGAGGAAATTCACAAATCGTTTTCGCCCATTTTGATAATCTCCGTGATGACGGCATCGACGGTCTCGGACTTTGTCTCCTCACACCTTCTTGGCGTAAACCCCCTCATACATTTGGTCGTGTATAGCTCTGCGCCGCACGGTCTCTATCCCTTGATTCTCCTTATGGGCGTCGTATGCGGCATCCTTGGATTCGTGCACAACAAAGGCATGTTCTTCGTGCAGGACCGCTTGTTT
Source organism: Atopobiaceae bacterium (assembly GCA_017545665.1). Taxonomy (GTDB): domain Bacteria; phylum Actinomycetota; class Coriobacteriia; order Coriobacteriales; family Atopobiaceae; genus RUG440. The sequence goes on from JAFWKQ010000100.1 coordinate 37,462, forward strand.
GGTCGCCTGGCGCTTAGGACGCCCTTCGTTCGAATGATCGCGCCTTTTTTGCTTGCGGGCGTCTTTGCGTTCGTATGGCCGGACCTGCTTTGCGGTGGCGACGCAATACTGGAGCGCGTCATGGACGTTGGCAGCCAAAGCGCGTTCGTACTTCTTGCGCTCTTGTTTGGGAAATACGTGTTCACCACGCTTTGCTTTGGGTCGGGCGCACCAGGTGGCACGTTGTTTCCGCTCGTGGCAATGGGGTCTTTGGTGGGCGCACTTTACGGCATGGCAGCGTCTGCGTTTTTGGGTGCCACCACTGCCTACGAAAACGGCTTCATCGTTTTGGGTATCGCCGGTTTGTTTGCCGCTGTTATACAGGCACCGGTGACTGCCGTCGTGTTGGTATTCGAACTTACGGGCAGTCTCGAGGCGCTCTTGGCAACCACGGTAGTTTCGGCAGTCGCATACGTCGTCTCGACTCTTTTGGGCAACGAGGCGTTCTATGAGCACTTGTATGCAAGGCTTCTTGGGCTAGCAGCCAAAAACGGCGCAAGCGGAGAAGAAAAGGACCTGCTTGGCAACAGGGTTATGCGCGGGCACGAGATCGTGCATAGCTACGTTGTTGGGGTTGGATCCAACGTAGAGGGAAAGCTCATAAGCGAGGTGCCCTGGCCAGCGGATGCGCTTGTAGTAACCATACGTGAGGCCGGCGTGAAGCTTGTGCCAAAGGGTTCCACACGTCTTACCGCGCTGAGCGAAGTAAGCGTAATAATGGATGACACAAGGGAGGCTGAAACCGACCGGGCGTTGCGCGAGCTCTTTGAGGCACACTGACGCACGTCAAAGAGACCTGGTCGCCATTTTTCGTCTGAACTTGCCGTTGCTTAGGCCCAAACAACGGATATCTCAAAATAACTCATCGCAAGTGCCCATAGTATTACGGCAATAGCAATAACGCATGTTACGATGACGATAATGACCTTGGCCTTACCCGACACGTCTGGCTCCTAGAGCACGCGGAAAAGGAGAAGCAGCAGAATTATGAAGGCAAGCGCGCCGAGTCCCGCACCAATGTATACGAGACGAGTGGCAGACTCGTCGTGCTCAACAACGCGGCCAGTAGCCATCAAGATGCTTGCCCTCGAGAAGTTGCGGCTGCGGCGCATGCCAAACCATACGAGCGAATACGACGCGATTATGAGAAAAAACAGGATCACATACCAAGGCGACACGCTGCACACACCTCCAGCTCCATAAGCGACAAACATATGTTAGCGCATTTGTCGATTGGGGGAGCCCCTAAAGACAAACGCGCCAAACACTTAACGCTCTTACTTTACATAAGTGCGATTATCAGACGTAAACACAAATTGAGGAACATCAGCTATCGACTGGATGGCCAAGGTACGCGGATGCGCTCGTCGCGGCAATCGCGCCATCGCTCGCAGCCGTAACGATCTGGCGCAACGGCTTCTCCCGTACGTCACCCGCAACAAAGAGTCCGGGTGTCTTTGTTTCCATGCGCTCATTTGCTACGACGTAACCGACACCATTGCGCTCAACCAGATTAGCCACAAGTTCAGATGCGGGTACGCGCCCCACGAACACGAACACTCCAACGCCTTGCTCGAACTCCTCCGCATACTCCTCGGAGGTCTCGTTGTTTCTGAACGTAATCCTCTGGATGCTGCCTTCGCCACTCACGCCCACGATTGACGTGAGGAAACGAATGGATGTCTTGGGGTTATTGTTGAGCTTTTCCGCCACGGCAGCCTGTGCGCGCAGATGGTCCTTGCGTACGATCAACGTCACTTTTTCTGCGAATCTGGTGAGGAACAGAGCTTCTTCCGCAGCGGAGTTCCCGCCACCGATTACGAATACCTCGCGACCCCTGAAGAACATACCATCACAGGTTGCGCAATACGACACGCCCTTGCCAGCGTACTCTAGCTCTCCCTCGAAACCAGCCTTGCGTGGCGTAGCACCGCCCGCCACGATGACCGTCTTTGCCTCGTACTCGCAAGAGGTCGTTTTAACTGCGAAGAGTCCGGTTTCTTCATCTCTCGCTATGGAAGAGACGTTTTCCATAACGATCTGTGCCCCAAGGTCCTCCGCCTGACGTTGCATGGCGTCTACCAGCGAGAATCCGTCGGTATGCGGAACGCCTGGATAATTGTCCACATCACTCGTAAGAACGACTTGCCCGCCGACCGCCTCTTGCTCGAGCGTCACCGTATCGAGCATCGCCCTTTGCGCATAGATCGCGGCCGAAAGACCTGCTGGCCCTCCGCCTACAATCACCAAGTCCTTCTCTATTGCTGAACTCATGAGACTCCCCTTTTCGAGTTTGTACTATTACATCGTGCACGATTAGTTTATCACCAATCGTGCTCCTGCATGAGGAATCCATAGCGGCCCACGGCACGTGTGCCAGAGCCCTAGACGAAGGTGCTATATGCCGCTTGAGCCAAACCCTCCCGCACCGCGATCTGTCTCTGAAAGCTCGTCCGTCTCGACGAGCCTCACGGCTGGCACGGCCTGTATGACGAGCTGGGCGATTCGGTCCCCTTTGCGGATGTGAATGGGCTCGTGTGCGTCTAGGTTTATGGCGATGATCTTTAGTTCGCCGCGATAGTGCGCATCTATGAGACCGGGGGTATTGACGATTGACAGTCCCTGCCGTATGGCAAGGCCGCTACGCGGTTGCACGAATCCCGCATAGCCGTCGGGCAACGCAATGGCCAGGCCAGTAGGCACCAGCTTTCGCTCAAAGGGCTCAAGCGTAACGTCCTCAGAAGAGCGCAGATCAAGGCCCGCATCGCCCGCATAGGCATATGTGGGTAGCTCAACCGTTGGGTCGAGACGCTTTATGGGCACAACAATGCTGCTTTGGCTCATTGCAGAAGACTCCTTAGCTCATCGGAGAACTCATCAACATCCTTAAAGTCACGATAGACGGACGCAAAACGCACATACGCGACCTTGTCAATTGAAAGCAATCGCTTGAGAACCATGTTGCCGATTTCCTGAGAGGTAATCTCTCCAATGCCGTTGTCGCGCAGGTCGCCCTCTATGCCATCCAGAAGCGCGTTGAGCGTTCCCAGCGGTATGTTGCGCTTTACCGTGGCGCGAACAAGGCCACGCATGATCTTCTGCCTGTCGAAGGTCTCTTTACCACCATCCTTCTTTACGACGATCAATGGCGTTTCCTCACGTCGTTCGTAAGTGGTAAATCGCATGCCACAGCGTACGCACTCACGGCGGCGACGGATTGCCTCATGGTTTTCGGACGGCCTGGAATCAACCACCTTGGATTCCTCACACCCACACTTTGGACAACGCATAATACCCCCTACATGCTCTGTAGGAACCATAGCATACGCAATGCGCCAGCGGTATGAAAATGATTGCATGGAAACCCAAACGCTACGTAGTTAGTTGTTCGACTCCTAGGAGTCGTTCCCAGGAACTTTGAGTTCGAGCCCTGGGGTCAGAGCGCTTGCGCTTATGTGGTTTTGTTCCTTGATCCAGTGCACCACATCGTATGTGCTCACCCCCTCGACGCCGTTTTGGTTGGCTATGGACCAAAGGTCGTCGCCAGGCGCAACGTGCACAGTTTTACACCCAGTCCCCTCAATGGCATCCACCACCATCCGTTCCCTCACGTTGGCGCCAAAAAGATAGACGACGCCGACGAGCACGATTGCCATTACCGTACCCATAACGAGCGCAGGAGAAACGGCAACCGGCCTTGGGCCAATGCCAGTGTGTGGCAAGCGCCCTTCGCCTTGGTGTTGCCTATTGCTTGCGTCGTATACAAGCTTAAGGTGCGAATGCGTAGGCGCACTCAATGAAAAGGCATCAGAACGATCGTAGTTTTTTGCGGTTGTCATACGATCCTCTTTCACTCAATGGCTGGTTTTCTGGCACCACTTATACACGCTGGGCAAGACAAAAAAGAAAGTCGTACATCTGTACCCGAACATCTGTTATATTATGTACGTACAAAGGTTCGTGTCAACCCAAATAAGAACATTTGTTTGTAAACTACGGTTTGGAGGAGCACATGGCAAGGGCAAAGATCAGCAAGCGGCAGCAGAGTATTTACGATTTCATCTGTGCCTACACCAAAGACCACGGGTATCCGCCCTCCGTGCGCGAGATTGGGGCTGCAGTAGGCCTCGCGTCTCCCTCTACCGTGCACATGCACCTCAAGTCCCTCGAGGACAAAGGCTACATTCACCGCGACTCTAACAAGCCACGCACGATTGAGGTAGTCGACGACTCCACATCAAACGCGATCAAAGACGACGGCGTGGTAGCCGTTCAGCAGGACCTTTCGAGCAACACCATACGCCTGCCGCTCGTGGGGCGCGTCGCTGCCGGCGTGCCGATCCTAGCCGAACAAAACGTGGAGGATTTCATAACGCTGCCAACAAGCATGGTGGGAGACGCAAGCTCCTTCGTGTTGCGCGTGCGTGGCACGTCCATGATTAACGTTGGCATATTTGATGGGGACTACATTGTTGTGAAGGAGCAGCACGACGCGCACGACGGCGAGATCGTGGTGGCGCTCATAGACGATTCTGCCACCGTAAAGACGTTCTATCGCGAGGATGGGCAGGTGCGCCTGCAGCCGGAAAACGATCTTATGGAGCCCATATACGTGCGCAATCCCACCATACTTGGGCGCGTTACGGCTCTGGTGCGCTCTTTCTAGCACATGGGCGATCGATTTCATCTCTTTGATGCGCTGCGCGGGTTTTCGATACTATCCATGGTGGCGTTTCACTTTTGCTACGACCTAAAATTCATCGCGGGCTATAGCATGGACTGGTTTGCACCTCCCCTGCAAGACGTCTGGCGAGCAAGCATATCGTGGACGTTCCTCCTCATTGCGGGAATTATGTGCAGCCTCTCGAAGGACAATCTCAAGCGCTCGCTTCGATATGGCGCGCTGGCATTGGCTATATATGTAGTAACCCTTGTCGCTGCCGTGGATTATCCCATTTCCTTTGGCATCATCTACTGCATGGCAGCGTGTACGTTCGTAAGTTGGCTCCTTAGCATCCTCGGCATCCGGCCCAAAGGGCCAATCGCTGGCGCAATCCTTCTCGTTTGCTTCCTTCTGCTTCTTGGCGTTCCATACGGATATGTTGGTGCAGGGGCATACGCCATGCGCTTGCCCACGCAATGGTACGCGAGCCCTTGGCTCTCTTGGCTGGGTCTCCCAGGCCCCGGTTTCATATCTGGCGACTACTATCCACTAATACCCTACTTGCTGCTCTTTCTTGCAGGAAGCGCCTTCGGCTGGTGGTGGAAAGACATCGGCTTCCCCGAAGCATGCAGTAAGATTAAATGCGCACCCTTAGAATTCGTGGGAAGACATCCTCTTGAGATTTACATTGTGCATCAACCCGTGTTGCTTGGCATCTGCGCGCTTATTGCACGCAACGTGTAGCACAGCCCCTAAGTCTCCTCAACGAGTTCGTAGTGCTTGAGGGTTGCCGCCATTTTCGCATCTGCCTTTACCGTGGCCTGAAGCCCGTCTTGCACGTATTGCTCACGTATGATCTGGCACCTCTCGTGAAGCATGCGCACAAGAATACCCTTGCTGTACGGAATGCACACAGTCATAGTTACGTCTCCGGATGACGCCTCTCGAGCCATTCTATACCGCAAGCTTCGCAGCCCTACTTTGTCAAGTGCCGAAATGAGCTCGGCCTTAGGGTTCTCAAAACTCAACGAGTTCCGTTGCTGGCTATCCAGTAGGTCGACTTTATTGAATACGAGCACCGTGTCGATCTTAGAAGCTCCTATGTCTGTAAGGACATCCCTTACGGCATCGATTTCCTTGCTCGCGTTCTTGTCACTCGCATCGACTACCAGCAGTATGAGGTTTGCTGCCATAACCTCGGCTAAGGTGGACTTGAAGGCCTCGACTAGCATGGTAGGTAGCTTTTGTATAAAGCCAACGGTGTCGGTTATCGTCACCTTGCGACCATCGTCCAAGTCAAGCGTCCTCGTGGTGGGGTCGAGCGTGGCAAAGAGCTCATCCTGCACATAGGCCTCAGACCCCGTCAGCGCGTTGAGGAGGGTGGACTTTCCCGCATTCGTATAGCCCACAAGTGCCACGCGGTATACGCCCGAATCCCATCGCGCCTTGCTTTGGACCTCACGACGTCGCTCAAGCTGCGCAAGCTCCTTCTTGAGTGAGGTTATCCGTGCGCGGACCATCCTGCGATCTACTTCCAGCTGGCTTTCTCCCTGGCCAAACCTGCTGCCAATGCCACCTCTGGTCTGCTCGCGCACCAAATGGCTCCACATGCCCCTAAGACGAGGCAGAAGGTATTGGTTTTGCGCCAACTGCACCTGAAGGCGCCCCTCACGCGTTTTGGCATGCTTTCCAAAGATGTCGAGGATGAGCGCCGTGCGATCTATGACCTTAACCCGCTCTTTGAATATGCGCTCCAAGTTTGCCTGTTGGGAGGGGGTGAGTTCGTCGTCAAATATGACAACGTCGATTTGTTCGTCTGTGCATATCTGCGCAATCGACGTTGCCTTGCCGGAGCCGATGTATGTTTTTGGGACAGGCTTGCTCATGCGTTGCGTTACCGATTGCACGACTTCGGCTCCGTCTGTTTGCGCGAGCCTTGCAAGCTCTGCAAGCGACTCCTCCACCGGCCACAGAAGCCCGGGACGGTCGACCCCAACCAGAAGCGCACGCTCTATGGGCTGTTTGGTGCTGTGCATGCGGTCGGGGCGCTTCATGGGCTGTCTCGCTTCCAATCCTCGCATATCGTTTGCGCCGCCTCCTCTGGGGGCATGGATTCCATATGTATCCATGTGGCACGTCCGTCACGCTTGATCCACGATAGCTGTCTCTTTGCGTACCGACGAGAATTGCGTTTGATCTGCTCTCGCGCTTCCGCCAGTGTGCACTCTCCCGCAAAGAAGCTCATCACCTCTTTGTAACCGATGGCCTTGGAAGCGGTGGCGGAATTCGCAATACCTTGTTCTTTAAGCCGCTGCACCTCTTCCAGCAATCCCATTTCAAACATCGCATCGACGCGTTGTCCTATGCGTTCATACAATACCTCACGCGGCAGTGCGAGCGCCCAAATCCGAGGGATATAGTGCTGTTTGCGCTCGCGAAGGCCCTTGTGGTGTGTGGCATACGACACGCCCTCATCAAGCATTTCGAGCGCACGAACGACGCGGCGCACGTTGTTGGGGTGTATGAGCTCAGCGCTGGCGGGATCGCGAAGCCTTAGCATTTCGTGTAGCGCCTGCGGACCATTCCGCTTGGCGTAGTCTTCTCGGTATTTGCGAGTCTCACTTTTAACCTCGCCATGGGGAAAGCGCATATCGTCTATTACGGCGTCCAGATAGAGTCCCGTGCCACCACACAATACCGGCAGCGTTCCTGACGCAAGTAGGCTATCCACACAATGCCGCGCATTCGACTGAAACCGAGAAACCGAATAGTCCTCGCTCACGTCCGCAACGTCAACCATGTGGTATTTGCATCGGCGCTCCTCCACGAGCACCTTTGCAGTACCTATGTCCATTCCCCGATACACCTGCATGGAGTCTGTGGACACGATTTCGCCGCCCAGACGCAGCGCGACTTCCTCTGCGACGGCACTCTTTCCAACCGCCGTGGGGCCTACAATGCAAAGTACGCGTGAAAGGTCCATCAATGTGGCTCACCAAGCATATCGCCGGACAGATACCAGGTACGGGCCTCCCTTACGCGCACGTCTACCATGCGTCCCTCGACGTCACGCGCATGCACGTTGCTTGGAAGATGGAAATGCACCGTTTGGTTCTTTTTGCTGTGGCCCACCAACACGTCGTCATTTCTCTTGGACGTGCCCTCTACGAGAACCTCCGTGGTTGCGCCAAGGTCCTTTTGGTTTGCCTCGAAGGCCAGCCGGGCGACGAGCTCCGTCAAGCGATCGAAGCGCTGCTGTATGACCTCTCGCGGCGTAGGGTCGTCTATCCGCGCCGCAGGGGTCCCAGGTCGCTTTGAGTATATGAACGTATAGGCAGAAGAGAACGCGACTTCCTCCACCAACGAGAGGGTCTGCTGGAAATCTTCCTCGGTCTCTTTGGGAAACCCAACGATAATATCGGTCGTAAGCGCAATGCCCGGTATGGCGTCCTTGAGGGCTTGTGCCAAGGCGAGGTATTGTTCGCGCGTATAGCTTCTGTTCATAGCCTTAAGAATGCTGGAAGAGCCGCTCTGAACAGCAAGGTGTAGATGCGGCATGACGCTCGAAGTGGAAGCCATGGCATCTATAACCTCAGCCGAGAGATCCTTGGGGTTGGAAGAGGTAAAACGCAGGCGCTCCACACCTGTCTCCCCCACTTTTCGAAGAAGCTCCGCGAAGCGTGGTTTACCGTACGCATCACGACCATAGGAATTGACGTTTTGGCCCAAGAGTGTAATCTCGCGCACGCCCTCATTCACGTAACGGCCGCACTCCTCTACCACGCGCTCCATTGGCCTGCTCTTCTCGCGACCACGCACGTACGGTACGATGCAATAGGTGCAGAAGTTGTTGCAGCCCGTCATTATGGGTACCCAAGCATGAAAAGCCTGCTCACGGCGTATGGGCAAATCCGTGGAGAAGCCCCTCTGCCCCTCCTCGACGTCCACGTGAAGCTCTTTTCCGCTGTTCCGGAAGGCTTCGGCCAAAAGCCTTGGCAGCGCACCGAGCGCGCTTGTGCCAAAGACGACGTCCGCATTTGGTATGTTCTCGCGAATGCGCAATCCGTCGCGCTGCGCAATGCAGCCGCCTATGGCAACCACGCGTTGTCCCGAAGGTGGCGTGGGAGCGCTTACCATTGCCGAAACCTGCCCATACAGGCGGGTATCTGCCCCCTCGCGAACGCAGCACGTCATAAACACAACAATGTCCGCCTCGTCGGCCGAGGCAACTTGTATGCAACCGCACGAATCCAAAAGACCGCAGACCCGCTCCGAGTCATGTAGATTCATCTGGCATCCGAATGTTTTTACGATATATGTTTTGCCAAAGATGCTTGCTTCTGAAGACATGAAACCGAGCAAACCCTATTCCTCGTCTGTCTTCTTCAGAGGAGTTTGGGAACCAAGGCTATGAACGTACACGGCAATGCGTATTGCCGTTCGACCCTCACCGTTAATCGTTATGTCGGAGAAGGTAGGCGCGCAGGAGATATCCACGCCAGTCGGAATCAAAAAACCACGCGCGATTGCGATTGCCTTTATTGCCTGATTTACGGCGCCAGCACCCACGCTCTGGATGTTTACGTCAACGCCGTCTTTCACCATGCCCGCAATCGCGCCGGCAACAGACGCCGGAGACGACTTACTTGATACCTTTAAGAATTCCATAGCGCTACTCCCAGACGCATACGCGTCATCTACATTGGTGCTTCGTTCTATAGTTGCCTTACTATTAGAGCTTAACGATAGATTCTACCCAAAATTACCTTAAATGAGAAGCTAAAAATGGGAAATATTGCGTCTGCTATGGCTGACTGGTACAGGATATGGTGTAGGAGGTCCGTTATTGCCTGCCTGCAGTTTGCAACTTGTCGCTAATCCTCTTCCCTGCATGCAACGCTCAGTCGGACAACGTTCTTCTCTACGCGAATCTTAGGCTTGCCATCCAATATGAAGTAGTAACGAGCGACCACACGCTGAAGCTCCTCTTCGAACGCCTCCGATAATTCGCGTTTGTCTTCTTCCGAAAGTCGTAGGTTACGTTCCGCATTGGTTTTATCAATTGGCGATGTGGTGCTGCCATTATTACCAGAAACCGTAAGGAGCACGTTTCTGAGGGGCGCTATTTGTGATCGCACGATTCGATGTGCCGTTCGTTCAGACATTTGGAGGCCAAGAGTCTCTGCAGCCATCCTGAGGTCACGTGCGTCATGCGCCCATGCGGGCCTTGAGCTAAGCGGTACGTTGCTCAGCCCATCCGAATCGAACGAATGCGGCGGTGCCCCCAATGGCTCAACGCGAGCGTACATGGTGGCAACCGCCTCAGACGCAGAGCCAAAGTACACAGCGCAGCTACCCCTTGCTTCCATCGCAAACTCAACGCACGCGCGTGCGATGTTGCGAGGGCCGCGCACCGCATACTCCCCTTTTGACTCAACCACGGTTGGCCAAGTAGACTGATCGGCACGCTCTCCTATTGCATTCGTGTCGAAAGTTACGCCAATTGACGTGCCCAGGCCAACGTTGGAGTCTATGATCCGAGCTTCCTCTGCGTTTTGCGCTATTGAGTACAGTGCCATTCCCCTGCCATGGACGCCCCAACGGTCCATATGTATGGAATCGAGCTTTGAGGTGACGCGCGCGTCGAACACCCTCTTATGCATCTCGTGAGGTATGCCCACGCCATCGTCCACGATTACCAGGCTTCGCATGTTGCCGTCGCGCCAACCAGCCACAAATATGCGTCGAGCACCCGCGTCACGCGCGTTTCTTAGCATTTCTATGACGGCGTCCTCCACGCAGCGAATGTCGTGCTTGGCCTGCCTACGCTCTGCCTCCGCGACTCTGAGTCGCACATAGCCAGAGCCCAGGGTCTCCTCAACGCGAAGTCCGTCTCCCCCGCCAAGGGAAGAGACGAACTCCACCAACCCTCTGTCGTCCGATTGTGCCACGGGTTATTTAGCGATATCGACCGCGCGCGACTCGCGGATAACTACAACACGCACCTGTCCGGGATACTCCATCTCGTCCTCAATCTGCTTCGCGATGTCGTGCGCGAGAACGATAGCCTGAGCGTCGGAGATCTTGCTGGGCTCCACCATAACGTGGAGCTCTCTGCCTGCCTGCATGGCATAGGTGCGCTCTACGCCACCATGGGCGTTCGATATCTCCTCGAGCTTCTCCAAGCGCTTGATGTAGGCCTCTGCTGACTCTCTACGCGCCCCGGGACGTGCGGCCGAAATGGCGTCGGCGGCCTGAACAAGCACGTCCAACACCGTATCGGGCTCCACGTCTGCATGGTGCGCCTCTATGGCATGCACGATGGCCGGACGCTCTCCGTAGCGACGCGCAAGATCGGCGCCAATCACCGCATGCGGTCCCTCGACCTCGTGATCGATGGCTTTGCCAAGGTCGTGCAACAGACCCGCACGCTTTGCGGGCGCTTCGTCAAGACCAAGTTCCGATGCCATAATCCCGCAAAGAGCCGATACCTGTATGGAGTGCTGAAGCACGTTCTGGCCGAATGATGTGCGATACCTCAGCGCGCCTAGCGTTTTGATGAGCTCGGGATGAAGGTCGTGGATGCCCGCATCGAAGGCAGCCTGCTCGCCAGCCTCCTGTATGCGCTCGTTTACGAGCTTCTCGGCCTTGCGATACATCTCCTCGATGCGAGCGGGGTGTATGCGGCCGTCCGCGATCAGATTCTCGAGCGTGACGCGAGCCGTCTCGCGCCTCACGGGGCTAAAGCTGGAGAGAATAACCGTTTCTGGCGTATCGTCAATAACCAAAGTGACGCCCGTCACCTGCTCGAAGGTGCGAATGTTGCGACCCTCGCGTCCGATAATGCGCCCCTTGAGGTCGTCGGAAGGAATGTGCACCGACGTAACGGTAATCTCACCAGCTTGGTCTGCCGCACAGCGCTGTATTGCCGTAGACACGATCTCGCGGGCCGTCTTGTCTGCCTGAGCACGTACGCGCTGCTCGGACTCACGTAGTATTTGTGCCTCGTCGCGCACGGTTTCGGCGCGCACGCGATCGATTATTTCCTTGTGCGCATCCTCGCGCGTAAGCGCGGAAATCCTTTCGAGCTCCGCCTCTTGCTCCGCGTAGAGCCCCTCCACCTCGTTGCGACGGCGATCGATGGAGCTCTGCATGCCCGAGAGCTGGCTCTCTCGCCTATCGAGCGCCAGATTGCGCTTGTCAAGCGACTCCTCGCGCTGCAGGATGCGGTTTTCCATGCGCTGAAGCTCTGCCTTGCGCTTCTTGTCCTCTGCCTCGGATTCTTGGCGAAGCTGCAGTATTTCCTCCTTGGCCTCAACCAAAGCGGTCTTGCGGGCGGTGTTTGCCACGCTATTTGCCTCTGCCGTAATTCGATCCGCCTCTACTCGGGCCGCCTCGACCCTTTGGTTGGCCTCTAGTACCTTTGCATTACTCTTGCTCGTAGATAGAAAGTAGGCAATCAATCCTCCTATTACGAGTCCCACGATTACCGCAATTAAGATCTGTACCATGGATGACTCCTCAAATGTTCAGCTTTCTGTTTCAGAATCGATGCGCATGCACACCGAGCCCGCCATCCGAGGCTTCACCAGGGCCGTCACACGTTAAGCATATGCTTTTTTGACCATAAAACCCAGCAGGACAATAACACAATGCTGCCTTACGGCGGCAGAGAAAACTCAAATGACTTTTTTATCCTAGTTTCGATTCATTGGGTTGTCAAACGCACCAACAAGGAACAAACGGAATTCAACAAAAAACGCATTAGGAGTGCTTCCGTTGCATAATCGCGTCACCGAGTTATTGGGCGTGGGCGTGACGGGCTCCTCGAGTACAGCCAACACTGCGCGAACTGCGCGCGAGGAGCCGTCACGCCCACGCCCCACGCCTCCACATCGGCGTGCGAACTGCACAGCAGCTTCTTCCGCCTTACCTAACTTGCGCGATGCCACCGCCGTGGCGAAGGGGCACCTTGTGCTATCGCGCGACTGCGAGCACTTCTTTGGCCACGCTTGAGGCGATTGCGTAGGTAAACCCTCTGTTGACTAGGAATCGTGCGAGCTTGGCATAGGCATTCGGCTCCCGTACCGTCTTGCGCCGGGCGACTTGCATCGCGCGATCGTACTCATCGTCCGGATCGAGGTACTCGTATGGCCATCCTTCAAGCTCGCGAGCCTCAATGCCTCGGTGTGCGAGCTCGCGCTCTATACGCTCCATTCCCCATCCGGAAAATATCTTTCCCCGTATGTAGGCATCGGCAAAGCGCTTGTCGCAAACAAGCCCAATATTCACCGCATGCCCCACCGCCGTTTGCGCCTCGTCGTCCGTAAACCCGTCTTCCTTTAGGCGTCGGAGTGTTTCTAGCTGCGAATAGTCTCTGCGCGCAACAAGCTGAGATATACGCTGTCTTGCGCAGATGGCGGTTATGCGATCTAGTGCGCTGAGCAATTCGTCTTTGGTAAGACCTTCCATGTCCCCAGACTTCTTATGCCGAATCAGAGACCTAGTCACGCAGGCCGGTACGTTTACGTACTCGGCCTTTCCGCCTTTAACGGCTATTCGAACCGAGCCCATGGGCTTGGGTCCGCCAACAGACGCGCGACTCCGCGGAGGTATGACCTCCCACTCAACCATTTCGTCCATACCGGCCTATTATTCCTGGTCCCCAGACGGCGTCGTGTTCTGCTCTTCCTCGAACTCCGGAGCCCCCACGCGTTCGTCGCCAAGCTCGAGTCCACAGGCAACGCGTACGCGATGGTCTATTTCATCGCGCAAGTCGGGATGCTCTGCAAGGAATTGCTTTGCCGCCTCACGGCCCTGGCCAAGCCTGTCGTCCCCATAGGTAAACCAAGAGCCTGCCTTATCGACGATTTCGTGCTTTACGGCCATGTCGAGGATAGAGCCCTCCTTAGAGATGCCCGTGCCATACATGATGTCGAACTCAGCCTGCTTGAAAGGCGGCGCCACCTTGTTCTTTACCACCTTTACTCGCACTCTCGATCCAAGGATCTGACCGTCCTGCTTTATGCTGTCGATGCGCCTGATGTCCATGCGCACCGTGGAGAAGAACTTGAGCGCCCGACCTCCGGGAGTGGTTTCCGGATTGCCAAACATGACGCCGATCTTCTCGCGAAGTTGGTTGATGAATATGCAGGTAGTGCGCGATTTCGAAAGCGAGCCCGCAAGCTTTCGCAGAGCCTGGCTCATAAGGCGGGCCTGTAGGCCGACGGTGGTATCGCCTATTTCGCCCTCAATCTCCGCGCGTGGTACGAGAGCCGCAACGGAGTCGATTACAACGACATCAATGGCACCAGAACGCACGAGCATGTCGCAAATCTCCAGCGCCTGCTCGCCGGTATCGGGTTGCGAGATAAGCACCTCGTCTATATCCACGCCAATGCGTGCCGCGTAGCCTGGGTCGAGCGCATGCTCGGCGTCAATGAAGGCCACCACGCCACCAAGCGCCTGTGCCTCCGCAAGAATCTCAAGGCTGAGCGTCGTTTTGCCGGATGACTCTGGGCCATATATCTCGATAATGCGCCCGCGGGGTACGCCGCCAATTCCCAGCGCCTCGTCGAGCGCAAGGGCACCTGTGGGAATACCCTCAACCTCTAGTTCAGGTCCACCATCGCCAAAGCGCATTATGGAACCCTTGCCAAACCTTTTCTCGATGTCCTTCGTAGTTGACTCAATAACCTTTTCGCGTTCCTCCCCGTAGGTGCGGGGACGAATCTCGCGACTTGTATCCTTCTTGCGTGCCATGTGCATTCCTCTCTCTAGGCTCTTGCATAATACAACGAACGCATGTTCGTTGCAAGCGCGCGCAAGAAGATTCTATCAGGAGGCATTTTTTGAATTGCGCACACAGTACGTGAGCCTTTCGCGCATTCCCTTCTACGATGCAAGAAGCATATGCACTCGCGTGCAGCATTCGGAAACTATCTTAAGTGTTCTGGAATGCACGACCAAAATTGGGATTTAGTTAAAACGTAAGTACCTAACGTGCTTTTCCAGACACGTAAGGCCAGCATTTTACGAAGTAGTCGACACCGGACCAAATCGTAAGCAGCACGGCCGTCCACATCAACACTTCAAAGACAACGAACAAAACGCTCGCCAACTGACCGAGCGGTAGCGAACGCACGAATAGGAGCCCACAAATGGCTGCCATGGTAACGGCTGTTTTCCACTTACCAAGATTCGACGCAGGAACAACCACGCCCTCGCTCGCTACTACCATACGCAATCCGCTCACAAGGAACTCGCGTGCGACAATAACCAAGAGGACCCAGGAGTTGGTCATATGCACCTCGAGCAGAAACACCAATGCAACCACAACGGCGAGTTTGTCGGCAATGGGGTCGAGGAACTGACCGAACGCGGTGACTTCGCCACGGCTGCGCGCGAGATATCCGTCGAGCTTGTCCGTAATGGAAATGAGCACGTAACCCACAAACACCCCAAAGGCGCCCATCGAAAACGAATCGCCTTGGTTCGTTGCCGTGAGTTCGGCAAACAGGAGCCACAGCGGGACAAGCGCTACCCTAACCATGGTAACTATGTTCGCGGGGGTCCATATGCTCCCCTTGCGTTCTTCGGCCATGAGAATTGCCCCCTAGCAGTCGCTTACGACCTCGCCAACCAGTTCATAGCAAAATGCGTCAACTATCCTGCAACGAACCTTTTGCCCAACCGTGGCCTCACCACTCTCTATGTGAACCGCACCATCGCAATCAGGTGCCTGGAACCATGCATGTCCGATGAGCTCCACCCCAGAGTCCCCCTGTTCCACACCGTCTACGATCACGTCCACCGTCTCGCCCAGGTGTGCGGCCGTTGAGGAGAAGCCCAGCTGCTCCGCCACATCGGTGAGTCGTTGCGCCCGCTCAATTTTTACGTCTTCGCTCACCTGGCCATCCATTGCCGCTGCTGCGGTTCCGTCTTCACGGGAGTAGGCAAACACAGACGTATAGTCGAAGCCCACCTCGTCAATAAAACGGATAAGCCTCTCTACGTCCTCGTCCGTCTCGCCAGGAAAACCTACCAGGCCAGTGGTCCTGAGCACCAGACCGGGTATTTGCCGCCTCAGATGCGCAAACAATTCACGTAACTCTTGCTCGGAGCCCGTACGACCCATACGCGCAAGTACCGTCTCGCTGCAGTGCTGTATGGGTATGTCGATATACGGAAGTACTTCTGGGATGTTTCTTAAGGCGTCAACCAGACGCGGCGTCATGCCCTCTGGTTGCAAATACAGTACACGCACCCAGCCGTCATAGGGCCTTACTACGCGTGACACCTCCTCCAAGAGCCATGCCAGATCGCGGTCGTCGGCAAAGTCGCAGCCCCACACACCCGTATCTTGGCCAATGAGCACGATTTCGCGCACTCCGCCCTCCATAAGGAGCCTTACCTCGTCGCATATGGCTTCAGAATCCCTTGAATGGTATGCACCCCTGATTATGGGTATTGCGCAAAATGCGCAAAAACGGTCACAGCCATCGGATATCTTGACGTAAGCGGAGGCGCCTTCCACCGTTCTGAGCACCTCATCGTTGGAGGCCATCGTCGGAGCGGCTGATTCGAGAGGCCTACGAGCCCTTTCCAGGACGCTAGCAACAACAGAGACGATGTTGTCCTCCTCCTGGGCGGGAACGAATGCGGCGACTTCCGAAAGCTCTGACTCCAACTCCTCGCCATAGCGGGAAGGCACGCATCCGCACATTACTATGGGTGCGCTCACCGCACCATCCGCGCGTGCCTGCGCTATTTCGAGCGTAGCCTCTATGGACTCGCGCGTTGCGGTCTCCAGGAAGGCGCACGTATTCACGATTATGACGTCTGCCCGAGCTACGTCGTGCGTCTCCACTACGCCAGCGCGCGTAAGCAGCGCACGCATCCTGTCGGTGTCCACCTCGTTCTTTGCGCATCCCAAGGTAATGAAGTGGCAGTAAGCCGCAGGTATGGTCTCCGCATTGCACCGACACATGTTTTCCCTAGTAACCATTTTCGTATTCATATTCGCTTTCAGTTCCATAGCCCGAATTGGAGTCATATTCATAGCCATAGCCATATTCGCCGTTAGCGTTGCTCGTGCTCTGATTGCCTTGGCCCTGACCCGTTTGGTTCGCACCGCTTTGTCCCGTGGCTGTCGCGTTACCGCCGACCTTTTGTCCCTCTTGATCTCTCTTTGACGTGGCGTTGCCTGTTTTCGCGGAAGTGCCTTCGCTGCCCGAGGAGTCGTTCTTCGACGAGGAGCTCGACGAGGAGGTACCCTTCTTCTTGGTGCCTTGTATTCTAATGCTCCCTATGCCAGATGCCATGGACTCAAACTGCACCTGCTTCCCGTCTTGCACAACAGAGACGCTGGAGGTGTCACCTGCCTGCACGGAAAGTGATTCCTCTACGGTATACGTCTTTTGCCATGGGCCGGTTACGGTCTCTGCAACATCGCTCTTTCCATCGCACTCCACCTCCAGCCAAGTCACTGCCCCATCCGCAACCGAGACCGAAACGCTCGTCTCCTTGTTGGATGCCGACGTAGAGCTGCTGGAGCTCGATGACGCGTTTGCACCGGAATTGCTCGATGAGGACGAGCTCGAGGATGACGTCGACTCCTTCTTCGAGGAGCTGCCCTGCGCGTTTGAGGAAGAGGCT
The DNA here is from genome assembly GCA_017545665.1 of Atopobiaceae bacterium. Taxonomy (GTDB): domain Bacteria; phylum Actinomycetota; class Coriobacteriia; order Coriobacteriales; family Atopobiaceae; genus RUG440. Next base: position 54,821 of record JAFWKQ010000100.1, read on the forward strand.
GAGGACGAGCTCGCCGAGGCCGCCGACACAGGCACGGTCTTCGATGAGCTCGTTCCCTGGCGAACACACGACCCCACAGACAGCACGATGATGAGCGAAATGGCAAGCACTGCGACAAATGCGATGATCAGACTAGCGTGAGGCGCCATTGCGGCTATGGGCGAACCCCTGCGTGCCCCCCTGGACCTTCCGCGATCACCTCTCCTGCCCCTATTGGCCTGCCCTTGTCCGGCACGAACTCTTGGACGCTGGGAGCTGGCGATGTTTCGCGATGATCTCCTTCCGCTTCGCGTTGACGCCGCCTCATAGGGGCGCGCGTCTCTGCCAAGGCGCAGGTCGTCGTTGTAACCATCGACGCTCATCGTCTCTATGTCGCGACTCGCGCGCCCATTGGGCTGCCTATAGGCCCTTCTGGCGCTTGACGGCACCGTACGCGTGTAGGGCCGCTCTTCCATGCGACCCTGGGCATCCTCCATACCGTCATTGGCATCGGCGTCTTCATAACTGCTGGAGGCGCGAGTATGCACGCGGGTTGTCGCAAACGAACCCATGTCGCCCGCAAGTCCGCCAGACGTCGGCAAGAGTCCCCTCGACCCAACATAGGGCTGCGCGGTCCCAGACACTTGAGAGGTCCCTCGCCTGCCCGTGGAGCGCGAGCCGTTGGAACGTGTTCCACCGCGTCTCCAATTTTCACGCTTGTACGCTTCGTAGTCGTTGGCATATGCCTCTACGACCACGTTCGCATCCAGTCCCAAATAGCGGGCATACGACGAGAGCATCCCCTGCGCATACCCACTCTTGGGCATCTGCTCAAAGTCGCCCTCCTCAAAAGCCACAAGCACGTCTTCTCGCAAGCGAAGCACACGCGACGCTTGGCGAATGGAGTATCCAAGCTCTCGTCTACGCTCTGAGAGCATCTCGCTAAAATATGGCCGCTCCATCTTTACACGACCTCTCGATACTTTGCCTCTTGCACGCGAAGCTCCTCAAGACCGTCCTCGTCCAGAAGCACCTCGCGTGGCTTTGAACCGTCTGGAGGCCCAACCACGCCCTTGGCCTCCAACATATCCATGATGCGTCCTGCGCGGGCGTATCCCACCTTCAGACGCCTTTGCAATCCCGAAGTCGATCCAAGCCGGGACTCAACCACAATCTGGGCCGCCTCCCAAACCAAGGGGTCGTCGTCATCCGACTCTGGGGTTCTTCCGGCCCCAGGCTGGCCAGGTACGACGGCCGAGAGAATTTCCTCGTGGTAGTCGGGCTCTGCCTGGTCTCGAATGAACTCTACCACGTCGTTGATTTCGCTATCGGAAGTGTAGCATCCCAAGACGCGCTGCATATTGAGTCCACGATATTTGAACAGCATGTCGCCGTTGCCAAGCAGTCGCTCTGCACCAGTCTCGTCCAAGATCACGCGCGAGTCGATGCCCGAAGACACCTTGAGGGCCACGCGATTGTCGATGTTTGACTTGATGAGTCCGGTTACGACGTTCGCGGACGGACGCTGCGTTGCTATAACGAGGTGGATGCCTGCGGCTCGTGCGAGCTGTGCTATGCGTACGATTGACGCCTCAACGTCCTTTCCCGCAACCATCATGAGGTCCGAAAGCTCATCGATTATTACCACAAGATACGGCATGTGCTCGGGAGGATTCTCTGACTCGGCGAACTTGCCCTGTGCGATCATGCGATTGTATACGTTTATCTCGCGTGCACCCGCCCGCTCGAACACCTTGAGCCGCCGCTCCATCTCGGACACCGCCCACTGCAACGCGCTTGCCGCCTGTCGAGGCTCCGTAACCACGGGTACGTAGAGATGCGGAAGTCCGTTATAGCAGCTAAACTCAACGCGCTTGGGATCGATCATAATGAGTCGAACCTGCTTGGGCGTCGTCCTCATGAGGAGCGACATTATCATGGAGTTGATCATCACCGACTTGCCCGAGCCAGTGGTGCCCGCCACGAGCATATGCGGCATCTTGGCGATGTCGGCAACGACTGGCTTGCCGCTCGAGTCTCGACCGATGGCCACCTCAAGCGGACCGCCACTCGCTTCCGGCAACACGTCACCCAAGTGAACGTCTTGGCGAGTTTTGTTGGGAATCTCGATGCCGACAAAGGAAGTGCCAGGTATAGGCGCAAAGATGCGCACCTTTTCCGCCGCCAGAGTAAGTGCGATGTCGTCCTCAAGGCTGCGAATCCTGCTCACGCGCTCGCCCTCGCCCATCTCAACCCTAAACGTGGTGACAATAGGTCCGGACACGTAGTCGACCACGCGACTGCTCAGGCCGAATTCGCGAAGCGTGCCCTGCAGGCGGTCCATCGTCTCGTCAAGCTCCTCTTGGCTGCTTGCCGTGCCTGCCGAATTGGGATTCGAGCTGAGCATCGACAAGGGCGGCAGCTCATACCCCTCCGTGCCATCGCCAGGTCGAGGCGATGACTTTGCGGCTTTGGGCGCACTTGTCTTTGGATTGCGCAAGAACTCGGGAACCACAAGGTCGTCCTGCGAGTTGACGGGTGCGGTTGCGGGTCGCGCCGACTTGCGCGTGGTTTTGCCGCCCGTCTTCTTGGGAGATTTCTTACGCTCGCTCGTCTTTTTGGAATCGGGATCTTCACCCCTTGTGGCAGGTGACTCCTTGCGCCTCTTTAGCTTTCGCGTCGTCGTCTCTTGCGCGTCCAAATCCTGCGGCGCGTCGTGCTTTCGCTCGTTCGCATCGTCCTCAATCATTGAATCGAGTTCGCTTGCGGGACTTTGAGGCTTGCGCACGCGCGTAAGTACAGACGTCTTCCTGCCGCCGATGAAACTCGTCTTGCCTGGGTCTGCAGATCGTCTTGCGCCTTGTGGCCTTATCTCGGGCATGGGCGCAGCGCTTCTTTGGAAGGCCTCCATACGCATCGATGCCCGCTCCTGCCGCGCGGAGGCGCGAACCTCACGCACACGTTCGGCTCCCTGCCGCACGCGCACCACAAATCCCGAGACAGAAAATCCGCAAATGATGACGCCAAGCATCGCAAGCCCCACCAGAA
>JAFWKQ010000101.1 GCA_017545665.1 Atopobiaceae bacterium
CTCAAAGAAAACCTCGTCGCTTGACCAAGTCACGAGCGCGCCGGAGTCCCACAGCGTCTTGCAGCGGAGCTGCTTGTACGCGCGCTCCCCAAGGATCGGAGCGTTCAGCGCGGGGTCGCTGCTGTGCCACCAGGGCGTGAAATCTCTTCTGACAGATTGGGTACCATAAGACTCTTGATGTCACTCACGTTCTGATCTTCCTTCCATAGAATGATAGGCTGTCGTAGATATCAAATTATGTCCTCAGTAATATCGCAGAAACTGATTTTAGTACCTATCGGCGGACAAGCAGCTACGACCTCCCCTCTCTCTAAGCCCTTACTTTAACTTAGCATATAATCTGCGAAACCATCTATCTCGGTTAGTCTGTCTTCGATTGTGTCACAGAGGAATCTATTGTCCGAAACGATGAGCGCCTTGGGAAACGGCTCCCAGTCGAAGGCGTCGATGCCATGAACCTCGTTATGGTACAGCTGCAACGCGTCCCCGTTCACGTACTTGTGCATAAGGACCTGCAGCATCTCCGACAGGTCCGCGTCGACGACGCCTCCGTACATCTCCAACGCGTCCTCGTTGCCGAACAGCGTAGCCATCACGTCGGCCGTTCCCGAGCCCAGGTTCTCGATCAGCGGCTTTTGGCCCCAGTACATGAGATGCACCTTGTTCCCGCCTTCGACGAGCTTCATGGCAGCGCGGAAAGCGCTAAGGGCAATCCATTGATCAAGAACTTCCACTTTGGCCTCAATCTCGGACGACAGCGCCGCTTTGTCCTCGATGTATTTTTGTACTGTGGCGGCGAGCCGGTCGTCTAGCCTTTTTTGGATATCAATCATCACCTTAGCCAGCAGGTTCTCGTAACCCTGCCCTCCGACGAAGGAGCGAAACACCCGGGTTTCGTCACTAGGGATGCCGACGATGAACTCGATGCCCGCAGCGGCCGACTCCTGGCATGCACGATACATATCAGCGGGAATCAGCTTTCCATCGAGAAGCGGCGCGCTCATGCCCCAATTCCGCCAAATCTTTTGCGCCGCCTCTTGCAGTGCTTCCGGTTTCAGCCGCACGAGCTCTTCCATCGTCGTGGCCTGCGTCTCCTTTAGCAGCTCTCTCGTCAAGGCTTTTGGCACATCGGCCTTGACGTATGGTTCCTCAAGGTTAGCGTTGAACACGAAAGCCCTCTTGAACAGGCCCTTTGCCTGCTTGCTGGTCGCGAGCAGGCAAATGCAGGTGGCCCCAGACTCGAACCCGGCCACCGTGATCCGATCGGGATCGCCCCCGAACGCGGCTATGTTTTCCTTGACCCACCGCAGCGCGGCAATCTGGTCGAGCAGGCCGAGGTTCGGGGCATCCGCGTACGCCTCCCCGCCGGGAACCTCCGATAAGTCGATAAAGCCGAAGATGCCCAGGCGGTAATTGAAGCTCACAATCACGACGTCGGGAAACGCTTTCACATAGTTGTCGCCGTCCAGCAAAGGATCGGCAGACCCGCCGAAGGCAAAGCCGCTGTGGTGGAACAGTACGAGGACAGGCTTTTTCTCTCCCGTTTCCTCGGCTGCTACGCAAACGTTCAGGGTGAGGCAGTCTTCGCCCTGCCTGTGGTGCTCCGAAAGTACCCCCCTGTTCTCGACCTGTATGGCCGAGGCGCCAAAATTCTGCGCCTCGATTACGGCATCCGATGAGGGAAGCGGTTCGGGCGCCTTCCACCGCAGATCGCCCACTGGCGCCTGCGCATAGGGTATCCCCAGATAATTGACGACTTTCCCATTCTTCTCGCCAACGAAGGTACCAGTTCTCGTCTTTACCGTACACTCGGGATCGTATTCGCCAACAACGGGCTGGTTTTGCTCGTTGAGCTCCTCAACTACCTCGTCGCTCACGTCGAAAACATACCCTTGCTCTCCATCGCCGTAAAGCTTGCGGATCCTCTTGATGCGAACCCAACGGATGATCAAGCTAATTACAAGTCCGAGGATGGGAAGACCGATGACCCACATGAACTCCTCTTTTGCGTCTTCGATCATGGACGCGCCCAACCACTGGGTGGAAATGTAGTGGGCCACCAGGAAGACAATGATGATCACGGCATAGGCAATAACCCGGTTCTTGGTCTTTTTTTGCACGGTCTCGCTTAAGATTATCTTGTCCATAATAGTCTCCAGCGCGATGCCGAGGGCAAAGCAGGCCAAAAGGCACAGAGGCGCCGGCCAACCGAAATGCTCCGCGAGCGCATAGCCGTAACCGTAACCCAGCGCCGCAATGAGGGCAATCATGAAGTCGTCGATCGTGAACAGCTTTTTCATGCATCTACCTCCAACTACCTAATAAACTGCCTGCCGTGGCGGTGGAGGCACCATCACCACGACAGGCGATGCTTAGCTATTGACGGCGCCAACAAGCCGTCGTCTAGCGGACATAGTATTTGGTGAGGAAGTAGGTCCTGTCCCTGTCGGTGATGTTCATGGCGGATTCCTTCTCCACGTGGATGTCGAACTCGTCGAAGACCATCACACGCTTGTCCTCAAGGTCGTAGAGCGGCCATTCCTTGGCCTTGCCGCTGGGCGAGACGTCGGCGGGAAGCGAGGGGTCGCCGCACTTGGCGAACTGCACCCACATCTTGCGCATGGTCTTGGAGAAGGTCTTGTCGAACTGCCTTCCCGTGACGAAGGTCTCCTCCGGGTGGTTGAACAGTTCCGAGAGCTCAATCGCATGCCCGCTCTTCATCATCGGCACGGAGGACTCCACCCTAAAGTAGTAGACGTAGGTCTTGCCACCACCCTTCACCTGGTTCTCCGCCGTCCTGATGAGCGGCGCGTTGAACCAGAACTGGTCGAGGAAGCGGCTGAGGTTCTCGTAGACTTCGCCCTGGCCGTCTGCAAAGAAGCTCTCGGCGAGCGCCCTCTCCTCTTTTGTGAGCTGCGCGAGCTTCTCTGCCTTGCATCCCTCGGCCCACGGCGTGAAGAGCTCCGGCCCAACGCCGCCCACGAAGTAAGCACACTCGTCCTTGGTGCAGCCCTGCATGATGACGAGGTCCTTCGCGGCGCCGCTCTCGTAGGCGGCGTACGGGTCGAGCGGCAGGAACCTGCCGTCGCGCTCGGGCGTCGTCAGGGGCATCGCGGCCTCGCTCGACGCCGCCGCCACGATCTTGTCCGGGTCGAGCCCCATGAGTTCGGCGACGGTCGTGCAGCCGAGCGCCTTCATGATCTTGTCCGTGCACTCGATGGCCTGCTCCGTAGACCGGCAGAACGCGGGCGAGCCGCTCTGCGCGATGACCTTCTGGAAGTACTCGTGGGAGCCCTCGGCCAAGGGCAGCAGGGACACCGAGCCGCCGCCAGCGGACTGGCCGAAGATGGTCACGTTGCCGGGGTCGCCGCCGAAGGCCGCGATGTTCTCGTGGACCCACTTGAGGGCTGCCAGCTGATCCATGAGGCCGAGGTTCTGTGCGTCGGGATAATCCGCACCATCCGGTAGGTGCGACAGGTGCAGGAAGCCGAAAGCGTTGAGCCGGTACTCGATGGAGACGAGGATGACATCCGGGTTCTCGTGCACGAAGTTGGTGCCCTCCTCGCGCGGCTCAGCCGTGCTGCCGAGCTCGTAGGCGCCCCCGTGAATCCACACCATGACGGGCTTTTTGGCGTTGCCGTCGTCAGCCTTCCACACATTCAGGAACAGGCAGTCCTCGCTCTGGGGATAGAGGGAGCCCATCTGGCCAACGGTGCCCACCTGGCAGGGAATCTTACCAAAGTAGTACGCCTCATACACACCGTCGTCGGGCACGACGTCCACCGGCGCCTTCCAGCGCAGGTCGCCTGAGGGCTGCTTGCCAACGAAGGGAATTCCCTTGAAGGCGATAACATCGTCTGCCCTCTTACCCACGAAGGTGCCGTTTACGCACTTCACCGCGCACGTTTTGTCGTAGTTCCCGTCCTCGATCTTGTGGTTCTCGCCGTACAGCGACTCCATCCGCTTCTTCGCATCGTCGAACTCGCTCATCTTGCACTCCCCTTTCCTTTTCGGTTGTCTCTTTACCTTGAAACGAGATAGCCCCTATGCCTCGTAGGCTACCTCGCCATCCACGATTGTCGCCACGATCTTCGCATCTACGACCTTATCGATGTCATCGTGCAGGAAGTCGCAGTCGCACACCGTCATGTTGGCGAGCTTTCCGAACTCGATCGAGCCCATGCGATGCTCCTGGCGCCATTGGCGGGCGACGTTTATGGTTAGGGCCCGCAGCGACTGCTCGCGGTCGATTGCTTCTCCGATGTTGCACCCCGCATGCTCGCCAAAGCCGTAGACGGCGGGGTATGTGCGCTTCTCTGCCATATAGAAGCTGTGCGGCACGCTTATTATCGGGGACACCGGGAAGTCCGAGTGGAAGACCACGTTTGCGCCTGCGTCGTAGAACGACTTGATGGGATAAGCCCGGTCCACCAGCTCCTGGCCGACGTACGCGACCTCCATCGCGTATCCGCCGGGCTCCTTGCCCGTCCAGAGCGGGGCCACCGCTGGCACGGTGCCGGTCTCCGCCATGCGGCGGAAGTCCTCGTCGGGGACGAACTCCAAGTGCGCCATTATGTTGCGCTGGTCCAGATCGCCGGTGATCTTAACGGCATCCTGTATGCAATCCAGCATAAAGTGGACCGCGCCGTCGCCTACGGTGTGCACGTGGACGGACATCCCCTCCGCGTCCGCCGCCACAATGAACTCCACCAGCTTGTCGTGGTCGTTGAAGCGCTCAAGGCCGTGATAGCCTGGCTTGTCTAGGTAGTCCTTAAGCTGCCAGGCCGTGTGCGCCTCCACGACGCCGTCGAGGAACGTCTTGATACCGACGACATGGAAGTACTCGCCGCTGTACTTCGCGCGATCCGCTGCGGCGCGGGCGACCTCACCTGTTGGGTCATCGGCATTCTCGGGGACTTTCAGGAAGGCATAGGTGCGCATCTTCAGCTTGCCTTCCTGCTCCAGCTCGTAATATGCCTGCGTAGTCCCCGGATAGGCAATTTCCACACCGGCGTCGGCAACGGCAGTGTAGCCGTTCCTGAGGGCCATGTCCTGCCAGACCAGCAGGTACCTCTTGGCGTCCTCAAGCGTCTTGGGTAACTTGGGCACGATCTCGAACACGGGACCCTCGCAAATGTAGCCGTCCGGCTCGCCATCCTCGTCGACATGCACCTCGTCGAAGCCGTGTTCCAGCGCGTATTCCTTGTCGATGCCCGCCCACTCCAATGCCTTCGTGTTGAGCAGCATCGAGTGCCCGTCGCCGGTGTTCATGATAAGCGGCTTGTCTGGACAGATCTCGTCAAGATATGCCTTGGTCACCTTCTGCTCGTCCTCGGTCCATCCGGCGGCAAGGTATATCTCGCGATCCGGGTACTCCTCGATGTACTCCTTCATGATCTCGCGGTACTTTTCGTAATCGGTGCTGAAGCCGGCCCGTTTGAGGTCTGCCTGCCCGATGGCGCGATCACCTGCCAGGTAGCCATGGGTATGCGCCTCCAAGAAGCCGGGATATATGTAGTTGTCGCCGTAGTCGAGCACTCGTGCGTCTTCACCGGCAAGCTCTTTTGCCTTCTCGGCATCACCGATGAAGGCAAACACGCCATCTCTGACCAGCACCGCTTCGGCGGTCGGCTTCTTATCATCCACGGTGATGATGTTGCCTATGATAAGCGTTTCCTTGTGGTTTCCCATTCGATGGCATCCTTTCGCACGTGAGCCTGCTTTTCTTTCTGCACCTCTCTACGCAATGTCTTTGTCCAGAGGGTTGTCGCCGTCAGTTCATCTTCTTGCCACCGAAGTAAACCTCGGCAGGCTTATTGTAGCTGAAGCCCTCGTGCTCCGCCGTGAGCAGGTCGTTGTCGAACACCAGGAAGTCGGCGTCCTTGCCGGCCTCGATGGAGCCCTTCTTGTCCTCCACGCCCAGCTGCCTGGCGCCGTTGATGGTGTAGCCCTGCAGC
>JAFWKQ010000102.1 GCA_017545665.1 Atopobiaceae bacterium
AGCGGCGACTCACGAAGTGAGCGAGCGAAGCGAGCGCGGAGCCGCGTGCGGGGCGGCGCTTGCGCGGTACTTACCCAATAGTTGTGGGCATTTGGCGATGGAGCTCAACGTCTGCTAAAGTAGTGGCGTAACGCAGTTTAATTCGAGGAAGTGGGGTGGAACGACTCGCCCCGCTTTTTTTGTCTGTGACAAAGGAGGAATGGCCCATATGACCCTTGATGACGTGCGCAACGAGCTCCTTGGGCTCTTGGAGGCCGAAGCGCCTTCCCACGACATCGACATCGTGGATGTGGAGGTCGTTGGATCTTCCAAGGCCCCGACCGTCCGAGTTCGCATAGACCACGACGACGAGGATGCCGATCCCATAACGCTCGACGAGGTAAGCGAACAAACCGCCTGGATATCCGACCTCGTGGACGAGGCTGATCCCATTGAGGGTCGCTATACCTTGGAGGTGTCGTCCCCAGGCATGGCACGGCCGCTTCGCAAAGAGCGTGACTTTATACGGTTTGCTGGGGAAAACGTGTCTCTTTTGCTCAACGTGAGCGAGGGTAGGAGGCGCTACACCGGCAAGTTGGAGGGTTGCGTCAACGGAATCGTGCGAATAGCAACCGATGAAGGTCCCTTTGAGTTCGAACTTGGAAGCATTCGCTCCTGCGCCATAAAGCCCAGCTTCGATGCGCCAAAGGGAACGGCAGGCAAGGGCAACAACCGCAAGGGCAAACGATAGGAGGATGGAATGGCAAATAGCGTGATGGAGGCTCTGGAAGCCCTCTGCGCCGAAAAGAACATAGAGCGGCAGGACCTGCTGGACAGGCTTGAGAAGTCGCTTGAGAAGAGCTATGCAGACGTTCTTCACTTGGACTACGGCGCACAGGTTACCATAGATCCGGAGTCGGGCAAGGTCTATGTATACGAGTTGGTGCCGGTGGGCGAGCCCGACGAGGAGACGGGGGAATTCACGGAATTCGATACCGTGGACGTAACCCCGGCGGACTCGAGCCGCATTGCCGCCATGCAGGCAAAGGTGGAGATCAAGCAGATCGTGCGCGACGCCGCTCGCAAGAAGGTGTACGAGGAGTATCGCCATCGCATTGGCGACATGATCTTGGGTACCGTGCTGCAAACCACGCACGATTTTGACATCATCAAGATCAGCGAGGACGTCGAGGCCGAGCTGCCGCACTTTGACGTGCATCGCTTCCCCGACGAGCTCAACGAGCGCCCGCGTAACGAGCGCTATTCTCATAACATGCGACTTCGTGCGGTAATCATAGACGTGCGCAATCCCGACGACAGGTCCCAGTCGGTAAGGGGGGAGCGCCAGCGTAAGTCCATCGTTCTTAGCCGAACCGACCCCCGCTTGGTAAAGCGCTTGTTCGAGCAGGAGATTCCCGAGGTCCACGATGGCATCGTGCGGGTTCGCGCGGTGGCGCGCGATCCGGGCGTGCGCTCCAAGGTAGCCGTATCCTCCTCCATAGACGGACCCGATCCCGTTGGCGCTTGCGTTGGGCCCAAAGGCAGCCGCGTGCGTGCGGTTGTGGCTGAGCTGCGCGGTGAGCGCGTGGACGTAATCCAATGGAACGACGATCCCGAGCGCTATATTGCAAACGCCCTTTCGCCCGCACGCGTATCGCGTGTGGTGGTGGACGTGGAGACGAATCGCGCCACGGTAATCGTTCCCGACGATCAGCTCTCGCTGGCCATTGGCAAGGAGGGCCAAAACGCACGTCTGGCGGCACGGCTGACGGGATACCACATTGACATTAAGAACGAGTCCTTGGCACGCCATGTGTTGCAGGACATAGCGCTCGACATAGAGGAAGATTCGGAAATCGAGACAGGCGGTCGTCGCTGTCAGTACACGGGACCTACGGGTGTGCGCTGCAGGAACGCGGCACGGCCGGGATCTCGCTATTGCGGAATCCACGAGAAGCTTGCAGAGTACGATCAAGAGTACGATCAAGAGCCGGTCTCCGATGATCGCGACTCCCTGGTATAGTCCGCATTGCGCTGCCGCGCACGTACAGGAAGGTGTTTCATGGCGAAGACCCGTGTTAGTGAGCTTGCCAAAGAATATGGCATGACCAGCAAGGAGATGCTGGGGCATCTCCATGATATGAAGATACCGGCAAAAGCCGCGTCGTCCGCCTTGGAGGATGCTTACGTGGGCATTGTGCGTAAGCGTCTAAAGCCCATCCTCGAGGCTCGCGCCGCCGAGATAGAGAGGCAGCGGAAGGCCGAGGAGGAGGCTAAGGCAGAGGCGGAGCGCAAGGCACGTGAGAAGGCCGAGCGCGCGCGTATTGCGGCCGAGGAGCGCAGGCGGAAGGAGCGTGAGGAGGCCGAGCGTCGTCGAGCCCAGGAAGAGGCCGAGCGCAAGGCGGCCGAAGAGGCGCGCAAGGAGGCCGAGCGGAAGGCGGCGGAGGAGGCTGAGCGCAACCGCGTTCGCGACAACGCCCCCAAGTCGACGACGAACTTCTCTAGCCTGCTCGAGCAGATTGCCCAGCAGGACGAGATTCTGCGCAAGGCCGAGGAAGAGGCCAAGGCAAAGAAGAAGGAAGAGGAGGAGCGCAAGCGTGCCAAGAAGCGCGAGCGCGAGAGCCAGCCCGCCCGCAGTCGCAGGAGCACACCGACGCCGCGCGTGAGCGCCGAGACCATGGCCGCAATAAGCCCCGATCCCGAAAACGTCGCCGGCCGCGGCGGCAATCGGCGTAAGGGACGCAACAATCAGCAGCGCAACGATGGCGAGGATCGCTACAGCCGTATGGCGCGCGAGGCGGAGGAATACAACCGCGAGCGCGTGCTTGCCGATGCCCGCGCCGCGGTTCGCGAGGCGAACATCGAGTCCGCTGGCCGTCGACGCAAGCGCAAGGAGCGCAGGCGGCAGCAGGCCGAGGCCGCTGCCGAGCAACAGCGCATCGAGCAGGCCATTGCCAACGACCAGGACCTCTCCCAGCTCGATACGGTAAAGGTGCCTCAGGGCTCCACCGTCCAAGACCTCGCAAAGCTGCTCGACATACCGCCCACCGAAATCATCAAGCGTATGTTCTTGGTTGGCGAGGCGCTAACCATGACGCAGAGCATGAGCGACGAGCAGATTGAGCTTGTTGCCGAGGACCTCGGTCGTGACGTCAAGGTAATGACCAAGGAAGAGGAGAACTCCTTCACCTTCTACGACGACGAGGCAGACCTCAAGCCCAGGCCGCCCGTGGTTACCGTAATGGGTCACGTCGACCACGGCAAGACGAGCCTGCTTGACGCAATCCGCCATACGGGAGTCGCCGAAGGCGAGGCTGGTGGTATCACGCAGGCAATCGGCGCGTCGCAGGTAACCATCGACGGACGCGTGATCACCTTCATCGACACGCCTGGCCACGAGACCTTTACCGCAATGCGTGCGCGTGGCGCCAAGGTTACCGACATCGTTATCCTCATCGTTGCCGCGGACGACGGCGTCATGCCGCAGACGGTGGAGTCAATTAACCATGCAAAGGCGGCAGGCGTACCCATAATCGTTGCCGTGAACAAGATCGACAAGCCCGGTGCCGATCCCACACGCGTGCGCCAGGAACTTACCGAGCATGGAATCATCCCGGAGGACTGGGGCGGCGAGAACATGTTCGTCGACATCTCGGCAAAGAAGAAGCAGGGAATCGACGAGTTGCTGGAGAGCGTTCTGTTGCAGGCGGACGTGCTTGAGCTCAAGGCGAATCCCGACACCTTTGCCTCCGGCAACGTGCTTGAGGCCAAATTGGACCGTGGCCGTGGCTCGGTTGCCACCGTCCTCGTCACGCGCGGTACGCTGCACGTAGGCGACGCATTGGTGGCCGGCATGTCCTACGGCAAGGTGCGTGCCATGGTTGACCCCAAGGGACGCCAGGTAAAGGAGGCGACTCCCAGCTATCCCGTAGAGATCTTGGGCCTGCAGAGCGTGCCCATGGCCGGCGACGAGTTCCGTGTGTTCCAAGACGATCGCGACGCGCGCTCTTTGGCCGACGAGCGAGCTCTTAAGGCACGCATCGAGGAGCAGAACAAGGTCAAGCACGTCACGCTGGAAAACCTCTTCGCAACCATGGAGGACGCCGAGGTGAAGGAGCTCAACCTCATCATAAAGGCCGACGTCATGGGTTCCATCGAGGCCTTGGAGGACTCGCTTGCGAAGATGGACCAGAGCGAGGTTCGCATAAACGTGATCCACTCTGCCGTTGGCGCCATCTCCGAGACGGACGTGGTGCTCGCCGATGCCTCCAATGCCATCATCATTGGCTTTGGCGTACGACCCGACGCTAAGGCTCGCACGGCTGCTGAGCGCACCGGCGTTGAGATTCGTACCTATAGCGTCATCTACAAGGCCATGGAAGACATCGATGCGGCTCGTATTGGTATGCTCAAGCCTACCGAGATCGAGGTCAGCACCGCTACAGCCACCGTCCTCGATACCTTCAAGGTGCCCAAGGTTGGCATTGCGGCAGGCGTTCGCGTGGAGGAGGGCGAGATTTCCGCCACGGACAACGTGCGCTTGGTGCGCGACGGCATCGTCGTGTACGACGGGCACGTGGCCTCGCTGCGCCACTATAGAGACGACGTCTCGAGTCTGCGCGCTGGCCTAGAGGGTGGCGTAGGCCTGGAGAACTTCCAGGACATCCATCCTGGCGACGTGATTGAGTCGTATCGCATCGATGAGGTCGCCCGTACGGAGTAACAGAGAGCCCAAGGGGGCCTTCCCGGCTTATGAGCTTGTGGATAGGCCCCCTTGGTTCCCACGGAGGAGAACTCAATGAAGCAGAACAGCAATACCCGTCGCATGGCCGAACAGGCTCGCGAGAAGCTGGGATACATACTCCTTTTTGAGGTGTCAGATCCGGCACTTGATCTTGTGACCCTTACCGGCTGTGAGGTGAGCATGGACAAGTCCATGCTCAGGGCCTATGTGAGCTGTGACGCGGCGCGCTATGACGAGGTGCGCGAGGCCCTTGGGCGGGCCAAGGGTCGGATTCGCTCGCTGCTTGGCCGTGCCTTGGGTTGGCGCGTCACGCCTCAGATTGCGTTCGAGATAGACACTACCGTCGATGAGGCGGAACGCATAGCTCGCATGCTGGAGGACGTGCCGTCTTCTCTCGAGATAGAAAAAGACGAGTATGGCTATCCTGTTGCCGATCACGTTGGGGAGGATGTTGATGAGTAGCCGCGAGGGCGGATGTTTCGAGCCTTCAAGCAAGGCGGATGCCAAGATGCAGCTGGAGGGCTTTGCTGCCGTAAAGGAGCTTATCGACGAGGCCCAACGCATCGTCATTTGTGCGCACACCTCTCCAGATGGCGATGCCTTGGGTTCGGTGCTGGGTCTGATGGAAACGATTCGTGCGCGATGGCCCCACAAGGAAGTGACGCCTTTGCTTGCGGACGACGCTCCCGTGCCGCGCATATACTCGTTTTTGCCGCATGCCGAGGAGCTGGAGAGGCCTTCTGCGTACACGTTGGATCCCGACCTGTTCATCGCGGTGGACCTGAGCCAGATGGGAAGGCTCAACCTCGCTCAGGAAGTGTGCCGTCGCGCAAAGAAGGTAGCCGTTCTGGATCACCATCCTTGCGATGTTCCCATGGGAGACGCGGAGGTCGTCCGTCCCGGAGCGGCCGCCGTAGGCGTAATAATTGCGGAGTTCGCACTGTTCCTCCAGGTGGAGATAACCCCTCACATAGCTCAGAATCTCCTGTGTGCCATCGTTACCGACACGGGCAGGTTCCAGTACCAAAACGCAGACGGAGAGGCGTTTGCCGTGGCGAGTCTTCTGGTAAGCCGTGGGGCCTCCCCCTCGGAAATATCCCTTAACGTGTATCAGAGCTTCAGACTTCCGTTCCTGCACCTCAAATCTCTCGTCATGGGACGCATTACCACATTTGAGGGAGGTCGCATTGCCTATAGCTATGCGACGCAGAACGACCTTGAGCGAACGGGTGCGGATTTGGACGAGAGCGACGGCCTCATAGATGTGGTGCGCAGCGTGGAGGGATCGGAGATCGCCCTGTTTCTAAAGAAGGTGCCAAACGGCAAGGTGCGTGGGAACCTGCGCTCCAAAGGTGCGCATGACGTGTCTGCCGTCGCACGGCTCATGGGGGGTGGCGGACATCGCGCTGCCGCAGGCTTTACGTTTGACGGTGACATCGACGAGGCTCTTGCCGCGGTTCTTCCCCCGTTGCGGAAGCTGCTCAAAGAGAATTGCGATGCCGCGCGGAGTGAGGGATAGCCTTGGCACGGCGCGGTGGCAGGCGTAGGAGGCGCAGCAGCGGCCTCAACCTTCTTATTGCCATAGACAAGCCTTATGGGGAGGTGACTCGCGCAGTTGACAATCGCGTGGGTCGCGCGATCGGCGATAGCGGAGTGGGCCATATTGGCACGCTTGACCCGGCGGTAACGGGTGTGCTCGTGCTTGCCGTTGGTCAGGCGACCAAGCTCATCAACCATATTGAGGAAGGGCGTACGAAGACGTACGTTGCCACCATATCGTTTGGAACGCAAACCACAACCGACGATGCACAGGGTGAGGTTCTGCGCATGGCAGAGGTCCCACAAAGGCTGCGCGACGAGGGGTTTGCACGCGCTGCGATCGAGGCGCTTCGCGGGCCGGGCAAACAGCGCCCGCCGTGCTTCTCGGCAATAAAGGTGAACGGGGTGCGCGCGTATGAGCTCGCACGCGAGGGCGTGGAGTTCGAGTTGCCAGAACGGGATATGTACGTATATGACGCGCGCCTGCTCGACATTCATAACGGTGATAGGCTGAGCTGGCGCTGCGAGTTCGTGGTGTCGTCGGGCACTTACATTCGTGCCATCGCACGCGACGTGGGCATCGCGGTGGGTAGCGCCGCACACCTAAGCTCGCTCTGTCGCACCGGTGCGGGAGCGGTGACGCTGGACGACTGCGTGACGCTTGAGCAGGTGGAGGATGCGGGGCGTGAGGGTGTTTCCGCTTTGGCCATAGATCCCACCTATGTGTTGGGCTTGCCCGTCTACAAGCTCAGCGAGCAGGAGCTCGAGCGCGCGCGTAACGGCGTGCCCTTTGTTCCTACGCAAACCCCGGATGCAGACGAGGGCGAGCGAATCGCGATCGTTCGCCAAGAGTGCCTCTACGGCATATGGCGTATGGACGAGGGACGCCTGCGCCCGATGGCCAACTGTCCCAAGGGTATAGAGGGGGTGCGCATATGAGCGAAAGCATCCCGTGGATGCCCTGCTGGGGCGAGGGAAGCGTCGTTGCGTCCAATGCGGACGCATTTGTTTTCTCTTCGCCTGGCATGGAGCCGTTGCGTCCAGAACAAGAGGCGGTACTGGTCATCGGCGCCTTTGACGGAGTTCACCTTGGACATCAGGCACTTGCAAGGAAAGCCACAGAAGACGCAAAGCGACGGAATCTGCCTTGCGTGGCGATTACGTTTGACCCAGACCCGGCTGAGGTGGTAGGTCCGTCGAACGGGGGAGGCAGATTGCTTTGCACGCGTGACCGTTGTCGTGGCCTTCTCGCGATTGGCATGGACTATGTTGTGGTGCTTCGGTTTACTCCGCAACTTGCGGGCCTCGAACCCGAAGAGTTTGTTGGGCGAACGCTGTTGCGCACTACGCATCCCGTGAGCGTGCACGTGGGCAGCAACTTCCGCTTTGGCCATAAGGGCGTCGGAAACACGGATTTGTTTTTTCAGCTGGGTATCGAGCTGGGATTCGAGGTGTACGCGCACGGGCTTATGGAGATGGAGGGCAAGACCATATCCGCCTCGCGCATTCGCCTGCTCCTGCAAGAGGGGAAGGTGGACGAGGCAAAGGCCTTGCTGGGCAGAAGCCATGCGGTGCGTGGCATTGTAGAGCATGGACGCGGCGAGGGGACCTCGTTCGGGTTTCCCACGGCAAACGTTACCTTTGACGTGCAGGAATGCCTGCCCAAAGATGGCGTGTACGGATGCTATTTTGTCAGCGACAAAAGCGCTTGGCCTGCGGCGGTTAACGTTGGGGCTCCCCCGAGCTTCCAAACCTCAACCAGCAGGTTTTTGGAGGCGAATCTCATAGGCTTTGACGGAAGTTTGTATGGCGCCAAAGTAATCGTAACCTTCGAGCATTGGTTGCGGGATTCCAGACGCTTCGATTCTCTCGAGGAGCTAAAGGGTGTCGTGCTCGAAAACATTGAGTGGGTACGCAAGAACCTGGGTACAAGGAGAATGGAGGTGCAGCGATGATTACCGATGAGGACAAGGAACGCGTTCGTCAGGCAACCGATTTCTTTCAGCTGGTGAGCGAGACGGTGGAGCTCAGAAGACGTGGGTCTGACTGGTGGGGTTGCTGCCCCTTCCATCACGAGAAGACCCCGTCCTTTCACATCAATCCTGCCACGGGTCTATGGAAGTGCTTTGGCTGTGGTCTGGGCGGGGACGTGTTTGACTACGTCATGAAACGAGAGAACCTCGAGTTTCCCGATGCCATTCGCTTCCTTGCTGACCGTGCGGGCATTGAGCTTGTGGAAGAGCGCGGGGCTCGGCGCGGGCCGCGCAGGAACCGCCTGATTGAGTGTCTTACGGAGGCCGAGTCGTACTACATCACCATTCTAAATAGGGGCAGGGGAGCAGGGCCTGCGTCGGGACGCTCATATTTGTCTGGTCGCGGCTATGGTTCAGAAGTGTGCCGACGCTGGGGCTTGGGATACGCTCCTGGCCACGCCATGCTTGCCAATCATCTTCTGTCCAAGGGATTCACGCGTGCGGAAATGGAGGCTTGCGACCTAACGGTGCAGCGCAACGGCCATGATGCCGATCGCTTTTATGAGCGGGTGATGTTTCCCATACATGACGAGCAAGGCCGAACCATCGCCTTTGGAGGCCGTGTCCTTACGGACGCCAAGCCCAAATACCTCAATACGAAGGAGACCGCGGTTTTTCATAAGGGCAAGCACCTCTTTGCCTTCGATAGGGCAAAGGAGCATATTGCAGCTAGTGGCGAGGCAATCGTGTGCGAGGGATATACGGATGTCATTGCGTTGCACGAGGCGGGCTTTCCCCGTGCGGTGGCAGCGCTTGGTACATCCTTCTCCATGGACCATGTGCGTACGCTGTCTCGCTTTGCGAAACGCATCGTATGCATGTTCGACGGCGATGCCGCGGGCCAACGTGCGGCCGAGCGTGCGGTGCAGTTCATAGACAAGTCGGAGGCGGACCTTCGATGCGTGGTGCTCCCCAACAACCAAGACCCCGCGGAGTACCTCAGCACCCATAGGCCGCAGGACTTGGAGGAGATACTCCACAACGCGGAGCCCCTC
Organism: Atopobiaceae bacterium; assembly: GCA_017545665.1. Classification (GTDB taxonomy): domain Bacteria; phylum Actinomycetota; class Coriobacteriia; order Coriobacteriales; family Atopobiaceae; genus RUG440. Next base: position 9,291 of record JAFWKQ010000102.1, read on the forward strand.
ATGGATTTCGTCCTGCGGAAGCGTCTGGAAAACGTGGGACCCACCGCACCCGGTGGGGTGCGCATGGCAGCGTTGGATGAGATTGCGGGAATACTGGCGCCGTTGCGCGATTCCGTTCTTTTGGACGAGTACGCAATGGTGGTTGGCGATTGGCTGGGAATTGGCGTGGAGGAGGTAAAGCGCTCCATTCGGTCTAAGCCCGTCCTAACGGATGGCTCCACGCGGTGGCAGAGCCGCTCGACTGCGCGCCAAAACAACGCGTCGTCGCGATTCTCCGGCGGTTCCTCCTATGCACAAGGATCGCGCTACGATGGGTATGCCGTTGCGGAGGAAGACGCGTACGTACCCGATGACTACGTGCCGTACGAGGCTATGGAGGGCGTTGGAAGCTCTTATGCCACAAATGTGGGAACGCAGGGGGAGTCGATTGGCACGCAAATGTCGGACGTCGCCTTTACTACGGACGAACGCCTGCAGCTTCGCGCAGAGCGCGAGCTCTTGTCGCTCATGGCGGCCGATCCAGACGCCATGCGCGAACATGCCGACCGCATTGCCACGTTTTTATGGGCGGACGAACGCCACGAGGCAATGGCGTGGGCCATGCTCGCGACGCCCGAAAACACCCCGCCAGCCGATGTGGTGCGCGCGGCAACCGAGATCGTGGCTGATGCGCCAAAAATCCTTTCGAGCGGGAGCGTCGTTGCGGCCGACGGCGTGGACGATCGGGCGAAGATTTCGTTTGTGCTCGATACGGTGGAACTCTACTCCACAAGACGAAAGATCAAAGAGCTGCGTTCGCAAATGCGTTCGGGTATCTCTACCTCGGAAAACGTATTTTTGGAAGCAACCCATTTGCAAAAAGTTGCGAATGAGCTTGCAAATCGCGTGGCATCTGGGTTTAACAATCGCTGAAATTGGGTAAAATCCCTTGAGTTTACGTCGGAAGGAATTCTGTGGCTGCAAATAATACCAAGAACGATCCGGTCTTTTCGGACGAGCTTACCAAGATAGCCGATGCCCTTGTGAACAAGTCCTCCAGTTCCAAGGGTGTAATCACCGAGGACGATATTCAGGTTGCGATTAAGGATGTGGATATAGACGGAGACGAGCTTTCGGAGCTCTATGACGTCATCCGGGGTCGCGGCGTGGACATAACCTCGTCTGGTGAGTCTGCGGACGTCGCTGAGCTCGCTGTGGATTTTACGGATCCCGATGACACCTACGACGAGGACGAAACCGAGATCGAAGAAGTGGATGAGGATGGCGAGGAGCGCGATCTGGAAGCCATCAACGAGGCAAAAGCGGTAAACGCCGCGCTTCGTGCTGCACCAAAGCCCAAAACGAAGAAGCGCTCCAGCAGGGCCCGTACGCGTACGTTCGAGGCACCCAACACCAAGATGACGCAGGATCCCGTGCGCATGTACCTTAAGGAGATCGGTAAGGTAGACCTGCTTACTGCCGCCGAGGAGGTCGACCTCGCAATGAAGATCGAGGCTGGCACCGAGGCCATGGAAAAGCTCGAGGCAATCGATGCGGGGGAGTTGGAAGTCAGTCGCCGCGAGATGCGTCGTCTCATGCGCGTGGAGCAGGTGGGTTTGGAGGCAAAGCAGGCGCTCATTAGCGCCAACCTGCGCCTGGTGGTGTCCATTGCCAAGCGTTACGTAGGTCGTGGCATGCTGTTCTTGGACCTCATCCAAGAGGGCAATCTGGGCCTGATTCGCGCCGTAGAGAAGTTTGACTACACGAAGGGCTTCAAGTTCTCCACTTACGCCACCTGGTGGATTCGTCAGGCCATTACCCGTGCCATTGCCGACCAAGCTCGCACCATTCGCATTCCGGTGCATATGGTGGAGACCATCAACAAGCTTGTGCGCGTGCAGCGTCAGCTTCTGCAGGATTTGGGCCGCGAACCCACGCCGGAGGAGATCGGCGAGGAGATGGGCATGACAGCCGAGCGCGTGCGCGAGATTCAGAAGATCAGCCAGGAGCCGGTCTCGCTCGAGACCCCCATCGGTGAGGAAGAGGACTCCCAGCTTGGCGATTTCCTTGAGGATACCTCGGCTGTGGCTCCGCCAGAGGCTGCCAGTGACTCTATGCTTCGCGAGCAGCTCGAGCAAGTGCTCGATGGCCTTGCTGACCGCGAGCGCAAGGTAATCAAGTTCCGCTTTGGCCTTGAGGACGGGCATCCTCGCACGCTTGAGGAGGTGGGACGCGAGTTTGGCGTCACGCGCGAACGTATACGCCAGATTGAGAGCAAGACGCTCGTAAAGCTGCGCCATCCCAGCCGTTCCGGCAAACTCAAAGACTACATGGACGATTAGTGGCACACTTAAACTAGGTATAACCGTGCCGCCCTCGACCCAAGGTTGAGGGCGGCACAGCTATACTTGGTTTAAGTGTGCCACTGTTACATGCGGCCCAAGTCGGTGAGGTCGAATTTGGGGATGCGCCTGAAGGCCACAAATCCCGCGACGAACGAGAACGCCAACGTCACCACGGCTCCTATAAGGCATGCTTGCGCATTTATCCCATGGAGGAACACGACGTTGGGAGGCTCAACCGAGCGCACGGTGAGGTAGCCTACGATAGCACCCAAAGCGATGCCAAAAAGCGTTCCTAGCAGAGTGAGCACTATGGTGTCGCCACGAACGTATGACTTGGCGTCCTTTGTGGAGTAGCCGCACACCATGAGCACGATGAGTTCGCGCTTTTTCTCGTTCACGTACATGACGTCCAAGTTGAGCAGCACGATCGCTGCCATGAGTGCCGAGAGCGCCAGGTAGATTACAACCACGGCCTTGGAAAGCTTGGAGAACATGTTGAACGCACGCGCTGCCAAGGCCTTGTCGTCGCGCATACCCGCAAACCCCTTTACGTCTGCGAGCGCCTTAGCTACTGAGTTCGTCCCCTCGCCGCGCGTGTCTACCAAAACGGCATTCGCTATGGGCGTCGATCCGAAGTGCCGCTTATAGGCATCCGCCCCCATAACCGCATCGACCGTAGTGAGGTAGTGGTTAAAGTAGCCCGCTATGGGTACTTGCGCAGATTGCCCAGTAGAATCCGAAATTGTAACCGTATCGCCAACCTTGAGGCCTGAGGTGTACGCAAAGCCTGAACCCAGCCAGACGCCGTCCTGGTTATGGTCTGGGGTGGTACCGTCCTTTGAGCGGACGTGATACACGTCTTGGAACTTCTGGGTGTCTGTGGGCACGTAGAGCGTCGTGAGGGCGACGTCGCCATTGGCGGCAAGCGTGCATGTTTTACGATACACTGGCGCATTTTTGAAGGACCGTTCGTCGAGTCTTTTGCTCAGTGCGGTGCCGGCATCCTTTATGGAGGCGTCAACCTGCGCGATGGCGTTGAAGCCGTACGTTTCTTTGTATTGGGCGTCCATGCTTCCGAGTACGTTGTTGTTGAGCGTTAGGACGCAGACTACCAGGGAAGTGCAGCCCGCCACGCCAATGAGCGTGGCCACAACACGGCGTTTCTCATTGACGCAATTGTTTACGATAATTTGGCCAAGTAGAGAAAGCCGTTTGTATATTCCCCACGACTCGAAGAAGTGCTCCTTGGCCGTAGGAGGGCGTTGCCCCGAAAGCAGCTCTTGTGTCCTGCGTGCCAATACCCTGTGACAGGAGAACCATGTGGCCGCAAGAATAAGGAAGAGCTCTATGGCACCAGCGACGAGCGAGTCGGTAGGCGAGAAGTATCGTGGGTATGGACCCATGAGGAACACGTTTGCCAACACCGGGTTTATGATTCCCTGCACCACGAACAGGGCAATAAGCACGCCGACAACAACACCTACAACTACCGCAAGCGCTGCATACAACAAGTAGCCCGAGGTTACCTCGCCAACGAAGATGCCAAGTGCCTTCTTCGTTCCGATTTGTACCACATGATCGTTCACGATGCGTGCTATTGCCGTATAGCATACGAGGAGCCCCACAATAACGAAGAGGGCAGCCATTGAATAGCGGAGCTTTCCGAGTATGTCTATGAGCATCTTTGCCATGATGACTCCGCCGTTGTGTGCGCGGTCGAGCACGAATGCGTTGCGGCCATTCTCACGGAAGGTCTCTTTGAGATTGTTGAGCATGGTGGGTATTTCGGAGAATGCAACGCGTTGGCCGTTGATGTTGATTTTGAGGCCGTCCACGTCATCAAGGATTGCCTCGAGCTCATTGAGCGTATTGGCGAAGGACGTATGGTCAATATTGTTGGGAAGGTTTATGCCGAGTTGGTCACAAGAGTCTGCAGCCTCCTTAACGAACTTGGAGCCAAGGGTATCTTCCTGTCCTTCTATGGCTTTGGCTTGCTTGTTTGCTTGGTCTTTGGGGAGTTTGTTTGCTGCGCTTTGCTCCGAGATGCTCGTCTGTTGCTTTTGAAGCTTGGAATACGTTGCGCGATAGGTTGAAACAACACGCTTGAGCGTGTTAATCGCGATGCGTGTCGTGTCGTAAATGGTGCCGATGCGTTCTGTTAGCATATCTGCGCTCTTTGTATTTATCCGTTGCGCGACTGCGTCGGTTGTTTGCTGATACTGGTTGCCAAAGGTAGAGAGCCCCTGCGTGTTTTTGCATCGTACGTAAAGGCATGGCACACCCGTAATAAACGCAAAGGAATCCTGGTCAAAAGCGTCTGGCGTCACGAATGCCACGCCCGATACGTTTGATCCCACAAGGGCGTAGGTGGATGTGTCCTTGCAAAGGTAGTCGGGTGCGGTTACGCGAGCCGTGACGGTGTACGAGTCGCCCTTGAGGTCACCCATGCCCTCGGTATCGCGGAAGCGCAGGGTGTCGCCGACGCCGACCTTGTTTTTATTGGCCCAGCTGTCCATAACTGCGATCTCATTGGCCTTGGTGGGGAGGGAGCCTTCCTTGACTATGGGCTGGTCCATGGTATTTGGCAGGGATTGAACGCGAAGTGACGAGCTGGATTTGCCCACGGTTGCCTCCATGGTGCAAAGATAGCCGGTCTCCACCGCCTCAACGCCTTCGATTCCTCTGATTTCGTCGACCTCGTCATCCAAAAAGCCAACGGGGGTCTTTACGAAGATGTCGTGGTAGTTGGTCTTTTGAAAAACGTCGTCAATCGACGAGGCAAGCGCGTTTGCCGACCACTGCAGGCCCAAAAACACCGATACGCCTAGGGCTACAAACATCATGATGGAAAAGAACGGCACTATGGTGGCACGAATGTTGGCAAGAACCTCTATGAGCTGCGTCTTCTTCATACGTCATACCTACCAAACCAGGTCTTTGGCCGCCACGGGCCCAAGGTTTATATACTGTTGATATGCCTTGCCGGACCGCATGCGCACCACGCGGTTTGCCATGCGGCAGATCTCCTCGTTGTGCGTAACGATAACGATGGTGCAGCCAGTTCTTTGAACATCCTCCATTGCTTGCAGGATGTCGATGGAGGTGTCGTAATCGAGTGCGGCCGTAGGCTCGTCGGCGAGGATTATGTGCGGTTTCTTAACGAGGGCTCGCGCAATGGAAATCCTCTGCTGCTGGCCACCTGAAAGCTGGCGCGGGAGATTCGAGGCCTTGTCGCCAAGGCCGACGATGTTAAGTGCGTCCTTCCAGTCCAAGGGATCCTCAACAAGCTCGTCAATGAGATTGAGGTTTTGTCGAGCGTTTAGAACAGGAATCAGATTATAGCTTTGGAAAACCATGCCGATGTTCTTGCGCCTAAACGCGATGAGCTCCTTCTCGCTGGCGTGGGTGTTGTCGTGGCCTGCGAACGTGACCGTGCCAGCCGATGGCTCGTCCAGGCCGGCGATTATGTTGAGAAGCGTGGTCTTACCGCAGCCAGACTCGCCAAGCAGAACGACGAGCTCGTTCGGATACACGTTGAAGTTCGTGTCTTCGAGCACACGCATCTCTACGGCGCCGTTCGTAAAGGTGCGGCATATGTGACTTGCTTGGAGCAGCGGCTCCGAGCGTTCCCAGGAGTGGGGGAGCGGCTCGTTCTTTCCCAGCGTGATGGCGCAGAGGGTGGTAGCCATGTCGATTACGTCCACCTGCTCGTCCGTTGGGTGTACCGCATCCCGATCGCAGGCGAGCTGCAACACGCCATAGTTGGTAAAGTAGCTCGATACGGGCACGCACAGGGCAAAGCCTATGCTTGCGTCGGGAAAGTCGCCCTCTATGGACGCATGGTTCTGTTTGCTGGCGTCCCAGACTTCAGGCCCTTGCGAGTTATAGGCCTTGGCAACCAGGCTGTTGTCGTCGAAGGAGTGGAAGCGCTGAGAGATGTCGTGGGGGCCGTACCAAAGGAGTGGCTGCAGGTCGTTCTCTTGGGTTGCCTGCCAATAGGTTGCGAAGGGAAGCCGATAGTCCTTCATAAGCACCTCCACGCAGGCTTGCAGACCTTGACCAAGCGTTTTGGAGCTCGAGATCGAACTGTTTATGGCGTTGAGCGTTTGACAAATGCTCATCATCTGCGTATCCATGGCACTCCCTAGCGAAGCGACGAACCGTTGCGCCTATTATACAGAGCAAAAGTCTGACAAGTGACCTGTCCCC
>JAFWKQ010000103.1 GCA_017545665.1 Atopobiaceae bacterium
CGGAAGAGGTCACAAGTTCAAATCTTGTAACGCCCACCACGAAAGACGCAGGTAGATGGCATAAACCGTCTACCTGCTTTTGTTTAGGACACTAAACGGGACACCAAATAGGACACCAAAAACGGGAGTCTCGTCAAAAGTAGGGTGTTTTCCTCTTTCGGCAGGTTACCTGGCCAAACAATCGACAGGCTGAAACACAAGCCCCAAAAGCCGGAGCTTTGATGTCCACGTTGGGCTCGATTCGTTTACCGCACATCCAGCTTACTATCGTAAGAGAGTGGACTCTCTTGAGGCGGTAGTTACCGTGCATGTCTCCTGCTTGCTGTATCCACATTAAGGGCATCTGTATTTCACCACTATTCCCATGGTCCCACCTATCCGGATGTTTCATGCCTGAAACGATGGACGTACAGGAATGCCGGCAGCGCTATCGAAGCGCATGGCGGCGTGTCCCAAAACGCGCCCACACAGCTGTAGAACAAGTACATAGGGCGCAAACAGGCGGACGTGGCCATGTCAGCGGTAAACGTCGCGCTGTTAAGATGCTGGCCCAGTCACGCCGTACCAGTGCGTGACCGGGCGACAATCTTCCGCAATGGAACAGCGTTTAGTCTTCTAGACGGTAGTGATAATAAAAGCCACATTCTGGGCACACATAGCAATATCCATATTCATCAGTTCCGTAGGAATGATATATTCCGTCGTATTTCATCTCCACAAAGCGTGGTTTGCCAAATGGTGAATCCACCAAACACTTTGCACAACTAATCTTTGGTGCGTATGCTTTGCCTAGGAGGGTACCGCCATCTCCACCGGAAATCTGCCCCACTTCCTCGTCGCTCAGCTTGCGAAAACCATGGTCTTTCATTTCCATTTGTTTCTCCTTTCCTTGCTGCACAGCTGCGAATAATTTGATTCTTAATATTTCTCATTAGAACAAATACATAATGCCATAGTATTATGTACATATAGGTTAATCATCATTATTTCCTGGAAGATTGTAAACAGGTGTCTTGCGTCGCGCTACAACATAGAAGCGAACCTATCCACCACGCAAACTGCCAAAGGAACCATTACTAATATAAAATGGCAAGCGAAACGAGACGCATCATCCTGAAAGGCGGAAGAGAGGCCATGGCTTACGGACACAAAGCATTCAAAGTTATAGGCATAGCTCTTGCTGCGGTTACCGTTGTTGCAACGGGCGCGATCCTAGTCTATCGCGACGACAACCTGCATACCGAGGAGCGCCTGATTGCGAAGGCGTATAATGCGGGTTTTTCCGAGAAGCGGGCCGAGGTGGACGGCGCAACCATAAACTATGCTGAGGGGCCAAACAACGGTCCGGCACTTTTGCTCATCCACGGACAGGGCATGGAGTGGGAGGACTACGCGCGCGCCTTGCCCGAGCTGGCAAAACGCTATCACGTGTTCGCAATCGACTGCTTTGGTCACGGCGAGTCCGCACACGATCCCGCACTGTACTCATGCGCGGTAAACGGCAACAAGCTTATTGCGTTTGCACGTCAGGTCATCGACGGAAACTACGTCATTTCGGGTCATTCGTCAGGCGGTGTTTTGGCCGCCTACATGGCATCCAACGACCGCGAGCACGTATCTGCATGCATGCTGGAAGATCCGCCGCTGTTCCGCATAACGCCTGAGGAGGCGCAGGAGGGCGCTGGCACGTTTGCCTGGCATGACGGCTACATCATCGCGCACTCGTTCCTGCATCAAAATGAGGTTTCTGCCTATCCGGCATGGTATGCCTCTCACAGCTACCTCTTCGGCCTGTTTGGCGGATTGCAAAAAATGCTGGCACAGCAAACAGCCACGTTCTGTGCGGAGCATCCCCATGAGCATGTGACAAATGCCTGGGTTCCTCGAGCTTGGACCCGCGGCATGTACTTTATGGACGACTGGGACCCGCGCTTTGGCGATTCGTTCTACGACGGCAGCTGGATGGCCGGCATCGACCAGGAAGGCATGCTAAAGCAAATCGAGTGCCCCGTCATCTTTTTGAAGGCCAAAACAAACTATGGGAAGGACGAGGTGCTCTATGCGGCCACGACCGATGAGGATGCTAAGCGCGTACAGCAAACCATTCCGCGCTGCGAGACCATCGAGATTGAGTCCGGCCACGACATCCACTCCGAGCACCCGGATGCCTTTGTCAACGCGATAAATCGGGTTGCCGGTCAATAGAATCCTGTGCGGTTCTTCTAGCATCCCAACGGTAAAACGCGGGTGTGGCGGCAAGTATTGCGACAAGCCCAGAACGCATGACGCGCAAGGGCGCGCAGGTACAAGGGTAGGCGCTACAAAGAGGAGGTCCCGTACATCAGCTGCGTACGGGACCTCCTCATACTTAGAGACAAAGACAAAGCAGCAGGGATGGAACGACCATACTAGATGTATTTGCGACCCGTCTTAACCCCATAATGAAGCTCTCTGGCGAACCAGCCAAGAACACTACCACCAGCACCACCAGCGGCGGAGTCCAAGTCATCGAGGGACAACTCCTCGCTGTCGTCCGCCTGGAAGTCCTCCTCTGTCAGGGCGTTCAGGTCTTCTTCCGTCAGAGTGAAGCCAGACTCCTTTGCAATGGCAATGGCCTGCTCGACAGCGTCGTCCTGGCCCTCCAGCCCCTCGATCTTCGCCTTCAGCGCGTCGTCCTTCTCGATCGCTTCCATGAACTTCTTGACGTTCTCCGTTATTGCCATGCCCGTTTGCTCCTTTTTCGAAACCGATAGGCCCACGGCTCTGCGGACTTGAAGAGCCTGCCCCGACTGACCCTTGTGTACATAGATAGTGCACCACAAGGGCATTGGCACTATTCCGCTTGAGGTCAAGACAGCCGCCAGGCATGACATGGCATGACATAACGGTTACTCGTTCACATCCGATTATTGCCAACGTTGTTGCGTTAACACATGCGTATTGCGAGATGCGTGGTGAAGTGTGAAACTGGACGGACACCAACAATATGGAGATGCGTGCGACATCGGCGCCCATTCTCCCCCGCCATCAGGTTGCTGCCGCTGTTTTTGCTATGCTTAGATTTGCGCAAATAAAGAGCGCACACGCGATGCGGCGCCGCCACTTCCCAGACGTAAGACGCCGCCACAAGACGCTAGGAGGCGTAGGGCACATGGCCGAAGAAAAGAAGTTCCATCTGGCAACCGAGACTTCGCTCGGGTTCATCGAGGGTGACCTCTATCTGAAGATCGACGGCAACAACCTCGAGGGTACCTTCAACGCGTTCGGCGTCGACATGCAGCTGCAGAACGGTAGCTACGACAACGGACATGTAAAGGGCAGCTTCAGCGAGGTCCTCCTGTTGACTCCCGTCGAGGGCACTATCGAGGGCGACATCGACGGTGACAAGTGCGTCCTGCAGATGACCACCGCCAGCGGCACGCGCACGCTCAAGAGCATGTAAGGACGCTGGCTTCCAAGACTTCCGGGAGGCGCCAGCGACGCGACTCGCACGAGGCGGGTTGACGCCAGCGCTCGCGTTCAGGGGTATTAGCGAATGCTGCGCCGGTGAACCTCGCACACGCTGGTACCCCGCGTCCAGCACGGTTAATTAGAACTCTGTGGAACACGCTATCACCTTCGTTGCATACCGCACGCCTCATACAGGACCGCCAAGACGAGATGCATCCCTAAGCTCTCGTAGGAGGCCACGTCGCGCCTCCTTATAATCCCACTCGCCGAGCGATTCGGCCCACGTCCCCAAATTTACGCCCGTTGCCCGCTCGCGGCAACGGGCAAGCGAGCGTGCGACTTGGTCCAGACGATCGACGTCCTTAAGGTCGAACGCGGTAACGGGAATCACCTGAACGCCCAAGTACTGCAGATCTCGCAGACGCCTGCGGTCGGCGTCGGCCTTCGTGACGTACTCGCGTCTCCATTCGTATATCGCATCATCCGCTTCGGAATCACCCGCACGCGCGGCAACGAAAGTTAATGCCACAAGTGGGTCGAGGTGAAAGCTTGTACTTTCGTATTCCACGTCTGCGAAGGCATCTTGCCAAAATGCATCAAGGAAGTACACGTTCTTGCCAACACTGCTGTACTCGGTCGGCATCACGTCAAGCCGCGCGTTGAGCGATGGCCTTCCGAGTCCGTATCCGCCCTTCTCGCGTGGAAGGCTCAACATAAGTGCCACGATAGTCTCTGGCGGAGAAGCCGACCCCTCAATCGCAAGCCGCAGCGCATCGCGGAGCTTCGCGGCACCTCCACGCACCCTTACGTGCTGACTGTACCAGCGGATTCGTTCAATGTTGGTCACGGGTTCTAGATCGAAGGCGCACTCATCGGCATTGCGCTTACTAACATCCCACGCATCGGCATCCCAATCGTCGGTGCGAACTTCTTTGGCGCCTGTGGCATCGCCCTCACTAACTGGGCTTAGCGAGTACGTTCCACAAAGCTCCATGATGAGCTGAGCTAGGGTCATCTCGCTCAGGCGCGATGCCATCTGTAGAACGATGAGCTCCGGGCAAACCATACACAAGTCTGCATCGATGCGCACGATGGAACGCGCTGGAAGCGTCTTGGGCATTGTTCGCGCGACGCTCTTCTTGCGATGGAACTTACGGGACTCACTGAACACCGCGAGCTCGAGAGGACTCTCTTGCGTAAAGGAACCCACCTCGCCAAGCCTGGAGAGGTCCACACGGGCATTCGATTCCGCGTCATCGAATCCAAATCCTGCCTCCTCGAGCGTCGGGGTCACCTGGAACGTAAGGTCCTCATCGCACTCATCGAACGTAGCATCGTACTCTTCACCTGGCAGCAATACGCGGTCTCGCCGCAGTTCAGGGATGGGCAGCGAAATACCCGTGTCCCAACTTCGGATGGCGCGAACCACCCTAAGGGCGCTCGCCGCGGCCAGAATATGCATATGAGCTCCAAAATCCGCCCCGTTAATATATACATTTTCACACTATAGTAACTTTTTCCTCGAATTTTGTCTGTCGACATTTCCATAACGGGACGTTTTTTGAGCATAGTTTCACCCGCATAGACACCTCAGCCCCTGCAAAACCCAAGGTCAAGAGTATCGTTTTTCGGTGCCATATCCACTGCTCACGCAAAACCACCCTGTTTTCCAAACCATCTAGCTGGGGTTTTGCAGGGCTCATTTACCCATCGGTGTCCTATCGTGCCGCTGCCCAAATCCGTTCCCACGAACAATCGCACAAAACGGCCCCGTCTAGCTGGTCAAACTCCCCAGAGCCATTCTAGAGGCCATTTGCAGCTCACAAGGTCTTCTACATCGTTGGCGCAGCAGAAACGGCGTCCTGAGCTATTTTATGGGGTCGCTGGTTTTGCACGGCAACGTCAGGCAAGAGCGCCAATGACGTACTGAAGTACCATCGGTCGCTCAATAGCGTTTGCAGGTATGCGGTTGACGAACGCAGCGTTGAGGCGACTCCTCACCAATGTGGCCGCAAGCGTGACACAGTTGCCATGTTGGTGTTCTTGGTGCACCCAAGTCGCGTCCCAGCCACCTCGCTGCCCGCCATGCGCCGTCTCATCTGGCGCTCCGGAACTGACCAAGGCAACCCAGGGCTACACCCCATCGCATGCAGACGAAAGCCGACCGTCTCAATCGACCTTTCGTTATGATTAGTCTACTATTATCCCAAAAGGCCTGGACCATCCAAACGAACAAAAAGCGGCTTACGTCGCCAGCAAGTTATAGACTATGAAGACAACCTGCTTTCCGCAGCAATGAGCCACGTAATTGCCGATGGCTTCGGCATCTTTGCGTTCATAGACATCCTGCTGAATGCCTATGTGGGCAATAAGCCGTCTGCATGGCAAGGCCTCACGCAACCCGACTTTGTGGCCGACCTCATGGCGTGCGATCTTCCCCTGCCAGAGGGCTACGAGATGCATGACTTCGCCGACCATGACTCATTCGTGGTGCCAGAGGCCGAAACCGAGGAGCCACAAATCGCCACATACCGCGTTAAGACCAAAGCTCTGACCGAATACTGCAAACTGCATGGCGTGTCCAAGCAGGTAGCCCTGTCATTTGTAATGGCCAAAGCCATAAACCTGGTTCACCCCGAGAGCGCCCGCGTGCATACTCCTCGAAACACCCTGGGTTATCGCTCAGGGTATGCGAGAGCGATTCCAAGGCCACATGCTCGAACACGACGCCATAGCGATCGTTCGTCTTTACTAGGGAGCCCCGTGTCTTGGAACACCTCCATGAGCTCCGAGCTTGCATTCACGATCCGCATCGGTCCCGTCTGCTCCAACCGAAGCAAGACGCGCAAACCCGCACTCTACAAGAATGTGACCTCATCGATGTCGAGTATGAGCCTGCCTGCAGGCCACGCGTCTCGCACCTCACTCACCAGGCGTTGAAACTCTTTGGCGTTGGCACTGTTTATCGCTCCAGATACGCTGAGTACAAGTTCATCTTCGGTCTGCTGTTGTATTGTTGCGTCCATAGTCACTCCTGTCCCTCGAACCTTATGCAAAGCATTGTGATGTCATCCGACTGCTCGGTTCCCGCCGAAAAGGCATCCACATCCGCCTTCATCCTCTTGCAGATTGCCTCGCAGTACTTATTGGGATCTTTCTCTGACTCGTTTGCCGATGCCTAGGCAAGCACGCTGGCCAGTCGCTCGGATCCATATTGCTCGTCGGTAACGTTAAATGCCTCGGTTACGCCGTCCGAATACAAGAACAGAGTGTCACCAGAACAAAGCTGTAGCTCCTGACGGTGATACACCACGTTCTCGCAAGCTCCCACGATGAAGTCTCGTTTCTTCTGCACAAACGTTGTTCTGCCATTAGCCGCAAACAAGACCGGACACGTATGTCCCGCATACACGTACTCCATGACACCCGACCTAAGATTGAGGATACCTAGCCACACCGTCACGAACATGTCCGCCTCGTTGTCCACGCACAGGTCGTTGTTTACGTGCGCAATCACCTCGTCTGCAGAAAGGCCGCTCACCGCAAGGTTCTTGATGGCCGCCTCGGTACGCATCATAAGCATGTCAGCAGGTATGCCCTTGTCGGACACGTCGGCAACGAGCACGGCAATCTTGTTGTGCGAGACAAAAAAAGAAGTCGTAGAAGTCCCCCCAACCTCTTTTGCCGCATTCATGGAGGCGTAGAGACCAAAGTCGCGGCGTTCGGGCAAGGGTGGGAACACGTTAGGCAACGCCGTCTTTTGAATCGTGCGCACCAGCGCAAGCTCCTCGTTAAGACGCGTCGCCTCTTGGCGTATGAGATTCTCGAGTTTGCCAACGGTCGTGTTGATGCCACGGAAAAGGTCTTCGAACCCTATGGAGCCGCTAACCTCAACCCACTCGTCCAGCTTGCCGGCAGCGATGGCATTCAACGACCTATTTACGGCAACCATTTGGTTTGTAACATGACAACGCATCTGGAAGCTAATGAGCGCATCGAGCACCACAAATAGCACGATCCAAAAGAAGCTGACGGCAACGAGCGTCCGAAACATCGATGCCTGAACGTCTTCCATAATGTATGCAGCCAGCAGGTAACCGCCGAGTCCCTCGCTCCCCTTGGAAGGATCCACGCGCTGCGCGCGAAGGTAGACCTGCTTACCGAACAGCACCTCTTCTGCCATAAGGTTTTTCATCGCACATTTCTGTTCACACCCCGTGCTTGCGCCCGTCCCTTATGCGGCCCCGCGCTCGCTCCGCTCGCTCGCTTCGTGAGTAGACGCAAGCAAGCGTTGTTACGGGGGCAATCGAACCGGCAAAGCCACTTGTGTCGACTGACGTTACTGTGAGGATTTAGGGTGAGGAGCGCACCGTCCTCTCGACATAATATGGATAAATATGTGTCCTAGATTAACCTGAATAATATGTTCGTTTCCTTTGCAATATATCCCTATCAATACACCTCAATACTGTTATAATGGCGAGCTACTTGGTGCCATATTGCGAAAAGTATTCCTTACGGCACTTTGCGAATCGGGATGGTTCGCTTTTCTGACAGGCTAGAAACGAGAGAGGCCCTATGAAATCGGTAAGTATCTACGATGCATCAGCTGCCAAGCGGAAGGTGGAGAAGGAGCAGAAAGCTTGGAAATACATTCAGGATCTAAGTAACCTGAATGCCGAGGACTTGGATAAGATTGCCGTCATTGACGGGAACAGGAAGTACACCTATAAGCGCATGTTCCGGGAATGGGAGCGCTACGCCGCGGTATTTAGCGCACTGAACATGACTGAGGAGCAGAATTCCCGCGTAGGAGTACTGGGCTCCACCTGCGCAGAGGTCATCTTTGCTTTCTATGGCCTTAATATGGTAGGCGCACAGACTTCCCTGGTGGCATCCTGGAAGGCCTTTAACTCTACCCAGATTGAGGAGACCATCCGCCAGGAGAAGCTAACGGACTTCATCGTAACGGACGATCTGGCGCAGCCGGACTTGGTTAGGGAACTTCTGCGCAAGCGGAAGGAGTTGGGGCTTAACCATGTAATCGTCCTGCATGTAACCATGGCTGGCGCCACCGCCATGCCAGTCATGACGGCGTCTCAGGATTTCAAAAACGTCTCCATGAAGATGCTCTACTGGCCGTACTGCATGGAAACGCTGCTAGCACGCTACGGCAACGGCCCGGTGCACTACGCTCAGCAGGAGACGGACGAAAACGCCCTCATTATGCACACCACCGGTACCACCAGCGGAACCGGAAAGCCCGTGCCCATGTCGGACAACGCGCTCAACGCAGCAGTGCAGAGCTTCATGAAGATAAAGAACATATCTCTGCCCTTCGATCATCTGGTAACGGCAACCATGTTGGACCTCAGCAACTCCTACGGCATCATCGACCAGGTTCATCTGCCCTTCGCAATGGGCGCGACGCTGGTTACCGTGCCGCTGGGATTCCTGAATCCCTGGTTCTATAAGGCCATTTCGGCCTATCGCATCTCGTTCCTGTTCAGTGCCAGCTACATGTTCGACCGCTGGATGAAGATGCCCGAGGATACCGACTTCGACTTCTCCAGCCTGAAGTTTGTGGCGCTCGGCGGCACGGCTGTATCGGCAGCAGAGAAGAGGCGCTACCACGAGTTCATCGTATCGCACGGCGGCAGCGAAGACGTGGCAATCCTCAACGGCTACGGCCTGTCGGAGCTGGGCGGCGCCTGCTGCCTCTCGTCACCGGCACTGGACGACGAGTCCATTGGCTACGCGCTGCCGGGAATCATCATTCGCCTTTACGACGAGCAGAACGGCAATTACTTCTCGCCCCGAGGCAAGGGTGGCGAAGGCGTGCTTTACCTAACCTCCGCGGCCATGGCCGGATACGAACTGGATGGGAAGGAAGTCATCAAGGTTGAGATGATCGACCGGAAGCCCTATGTGTGCACCAACGATTTGGTTCGCATGGAGCCAGACGGACGGATTGTCTACCTTGGCCGAGCCAACCGCTTCTTCATGCGCGACGAGAACAGAAAGTACGAGTCTGGCAGGGTGGAGACGGAGTTCTCCCGCCTGAAGGACATCAATGGCTGCGCCATCATACCGGTGTATTACAAGATAGAGCACGACACCATTCCCATGCTGTGCGTCGAGACCGTTGAGGGTTCCGGTGAGCCGCTTGAGGTTGTCACCAATGCCCTTCGTCAGGTGTTCATCGAGGACAAGTCGCTAGTGGAGGACAACATTCCCTCCCGTGTGATGCTGGTGGAAAAGCTTCCCAGAAACACCAACGGCAAGATAGACCTTTATTCGCTCAACCAGGGCAAGGTTTCTGGCGAAATATACATTGTGAACCCAGTCCGCGAGCAGGATCAGCTGACCGATTTCAATTTGACCTCTTTTGAGGAAGACAGCACGTCAGACGTCGTAGAGATGGTCATTGGTGGAATAACTGCCGACATCAAGGAAAGCGCACCTGTTAAGCTGCCCATGGTGGACTTAGAAGAGATGCTTGACAAGATGGCTAAGGCCGCGGACTCGATGCCTCCGCTACCTCCCATGCCTCCGATGCCCGAGCTGCCTCCTATGCCTCAGATGCCTTTCATGCCTCAGATGCCCGAGATGCCTTTCATGCCTCCGATGCCTCAGATGCCCGAGATGCCTCAGATGCCCCTCATGCCCATGCCGGGTGGAGATGCTTGGGGATTGCCTGGGCTAAACGGCAATGGCATGGAACAGCTAGAAGACTTCAAATCCCAAATGGATGCTTTCTTGGGACAGCAGCTTGAGATGCAAAAGTCTTCCATGGAGGCGGTCAGAGAGTGGTGCAGCTCACTCTTTGGTTTTAACGCGAACAAAAGCGAGTAAGTAATCAAGCTGTCCGGCGGGTCCCGCTCGACGCTCAAACGCCGTTTGCCCGATTCTCTTCGGGCAGACGGCGTTTTTCGTGCGTGCTAAAAAGCTGACTCGTGACCTATCCCCTTGCCAGCTTTTCCGTGCAGCCACGAATCGCGGCTGATACAATTTCTTTATCGTCAAAGGTATTATGTGACAACTGCCACTCGCGGATTCGGGGAGGTTTTATGGCAAAGCGGACGACACTTCGCGATGGCTCGCTCGCCACGCTGGGGCGAACCCATGAATTGATACAGGAAGACCTAGGAGCAGACGCACGCCTTTCTGCGAAAGGCATGACATTCGAAATCGAAAGCTGGGAGATTCCGGGCGTCGGTCACCTCTGCGTCATGCGAATGAACGCGTTTCTTGGACTGATGCGCATGGAGACCGCCATCATAGCCCCAACGGACGTCGACTTCCCGCTATTCAACCTAGACTGGGTGAGTGCCTTTGGAACCGAAACTCAAATCGCAGAGCTGTACGACACGCAGCTTCTGCCTTGGCCAAGCGAGTGTCTCGAGGCATTCGAATTCGCGCACAATCAATATTCGGACCTACCTGACGCCCCTGCCAAGGACGCCCATTGGTACGACGACATACTGTATCCCTGCTCACTCCATAAGAAGGGCAGAGGATTGACGGAACGCATGTCATGCGCTGCTCAGGACTATCTTACAGTCTACACCGATCTGCTTACGGCTGCCCAACCCTGCGACTCGGCAGAGAAGTCGGCAAAGGTCCGAGCCTTTGCAACGAGGCTGTTCAAAGAGGGCGGACCAGCGGTCAATCAGGTTACCAAGCTCTTCGGCGAGCAAACGGCGAGGAGGCTCATCTTGCAACACATGTATGGAGTCCAGTTATCCGAACGAGTAAAACCCAACCTGGAGGTTTGAGATGCTTTTGTTTTTGGCGATGCTTTTGGTTGCGCTCGTATTTAGTAGCGTTGGGTTCAAAAAGTATGTTTGGTTTATCTCGATCGGATATGGCTTCTCGGTTGCGGCAATTGGCGTGGCGCTGCTCATCGCCGGACGCGAGCAGCTGAGCGCGGGTACGGTATATGCCTGCATCCTGTTCATAGCGTACGGCCTCAGGCTCGGAGGGTACCTCGCGTTTAGGGAGCTTCGATCCTCGAGCTACAACTCCAAGATGAAAAACGAGATAAAAAGCGGTGACAGCATGAGCATGGTCGCCAAGTGCGCCATCTGGATCAGTGCCGCCCTTCTGTATGTGTGCGAGACATCTCCCGTAATCTTTAGATTCGTCAACGGCTCTGGAACCGATGCCCTGTTGGTTGTTGGCTTGGTTATCAGCACCGTGGGCCTCATTGTGGAAACTGTGGCCGACCTGCAGAAAAACGCCGCAAAGAAGGTAAACCCAAGACGGTTCGTCGATACGGGTCTGTTCCGTATCGTTCGCTGTCCGAACTACTTCGGCGAGATGCTGTTTTGGACGGGCATGTTCGTCGGCGGCATTACGATCTATGCCGGTCCCCTGCAATGGATTGCGGCTCTGATTGGCTATATCGGCATCGTCTACGTTATGTTTGGCGGGGCCCGCAGGCTGGAAATCCGCCAGAACAAGTCATACGGCAAGGACCCGGAATACCGGCGCTACGTTACGACGACGCCCATCATGATTCCGCTTGTCCCTCTTTACAGCGTCGAAAAATACAAGTGGCTGGTTGCGTGATTTCAAACAACCACGCAACTGATTTCAGAGGTATACGAAGAGCTTCGGCTTACGCACGCTCAATGTAACCGCCGATTTTATCTACCAGAAGACGACCGACCAGTACGGTCTCGCTCGCACCCGCACTTTTTGCCGGTTCGACGTTCTTCTCAAAATACAGCATGCAGACTACTTCGAGAGGTTTGCCCTCCTCACGACGCTCAATACAAAGGGGATACAAATCAAGCAAAGAGCGGATGGCAAGATCGTCGGACTCTTCCTGTCCCACACGATCATTGGCCTCAATGAGCAAGCAGCTCGTCTGATCCGCCACCTCTACTTTATCTCCCGCAACGAAGGTTTGTATTGAAGGACGTTCGTCCCGCATAGTCTCAACCGCGCGCGCGAGCATGCGGTTGGGGCTGAAGAGGTATACTACTATGTCGGCCTCCATCTGTAACAGTACAAACGACACTTCCTTTTCGCATACCACAAACATCGGGATATCGTGCCCAATCTCCTTAAGCAGTGTAGAGCATACCAGTACCGTCTTGATGAGCACGCGACCGGCACCAAAGCGACCCTCTACCTCGTGAGCAATGTCCTCCAAACGCTCTTCGATGCCTGTGGAGATAATGCCAACGAGCATACTGGTTAGCACAACGCCAAAAAGCGTGGTAATGAACAGGGCGACTTTTTGCCCCTCATTTGCCTCCATGCCGGCAATCGTTTCTCCGTCGAGCGCACAAAGCGTCGCGTTCCAAATCGATGTCAGCAAGTCCCCATTTTCGCACGGTATGAGCGACAAGACAAAACCGAGAATGATACAGGCCACAACCGTAACAATAGTGAACGCAATGACGCGAGCAAAGGTACCCTTGACGAACAAGTTATGAAAATGGTATCGCGCGTAGCTAAAAAACGAAACCCGATCTTCTTTTATTACGCTCGACCTCCTGGCGGTTAGATAACAAAGTGTGATGGCATTCAGTTTTATCTGAGACTATACGTATTTACAATACGCTACACTCCAAATGGTATGTAGTCACTCCGCAAGCAACTCTTCAAGGGTTTCGAATAGCAGATCAGGCTCGACTGGGTTTGAAAGATGGGCGTTCAACCCCGCCTGCATGCTGCGTTGCACATCCTCGTCAAATGCGTTGGCCGTGAGCGCAATAATTGGGATGGTTTTGACATCCGCCTGGTTTGTGGCCCGTATGGTCCGTGTCGCTTCCAAGCCGTCCATTTCTGGCATACGCATGTCCATAAGGACAGCATCGTAATAACCAGAGTCGTGACTCTGGTACATCGTCACGGCGATTCTGCCGTTTTGCGCATGCTCCACAACCATTTCCCGCATAGACAACACCATCATTATGATTTCCGCGTTAATCGCGACGTCCTCGGCAAGCAGCACACGACGGCCCTTGAATTCTGCCTTCGGCTTGGCTGGAGCGGATTGCTTCTTGCGGAACGCCATACGAAACTCGTCCATAACCGCACAGGCAAACAGGGGCTTGGAGGCAAATGTGTCTACACCAGCTTCGCGTGCCTCATCTTCGATATCTTCCCAGTTATAGGACGTGAGGATGATGATGGGCGTGTTGTTGCCCACGATTGAGCGAATCCGCCTGGTAGTTTCCACCCCGTCCAATCCCGGCATCTTCCAGTCCACGAGCAGCAGGTCGAAGTCGTCTCGACGGGCATGGCGTATCTTTACCAGTTCCACCGCCTCTTCGCCAGAAAGCACGGTTTTGCAGGTGATTCCCAAATGACTCAAGACGAGCTGCGCGTGCTCGCATGCAATGCGGTCATCATCTATCACAAGCACGCTCATCTCGTGTGGGTCCAACTCGAATTCTTCTGCCTCGCCTACCTCGCGATCGACTTGCGCGAGGGTGATGGTTACGGTAAACGTCGTGCCTTCGCCCTTTTTGCTTTCCACCTCGATCTGCCCGTTCATAAGCTCAACGATACTCTTGGTAATGGGCATGCCCAATCCCGTGCTGCCAAAATCGCCAGTCGACGAAGAGTCCTCCTGGCTAAACGTGTCAAAGATGCGGGGCATGAACTCCTCACTTATGCCGATTCCGGTGTCACGGATGATAAAGCGTAGTGTAGCTTGGTGATTCAGTCGCTTGACGTCCTCGACGGTCAAGCTAACCGATCCGCCCTTTGGCGTAAACTTAACGGCGTTTCCGAGGATATTGATCAGCGCCTGACGGAGCTTCGTCTCGTCGCCAATGTAATGGTCTTCAACATGCCCGATGGTCCCGCATTCGTACTGCAGCCCCTTGTCGTTGCACTGGCCACTGACTATGGTATTTACCTGTTCGAGCATCTTTGCAAACGAGAACTCCTCGCCCTTGATTATCATGCGCCCCGACTCAATGCGACTCATATCCAGGATATCGTTGATGATTCCGAGCAGGTGGTTGGCAGATATCCCAATCTTTTCCAGGTACTCGCGCGTTTGCGTCGAAATCGACGGATCACTCAAGGCAATGCTGTTGAGACCTATGATGGCGTTCATCGGCGTTCTGATCTCGTGGCTCATGTTGGAAAGGAACACCGTCTTGGCCTTGTTGGCCTGGTTCGCTTCCTGGAGCGCAGCGTTAAGCGACTCCTGCTGCTGCGCCAGCTTGTTAAGCATGTCCTTTTGGTCGGTGATGTCCAAGAACACGCCTACATAGGTGATTGGCGAACCGTCTGGCCTACGCGTGGGCTTGCCGACCGCTCGATACCAGCGATAGCCCCTGTTCTTTGTGAGCAGCTGGTACTGGACGTCGTAGGTCTTCTTGCCGGTATAGTCGGCTATCGTTTCATTGAACTCCCTGAGGACGCGCTCTTTGTCATCCGGATGCAGCAGGTTGGACCAGGAATCCAACACGTTGGGGAAGCCCTCTTTGTTGCGGTAACCCAGCATCCGACGAAACTCATCGCTCCAGTTAACATGGGCCACGGCCCCCAACTCGTCGAAGTCCATGGTCCATTTGCCGGAACCAAGCATTTCGTGAATCGTATCCAGAGACGCTGCCTCGTTTTGGAGCTGCGCGTAGAGCGCGTCACGCTCCTTAGATTCGATGGTGTGCTCCATGAATTGCCCTTCCACACCGCTATGCATAATATCGTAGTGCTTAGCCAAGATTCTTGCCAGAGCCATGCATCAGTTCGCGCTTCGTTGATTTTATCCACACCCGAATCGCTGCGGATAAGACCGGAAGTTTCGCAGGTGAGATTGACGATCTAATGTCCGGTTTTCAACCCACGGGTTTCTCTACCGCGCGCACTTCTGGGCGCCAGGGCCACTTTTCGGGCCGCGGGCATCCCCACCGCGCGCACTTCTGGGCGCCTGGCCTTTCGCCGTGTCCACTTTTAGGCCCGCGGGTTTCCCCACCGGGTCCACAAACCAGCCATTTGTGGACCCGGTGGGGACGTTTGTGGGCCGAAAAGTGGACCCGACCCTCCCCCAACCCCTTGGGAAGTGGGCCCTGCGGGGACGCCCGCAAGCCAAACGTCGAACATGACGAGACGGTTTTGCCTACCAGACGTACGACTTTGTCCGCACCATCGGGGTGCCGATAAAATCGGACATCCGTGAAATCCTAGAGCATTCGCCAGGCGACTGGTCCTAAAATGAGAACGAATAATCGTTGCCTATTATGAGGAAGGTCATCTATGAAGATCACGTCATTCAATCCTCTCATCGTATCGGCAGACCCAAAGAACACCATCAAGCTGTTTGAGGAGCTTGGCTTCGTACGACGCCACAGGAAGGGCAGCCTGGACGGACGCGAGGATACGACTAGCATACGCATGAAAGACGCAAATGGCTTCTACGTGGACATCGTCGAGGCGCCAGGCATCAAGCAAGACATGGTTACGATTCGCATGAATGTCGACGATTTCGACGCCGCAAAGGAGTTGCTGGAGAGCCATGGCTTTACGGCTTCCCCTCAAGGAAACGCCACCGACTCATCCTCGAAGTCCATTGGAATGTTCTCGCCAACGGGATTTTCGTTTAGTCTGGTGGAGCACATCAAGCACTAGGCATGTATGCAGGCTAAAATATACGAGTAGCTATTTGAGACCATAGAAAGGAACCACATGAAGATCACCGCATTCAACCCCCTCCTCATTACGTCCCACGCCACAGAAATCGTTGCCTTGTTTGAGGAGCTCGGCTTTGAGCAAGCCCACTCCAAAACTGGCATCCCCGGGGACATCACCAGCTACGACCTCAAGTACGGCGAGGACTTCCGTGTGGACGTCACGCAGGTCGATAACGTGCCGCAGGACATGACGACGATTCGCATGAACGTGCGCGACTTCGACGAGGCCTATGACTTCCTCATTTCCAAGGGCTTCAAGGACGTCAATAACGGCAAGCCCACCGACACCGGGACCTCCAAGGCCACGATGCTCGTTTCGCCCTCCGGCTTTAGCATTAGCATTGCGCAGCACATCCGCAAATAACGGTAGCGGCACATCCCGAAAATCATTGAGGATTGGTGATTGTATTGAGTGAGGAACAACGCTCCCTCCTTATACGCGGCATGGGGATATTCGCCGCGGCACTTGTGGTATTGCTCGTTGTAGGAACGTTTGCGGACTATCAGATCGCACAGGCCATCTATGCGCCCAATAACCCCCTCGTTATCTTCGTCTCGACCTTGGGGCTCTTCCCAATGGCCTATCCCGCCTGCATCCTTTTGGGCGTGCTTGCGCAGCGTTCTCTAGCCAGTCAGAAGTCGCAGGTATTGCGCATCGTGGGCGCCGTTGTGTGCGTGGCGCTTGCTTTGCTCTTCGGTGCCTTGATCACGAGGGCGGTCCTCTCGAAACTCGAGGGCTTCGGCGGGATAGTTGGAGTTGAGCCTCCCAGACCTGTTAGCATGGGCATTGGTGCCGTCATTGGCGCCGCTCTGTGTGCGCTAGGATTCAAGGCTGGCAAGGCAAACAATGCCGAAGACCTGGCACGTCGCGTGGTCATAGTAGTCGTTGTATTGGCGGTTTCGTTCGTAGCAGTTGAGATCGTGAAGCCCTTCATGTCGCGACCACGCCCGCGCTTGCTGTTTGCAGGACACGACGGCATCGAGTTCTGCCCTTGGTACCGCAGGTTCACGGACGCAAACAAATTCATGGCGGCCTACGGCATAGAGAAGGACGCCTTCAAGTCCTTCCCCAGTGGTCACTCCCTGCAGGCAGCCTCCGTTCTCGCTGCGTTCTATGGGCTGAGCCTCGTCTACCCCAATCTGCGACAGAAGCTGGGCATCGTCCTTGCGATTGAGATCGTCTTCTCTTTTGTTGTTATGGCCTGCCGCATGATTTTGGGCGCCCACTTCCTTTCTGACGTTAGCATGGGCGCACTCGTGAGCGTCATCTCGTTCCTCATCATCATGGCGCTGCAAAAGCGTCAGGATCAAAAGCCAATGGCTTCGCTCCAATAAAACGCATTGTCCCACACGATTGTTCTCTGAGTTACCAAAAGACCAGCTCTCCAATGAGCTGGTCTTTTTTAGGCATGGCAATTCGATGCCAAAGGCAACTTGAAAAACCAAAGCTAACGCGCCTTAGATGCTGTTAAGTATACGTGTGTCACTGGCGATGGTAAGCCGAGCGGTGCACTTATCGCCGCAGATAGTGTTATACAGTTCCTAATGTTACAATATGCAGGCTTTGGCACAATTGCGGCGCATTGTAGTCTGTCAACGCTTCGTTGTTGCCGAGCGCTTGTATCAGGGGGTGAAACATCACCCAAAACCGTTCGGTACGACAGGATTGGATGTATGCATGGCAGAAATTGACGTTTTACAAGTAACCCGTGATGCGGTAAACGATGGTTCGCTTTCCGAGCAGGATGTGGAAACCATTCTTGCCGCGGCCCGTGAGCGAAGCGAAGAGCAGCCGCTTACCGCCAAAGAGCGCAACGAGATCATGACGATCGTAAAAGACCGCATGAAGGGGCTAACGTTTGACAAGCTTCCCACACCGCTGCGCGTCTATAGCGTACTTCTTATTGTTGCGAGCCTTCTTGGCGTGGTGGCAGGCATTATGGCCTTGTTGCCCATGATCAACAGTGGGTGGCTGCAGGAACAGCTTGGAAAGATAACCGCAACCACCGCTGTGGTTATTATCTTGGCAACGATTTGTGCGTTCGTTTCTTCAGCAATATCCTTCTTCGTGGGAATTCGTCTGATCAAAGGAGAGCGAGGGTCCGCCAGCGCACTCATCAACGTAAACATTGGCATAAGCATAGTCTCGCTGGTCTGCGAGTTTATGCTGTATGGCATCGGCTGGGTGCTTCTGTTCAACTTTGCTTCGCTCGCAGTGCAAATTGCGCTTTCGGCATACCTCAACCCCTCACTCACGAACGAGGGAAACCTGCTATCGGGCCTTGAGTCGCTCGATACGGAAGTCCACGCGAAGCGGGGTACGCTTGGTTTGGCAGACCCTGGCAAAGGCTATATACGCCTTGATTTCTTCAACCTGTTCTGGACGTTTATGGTGGGCAGCGTTGTGGGACTCATCGTTGAGATCATCTTCCATATGGTCGTTGTGGAGCCTGGCGTCTACCAGGATCGAGCTGGCTTGCTCTGGGGTCCCTTCTCGCCCATCTACGGCATTGGTGCCGTGCTCATGACTATGGCACTCAACCGCTTTAAGGATCGCAACATCATATTCATATTCGTTGTGTGCACCATTATCGGCGGTGCCTTTGAATATTTCGTCAGCTGGTTCATGGAAATATCGTTTGGCGCTACGGCTTGGGACTATTCCAACGAATTCCTCGGCGACCTGTTTGGCGGACGCACGTGCCTTCTGTTCGCCTCCATGTTCGGCTTCCTTGGCACCGTGTGGATAAAGCTGTTGCTGCCCATATTCCTGCGGCTCTTCAACCTCATTCCCTGGAAACTGCGCTCCAGCGTTACGCTCGTGTGCGCCACGTTCATGCTGGTAAACTGCGTCATGACGCTACAGGCGCTCGACAATTGGGGCGCTCGCAAGGCAGGCCACGTACCGCAGCCCGGCATCGAGGAGTTCTATGCCAAGAACTTCAACGACGAATATATGCAGAATCGCTTCCAGTCCATGACGATCGATCCCAACAAGTCCGTCCGCAAGTAACTTCGACGAATCAATATGCGAGCGATTGTCTGATGGCATACAACTGAAGCAACGAGCATTGCGTCTTGTGGTACTCGCATAGCAAAGGAGGTCAGAGGCTTGTGCCCTTGGCCTCCTTTGCTATGCGAGTTTTGTGCGCAACGTGATTCCCGTAAAAAGGTGCTACAACCATAGTCGCTTCAGACGCGTGGAGGACTATAATTCGATACGCTCGTGAGACTTGGCGTGAGCGCCTATCCCACCGACTCAATACGAGAGCTTCCTAAATACGAAAGCAGCAAGGAGCAACATGTCTGACTACATAATCGCAACCGCCTCAACGTCCGATCTTCCGCGCACGTGGCTCGACGAGCATCAGGTCCCCTTCATCTCCTATGGATACACCGTTGGCGACAAACCCTTTCAAGACGACTGCAGAGAAGAGAGTCGCTCAGCCGTCTATGCGGGAATGAGGTCAGGCGATCTGCTCAAGACGTCCATGATCAATGAGTTCGCCTACATCGAATTCTTCCGCAAGTTGCTCAAGACGGGAAAGGACGTCGTTTTCTGCGACATGTCACAGAAGATGTCGACGTCCTACACCAACTCGATAAATGCGGCCGAGAAGGTACGTGCCGAGTTTCCTGGCCAACAGTTTTATCTTATGGATACGCGCTGCATTTCCGGCGGTCTGGGCACACTTGTTTACGAGATGGTACGTCGCAAGGAGAAGGGCGCGAGCTTTGACGAGGTTGTGGCATGGGGCGAAGCCAACAAGCTCAAAATCGCACACCGCTTTACGGTTGACGACTTGAAGTACCTAAAGGCAGGCGGTCGCGTCTCCAACGCCTCCGCGCTCATCGGCACGATGCTCAGCATCAAACCGGTTCTCTATGTTCCCGACGAGGGCACGCTCGATGTGGTGAGCAAGGTGCGCGGACGCAAGTCGTCACTCAAGGCCATCCGCGACGGAGTGTTGCATGACTTCGAGAAGATCGACCCCACGGGGACGGAGGTCCACATCCTGCATGCCGACTGCCAAAAGGATGCCGAATTCATTCGCGACGAGATCAAGGCGGCCTATCCACAGGTTGGGAACATCTCCATCACCGGACTCGGCGTAGTGATTGGCGCGCACTGCGGCCCAGGCCTGCTAACCGTGTTCTACCTGTGCGACGGTCGCTCTCCCGCGTAAGGACACTTTGTTATCGATTGTGGGGAAGTCGAACGTATTCGTGAGGGGCTGCAGGAAAACGCCACGCTCGAACGACCCGCGTTTCGCGCGGGAACTCACGCAGCTTGCTTTCCTGCGGCCCCTCACGAATACGTCCGACTTTTTTAGGTGCAGATTGCCCATGACCTGCCTTTTCCGGCTCAATCGTCAATATGAATCGTCCAACCGGTGTTGATTTCCTTCCTAACCTTCTTGCGTGTGGCCTCGTCGAGCTCCGGCCAATCGGTCACCGTGCGCGCCTTGTTGCTCACGAGGTGAGCCTGTTCGGCGCAGAGCGCTAGCGGCGTGTCCGAGAGCGAGTCCGAGTAGAAGTGCTCGATCACCGGAAAGCCGTGGTCAATGATATAGCGAGCCTTTTCCTTGGCATACATGAGGTTGTTCAATAGGACCCCGAACTCGCGATCGTAATCGGTCCCCACGTAGTCTACGCCAAGTCTGCGAGCTATTGGCTCTATGATGCAGTTAGGCGATGCGCTAATAATAAGGTCGTCTGGCTTTTTCTGCTTAAGGTACCACGAGGATATCCTGTGCTCGTTCTTATCCCAGTAACGCTCGATCTGCACGTCAAAGTCATTCACGTACGTAAGGAAGCTATACAGCTCGCGGAGCATAATATAGCTCGGAAGCTTTCCCAGCTTATATAGAATGCCGCTTTTGAGCATGTATGGCGCATAGGTAACCCAGAGCTTTGGATGGCGTTTCATACACCAAAGGGCAAACTCAATCGTACAGTTCGACGGATAGATGGTGCCATCGAAATCGTATGCGTTCATTCAAGCCGCTCCTTTCTTGGTGTTCTAAGGGACCCATGATAATTAAGTATAAAGGGATAAGGTGCCTATCGGCAAATGATGTCCCAATCAGGCTATCGATTGATTTCTTCCAGGAAGGCTTGCCCATACTGCTCGAGCTTCTTCTGTCCAACCCCAGAGACGTCGAGGAGGTCCTCCTCGTCCTGAGGCCGCGCTCTAACCATGGCACGAAGCGTCGCGTCACTGAACACCAAATATGGACGCAATCCCCTCTCCTCCGCCAGCCGCTTGCGCAGTGAGCGAAGGCGCTGGAACATCCTCTCCCCTTCCTCATCTACATATGGTTCCTCTGCCAACGCGGTATGAGTCTTCTGCCTGGGCAATGGAGCCTCCGAATCGTCCATGCCGTTACGTCGCTCTTCTTTCCAGCCGCAAACCGAGCATGTCTCGCACCCCTCGCTAACTCCCTCAAGGTCTTGTCCGAAGTAGCGTACGATTCTACGACGCAGGCACGAGGTGCTCATGGCATAGCCGATCATGCTACCAAGAAGCCGATTCCGGCTTTCCAAAAAACGATCCCTCTCAAAGCGCGACAACTGGGGGTCAAGCTCTGTGTTGTCAATGAGAAAGTGCGCCGTACGAATGTCGCCCCTGCTCCACAGCAAGTGGCACTCCGCTGGCTCGCCGTCACGTCCTGCCCTACCAGCCTCCTGGTAATACTCCTCAAGCGACAAGGGCATGCCGTCGTTTATTACAAAGCGCACGTTAGACTTGTCTATTCCCATGCCAAAAGCGTTGGTGGCAACCATTACCTGCACGTCGTCGTTTGCAAAGCGCTCCTGAGCTGTGGTGCGATCCTCATTAGAATAGCCTGCGTGGTATGCAACCGCAGCGTACCCGTGGGCACGCAAGAGGTCAAACAGCTCATCCACGCGCTTGCGCGTCATGGCATACACAATGCCGGTCTCTCCCCTATGCCGAGAAAGATAGGAAACAATCCAGCGCGCCCGCTCGCGTGGTGTGAGCTCATGGACGGCAAGGCGAAGATTTGGTCGGTCAAACCCGCTCACCTGCACGTGCGGTTCGCGAAGTGCCAGCAGCTCCATCACGTCCCGACGAACGCGGCTCGTTGCCGTAGCGGTAAGGGCGCAGACCACCGGGCGAGTCGGCAGCCGCTCAACAAACGAGCTGATTTGTCGGTAGGCAGGTCTGAAGTCTTGCCCCCATTGGCTCACACAGTGCGCCTCATCCACGGCAAGCAAGGGAATGTGTGTAGAGGAGGCAAACTCGACGAACTGTGGGTCTTCCAATCGCTCTGGCGCAACATACATGATGTCGTACCGTCCCTCACGGGCCCTCCGCAAAACCTCTGGTCGCACGCGGGGCTTTAGCGTGGAGTTGAAGTACGAACCGCGAATTCCCACCTCTCGCAACGACCGAACCTGATCGTCCATGAGCGATATGAGCGGCGAGACAACAAGAGTAAGACCCTCAAAGAGAACTGCGGGCACCTGATAGCACATCGACTTGCCCGCACCGGTGGGCATAACCGCAAGCGCGTCGTTTCCATGCAATATGGCATCGATTACGCTTTCCTGCCCAGGCCGAAACGAGGGGTAGCCAAACCTCTCGGCGAGCACCAAACGCGCATCCTCTATAGTTGGCCAAGGCATACGCACCACCTCGTATCCTGTTATTACGAACCTCGAAGTCTGGCAGGACTCCCATCATACTCCACAGCGATTCGCCAATCTTGCTGATTCATGATATAATAGCGCGCGATTATATTGAGAGAGGAATAATATGCGTGCTCAAGACTCACTTGAACAACCCACTTCATACGATCCGCTCGCGTTGGACAATCAGCTATGCTTTCCCCTTTACGCCGCATCCAAAGAGCTCACCCGACGCTACAAGCCGTTTTTGGACCCCCTGGGACTCACCTACACGCAATACGTTACCATGATGGCACTTTGGGAACAGGATAACATTCCCGTAAAGGACCTTGGCAAGCGTTTGTATTTGGATTCTGCCACCCTCACGCCGCTTCTCAAGCGGCTCGAGGCGCATGGCTATGTAACACGTCAGCGCTCCAAAGAAGACGAGCGATCGGTGCTCATATCGCTCACCCCTGAGGGCAAGCAACTGCGCGAGCGCGCTCTTGATGTTCCGCGCTGTATGGGTGGTTGCATTAACATAGACCCTAAGGACGCGTTACGATTGAAGCAGCTTCTCGAGAAGCTGCTTGCTGCCATGTAGGACAAGTAAACCCTAGATTAGGGACAGGCCCCAAGTTCAAAAGATGAGCTTGGGGCCTGTCCTTGGCTTGGAATCTCTAGCTTATGGTCGCAAGACGGTATCCCGCCTGTTCTATTGCCTGTGATGCCACATCAACATCGGCCACCTTAAGGACGTCTATTGCCTCGCCGTCCGCAACCGAGAAGCAGTACCCGTACTCTATGTTGAGGCCAAGCGTATCGAACGTCTCCAAAAGCTCGGCAAGCCCACCCGGACGATTGGGAACCACGACGGCTATCACCTTTGTTACGATGGCACGCAAGCCGGCCGCCTCAAGCGCCGCCACTGCCTCTGCGGGCTTGTCGCATACGATGCGCACGAGGCCATAGTCGCTCGTCTCGGCAATGGTAAGCGCAATCATATTTACGTCCGCGTTGGCAAGCGCGCGCGTGAGTGCCGAAAGACGGCCTTTGTCGTTCTCAAGAAAAACGGTTACCTGCTCGATCATTATTGGTCGTCCCCCCTCTTGTCTATTACGCGTACGGCCTTGCCCTCGGAACGCGGAATGGAACGCGGCTCCACGATGCGCACGCGAATGCCAACCGAAAGCGCGCTCTTAAGGCGTGCCTGGATGTCGTGCTGCAGCTGCTCGATGGCACGTACCTCGTCGAAGTCGAAGTCGGGGTTGGGCTCCAGCTTGAGCGTAACCACGTCGAGGTGTCCCTTGCGCGTAAGCTCGATCTGGTACCAAGAAGACACCTGGTCGAAGGTCTTCATCACGTCCTCGATCTGGCTCGGGAAGACGTTGACGCCACGGATGATGAGCATGTCGTCGGTGCGTCCATGCAGGCGATCGATGCGCCTGTGGGTACGTCCGCAGGCGCATTCGCCCGGCAGGATACGCGTTATGTCGCGCGTGCGGTAGCGCACCACAGGCGTCGCCTCACGATCCACCGTGGTAATCACCAACTCGCCCCACTCGCCATCGGGCAGGACCTCACCTGTTTTGGGGTCGATGATCTCGGCATAGAAGTGGTCCTCGGCAAGATGGAGACCGTTCTGCTCCATGCACTCGATGGCAACGCCAGGGCCCATGGTTTCGGTGAGGCCATAAACATCCAGCACCTTGTATCCGAGCTTCTTTTCCAGGTCACGGCGGAAGTTGTCGCTAAACGCCTCCGCGCCATGGATGCCCGCACGCAGCTTGAAGTCCTTCTTCGGGTCGATGCCCATGGCAATGGCCGTATCGGCAAGATGCATGGCATAGCTCGGCGTGCAGCACAGGATGGTGGATCCCATCTCGCGCATAACGCGAATCTGGCGCTCGGTATTTCCCGCGCTCATGGGAATGGTGGTGCAACCGGCCTTGACCCCGCCGTAATGGGCACCCAAGCCACCCGTAAAGAGACCGTAGCCGTAGCAAACGTGCATGATGTCTGTGGGACCACCATCGGCATACCACACGCCGCGCGCAAAGCAATCGCCCCAAATGTCCAAGTCATGCTCGGTATAGCCGCCCACCGTGGCTATGCCCGTGGTACCGGACGACATGTGAATCTCGCGTATGTCCTCGTTAGGCACGGCAAACATCTTGAAGGGGTAGTTGTCTCGAAGATCCTGCTTGGTCGTAAAAGGAGCCTTGGCAAGATCGGCAAGTGACTTCACGGAATAGGGGTCAAAACCCGCTTCATCATAGAGATTGTGGTAGAAGGGCACGTTCTCATAGCAGTTGATGATGGTTTTCTTCACACCCTCAAGCTGGATTGCCTCCAACTCTTCATGGGGTGCCGTAAGTATGTCCTGAGGCTTTTTCATTGCATGCCTTTCCCGTGTTGTGGAGCAATCGCTTTGCATACAGCGCTCCGTATTCGCATGGAGGGTATTCTATAGTCTCTATGTTGCATCCTCTTTACGATAACCGCTCTGTAACAAAACGCTTCAAGATTGGTTGCCATCCATGCCAACAGACAAAAACGTGAACATGGCGATGCGTCAATACGCAAACCCATCGCATACGGTAAGCTAGAGATACCAATCACGCCCTGGAAGGAGGAGCCATGAGGTGGCCGTGGAGCAAAAGGCCTAAGGTGGAACCCAGCATACCGACGGGCGCCATTCGCAAGCGCTTGCGCTACGTAGGCAAAGTCCAGGCAGTCGGCTTCCGCTTTACCGTGGACGGTTGTGCCAAAGAGACCGGCGTAACGGGATGGGTGCGGAACATGGACGATGGCTCGGTAGTATGCGAGGTGCAGGGGACGCCCGATCAAGTCTCGCGATTCATGCGCTCGGTTCAAGAGCAAATAGACAACCCAAAGACATGGATAGAGGGTCGACTCGACACTGCCGAAGCCATAGAGGCAGTACCCGACACTCATTTTTCCATTCACAATCTCTAACGACGAAGGGAAGGTTTCATGTTACCGTTCGAGAGAGTATTCGACAGCGCAATCGCAAACGGACAGGCCATTGTGGAGCGACTGCAAGATGCCGCCCGCACTCGTGCAGCAGACTATCATTATGGTTGGCGAATGGTGCGCGACATAGCCCAAATTGCAGGATCGGGAGCTACCGTTTGGGCGCTCTACAAACACAAACGCATAGCCTTGCCCCTCTCCGTTGCAACCGCAGCCGTAACGGCTGGCCTCACAACCCTCTCGGCATGCTTCGACCCACGCCCGCAAGTTGACGACGACGTGGACAAGGGAGAGCAGACGCGCAACAGAATCCTCGATGGGATTGGCGATGTGACGTCAAGCGTCATCGGCGCGCTCTCGATTGCGCTCAATCCTCCAGTATGCGAGGCTCTCGATCAGCCCATGAATCTTGCGCCACGCGACCCGTTGGTGCCCTTTACCCCCGCCGAACACGTACGCAATGCGGTTTCGCTCTATGCCTCCTACACCTTGGTTGGGCACTGGCTGGAGATGCTCTTCTGCCAGCTCATTAAATATGGCGTCGTGGGTGGCGACTACGACAGGTCTAACACCATGCTATGGGATTGGTGGTTGCACCCCTTCCCCGCTGAGGGCATTGCGGGGCTGCTCATTGCCGGAGCGCTATCGCCGCTTCGCGAGATCTTACTGAAGAGGTTCGGTGGCCGCGTATTGCCCGCCCTCGCGGTGAGCTTCCTCGTGAACCAAGTCGTTTGCACGTCAATCGACTACCTTACCGGCATGGTCGCCAATCGCAACTACGAACTGTGGGATTATCGCAAGATGCCCTTCAATTTCCAGGGCCAGGTATGCCTGCAAAACTCCTTGGTATACACCGCCGCAGCAACGTTTGTTACCTGGGCGGCCTATCCCGCGCGCGATGCCTGGCTCAGGCGTCTGCCCGAAGATGTTGCCAACCTGGGCTTCTGGTCCTTTATCCCCGCCTATACCCTGCTTAGCTTCATCTACTTCATATAGGACGGCACACTTATACCAAGTATAAGCGTGCCACACTCAACCTTTGCTTGAGGGTGGAACAGTTATACCTGGTATAAGCGTGTCACCCAACCTGCAATAAGCTCAGCACCTACGCCTCAATGTCCCACAGGCGAATCTCCGCGCTGGAAGCCTTCACGCTTACCCCGTAGTTCTTGGGATAGTAACGCGTAGAGAAGGCAAGTACGCCATCGTTGACAAAGACCTCGATGGAGGAGGTATCGCCTACAACGCGCACCTTATTCAGGTAGTCAAGGTGCTCAAAGCGTTGCATGCGACCAGCGCCCACCGACTTTTCGCCCTGGTCATCAAACCTCATGGTAAAGCGTCCCTTGTTCCACAGCAGCTCCAACTCATCGGCAATCTTGGCCTTGAAGTCCCTGCTTTGGATGCCCACGACCTCCATATCGAAGCACTTGGTGTTATCCGCCTCCAACGACGCGTTGGAGAAGCGGCCGTTATGGCGATAGCGCTCAAGCTCGCGAACGGGTGCCTGCAGAATGCGACCGTTGCGTGCCGTAATCTCGCGAGGAATGGTAAAGCAATGCTGCCAACCGTCATCAACGGTAAGGTTGGTGTAGTACTTCTCGTCAGGCATACCCATCCAGCCAATAAGAATGCGCCTTCCGCCCGCCGTCTCGAAGGTCTGGGGAGCGTAGAAGTCAAAGCCCGCGTCCCACAGCGCAAATGGCTTGAGTTCGCAATCGCCCAGAATGTCGCCTCGCAGCACAAAGTAACCACTTTGGTACACATTGCGTCGATCCCAGTCGGAACCGCTGAGCCCTTGCGGAGATACCGAGAGGACCTTCGCGATGGGGGCGGTGTGACGCCGTGCGTCGTCCGCAACCTCAAAGTAATCGGGACACTCCCACATGTAGCCAAAGGGCTCGTTCGAGGTAATGCGGTTCACCAAGTGCCAGGAGTCCAGATCGTCCGACTCAAACACCAATACCTCGCCCGTATCGTTCTTCTTGCGGGCGCCCTGTACCATGTAGTACTTGTTGCCCGACCGCCAAACCTTGGGATCACGCACATGATTCGTATCGTCCGCCGGATAGTCGTCGTTTCCAAGCACCAGGCGCTTATGCGAGAAATGCACGCCGTCTTTGCTCGTAACGTGGATGGTGTTGGCCTCACGGCCATTCATCACGTAGTCGTATCCCTCCTGGTCCTCACGCTTTACGTTGCCCGTGTAGAACACGTGCATGGTTCCGTCCTCCACAAGGGCGCTACCCGAATACACACCGCCCACGTCAAAAGGCTGATCGGGATAGAGTGCCGCGCCTTCGTAATCCCACTTCACCATGTCGCTACTGGTGGAGTGACCCCACATCTTCACGCCGCCTTCGGCATTGAAGGGCGAGTACTGGAAGTATGCATGGAAGGTGTCACCAAGTTGAGCCAGGCCATTAGGATCGTTGAGCCAGCCAACCGGTGGGGTTAGATGGAATGCTTGGGCGAAGCGTCCCTGGTTTGCGGTGCTCTCGACTATCTTTCGCAACATGTCGAGGTCTGCAGCAAGCGGATTGCTCATTCGTGCTCCTTGCGCGCGTAGGCTTTTTGGTCAATAGACCCTTGCAACCATCATAGCAATCATAAACGCGTAAATGGTTCCTCCATATGCTTATAGGCGCCCAAGCGTAGGGTAACGGATGCGACCCACGTGGTCGAAAGCCACATGGGTCGCAAAGAGCACAATCACAAAGATAAGGCATAGCGCACGCGTTACGCACGCCTTTATCGTTGACTAAACGACCGTGTTGTAGTCCCTGGCGCAGACCCACCCTTGGCCACCAACCGAATTTGGATGCCTTCTAGCCGATACCCATAGCCAGCGGTACCTGCCCTCGCGCCGTTGCTCGTCCAGCCCATCCAACCAAAGTTTTGGGCATGCACGCGATACCACACGTCATAGTGATCCGCCATCGAACCCGTGAGCTTGATCTGTATAGCCTCCAGGCGCAGGCCGCGACCGGAGGTCCCGCTCATGGCGCCGTTGCTTCTCCAGCCCTGCCAGCCGATGTTTTGCACGTGGGTGCGGTACTGTATGCCTCCCGAGTACAAAGGATCGCTCAGGCTAATGTTAATGCCTTCCAGGCGCAGGCCGCGACCGGAGGTCCCACTCATGGCACCGTCGCTACGGTATTGTTGCCAGCCGACGTTTTGCACATGGGTACGATAGCTTACCGCACGCGTAACATAGGGTCTTTCGGTTGTTCCTGGCGCAGCGCCACCTTTGGGAACGATCGATATTTGTATGGCCTCCAGACGTTTGCCATAGGTGGCGGTTCCCGCCCTGTTTCCGTTGCTAGCCCATCCCAGCCAACCGTAGTCCTGGGCATGCACGCGATACCATACGTCGTAGTGCTCGGCCATCTGGCCCGTAAGCTTGATCTGTATGGCCTCCAGGCGCAGGCCGCGACCGGAGGTCCCGCTCAGGGCGCCATTGCTCTTCCATCCCTGCCAGCCGATGTTCTGCACATGGGTGCGGTACTGTATGCCTCCCTCGTAGGGCGCGTTGCTAAGGGCTATTTGTATGCCCTCCAGACGTAGACCCCTTCCGCTCGTGCCGCTCGTCTGGCCGTTCCCTTTCCAGCCCTGCCAACCTACGTTTTGCACATGGGTTCTATATTTGAGCGCTTTTTTTGTTGCAGTCAGGTCGTCGCTCTCCTTCTGCCTTCTTGCCTGTTCCTCAATCGCACGCTTTTTGCCCTCGTTAATGCCATACTTGGCGCCATACACGGCGGCATATGCGTTTGCCTCTCCCCAACCGGTTCCCGTGTCCCATCCAGACGCGTCCAAATCGATTGCGGTCGCATACAGAATGGTCACGGCTTCTTGCGCGGTAAGTTTTGGATTGGCGGCAAATTCCAGCGCCAAAATCGAAGAGACAAACGGAGTCGCCATGGACGAGCCGCTGAGCGAGCTATAGTCGCCATTCAAGTACGTGCTCAGGATGTTCTCGCCTGGTGCTCCAATGTCCTTGTGGTCGCTCGCATTTCTGTTGTAGTTTGACATGGACGATCTCTGCACAGTCGTATTTGACTTCTCGAAAGACATAACGGCAACGCACTCGTCTATATCGCTCGGATAGTGTGCGTAGGCACTACTTCTGCCATCCAAGTTGCCCGCGGAGGCAACCGTTACGATTCCGTGGGATTCGTACGCTTCCTTGATTTTGGCTCTTAGCTGGTTCTCGTTTCCAAGTCTGTCGTTTCCTATGCTCAAGTTTATAACACGAATATTATCCTTCTGGGCATTCTTTATAACGTAATCCATCGCATTGATGAGCGTTTGGGATGTTGCGACCCACTCGCCAGAGCCATCCTTGTGCGAGATGGTGATGGGAAGGATCTTGGCATTATACGAGGCTCCACTGACTCCCATCCCGTTGTTCGATACACCCGATAT
This sequence comes from Atopobiaceae bacterium, assembly GCA_017545665.1. GTDB lineage: Bacteria > Actinomycetota > Coriobacteriia > Coriobacteriales > Atopobiaceae > RUG440. The sequence continues at coordinate 30,171 of JAFWKQ010000103.1, forward strand.
GATGCCGGCCACATGCGTCCCGTGGCCATAGTTAGTGTTATCGGGCCTCGACAAGGAAGAGTCTTTGGTGTAGGCATTGTACCCAGCAAGCAGATTGCCCTTGAGGTCGGGATGGGAGGTGTCGAATCCCATATCGATTACGGCCACGGTCACGCTGCCCGACACCTTTTGCAATGCCCATGCCTCGTATGCCTGGATGCTGTTGAGGCCCCATTGGTCCCTGGCCTTCGGGTCGTTTACGCTCGCTTTGGATGCCTCCGCGCTCAATTCCTCCGCATTTGCGCTCAACGTGCCATCGCTCTCCGACTTCAGCGCATTGTCGGTGGATTCGTCTGCCGCCTTCTCTTCGGCAATCACATCCTCCTGTGCACTCTCTTGCGCATTTTCCCGCGCTTTTTCCTGTGACGCCCCGTCCGCTTCGGGCTTGTCTTGCGTTCCTTGTGTCGCGGAACCATTTTGGTCTTTTGGCTCGTCTACGGGAGAGGCCGCGTCGGATTCGACGGAAGGCTCCTCTTGGGTTTGCTCCTTCTGACCCTCTCCCCCTGACGAAGAAGCACTTCCGTTCTCCGTCGTACTTGAGGCTTTTGTCGCTTGTGCCTCATCTTGCCGTGCGCCATCAATGAGGTCGGAAATGGCATACACGTAATTGGGCTGCGCTCCCTGGACCACATCGGCCTTCAGAAGCTCGTTGACGCCATCTTCCACAGATACGCCCTCTGCCAGAGTAACGCTGATGACTCCCGCGGCAACATCTTCCTGCGTAATCTGTGCTGGCATGATTCCTTTGAGTCCATTGATTGCCGAGCGCACGTCTTCCACGTTTGCCGTTGGGTCAACCGTACAAAGCGCCACGCGCGGCTCGTATGCCACATCCTCCGGCATAACGAATACCTCGGTAACGCCTCCGTCTTCCACCTCTTGAGGAGAAGTCCCCTCGTCTACCTTGTAATCATCCGGCATCTCAGACACTGCCGATTCGTCATCGTCCGCGGTCTTCTTATCCTGCTTCTGGGCAGGGGCCTCCGTATGGGAATCTGAGGCCTCGCGACTTTTTTGGACTGTGCCTGTGCTCTGCTCCGTTTGAGCGGGCTCCGTTTGAGAGGGCACCACGTTGGGCAGCATGGGAACGGAGGCAATGCCCCACACGAGCGCCACTATTCCGAGCGCCACCAAAAGCGCTTCGCGTTTTCCAAAACGTCTTTTCATGCCAACCTCCAAGCTTAATACGCAGAGTGTTATTATGACATATTTATATGAAGACATGGGGATGAGCAAAGC
>JAFWKQ010000104.1 GCA_017545665.1 Atopobiaceae bacterium
ACGCCCACGCGCGCGTTCTCCGGCACGGACTCGCACACAAAGGCGCTGCCTCCAATAACCGAGCCCGAGCCAATAAACACGTCGCCTCCCAGCACGCTTGCGTTGGAGTACACCGTTACGTAGTCGCCCAGCGTCGGATGGCGCTTCTTTCCCGAAAGCAACTGTCCCTTGCGAGTGGAGGTGGCGCCAAGCGTCACGCCCTGATAGATCTTGGCATGGTGGCCGATCTCGGTCGTCTCGCCAATAACTACGCCCGTGCCATGGTCAATAAAGAAGTACTCGCCAATGGTCGCTCCTGGGTTAATGTCGATTCCCGTTCGGCTGTGCGCATACTCGCTCATGAGACGCGGGATTAGCGGAACATTGCGAACGTAAAGCTCGTGCGCAATGCGATGAACCAGAATCGCCATCATTCCCGGATAGGTAAGGATTACCTCTTCCCTGCTCCTTGCGGCGGGATCGCCTTGGAACGCGGCCTCGGCATCTTTGAGGATAAGGGCTTGGATGCGCGGCAGCTGCTCGATGAACTCCTCCGCGATGGCGTGCGCGCGATCGTACGCCTCGTCTTCCGGAAGGCCCCAGTCCTCAAATCGCAGCGCGCGCTCTACCTGCCCGGCAAGCAGGCGCTTAATGTGCAGCACGCGCTCGCCAACCAACGTCTTGGTGCTCATGCCCGCCGGCGTCTCGTCGTCAAAGTATCCGGGAAACAACAGCGCGCGTATGGCGTAGATCAGCTCGTAGGTCGTCGAGCGACGAGGGAAGATACGCTTGTGCTCGGAAAAGAACTCCTCCTCCGCCTTGTATCCCTGCATGATGGCCTCAATGTGGCGGTCAAGCTGCTCTCCACGCATGGCAGATCCTCTCCGTAGGTTTCAGTACGTATGAGGATAGCAGTATTTCCTAGTAATTTGCTAGGAATTATCCGTTTAGAAAAAACTCGATGGCACACTTATACCAGGTATAACTGTGCCACCCTCAACCTCGGATTGAAGGTGGCACAGTTATGCCTGGTTTAAGTGTGCCATTCGCCTTACAGCGACTTGATTACCGTAAGCATGTTAAGGCCGTTCTTGTGCTCGTACTGCACGTCGTCCATGGTACGTTTGACCATAAAGATGCCCAGCCCGCCAATGGTTCGATCCTTGAGTCCAAGGGTGACGTCGGGATCCTCGTGCGCCAGCGGGTCAAACGGAATTCCCTCGTCCGCAAGCGTTATGCGCACCGAGCCCTTCTCCTCGAGCTCCTCCACGTACACCGTCACATGCCCTACGCCCTCTCCGTAGGCATAGTTGCATATGTTCGAGAAGAGCTCGTCGAGCGCTATGTCTATTTGCGTCATGGCCCTCATCGAGCAATCCATGCCTTCTAGCTGCTCATTCACGAATTCCGTAAGGAGGTCGACGTTCTCGATAACCGCCTTTACCCTAAGCTTCATCATTGTCTTTCCTTCCCACGTACCTGAGCGCTAAAACCGTAATATCGTCAAACTGGGGCGCTTCTCCCACAAATGCCTCCACGTCGCCGTGAACTCCCCTGCAAATGCTCTCCACGCTTTGTGATTCGCGCGCGTCAAGCGATGCGAGCAAGCGATCTTCTCCAAACAGCTCGTCGTTAAGATCGGTTGCCTCGGTAACGCCATCGGTATAGAGGAAGATGGTGTCGCCTGGCAACAGCTTAAGCTCATGCTGCTTATATGGTATTCCCTCCATGCCCGCAAGTACAAGGTTGGGACGCACCACGTGGAAGGAGAACTTCTCTCCCGCGTGAGCGATAACCGGCGGATTGTGCCCGGCATTAACAAACCTCACGTCGCCCGTCCTCAGGTCCAAGATGCCCATCCATACGGTTACGAACATCTCGGCCTCGTTGTTCGCACACAGCTCGTCGTTTGCATGCATAAGGACCTCGTTGGGCTCCAAGCCCGCCTCGGCCAAGCTCTTGAGGATGGTCTTTGCCTGCATCATAAACATGGCTGCAGGAATTCCCTTGCCGCTTACATCGGCAATCAGGAACACCAGATGATCGTCATCGAGCAGATAGAGGTCGTAGAAGTCCCCGCCAACCTCCTTGGCGGCATCCATGCTGGCATAAATCTGATAATCGTAGTGCGGAGGATACGTTTGGAACACCATGGGCAGGGCGCTCCGCTGAATGGTTCGCGCATACACAAGCTCCGCGTCAATGCGAGCCGCCGTCTCCGCAATCGCCCGCTTGAGTGCCGCCACCGTCTCGTTTATGTCGTCCGAAAGCGACGCAAACTCCTCGTTCGAGCGCACGTCTACCGAAGCTTCCAAGTCGCCTGCGGTAATCTCGCCCAGCGTGGAATTAATGCGGCGGATGTTGTCTACCACCAGTCTCTTTATGAGATAGTAGATAACCGCGAAGAGCGCGGCAAAAACGAGGATCTCCATGAAGGAGCTCACCAATATGGCCGTGTTGCGCGAAAACTCCGCCTCGGCCTGCGGAATGATGGCAATGATGAGGTAAGCTTCCGTCCTGGTGTACATGCCATACACCGATACGTCCTCATAGGCGCTCTTGAACACCGTGTTGGGCGCACTTGCCTTTACCGCAGAGCCAAGCTCCGAGTCCTGCAGGGATCCGTCAGCCTCGTTGTTAAGGGAGCTCACTACTTTTCCCTGCGCATTGCACACAATAACGCTTCCGCCCTCGCCAACATGACGATTGCTGGTCATGCCGGTAATCTGCGAACCTATTTGCGCCTGAAATTCCTGCTCGTTGTAGCTCGTCTGCACAAAGCCGCCCTCTATTGCCACGCCCGCGTACTTGCGCATAACGTTTTGGTCGTACGACATTGGCTGGTAGTCTTGCACGTACTCGGTATGCGTGCCATCCAGCAACGGGATAAACTCTCTGGACTGCTCGCCAGACGACATGTCGTACCCAACAAAATCCGCATACGTGCTGGCTACGATCTTCTCGGTTTCGTCTATTACGTCGATCTCGGATACGCCCAGCTCGTGAGCAAGGTCCTTGAGCGAAATCGTTTTTGCGGCCTTAACCGAACCAATGCGCTCCGCCGCCTTGCGCGTGGTGGCAAGCAGATTGGCATCCGACGTCTCCTCAATGTCGGTGCGGACATCATCTATGTTGATCCTTAGCAGCTCGGCCACCTGCTGGCTCGAGAGCGAGGTTTGGAGTACGAACGTAAAGGCACTTGTCGCAACAAACGCAACGAGCACCGCCACGAACATGCTGGTTTGGACCGTTTGGGAAATGGCGCGTTCCTCTGGCGCCTTGTACAGACTCTCGCCGCACAAAAGCATCGCGGCAACTACCGAAAGCATTACCGAAAGCCCGTTGCACAGCAGCATGGGCATCGTGCAGGCGCGAACCACCGTAATCGCCTGCTTCATGGCATCCATGTTGGTTACGAATATGAGCGTAAGGTGCAATACCTCCGCCACCACGCCAATTGCCAACGCCATGATCCAAGACGGTTTTTTGCCGTCAAACATAAACTTGCGCAGTGCCGCCGCATAAAAGCCAACGGCAACGGTCGCAACCGAGCAGCCAACCTGGGTAAACTCGCCGCGACCCCAAAGAACCGAGAACCATCGCTCTATGCCGCCAATAAGACCGGCTATGATGCCAGAGGGACCGCCGAATAGCAGGCCCGACACAATGGGCGCGGCGTCGCGCACGTTCATCGTCGCGCCGTACGCGTTAATGCCGAACTCTGTGCCAAACACCGCAATGGCACCAAATACGATGCCTATGATTATCTGCTGGGGCCAAAATCCTAGTCCACCAAATCGAGTCTTGCGCTGCAGCAAGAAGAACACGATCGTAGCCACCACGGGCAGCATGGTAGCTAGGGCAAATTGAAGGACTATTTCGGGAGCCACGTCTACTCAATCGTTAGGAAGTCGACAAACCCCGTCATCTCGAATACCTCAAGGATCTCCGGCTTGCAGTTGCGTACCACAAGCGAGCCCTTCTTTCGACTCATCGCCTTCTGCGTGGAGAGAATCACCCTCAGCCCAGCACTCGAGATGTAGGCAAGGTCAGAAAAATCCAGAACCAGAGCGTCCTGCTCGTTAACCACCGTCGAGAGCTCGGTATCCAGCTGTGGAGCTGTACCTGTATTCAGCCGTCCGGATACCGATACCACCAGCTTGTCGCCTTCCTGGCTTTGTGTAATGTCCATCGTTCCTCCGAATCCGAAAAGTATGCGTACATACTACTACAATTATGCTGCATCCCGCCTGTGCTTCTTTGGGCGGTGGCCAAGCGGGTATTTATAAGCTTTCGCACAGCGTCCATAAGGAGGAACAGTGTTCAGAGAGATGCGTCGTCGCAACCAACAGCTGCCAAAAGAGGCCTGCGAGAAGATCTTGCAAACCTCCCCGCGCGGCGTGCTTGCCGTGCTGGGCGAGGGCGGCTACCCCTACACCATACCGCTCGACTTTGTGTACGAGAGCGGGAAGATCTACTTTCACAGCGCCGTAACGGGACACAAGCTCGACGCTATAAAGGCCAGTGACAAATGCAGCTTTTGCGTGCTCGACGAGGGCCAGCAGGCTCAGGGCGAATGGTGGTACTACTTCAATTCGGTGGTTGCGTTTGGCCGAATTCGCCGCGTTACGGACGAGGAGACCATGCTGTACGCACTCAGGAAACTGGGAAACAAGTACTTCCCCACCGCAGAGGAGGTTGAGGCCGACATCGCCCGCAGCTTCAGCCGCGTGGCCGTGCTTGAGCTTTGCATCGAGCACCTCTCTGGCAAGCATGTGCAGGAGAAGTAGCCCACGTCGGAGCAGGTGGCACACTTAAACCAGGTATAACTGTGCCACCTGCTGCCTATCGCTCGCAGAGCCAGAAGTGGCAGCTGTACGGCTCGACCTCCGAGCCGCCGCCAAAGTCGTGGTCCTCTCCAGTAATGAGATCCACCGCGCGACCGCAGTTCGCGTTAAAGTGCAGGGTCGCCGTCTCGTCCGACGCGTTTATGGCCACGATCACGCGCTGGCCCTCCGTCTCGCGCTGGAACACCAGCTGTGTGGGCTGCACCTGCAGCTCGCTATAGTTGCCCATCGTAAGCGCAGGGCTCTCGCGCTTGGCCTTGGCAAGCGCCGCAATCCAATCCGTGAGCTCGTTCCACTCGGGCGCCGCGAGGGCAGGGCGCAGCTCATGGTCGCCGAACTTCTGCTCCCCCTCAATCCCCCATTCGCTGCCATAGTAGACGCAAGGCACGCCGCACATGCCAAACACAAGGCCGTAAAGGGGCTTAAGCAGCTCCTTCTTCGCAATCTGTGTCGCGATGCGCGGCACGTCGTGGTTGTCCACGAAGTTGAGCAGGTGCTTGCCGGTATAGAGGTCCCAGGGCTTGTCGCCACTCTGACGCTCAAGCGCATAGGCAATCTCGTGCATGTTGCCCGCATTCATGGAGCTCCACAGGCCCTTGTAGCACTCGTAATTGGTTACCGTATCGCACAGGTTGTCGCCCATCCATTGGTTGTAGTCGCCAAACATGGTCTCGCCCAACAGCAGGAACTTGTCTCCGCGTTTATTGGTGAGCTCGTCCGCGATCTGGCGCAGATAGCCAAGGAAGCCGATGTCCAAACAATAGGCCACGTCCAGGCGCAGACCATCGATGTCGTACTCCTGCTCCCACTCGCGAATGACGTCGGCACAGTACTCGTTGAGGTCAAAGTTGCTGTGGTTGAGCTTTACCAGGTACGGCACGCCCGCCCAGTTGTCGTAGCTAAAGCCGTCGTTGTACTCGTTGTTGCCGCCCCAGTTTATGTTGAACCAGCCGGCATATTCGCTGGCCTGGCGGTTTTGGCGCACGTCCTCAAACGCCCAGAAGCTGCGCCCCACGTGGTTGAACACGCCGTCGAGCAGCACGCGTATGCCCGCCTTGTGGAATGCGTCCACCACAGTGCGCAGGTCCTCGTTGCTGCCTAGGCGCACGTCCACCATGCTGTAGTTTATGGTGTCATAGCCATGCGTCTCGCTCTCGAACACGGGGTTCAAGATAACGCAGTTGACGTTCATTTTTTGCAGGTGCTCGATCCAGCCGTTATCGATGAGCTGCAGAATCCTGTGAGACTGCACGCCGTCGTTCTCGTAGGGGGCACCCGTAAGCCCAAGCGGATAGATTTGATACACGACCGACTTGTCGTACCAGTTCATGCGCTACTCCTCTCGTAGGTGCACCGCCGAATGCGGCGCACGCGACTGCAACGCGGCTTTCGATAGTACCCTATGAGCGCACTGCCGTGCAATGCATCGATGTGGCAGTCAGGGGATAGATGGGCGGGTTCACAAACTCGAACAAACGGCAATATGAGCGATTCGCGAGGTCGTTATGTCGTTTGTTCTGCCTGGGTTAGGGAAGCAAGCCATTTGACTCACACGGGAACTGAGAAGCGTCGCGTCCCAGCCGCGTCCCAAAATGGTACGTAAAGTTTCCTCAAGAGACTCGTACCCTCTCGTGCGATGCTGCTCCCGCATTCAATCCCAAACAAAAGGAGGAACCATGGCACAACGCCACAGAATGCGAAGCGACTGGGGAAACATGACGCAGGTACGCAAGGGGGTTTGGCGCCTGCGCTATTGGGCCGAGGCTGACTCCGGCTATAGGCGCTGCTCGAAAACCGTTCGAGGAACGCGCAAGCAAGCGGGCGAACGACTCGCCGCGCTACGCCTGCAGCACACGCACGACGCACCTTGCCCCACCATAGGAGAGTGTTGGACGCGCTGGTATTTGCCCGATCGCATGCGAATGGTAGACCAAGGAGATCTTGCACAGCAATCCCTCATACAATACCGGAGCACGTGGAACAGGCATGTTTGCAACCGATGGTCTAAGATTCAAGTTGACAAAGTGCGTCCTCTTGAGGTTCAACAGTGGCTCTTTGGACTCAAACGCGTTGCAGCCACATCGAGCCTGCAGCTTATGCGGCAAATCCTTGACTATCCCACTCGCTATGGAATCACCGAGTCCAACCCGCTTGCCATACGCTATCTTCTTCCCTCTTCGAGCACGACACAGCGCAGGGACGATGGCGTATGGTCGCCAGAAGAGCTTGGCGACGTTTGGCACTCGTGCTGGAACACATGGTTAGAGCCCGCCGTTCTGTTAGCGGGTTTTGGGGCTGTCGCGTGGGCGAGGCGCTGGGGGTTCGAGCCGAAGACCTGCAATACGACTCGGTCAACTCGGTGCCCATCGTTTTTGCGCGAATCCAAAGACAAATAGACAGCCAGGGTCACGAGGTCGAGCGCACAAAAAATAAATGGAGCAACCGCTGGGCTCTCTTGGCAGGCCTTCCCGCACGCCGACTATGGCAAATTTGCAACGAAAAATGCGAAGGTGAATATCTCGCACATCCGACATGTCGGAAACATGCCACGCAAAGGCAACTCAGATCTGCTTTTTTGGGGCGTCTCCTCTCGGATGGAGTCCAAAGTCACCCGGTTAAGAACCTCAGAAAGACCTGGCAGACAAATGCTCGCTGGATACTTAGGCTCCCACCCTGGGTCATTGAGCCCATGATGGGGCATGTGGGCGAAGGGGTAACCGGCAGACATTACGGCAGACCTTCGGAACAGGTATTTGCCCAGATGCTCGCAGACGCCTGGCTGGAGCATCCCTTTGCCGACAAATACGAGTGGTTACGCTCGCCACAATAGCAACGGTTTGTTGGTCAGCGGCTTTGCATAAGGCATCCGACATGCGCGGGCAAAAGCTAGCTTATGGTACTCGCTCGCGACCTGACGAGAGCCAATCGGTACAGACCCGCAAATTAGAACCCCTTTCACTTCGAAAACAAGGCTTATGTTTGAAATTTTGGGCTCATTCTTACATAAGGGCGGTGTATCGCCTCTTAGAGATGCAGGTAGGGGCATGTGAATATGCCACCTGCGAAAACGTTGATCCCAAAAAATCAAACATAAACGCGAATCTGGAAGTGAAGTAGGCCACATTTTGCCGGGATTGATGGCATGAGTTCGGCAACGAAGCAACTTTTGCCATTTGGGACGATTTGGGACCAGAATAAATCGTCGCAGCCTCCTGGCCAGCATAAACTCAAATTGCACCTAGAGGTAGATTATGTAGGACTACCTGGAGAAAAGGCGCGCTGAGCTCAAGAAGCGCGGCAACAAGGGCTTTACCCTCATGGAGATGCTGATTGTTGTCGCTATCATCGCCGTTCTGATCGCCATCGCGATTCCCATCTTTACGTCGCAGCTTGAAAGCGCGCGTGATGCCACTTCGGTAGCGAATATCCGAAGCGCGTATACCGAAGCACAGGCTGCTTATTTGAACGAAAGCGACAGTGCGGCAAACATTAATTTCGTAAAGACTGGAAATAAGATTACTGGAGTTACAGTTACAAATGTTGCAATTGAGAGTCAACAGGCGAATGACTGGAGTGGGAAGGGCGCCGACCTTCCTGTCAAACAAGCTGATGGAGAGGTACTCTCTGATCCAGGTACGAACGGCGCAAAAGCAATTACGTTTACTTATGGTGATGACAATACAGTCACAGCCAGTTGGGCTAATTAAGTAATCATTTGTCAAGTATGAACAACGAACGGCCCAGCCGTTCATCCAAGCAGGGCGCATCGCATCGCGGTGTGCCCTTTTTGTTGCATAGCGCATATCCTTGTCCAGGAACTGAGAAGCATGCCAAGGCCTATCTTGTGTCGAAACACTTTGAGCTTTTGGGACAGCACATAAGACGCAATCGGATCGAGAGCTGCAAGTTGCATCTTATTAAGGAGCCATCTACACGACATGTGGGCCCCTTGGCATGACAGCCTTCCCGCACCGCTTCGTGTTGAGCGGCGTCCGACTCTGTGCGCGGAGGCTGTTTCGCAGGCAAATCCGGGCATCGTGGGTCCCATATCGGGTTCTAAACTTTCGATTTTGTCGGCATGCCGTCTAGAGTCGGTACCGCCGAGCAGAATGAACAGCCTGCAATTCACTAACAGAGATCATTTCGGGTGCGTGGCATGCCGGCCGATGGATTACCGCGCGCTAGCTCATGCATCGTAGCGAAGAGTTCCATTGTTCCATAATGAGGTGTTCACGAAAAGCGGCGACCAAAGGTGCTTAGGGAAAGCACCTTTGCCCTACTCCATGATTATGGTAATATCTACTCCATGATTATGGTAAATTGTATTCCATGATTATGGTTTGGAGGCCAATCATGATACCCCGTCAAATGGCACGGCTTGCTCAACAAATGTCCGAATGGTTTCCTGTCGTCTCGGTTACCGGTCCTAGGCAAAGTGGCAAGTCGACGTTGGTGCGTGCGACATTCCCCGATTACAGCTACGTTAATCTGGAAGATCCGCAAATCCGCGCAGCCGCCATCGACGATCCAGTGGGCTTCCTAAAGAATCGTGCAAGCAGGCTCATTATCGACGAAGCGCAGTACGCGCCCGACCTATTCTCTATGGTGCAAGTGCTATCCGATGAAAGGGGAACAACAGGTCAATACATTCTCTCTGGGTCACAGAACTTCCTCCTGATGAAGGGTATTCGACAATCTTTAGCAGGGCGCGTGGGGGTACTCAAATTACTACCTTTCTCGTATAGCGAAGCTCTGCTTGCAAAGCAAGACCTGACTGCCGATGCATTCATGCTCAACGGTGGGTACCCACGGATTTACGATACCGTGATTCCCGCGCAGGTATTCTACGATGGCTATGTGAGCACGTATTTGGAACGCGACGTGGCGGATTACCTGGATGTCAGAAGCATTGCCAAGTTCAGGACATTCATCTCTTTATGTGCCGCGAGGGTAGGAAGCCTCCTAAACCTAACCGCACTCGCCAACGACGCCGGAATCACGTACAAAACTGCGCAGTCCTGGATATCGATTCTTGAGTCAAGCTATATCCTGGCCTTGCTGAAGCCATACAGCACCAATCTTGGCAAACGTCTTACCAAAACGCCGAAGCTCTATTTTTATGATACGGGCTTGCTTTGCTATCTCATGGGAATTCGCAATGCTGAACAGCTCACGCTGCATCCATCGCTTGGGTCAATTGTTGAGAATGCAGTCATTGCCGAAAGGCTCAAATCGTACCTAAACAGAGGAGAGACTCCGTCCCTTTTCTTCTATCGGGATGATAGCAAGATAGAAGTTGACCTTGTTGACATCACGGACCCAGACCGACCACAACTTGCGGAGATAAAGTCCTCACAGACATACCACCAGAAATACGCACGCCACCTAAAGAAAGTCGGAGATCTTTTGGGGATTGGCCCCGAAAGCCAATCGGTCATATTGCGCATTGAGGGGTCGTACCGTTCGGGTGAGACCAATATCGTCTCGCTGTCGGACGAGCTGAGATCGATGGGCTGAGCGAAACGCCGCTCTAAATAGGCGCAGGGGTGGTTCAGGTCTTCATACACATAGAAAAGGGCGTATCTCGATGAGATGCGCCCTGATTTGCGCGAGCGGTTTACCCGTTACCTGTTCAACTTGTCTGATTTGCTACAATGCCTTACATAATGAAAGAGGGCGTATGGCAGGCGTAAGTACCCATTTATTTGGTGGATTTCGAAAACGTGGGCGAAGGAGGCATTAAAATTGCCCATGAGCTGCCAACTTCGGACTACGTGTATCTCTTCTCCACCAAGAGTTCAGCCAAGGTTAACATGGCCGTTCTTGTCAATCACAACTTGTCGAATCTAAAGATTTTCGATGTGCCAGAAGGCAGCCAGTCGGTTGACAAGCACCTTCTGGCGTATTTGGGCTTTCTTATTGGGAAACACGCGACAAAGGCAAAGTACGTAATCATAAGCAAGGATACGGCCTACGACGCCATCTCAGCCTTTTGGACAGAAGAGCTTGGGGTGAGCATTTGCCGTCAGCAAACGATTCTGCCCGCAACCAAGCAGAAGAAGACTGCTGTGAGTCCTGCCAAAGCCTTGGCAAAGAAGACTGACTCGGGCAACCAAATAAAGAATCTCGCACAGAAGAAGACCGCGCTCAATGCCTCGATAATGAAGACACTTATGAAGAGCAGCTATGACAACAATGTGCGCGGAAAGGCCGCGTCCATTGCGGTCAAGCATTATGCGAGCACTGAGAGAAAGCGGCTGACGCACGATGCCTTGGTGTCGGACCTTGGACAAGCTCGAGGCTCCGACATCTATAACCGCATCAAGCACTTGTTATAAGGATGCAGGTCAACCGTTCATTCAGGCAGGGTGCATCTCATCGAGATGCGCCCTTTCCACGCGAACGAACGATCGACCCGTCCATGCTCCAGGTAACGTGGCATTTTACATACATACGGTCGCTCATACTTCACAAATCTGGCATACCATTCCAGATTTGTGAGCTCCATGCATTCATATTGAGTGCAGATGACTGTTGCCCTTACGCGAGCGGATGGTGGCCCAAGCGTCCGTTCGTAATAAAAAGGGCGCACCGCAATGCGATGCGCCCTGCATGGATGAACGGTTAGGTCGTCCTTTGTTCATAGAATTCTCTTCTATGCAAACTCAGCTTTCGTAATTGCGCCGTTAGCATCATAGGTAAACACTATGCTGCGATTACCAGCGGTTCCCGGATCATCGGGAGCTTTGAATGGCAGCTCCTTTGCCTGCTGGCTCCACTCATTAGCCTGAGCACTTTCAATCTTAACATTTGCAACCGTTACGGTGGATTTATCTGCAGCAACAGTAGCGTTACCACCAGTTGTACCAGTCAAGTACGCTGCCTGCGCTTCTGCGTATGCGCTGCGCATATTTGCTACAGAAGTCGCATCGCGCGCGTTCTCCAGCTGGCTCGTGAACACGGGGATCGCGATGGCGATCAGTACGGCGATGATGGCGACGACGATGAGCATCTCCATGAGGGTGAAGCCCTTGTTGCCGCGCTTCTTGAGCTCCGCACGCCTCTTCTCCAGGTAATCCTTCATATTCCACCTCTAATTCTGGCGCTGCCGCGCCGTCTAGCGCCTTTCGACGCATTCCACCAAATTGCTATTATTCTATTACTTGCAAGCGGATTTGTCACCTTCCATTTACACCTCGCACCGCCCTATTTACGAACCACATCTTGTTGCGAACGATTTTTGAACTACCATCCCTAGACCCCGTAACGCGAGACATCCCACGGGCCGCGAAGACAAAAGCAGGATATTTGTGCTGCTTCTCGCTTCTTACCATTCACATCCTTATATGATGTGCATGACGCGCCGCGTGAGCCTTCGGCAGTTCCAACAGCATGCATGAGCTTCTCTAAACTCCAAGAATCCTCGAAGACTTCTCTCACCTACCTTTCGGAAGGAAAACCGTACCGCTCGCGCTCGTTTTCGGCGGCGCATCTCCCCACGCTCACAAATACCTGTCGAAACCTCGCCAGGTCGCTGTCTGATTAATCAGACGATGCCACACGCCCCTAGCGACGCAAAAACAGGCATAATGGAGCACACAGTTACCTAAGGTGGTGTCCATGCAAGCAAAACATTTTCGTACCCCAAACGAATCAAAGCCCTCCCCCGCAGAGCCAAGGCTATCTAGGCCGTTCAACACTCCTGCCAAGCGCATGACGATCGTCATAGTCGTTGCCGCCGTCATATGGGGCGCCATGATGATATGCCAGGGCCTGCGCGCCCCGTCGAACATGCCTGACTGGGCGCTCATGAGCGAAGTGGGCCGTCGCGTCGCCCTAGGCGACACCCTCTACGTTGACGCCATGGACCAAAAGGGGCCTCTCTGCTACCTAACCTATGCCCTCCTTTGGCTCATTTTCCGCACGCCCAACGTCCTCTACGTTGCCAGCAACGTGCTCATCTGGATCTCGCTCGTGGTGGCTTCGTTCCTCGCTGCACGCATGGTCGAGGACGAGCACCAGCCTTGGAAGCACCTCCCCGCGCAGACTATGTTGGCCATGACACTCTTTGTGCCGCACGTCGGCTGCATTGAGCTCTGGCTCCTTCCGCTTGGGCTCCTGGCCGCACTGTGGGTTCGCCGACTCACCAACGGACAGCATGTGCCAGACGCCTGCTGGGCGATCGTGGGCCTCAGCGCGGCCTATGCGGTGGGCGCAAAGTTTACGTGCGCAGCTCAGTTCGTGTTCCTGCTGTGCTACGGATTCTCGCGCAAGAACAACAAAGGCCTTGGGCGGGCCGCCATAATCGCCCTCGTTTCCTGTGCTTTGGGCGTCATCATAACGCTTGGGTGGGTAGTGATGGCCGGTTCGTTTGAGGGCATGCTGCGCCATCACATCCACGCGGCAAGCGACGGATATGCCCAGAACATGTCTATGCTCGGACATCTGCAGTCGTCCAACCCCAGCACCACGCACGTGGGCTCGTTCTACCTGGGCCTCGCCGCTTCGATGATTTCGCTCTTTACCATTACGCGCTCCGCGCGAAAGGGCATCGTAAGCCGCATCGTTGCGATCGTTGGCGCCCTTGCGCTCATGGCCTGCTGCTTTGCCACGTTTGTGGGCTACTATCGCTTCCAGCTCGCACCGCTTGCCGTTATGGGCGCACTGGACCTCAAGGACACGTTCGTCTTTGGTCGGGAGCGCGCCTTCGACCTCACGCTTGCCAAGAAGGCCGTGCTGTGGATCGCTGGCGTGGTGCTCATATCGTGGGTTACTGGCTATACTTGCGACGGCACGCCCGAGGCCATTCGCAGAGACCAGAACCTAAAGACCATGCTCCACAACACCATAGGGGACGACAATTCCGTCTTGGCATGGACGTTCGGTCACACGTGGGTGTATGCCGAGCTGGGACTCGACTTCCCCTACCCCATCCCCGCTAAATACAATGCCAGCACCGACCTGTGGGACGCGACGGCCGGCGCCGACGCCGATGCCCAAAGGTGGCGCTACATCGTGGTTTCGGCAGACTTTGGTGGCGTGGAGGTTGGCGACAGGATGGCCGTAAACAACGAATGGTATCCGGTCGTGGCCATATACGACAATACCGCCATCGTGGATGCTGGCGGCGGTGCCGATGCACTGACAGACCCGCCGTACCGTCTACCCTAAGCTAAGGGACAGTCCCCAAGTTATAGTTTGCTCTCAACCCGTAACTTGGGGACTGTCCCTTGGTTAGGGTTATCTTCTTACAGCGTGGAGTTGAAGTCGCCGTAGATGCTGAACATCGGCAGGTATACGGCAAGCAAGATTCCACACACTATTACGGCAAGCACGCAGATGGTAATGGGCTCCATGAGTCCAATGGCGCGCGACGTAGCCTCCTGCACCTCAAAGTCGTAGTAGTCACTCACGACCTCGAGCGTGTGCTCAAGCTCACCCGTTTCCTCACCCACGCCGGTCATCTCGGTAACGAGGCGCGGATACGTTTCCGTTGAGGCCAGGGACTCGGCAAGCGGCTTGCCCGCCTCCAAGTCGGGAACAATGGTGGCCAAGGCATGGCCCATGTAGTAGTTGCCAATGGTGCGTGACGTAACGTCTACCGCCTGCGAGGCGGAAAGACCCGCCGTCATCATCACGGCCATGGTGGAGGCATACTGTGCAGACGAGCTCATGAGCGTGATCTTGCCAAGAACGGGCAACTTGGTGCCGAGCTTGCTCCATTTCAGGCGGAAATCCTCGCTCTTCCTCTTGGCGAGCTGCACCGCTCCGTAGGCGCCTCCCCCAACCAGAATGAACACCCACCAGAACTTGGTCATGAACTCCGATACGTTGATCATGATTTGCGTGGGAAGCGGCAACTCGGTACCCATACCCTCGAACGTGGACTTAAACGTCGGAACAGCGAACACCATAATAACGACGATTACGACCACAGCCACGACCATAATGAACGCGGGGTACATCATGGCGCTCTTTACTTTGCCCTTGGTCTCGGACTGCTTACGGTAGAAGTCCGCGAGCCTGCGGAACACGATGGTGAGGTTACCCGATTGCTCGCCGGCACGCACGGACTCAATAAAGGTCGTGGGCAGGTTCCCTCCGTGTTTCTCAAAGCTGCTGGCCAGCTCGTAACCTGCGGCAACGTCGTCGGCCACATTGGACAAAATCTCCTTTAGGGTCTTGTCTTCCGTTTGCCCGGCTACCAACTCGAGCGTACGCACGATGGGAAGGCCCGCTTCCAGGATGATGGCAAACTGGTTGCACATAATGGAGAGGGTCTTCTCTTTGGTCTTCCTGTTGCCAATGCGCAGGTCAATGTCGTGCTCGCCGCCAGACGCCTCAATGGAGGTAACAATGTAGCCGTCGTCCTTGAGTTGGCTAACGGCATCGTCAATCGTGTTTGCCTCCACAATGCCGTCAACCGTCGCCCCGTACGACGATCGTGCCGTGTATTTAAACGCTTTCACGATTACCTCCTAGGATGCTTGCTCTACCCTATCGCACCTGTCTGCGCATCTGCTCGGGGTCGTGCGCCGCGGCAATGGCGTCGGCCGCAGTAATCGTACGGCTACGAACCAGCGCCTGCAGCGCACGGTCCATGGTAACCGACCCAAGCTCCGCCGTGGTTGCCAACGTGTTTGCGATCTGCGGGGTCTTGCCCTCGCGAATGAGGTTCTTGATGGCGGGATTGACTACCATCACCTCGGCGGCAAGCACGCGTCCGCCACCGCGACGCTTTATGAGCTGCTGGCTCACCACGGCCTTGAGCGTCATGGAAAGCTGCATGCGAATCTGCTGCTGGCGCTCCTCGGGGAACACGTCCACCAAACGGTCGATCGAGTCGGCGGCAGACTGGGTGTGCAACGTGCCGAACACCAGGTGACCCGTCTCGGCTGCGGTAAGTGCCGTCTCGATGGTTTGGAAGTCACGCATCTCGCCCACCAGAATGACGTCGGGGTCCTGACGAAGAACCGCTCGCAGGCCCTCGGCAAAGCTGGCGGTGTCGCGACCGATCTCGCGCTGGTCTATGGAGCAGCGGTCGGGCACGTACACGTACTCCACCGGGTCCTCGAGCGTAACGATGTGGTCGGGACGCGTGTGGTTGATGCGGTCGATAATGGCCGCAAGCGTGGTCGACTTACCCGAGCCCGTTTCGCCCGTAACAATGATGATGCCGCGCTGATACGTTTGGAACTCGTGCACGATGGGGGGAACGCCCAGCTTGTTCAGGTCGGGAATGGAGCTTGCCAAAAGGCGGACGGCCATGCACGCCTTGCCCATGCTGCGATACACGTTAATACGGCAACGCACCCCGTTGGAGAAGGTCTTGGCAAGGTCTACCTCAATGCCCTGGTCCAGCTTGGAAACCTCGTCACCACACGCCTCGCGAGCGAGCTCCATGGTGTCTTCTGGAGTCAAGATCTCGCTGTTCGCATCCTCAAGCGAACCGTCGACCCTAAAGCGAATGGGCACGTTGGGAGCAATCAGCACGTCGGAGGTCCCCGCGGTTTGGGCGGCGCATACGATGGCGTCTAGTGATGGCATGGCTACTTCCTTTCGCTTTGCGTACTATTTTTGGCAATCGACGTGAGGCTATTGCTCCGTGGCAAACACCACGCGCTCCACCTCTTCGGTGGTCGTGATTCCCTGCAACACCAGTGAACGGCAGTTCTCCAGCATGGGCTCGAACCCGCTCTTCTCCACCGCATCCAGCAGCTGCGCGCGCGGAGCGCTCGTTGCTATAGCTTGGCGAATGCGCTTGTCGAGCGTGAGCGTCTCCACCACCACAATACGGCCGCGATAGCCCGAGTGGTAGCACTCGGGGCACCCACGACCGCGCGAGAACATGACTCCGTCCATCTTGGGATCCATGGGATCAAAGCCAACGGACTTCATCTCGTCGTCGGTGGGCACGTACTGCTCCTTGCAGTGCGGACAAATACGGCGCACCAGACGCTGCGATATGACGCCCTTGAGCGCCGTGGATACCATGTAGGGCTCAACCCCGATGTCGTTGAGGCGGTCCAAGGTAGATACGGCGTCGTTGGTATGCAGCGTAGAGAGGACCAGGTGGCCCGTCACAGCGGAACGGAAGGCGATGTCTGCCGTCTCTTGGTCGCGAATCTCGCCCACCGCAACGATGTCGGGGTCCTGACGCAAGATCGAGCGCAAGCCTGCCGCAAAGGTCATGCCCGTCTTCTCGTTTACCTGCACCTGGTTGACGCCCTCGATGTTGTATTCCACCGGGTCCTCGAGCGTGACGATGTTTACCTGCTCGGTGTTTACGCGGTCGATCATGGTAAAGAGCGTCGAGCTCTTGCCCGAACCGGTGGGACCCACGAGCAGGATGATTCCCTGCTTGAGGCCAAGCAGCATGTTGTAGCGCTCGAGGTTGATGCCTTGGAATCCCAGCTCTTCGGGCGTGTTGAGCTTCTGCTCGCGGTCCAGGATTCGCATTACGATCTTCTCGCCATGAACCGTAGGCAACGTGGAAACACGCAGGTCCGCCTCTTTCATGCGTACACGTACGATGGCGCGGCCGTCCTGAGGCACGCGACGCTCGGTGACGTCCATGTTGCACATAACCTTGACGCGCGACGTGAGGGACGACTGCAGCTCCTTGGGGATGTTGAACTCGTTGCGCAACAAACCGTCCACACGCATGCGCACGAGCACCTCGTTCTCCATGGGCTCGATGTGGATGTCGGATGCGCGGGTGGAGATTCCGCGCTCGATGATGTTGTCTACCAGGCGGATGGAAGGCGCCGACGACTCGTTGTCCTCGCCTACCTCCGCAATCTTGACGCCATGCCGTTCGCGTGCGGACTCGCCAACCTCCTGCTGCATCTCGCGAATGGCGCGCTTTGCACCCTCGGTGCCGTATAGCTGCGAGATGGCGTGGTCGATGCCGGACTGCATGGCAATCATGGGAACCACGCGCTTGCGCGATGCCGCGCGCACCTCCTCGGTGGCGATAAAGTTGAGGGGGTCACTCATGGCTAGGTAGAGCTCGTCGCCGCGCGTACGAACCGGAACCACGCTATAGCGTTTGGCCAAGTTCTTGGGCACGAGCTTGGTCATCTCGGGACTGATCTCGGTTTCGGTGAGGTCTATGTAATCGATACCCAGCTGCATGGTAAGGGCATCGACCACCTGCCGCTCGGTAATGATGCCCGACTGCACCAACTCGTCGCCCAAACGACGCTTTGTCTTCTTCTGGTTGGCAAGCGCCTGACCCAACTGTTCGTCGGTAATAACGCCCGCGTCTATAAGAAGGTCTCCAAGTCGCGTGAACTTCATGAGTGGCTCCATTCGAAATGCGTTTTTCGCAGTTATGGCTTATGTTACTACGATTCGCATGCGAGCGAACAGGTCATACGGCGTCAGCGGTCTTACTTATTCAATAATGGTTGCAGGGAGCACGCAAAAGCTGACAAGTGACTCGTTCCCTTGTTAGGCTTTAGCGCCAAGACTTGCCTAAGACAATAAAGGCTGCACCGCCCACCAAGCACAGTACCAGCGCACCAAAGTGCTCGGCAATCCTGTCTCCCGTCGTGGGCGAACCGCTGGTAGATGCTTGTGAGCCCGAAGAGCTGGAGGTCGAACTTGGCGTATTGTTCGTTGCTTGCGTGACGGATGCATCTTGCGCGTCATCCGCTTGACTGCTAGGTTGCACCTGCGATCCTGTGGTTTGAGAACTCTGGGCCTGAGTTTCGCCCGCGCCTTTTCCCGAGGGAGCGTCGACCCACCATGCTTTAACTGTGGTGGATGTGGGAACCGATGCCACAGATCCAGGCGCACCCAAGCTCCAGACGCTGAACACCTTGCCTTCGGGTGGCGTAAACGGGCATTCGGGCAACTCGAAGCTCTGCCCCGATTCCACTTCCAATGGTGCCATGCTTCCTGCTCCCCCATTGGGGTCAAAAGATATGGTTACGGTTGAAGCCTCGCCAATAAGAACGTCGTCAGCGGCAGCCTGAGCCTCAACGATCTGTTGCACTTGCTCGGCAGTAAGCGATACGTGCGCCTCCAGATCCTCAAAGTTCTGCCCGCACGTGGCGCACGCATAGTAGCCATTCTTGTCTTCCAGCTCATGTGTCACCTTTGGCCGAATAACCAGATAGTCCTTACAAAGAAAAGCGTCGTTGAGCTTTGGCTTGTCTATGTGCCTGGGTGCGTGCTTTGGGTCCTCGTCATCGTCTGGGCGCGGTTCGTGATCGCCTGCCGTCACATCCAAACAAGGCCACACAAACAAAAGCTGCGGTTTTGGCGCCACATAGGTTGGATCCTCCTCGCGCCTGCGCGCGATTTCCTCTTCTTCCTTCTTCTTTTGCTCGTCCGTGAGGTATCGTTTTACCCCCTTGCGGATAAGAAGCGATCCAGCCGCATCACCCTGTGCGTATAGCGTAAGGGTTGCGTCCTTTCTTACGCGAATACCCTTAGGCACGCTAAGAACCACATCGTCAGCTAGAATCAAGCGCGCCTTGCCGCCAATCCATAGGGTTTGTTCCAACTCCATGCTTTCGCGAACTATGTATACCCCGTTTTTGATCTCATGCGTCTCCGACGTTACGGGAATGGGGTCGAGGGTGGTTTTGTAGTCGCTATGCTCGTCCACATACCATTCCTCAACGGGAATTGGCTCGCTGAACTGTGGGTCGTCGATAGCCTGCTGATCCTGCCCTTGAGAATAGGAAAGCGAGGAGTCAACTTGTTGGACTTGGTCATCAGTGTATGCGGAAGGACCTGGCTGTCCTTGGACCTCTGCATCGCCTTGGTTGCCCTGCGTCGAATTATAAGATAACGAACTTGAAGACTGGTCACTGCCCCGCACACCGGATGAGCCACTCTCCTCTTCGGATTGCGTTCTTCCAGCCTCGGTAGCAAGCGTCGCTTGCGGCATAAACGCCACAAGACTCGCCAACAAGCAAATTATTGTAAACGCAGACGCGAAGGTGCGCCAAAACCTCATGTGATGCCCCCCGCTGCGATTATAGGACAGTTGACAAGAGCAAGTAATGTTTGAACTGTATCACAAATGCTTAGGATTGGGTACCTTGCACAGCGTATGGGCATACGGAGGGGCTGCTACGAAATCGCTTTACGCGTCATGCCATAGCAAAACCCCACAAGAATATACATTCCTGCGGGGTTTCTTGCCATTTTGCAAAATGAACCGCTATTTAATAAGTTGCCAGGTAATGATTCTCATCCCGGAGCCATACCCATACACGTGCGGCTGTCCGTCTGTTAGATCCGACGGATAGAATCCCTCATTAAGGATACCAATGGTCATACTGCTTTGCTCAATGCCTGTCGGCTTGTAGTAATGCCCTGCATACCACACTACCGGTGCATTCTTTTGATAATCCTTAGTCCAGTCATTCGATAAAGCCGCCAGCAAGCATCCGTCCCGATATTGTTGCCACTTACACTGGCTCCAAAGCCACTGCATATTCTCAAACAGATCCGCTTCTGGTTGCGTACCTATCTCAGGTGGATTGTCGGCCGGATTGATAGTGTCCATGTTGTATGGATCTGGAATCTCATACCACACAATGGATTGCCCATCGTTGCCGACATAAGTATGCGTACCACCATTAAGATCGTTAGCGCTAAACGACGTGCCCATAAGTTTTACCGCTGTGTCGCTTCCAGTTTCCGCGTTTTTGGCCTTGTAGTATTTTCCATCGCGCCACACAACACCTACGGCGTCGCCCCAATTATGCCCCACAAGCACCATGCATCCATCTCGGAACGGCTCCCATTCAAATGTAGTCCCACCCATGTTGTCTGCGATATTTGAATTGAGCCAAGAATCCGAGTGGTACAGCATCGAAGTTTTGTCTGTCTCAAGATGCCTGTAGCCAGGACCGGACTCAGAGGCAGGCACTGCAGTGGGTCCATCAATAGGCACCCATTTAATCCTTGTACCGGCGCTATCGTTGTAAATGGTGTCCGCACCTAGCAAATCTACTGTAAACTTATTCCAATACCCATCTGCCGTGGAGAGTTTGCCATAGGAGTCAGCACCGTTGCTATCCACCGCCTTGTAATACGTACCGTTATAATAAATAACTCCATACCTATAATCTGTTGAACCACCATAGCTATATCGCAAAGCGAGGTAGTGCTCGCCATTAGCATCCACCATGTCAACCCATTCTATGTTGTTCACGCCACCCCACATTTGTTCATTCAGTTCTTTGTACGTAAGGTAGCCCGTAGAGTGATTGTCGTTTGCGCCATCGCCGGCATGTGGAACTGCAGCGGTTGACGAGGCGCGCGTCTGAACAACAACAGTCGCTTCGCCAGCCAAAGTTCTTTCGCCGTTAATGTTTACATAGGCTCTTATGGTTACTTCACCAGCACCTTTAAAGTTCACGCTTGACTGCGGCGTCGTACCAGTGATCTCCGCAATAGTAGAGTCACTCGTCTCCCAGGTCACCTGATCGTTAAAGCTTACGTCCGGCGTGCCATCTGCAAGTCTTGTAAGAATGGCATTCGCGCTTTCACCAACGTAGAATAGCCCGTCGCTGTTGGTCGAGTTCACAGCAAGACTATAGGTATAGTTAGGCACGTTTACCGCTTCGGCGCCTCTTGGGATCAGACCATGGATATACGTTCCTCGGCCATCCAGCAAGATGTCGTTACCATCAGCGTCTTTCTCTCCGGTTTTATCACCCACCTTACCCACGTGGAGTTCGTAGTACAGCCACGTATCGGGATTGTTCGGGTCGTATCCCGCATAGTTGCGCGGAGCATAACCGTCGGGGAATTGCGTCTCTACCACATAATACGTTCCATAGGCAAGCGTTCCAACATAGAACGTACCCGTTGCATCCGACTCGTATTCTTCGTCGGTTAGCGGTGCCCACGTAGAGCGATATATGCGGAACTTCGCGCCGGACTTCGACTGGTAGTTGCCGTTATCCAACGTTCCCACTTTACGCAAAATCACTTTGCGGAATCCGTCCGAAACGTGCCTGTTCACAAATGCAGCAGTCGTGGTGGTGTCTGCCGCTATCGTTCCGGTTTGCTGCAGTCCAGGATCTGTGGTGTAGTACTCCGACTGATGCCGCGTTGGTTTTTCCTCAACGGTATACGTTACGTTCGAAGGCAGACCTGTTGCGAGCTTTTGCCCCTCGTTCTTAAGCGCAAAGTTGGCAACGCCGTTTACGAACTCGATCGCCGTATCGCCTTCACCATAGGTGCCGTTGATCGTCTTATCGCCCAGCGCGACCACAAACTCAAACTCCTCATTGGGGTCAATGGTATCGTTGCTATCCACCGTCTTTGTAATCGCAAGATTGCCAAGCTTACGGGTGTTGGTAAAGGCCGCAGTGGAAAGATACTTATCCACGTCGGTTCTTTCCAGGTTCTCACCAATAGTGCCAGTGCGCATAAGGTTTTGAGGATTGGTGGTATATCCGGTGTTCTCAACCTCCGTTACCGTATAACGCGTTCCTTGCGGGAGGTTTTGAGCAACCTTGCGTCCGTTGTTATTTGGCCCCGCAACAATCGTAACGTCGTTGGCCACACCATTGGTAAAGGTAATGTCACCGTACGTTCCGTTGATACTCTCGTTGTAGAGGTTGACGTTAAAGTGGAACTTCTCATTGTAGTCGGCGGCAGCCTCACTAACCACCTTCTTGCTTATCTCCAGAGACAGAATCTTTACCCAGTGCGTTATACCAGGAGCGCTCTCGAGTATTCCTCCTTTTAGTCCATTCCGATCGTTTACGAAACAGTACAGATTATTGGTGTCGGTATGCGTTCCAAACGGCTTGAGCTCTACACCGTGCTTATTATAGAGTCCATTCGTATCGGGTACATAAACGCCTATATACGAGTTGCTGTTCAGATCGTGGGAATTGATGATTGCGTTGCTGTCCTGGTTTAGCTCGACATTGCAAGTGGTCTTATCGGATCGACGAACGTTACCGCTTACGTTTACGAGGCCCGAGAAGTATAGTCGTGAATTCGCTCCCTCAACGGCAATTCCAGCTCCTGTATCCGCAGTATTGCCCGTAATGGTGCCACCGTTCATCTCAAATATCGATCCACCCTTGTTGGTTACGTATACCGCTCCACCCTTAGGCGCCGTGCAGTTTCTTATGGTTCCACCATTCATAATTACTTTATTATTTATATCATCGAACCCAATGTGGATCGCACCGCCGTTTAAGCTAGTTGTTGAGTTTTGCAGTGTTGTGCCATTGTTAATCGTAACTGTTACATTTTTAGATTTCATGTTTATAAGAGCGCCAGCTCTTTGAGATGTTCTCCCATACCTCGACCCACCATCAATCGTAATACTCTCAAATGTAAGGTCACCTCTTGCTGTGAACAGCGTGTCTATAAGACCCGCAGCACGAATAATCGTGGCGGGCACACCGTCTGGCCCCAAGTATGGATATCCATCCTCATTATCGCCTTTCCCTGCCGTGGTAAAGACTATTGTGTGTCCCGTATTGGCTATCGTACTGACAAATTTTTGAATCGAGAAGCTTTCTACGAGCATCTTAACGTAGCAAGTATCATCGTTGAATCGCTGGTTTTCAGCTGTATACAGCGGTATTTCGCTATTGGAATACCTCAATACAGAAAACGCTGTGTCCTTGTTTTTGTTTCTAGTGCTATCGTCTAGGTGTGAATAGACGGCTGGAACCTGGCATGCAGGGTCTTTGTACAGAATGTGGCCATCCTTATCGGTAATTTTACAAATGGGAGGCGCATCCCAAATGATGTGCGTAAACGAGGATTCCGATCCATCAATCACACCATACAGCGAGCCATCATCTGCGATAAAGGCATGGCTAGCCAACGTAAAGTTATGCGGACTTGCATGTGCCGAGGAGCCAAACTGCGTTCCGGCTTTCTTTGCGTTTACCACATATATATTGCCCGTAAGGTTGCAGTTAACAAATACGCTTGTAGTTGAGTTTACGCCACTCGTTTCGGAAAGCCTCACATTGGAACTTACACCACCGCTCACGGTATTGTATTGGACGGATGACGTGTCTTCCACGCTCGTATCATCAGTCTCTGCGCCAATCGTTAGCGTCTTTCCGTTAGACATATAGATACCCGCAGCGTTACCCGCAGTGGAGCTGGTTAGATGGTTCCTCAAGACGTTTGAGCCGTTTTGCAGTGTCATGTTGCTGGTGGTATAGATACCTCCGCCCGAAGCCGACGACGTGTTGCCCGAAATCGTTGAGGCATCAACGATGAGTTTGGACCCTGAGAGAGATGCATCTGGAGCGTGATATACGCCCCCGCCGTTACCTTTTGCTGTACAGCCAGAAATCTGCGTTCCTTGTTGTATCGTTACGGTTTCAGCGCGAGAATCCAACCCACCGCCCGTCTTACCACTTGTGCAGTTATTGATACTGCAATTGTCAATCGTAGTTGATATAGGAGAAATATTCCTATCATATTTGTGGTGATATATTGCTCCGCCCTGATTTCCAGCAGCGCACCCAACGATGCTTCCCCCCTGCACCGTTACATACTTGGATACAACATAGATGCCGCCACCCTCTAGCGAGGCGTTGCAATTGGTAATGGTACAGCCCTCTATGGTCGCACTTGTATCTATGTTCGGATTGCCATTCGTAACAGCAATCGCACCACCCTGTTTGTTTGAAGAATTGTCAGTGAAAGTGCTATTGGCAATCCTCGTGGTTTTCGTCGTGCTTCTTAGAGCGCCGCCATACCCAGTATTTTTAGTTGACGTAAGTATGCATCGCGTAAAGGAACAACCTTCCACAACAAGCGAGGTATCTTCGGCATTGTCGTTGCTATCGTGTATCCACACGTTGAAGCCACCACCGTTACGCTGAATTGCGCGACAATCAGTAAAATGGCAGTTAGTTAGAGTTGTATTAAACGCATCAATCTCCAGTCCGCCGGCTGCATTTGCACTACAGTTGGTAAAGTTGCAATCGCTCAAATCACAGATAGTACTCTTACGATATGAGTAAGTGTTGTCTACGCGATAGAACACTGCACCACCCTGGTCGATTGCGGAGCAGTTATCGAATGTGCACCCACTTGCGGTAAAGCTAGTAGCGCTCGTCCATATGGCGCCGCCGCCCTGCCTGTTTGTCGTTGAGGTCGAATGGCAGTCCTTATAGTTTGAACCAGTTACGTTCAGTGTGCCTCTTTCGATATAGATCGCACCACCATTACCAGCGGAAAAACGATCGAAGTCGCAGTTGGTAATCGTAACATCGCAGTTGAGCGTCTTCGCGGCACCACCATCGCCGCCTCCCGCAATGTTCTTGCCATCGAACTTGATTCCGTCCAGTGTGAGTGCAACTTTGTTTTTGCCGTCAGCAACCTCTACAAAAGAGTTTTTGTTGCCGGCATCGCGGCTGATGATTGCCTTACCGTTATCGTCGTAATACTTATGGTTACCACTATGCGCCGTAGTAAAGTTGATGTATAGCTTTTGATTCGCAGCTGCATATGGTGTTATCTCAACTTTGTCGGAGCTCGGAAGCATATAATCCGTAAGCATCTCAATTACCGCAGGCGCGTCTTCGGTTGTACCCAAGTTGTTGTCTTTTACGTATTGCACGGCGTCTTTGATGGTCGTAAACAGATGTTCGTCGGTAATCTTACAGATGGCGGTTGGCTCTCCGAAGAGCAGATCCACGGTCTTGCCAGAGGCCGCGAACGTGCTTCCGGTGCGTACGACCTGGCCGTTGCCATCAGTAGTGACGGTCGTCGGATCGCCGCCGTTCAGAGCGAACTTGATGTCTGTATTGGCTATAGGCGTACCGCTCGTCGCATCTGTAAACGTGTTGGTAATGCTATATGCAGCCCCACAGCCTCCAGGGAACATGAGCTTTATTGAATTCCACGGCCCAAGCGTAAGGTCTGCCGCTGTAATAGGCAGTAGTTGGGCCGCCGTTACATTGTTTTTGGCAACCACGTAACCATAGCCAACATCGCTGGCACTGTTTATCGCGTTTCGTCCCGCCACGGTAAAAGGCGCAGCCGTAAGTTTATAGTCAGTGTTGTTGGTTAGCGTAATGTAAGCAGGCTCAGAGTAGTAAATAATGACCTTATCCGAGGAGGCTGTCGCGGGATTGCCATCACGTTTAATATAACTCCAGTTGCCAAGCTCGCTACTCCAATTGACGTTCGTAAGATACTCCCCAAAATCAGTTGCGCCGTTGGCAAACGTGCATCCATATATGGCAGTCTTAGATTTGGCCTGCAGATTGTCCCTAAGTGTCTTTATGTTTTCGTACAGCTCGTCAGCAAGCTCAGAGGCGCCATATGCGCTGGTAAAGGGATAGTAACCATCATTGGTATAGATGGATTGGCCTACGGCCGCCGGCGGCAAATCGTTTGCGTACGACGCCAGATAACGAACCTCGACAGCAATCTTCTTTGCCCACATGATCTTGTCTGTTGTTGTTTCCGCTTTGACCTCTATGCCTGATATGCGATCGTTTTCGAACTTACTCAAGTTGTTTTTATCGGCGTACGTACCAAACTTCGCCGCTACCTCACCGCGGCGTTTAAACAGATCCGCAGTCATTGGGCCAGGAACATACACACCAATCTTACCATCGCCCGTAAGGCCGCTGGAATTGATTACAAGGTCGGAGTCGACGCTCAGGTACACATTGCTTGCCGGTGCGTCTTCTGCCGTGCCAAGCTTGTTGTTATATACCGTCGCTTCTCCCGTAAAGTGCAAGCGTGCGTTTGTAGAGCCAACGCCAATTGCACCACCATTGTTGGTTGCAGTGTTGTTCGTTATGCTTCCCGATACGTTAACGGTTGCTTCGTTGGCATAAACTGCCGAGCCGTTAGCCGCAGTATTCCCGCTGATTACGCCCGATACCGTAACCGTGCCCGCATTCGCGCACACGGCGCCACCATAGCTCGTGGCGGTATTGTTGGTAATGTATGGCTCGGCCCCCATTATGGATGCTTTACCCGTAGCAAGGTATATTGCGCCACCATTTACAGCACTATTGTTCTGTATGCTTCCACCCGATACCTCAACTGTACCTGCGGCATTGTTTATATAGATGGCACCGCCATCACCACTCGCAGTGTTATTGGAAATGCTTCCACCACTACACTTGATGGCTGCCGCCGCGTTTACTGCGTAGGCATGTATGGCCCCGCCGTTTACCGCCGTATTGTTACTGACGGTACCGCCCGAAACCTCAACAACGCCGCTCGTCACATAAATTGCGCCGCCGCCTTGCGTTGCCTCATTTTGGCTTAGCGTCACGCCTGCCGGAATGTCTACGGTGCCCGTTCCAGCGTAGTAAATCGCTCCACCGTTAGCAGCCCTGTTGTTTTCAAAGTTCGTAGTAGCGCCTTCCGCAAACAGAAGGTCTCCGCCAGAAACGTATATCGCACCTCCACGAGATGCCTCATTGCCACGTAGGGCGCCGGCGAGCGTGACAGATATTCCCGAAGAGGAGATGGCGCCGCCATCGCCCGTGCTCTTCGCGTTTTGGATTGTGGAATTTGCGCCCGTGGTCACGGTTCCGCTCGATCCGTTTACTATCAGAGGGGAACTAGCGATGACTTCTGCGCCCTCCCTGTTGTTGCCATCCAGCGTAATCTTGTCTAGCTCTAGCATGCCAAAGTTCGTAAAGAGCGCACCATTTGTAAAGTCAGCAGCGCGCGTTATCGTTGCCGTTCCACCTTCTGGAGTAAACGTATCTGCCGTTGTTATCTTTACGAAGCATGCCGTTGGGATGCTGACCGCATCCGACGAAGGCATCGTGTAGTCCCGCAGCATCTGAATGGGATCATCTAGTCCGTTATTGTTTATATAGGTCACCGCTTCGGAAATTGTGGTGAACGTCTTCTCGCCTAGCGTAGCGCTTACCACCTTGCAAATTGGCGCACGCGTGTTTGTGAAGGCAACGCTCGTGTTTTCTGTCACATTATCAACCATGCACGATGTTGCGGAATGCGCATCGCCGCTTCCTACCTTTACGGAGGTGTCATATAAAGCATTTTGGGTCTGTGCCAACTCAAGCGTCTTTCCAGAAGGTATCGCAAACGTTGTTTCGGCCGTCGTCCCTGGCTGCGTACTCAGCGTAAACGTATATACACCAGATTTAAAATTGTCGTCACTATACGATTCCATAGTGGCGCTGCCATCTTTGAGCGTCGCGGTATACGTAAAATCGACCGCATCCGTTGCCACGCTATCCGTAAGCGTGTTGCTCACGGTAATGCTCACGCCAGCCTCGCTCGTTATATTTATCGCGACGGTTGAATCATCGTTCTTCGTAAGGGTAAGCGTCTTTGGCTCGCCAAAAGTGCTCTTTGCCTCAATGGTCCAATTGGAAGGTGGTGCGCTGGAATCTTGGGAATTCGTTACGGGAGTAACGGAAATCGCTTCCGTGTCTTCGCTCTCCACGCTCTTAATGCTCGATATGGGAACCTCTTCGGCAATGCCAAGCCTGTCCAGCAGGTCCGACAGGGCAATCGTACCTTCACCAGCCATGTTATAGGTGTGGGTAGTCTCGCCAACCGTCGTGGTATAGCCCACCACGAATACCGAGAAAGAATCAGTGGCAAACGCAAAGTCGGAACCTTGACCCGAGGAACTCACCTTGGGGGTAATAACCTCAGTCTGCTCACCAAAGTGAACGACCTTTGACGTATCGTTTGCCTTTGCATCCGCTAGCTGAATGGACACTTCCACATTGGCGTTTGGCTCGTACGCCGTGCCGTCCGTCCCAATCAAACTGATGTCAAACACGCGCGCGTAGCTCAGCTTGTGAGCGCCCATCGCGTCTTGTGCCTGCTTGCGATACGTATCGTATTCTTTACCCTCGAGCTCCTTAGCCTGCAGCTCCACGTCGGCCGGGATACCGGCAAGCGACGAGTCGTAGCTCACGTTGATGCTGTACGTCTTTCCATCAGATGCCGTAAGCGTCTTTTTGAGTATTACGTGCTCAACCACAACATAGGGCCCTGGGCTCGTTGCCATAAATGATACGGTTCCATTATCCGTGGTTGCGTCAACTTGAGAACCCTTTCCATCGCCTTCTACGCGGAGGACATCGTAGGTCTTCTCTTTGCTGCCTGCGTCTATTTCATCGTTACGCACCGTTACCCGCAGGGGATGCGTATTGCTAGGCTGCCAGTCGACGTCGCCCACGCCAAGCGTCAGTCCATAGGCCGACAAGGTCTTGGCATTCGCATCGGCAAGCGCCTCGTTTAGTTTGGAAGGATCCGAATATTCGTCCGTAACGTTGGTAATCTGAGGTTTGGCTCCCTTTGGCATATTACCCGCTACCGTTACGTCACCCTCATCAATCTTGGATATCTGATATCCACTGTCCCACGCAAGCGCCATAATGTCACCCGCGCTAATCGACACAAGATCCTTAGCTCCCTTGGCGTCAAATACCTGCTCGAACTTATTGTCTTCGGCGATTTTGTAACAGGCGATGCCACCAAATTCATTGGTATTGTTGCTGGGCATGGTTGCTTTAATCCATAGCGTCGTACCATACTCATGCGAAGGTTCCGCATTAACGGTAAAGAGCTCTATTAGGTGGAGTCCGTTCATATATTCCATATCGAACGGAACCTCAAAGGGTTTTGTTGTAATGGAGCGCGGCACAAATACAGAGATGTCTTCGCCACGCATCGTCCAGCCGAACTTCTTTTCGCTCACCTGGGCAAGGGCAATCTCACCGAGCTCGCCTGTGTTAAATGCAATACGCGTGTTGAGCTCTTCGGGCTTCTTTTCTGCCTCGCCGTCTTTTGTGCCCGTTGCGTTTTTAACCGTAAGACGACTCGACTCATCGCCATCCAAACGCACTGCCTCAAGCGAGTCAGACGCGCTGGCCGGCATTGCGTTCGTTTCCACTTCCACCTGCACGTCAGCCGCTGGTACAACTTCCTCACCATTGGCAACAATGCGAACGTTAAGCAACTTGTTCCACATCAGTCGACCGTCTTTGCCTAGATCCAGTGTTTTGGTAAGGCGATCGATGTGAGCCGCCATCTCCTGTGCGTCAACCATGTTCTCGGTTGCCGTGGGTCGGTCTTTGTAAGTGGTCTGTTGCTTTTCCTCGTCGTTCCAATCGTCGGGAACTCTTGTGGTCTCGGCGACCATCAATTCTGCGCCCTGCGGAATCTGAGCCTCATTGTTGTAGGCAATCGTTATGGTATAGCTGCGTCCATCCACCGACTTGAGCGTTTTGCTAAGCTTGGCTGTCTTCTGTTTTTGGACCTCGTCGGTGGCCGATTCGCTGCGTTCAGCCTCACCCGTTGGCGCGGCATTTTGCGAATTCGACTCGTTCGCCTTCTCTTCTGTCTTAGGTTCGGCCTTGGATGACTGTTCGGAAGCAATGCCTGCCTTATCGTCGCCTTTGGGAGTATCGGTAGCCTGGTTCGCAGGCTGCTGCGGCTTCTCCTGACCGTCCGTGGCCTCACTCGAGCTATTAGATGCAGTTAGCATTTGCTCCTTTGCCACTGCATTCGCAATTCTTGCGGTATGCACGTTTACCGTGCGGCCAGTACCCGACTGTGAGGCATTCGTCGACTCAAGCGTAAACCCTTGGCGATTGATGGGCATGGTCTCGTAAGACGGCCAATCGCCGTATTGCCGATAGCATTGATTCACGTCGTCGGTCGAGGCCGCCATTCCAGCGAGCTGACTCACGGTCTTGAACGGATAGGTTCCGTTGTAGTTTCTTACGAGAGTAGAGTCGTAGGGCGACGCCGCCAACGTGCCAGAGGAAAGCGCGCGATAGCCCGCCAAGTCGCTGTCCGCCGCAGTAATCCCAGTGCTCGTACCCGTAGAGAGCGCCTGCACAGTATTAGCGCCATCCTCGTTCGCGTTTACAATGTCCAAGAACAAGTCGCTTGAGAAGGTCGCCGATCCAGCGGTTCCCACGAAAGCGCCTCGAGAGGCCATCTGAGGTCCGCCAACCTTTCCAATGGCGTAGCAATTGGAAATCGATCCCGCTTCGGTACTACCTACCAGACCGCCACCCAAGGTCTTGCCGTAGACAGAGGAAGTCGTATAGCTGTCTTGGACATTCAGCGTTCCCGTTGCCTTGCCCACGAGGCCACCAGCCTCAACCTCAGCTCGAACGTTATACCTACCCACCTTTTCGGGAAGCGTGTCATCTAGGTACAAGCCGCTAACCGTATGACCGCCTGAGTAGCTCTTCTGGATCGAAGCCGTTCCCGAAGTCGCACCTACCAGACCGCCGGCACTCGAATTCACTGACCTTACGTACACGGCAGCAGCACTTTGGGTAATGCTCTGCCCACTAAGAGCGCCCACGAGGCCGCCGACATTCCCCGTGCCATTGATCTCCAGTTTGCCGTTATCGCTCGCAACCTCGTTGTATGCAAGAACATTTTCCACAGGCGTATTGGTAAGCGTCCCCGCCAGCGCGCCGGCGTTACCGGCCGTGGTGGCAACGCTAAAGTCCGCAAGCTTAAGGTTCTTGAGCTCGCCCTCGCTCACCTGGCCGAACATGCCAGCGTCTGCCGCGTTCTGGACCTTAATTCCCGCTACCTTGTAGCCGTCCCCGTCGTAGTTGAGCTTGTAAGGGGTGCCGTTTGAGGTGGGGTTCACCGGTGCGTAGGTGCCTTCGGTAGTGGGGTTGCCAGCCAACGTGTAGATCTGCACCTTGTTTGCAGTGCCGCCGCTTCCCGCGATCTGCTCGGTAAAGCCATCGTCTGCGCCAGCCCAGCGTAGGTCGCTTACCTGCCTGGCATGGGTTGCGCCAACATCGTCCAACCTCGCAAGGTCATAACCCGAAATGGCTGCATCCAGGTTCTCCAGATGGCGGATGTTGGAAATCTCTGCCAAATACGTCTTTGTGGAAGCACCAGGCGCGGGCGTCTGCGCCCCTCCGGCGCCCTGCCTTGCGTCCTCAATAACGTCTTCGAACAAGCTGTTGGTGTGGCGCCTCTCGCTTTGGGCGATGGTTGAAAGCGTATCGTTGCTGTATACCTTAGCCACGAGCGTTATGTTCTCGCCAGGGATTAGGGTGCTAAACTGTTCCGCAAAATGCTTCCCGCTTGCGGTTATGTCGTCCAAGACGTACTGCTTGGTGTATACGCCGTTCGTCATGGTTTCCGACAAGAATGTTGAAAGTGCGACATCAGCAACGAGTACCGATTCCCCGCTCTTCTCGCCTTTCATGATTATCTGAATCTTTGGATTCGTAACGCCTTCTGGGGTCAAATCCGAAACGCCCACCTCAACCAAAAGGCGCTCTTCGTTAATTACCTTGAGCTGGGGAGCCGTGAGCTCCTTGGGATCCCGATTCCCCAAATCCTGGCCGCCATACCAGCCAATAATGGTGCCTCCGTAGTTAAGGCGCGCATCCTTGTTTTCCCGCTCATCGCCCACGCAGGCATTGAACAAGCTGCCGTAGTCGCCTTCCACGAATGTGTGTTTGCTCAGATTGGACTGGTCGCTATAGAAGACGTTGAGCACGGTACCCGACTTGGCATCATACTGAATCACATAGCTGCCTCCGGCGCGCACTGTATCGTCTATGGAGAAGGGCGGCAACATCTCGCCGAGCATAGTACTTTGCATTGACGAAATGACACCTGGTGCCACAAAGAAGCAGTATTCGTTTTCGTTGGTGGAACTATCTGAATGAAAACCAAGTTCCTCTGACTTGGCATCCTTAAGCAACCCCTGCCCCTGAGCCACCGTAAGGTGGTTTTGGGCAGCGATGAACAGCTCGCGAGCCGTTTTGTCGAGCTCGAGCTGCTTGGTGCTCTTTTGGTAGTTGATCACCGCAATAAACGCCACGCCCATGAGTATGACCATCACCGCCACGGCGATGAGCATTTCCATCATAGTAAAGCCGCTGCTATTTCGTCTGTGCTTCATGTCTATCGCCTCGCGTACGCTAGTCTTCAAAACGCGCAAGTATTTCGAAATCGTCCACACGCACCAGTTCGTTGCCAGCCTTGTCCTCCACGTGCAAGTTCGTAATCTTTATTGAATTACCCGTCTTCGCTGCCCACACGTCTTCTGGTTTGTCGGTGCCATACTTAACCAACAGCTCGTCCGTTACGGTTGCGTTCGAGATGAGCTCCACCGGATTACCGTCAGTCTCTAGGTCTCTTATACTCTTGGCGTCATCTAGCACGCCCTTGTAGTACTGCTTTTGTAAGCCTCTGCAGGTGTCCGGGTCAGTTGTGTTTTGGATGGATAGCGTGCATCCCTCTTCTCTCGACACATAGCAAATCTTGTTGTCTTCCACAGTTACATAAGACGCAAGGCTGAGCTCGCGCCGCAGTGCCGTGGCCGTAGTCGAAAGCGCCGCCTGCGCGTTGGCGCTCTTTACCGTCTTTTGGTAGGTGTCAATAGCCACGGGAATGCCTGTGGCAAGCAGCGAGGATGCCAGTACCAAAATGAGCATGGTGACGAGCATCTCGGTAAGGGTAAATCCCCCTTTAGCTCGAGCGCGCGTGCGATTGACTCGCTTTACGGAGAGGATCTTCATGGGGTGCTCCTCTCATACAGGGAAACATTGGATTTCGGATCCGTGGAGGCATAGCTTTTTACGGACTCGGTTTTTTCCAAGTTTCCTTCGTCATCCCGTGTAAGAGCGACGTCCATCGAAATGTTTAAGGTTGAACCTGAGCTTGAATCTTGCGAGCTCTCAATCATCGCGCTCTCGCCGTTGTAGAACGCCTCCATGCTGTCGCGACTGGTCATGATGATATTCACCGATGTGCCAATGGCGGTTGCCAACATAAGAAGGGCCAGCGAGCTGATGAGGATGGAGACGAGCGTCTCCACCATGGTCTCGCCCGAATCGCTTGCGACTACGTTTGTAAACCTGTGACTATGCTTAATGAGCCTCATAATTAGCTACCTCCCAACTGGAGGTTCTGGGTATCCCAATAGATCTTGGTTGTCCATGTAAGGTGATACGTGTTGCCACTAATCTGCTTCTTGCTTGGGCCAGATTCATTGATGTCATGGATATCTGCGGTAGCAGTCAATTTGCACTTATACGAGCCAGCTATGAAGTCTGGCGGAGTCGCCGTGTTTTTCTCACCAAACCTGAGCACAAGCCCACCGCTCGCATTGCGCTCTACTTTTATGAGTACGTCTGCATAGCCATCAGCGCTAACGGTAACGCCGTCGTATGTGGCGTCCTTTAATGTGCGCACTTTGGTCTCAAGAGTGCTTGTATCAATGGATCCAGAAACGTTATCGCCAGTAAAAGTTCTTGTAGCACTAAACGTATAGTTTTCGGATGAGGGAGCGAACACCATATCGTAGGCTAAAAGCTGGAAGAGCGTCGCATTGTCTTTGGTAAGATTACCAGCAGATTCGGTGGAAAACGAATCGATGGAGCCCTTCCAGTTGGTAAAGCCCTCAAACGAGCCGTCGGCCTTTTTGGTGGCATCGCACTCACGCGTTATGGTAACAACTTGTGAGCCGCTCTTAAGCTCGTCACTGAGCAGCTTGGCAGCTGATGTAACGTTGTAGTAGCTTTTGTCCACTGCTTCCAGTTGACTCTGCCGACCGGCGGCTGCCGTCGCTGCCGCAAGCGAGATGGAAGCCACCACGGCGCACACCAAAAACAACATGAGGGCCATGGATAGCGATGCGCCCCGCTGCGACTGGAGCTTATGCCTTACGTGCGCAAACACGACCTTTCCCTCCCCAAAATTGACATAAGTATAGATGTTTACATTATAACATTTTTTGACCCGTTTTTATACGGTGACAACAACCCATCGACGAACAAATTCCGACAAATTCCGCCGCAAATTCCGCCTAGCGATCGTGAGGGCGCAGGCGCCACCCAGCAAAAGCGGGACAAAGGGGACTGTCCCCTTTGTACCCAAAAAGTTCCAACCGATTGCGCTAAGATATCCCTAACCCAAGCTAAGGACGGATTGTGGAACAAGAATCACTGCAAGTGCCCTATTCCCTGTCGCAGGAGGAGCTCGAGCGAACCATGCGCACGCTCGAACCCGTTTACGACATGGTGCGCATAGTAGACCCAAGCCATACGGCGGGCCGCACGCTGAGCGACGACGGCGACCTCGCCATGCCCCACACCTGCTTCGACGTGCTGAACAAGGGCCGCCGCTGCAAGAACTGCATCTCCGCGCGCACCGTCGCGTGCCATCGCTCCGTCTCGAAGTTCGAGTTCGTGGGCGACGACGCCTTCTACATCTCCACCCGCTACATAGAGGTGGACGGCAAGCCGCGCTCGCTCGAGCTCATAAAGCAGATAACCGGCAACACGCTCATGTCGAGCGACGACAAAAACGGAGCGACCAAGCTCAAGGAGCTCGTAGAAAACGACGAGCGCGAGCGCTATCGCGACGAGGTGGAAGGCGCCTTTAGCCGCGCGTACCTGGAAGAGGGCATCAACACGCTTACGACGCGTCGGCTCGCGTTGCTGCAGCTCACGGGGCTCGACAACCTGGAGCAGGCAGCATGCGACCCAAGGCAGGCGGCTGGCGACCCCACGCGCAGCAAGATTCTCTCGCTTGTTGCAAAGTCCGTGCTCCAGGGCATCCGCAACGAGGACACGCTCGTGCACTACGAGCGCAACACCTTTGCGATCCTTTTTGAGAACATCCCCGCGCAGCTGTTTCCCGAGCGCCTCAACCAAATATTCGAGCAGGTGCACGGCACGCTCGTGCTGGACGCAAAAGGCCGCAACGTCGGCGTAATCATTGGCGGTGTGGCGCAGGAAGGCTCGGTGCAAGAGCTCCTGCAACAGGCAAAGACCGCGCTTGAGCAGGCGCGGACGACGACGCAACCCGTCGTTATTGTTGGCGACGAATCCGGTGAGACCCCAAGCGACGAGCTCAATCCAACAATGGAGCCCGAGCTCGGGGCCCACGCGCGCTATAGAACCGACGCCCTTACCCGCATGCCGCTCACGCATCTCTTCAGGAAGGCGCTTCAGCACCAAATCGACGTGCTCGGCCCCGACGACGACCTTTGCGTCGTGCATGTGGACGTGGAGAACTTCAAGGCGTTCAATCGCGCCTACGGTCTTCCCGAGGGCGACGTCCTGCTCGTGAGCATGGCCGATGCCATTCGCGCGGAGTTTCCCAACGACCTCACCACGCGCTCGGGCATCGACATGTTTGACGTCGCCACCCGTCGAAGCGATGTGGTAGAGCGAACGGAGCATTTGCGCAAGCGCCTCGCCGACCTGCGTCGCGACGTGGCGCTGGAGCTCAAGATCGGCATCGCCCACGTAACTGACGCCGGTATGGAGTCACGCGACGTTATGGACCGCGCAAAGATTGCTTGCGACAGCATAAAGGGCAAGTACGACAAGGGCATGCGCGTGTTTGACGAAGACCTCGCACATGCGGTGAGCATGCACGACCACATTGTAAAGTCGCTAGACGAGGCCATATCCAACGGCTACATTCGTCCGTACTATCAGGCAATCGTGCGTTCCTTTACCGGAAACGCCTGCTCCGTGGAGGCGCTCTCGCGCTGGGACGACCCCGTTTTCGGGACGCTCTCCCCCATCGACGTGATTCCCACGCTGGAGCAACGCCACCTCATCCACAAGCACGACGTGCACATTGCGCGCTGCGTATGTTCCGACCTTCGCGCGGCCATAGACAAGGGCCTGCCCGTCGTGCCCGTATCCATAAACCTCTCGCGCCTGGACTTCCAGCTCTGCGACATATTCCGCGAGGTTGAGGACGCCGTGCAGGCCTATGGCATCGACCGCGAGCTCTTGGACATAGAGGTTACGGAATCCACGCTCGACAAGTCCAACGAGTTCTTCCGCCCGCACATGGATCGCTTTCGCAAGGCGGGGTACGAGATCTGGATGGACGACTTCGGCAGCGGCTACAGTTCGCTCAACCTGCTCAAGGACTACGAGTTCGACGTGCTGAAGATCGACATGGCGTTCCTGCGCGGCCTTGAGTCCAACGCGCACTCCCGCGAGATCATCAGCTCGATCGTGGACATGGCAAAGCGCATTGGCATACGCACGCTCGCCGAGGGCGTGGAAACCGAGGCGCAGTTCCAGTTCCTCAAGACCATTGGGTGCGAGATGGTGCAGGGATACCTGTTTTCGAAGCCCGCTCCCGACTCCTTGGAGCTGCTGAGCAAGGAGAGGGGCGTGGAAAGCGCAAGCGATCGCGCCTACTTTGAGTCCGTGGGCCGCGTCAACCTGCTTTCGCAACAGCCGCTCGAAGACATGGCAATGGCCACCGACGAGGCGTCGCGCGGCATGCCGCTGGCAATCGTGGAGTGGGATGGCGCCGTTGCACGCTACCTCACCGCAAACGAGGCCTTCCAAAAACAGATTCCGCAAAGCGAGGCGAGCGAGCAGCTCCTGCGTACGTGCCTGGCTGACGGCAGAGCGCAGCTCGTAGCGAAAAACGGTGCCGTCGCCGCATATCTCGTTATCGCATAAAACCGCGGGTGGCACAGTTATACCTGGTATAAGTGTGCCACCCTAGCGGTTCTCGATGCTGCGGACGTTGCGGATGATGATGCTCACCGTGCCGTCTTGCTCGTGCTCGAACGCCAGGTAGTCCTCGTTCGTGGTCATCTCGCTGGGAAAGGTAATGTCCACGCCGGTATCGGTGCGAATGCGATGGTTCTTGGCCAGGCGACGCGCCGCCGCCGGCTGCACGGCCACCTCCTCGGGCAGCTCCACCTCGCGCGTACGCTCCTCGTAGCGCTCCTGCAGGCGCGGCTCGTCCTCGAACACCGCCCGCCCAATGGCGGCGGGCTCCAGGCGCTCCTCCACGTTGGCGGAATACGCCATGGCCGCCTTCGCCTGGCCCACGGCCTGCACCACGCTCACGTTGCCCGTCTCCGCAACCTCCTTTACCAGCGATTCCACCGTTTGCATAACCTCACGGCTCGAAGGCTCGCGCGAGCACTTGAGCAGTAGGTTCTGCATAATCCACACCTCGGCCTCGGCCACGGTGCGCATCTTGTCGCTGTAGTCGATCGCCATCGTCTTGCAGTCCACGATTACGTAGGTGTTCACCTTTGCAGACGGGTTGGGCAGCGTGGCGTCGTGGCGCACGATCTCGTTAAATGCGCCACCCGAGGGATGCTCGATGCTGTGCATGAAGGTTTGGCTGCGGGGCAGGAGGATCACGGCAAAATGGCGTGTGGCCTCGCCCGAGAAGGACTTGTCGATCTCCTCGTCCGTCGCATCCCCCTTGGGCGCCTCCGCGCTCTGCTCGAAGTCCACCACCAAAAGGTCGGCCTGCACCAGATCGTCGCACTTGCGCAACGTCTCCCAAAAGAACTCGGCAATCTGCTGCGACAGCTCGATGAAGTGCGTGCGATGCCCCAGGTAGAGCCGCAACTCC
Source organism: Atopobiaceae bacterium (assembly GCA_017545665.1). Lineage (GTDB taxonomy): Bacteria > Actinomycetota > Coriobacteriia > Coriobacteriales > Atopobiaceae > RUG440. Next base: position 38,166 of record JAFWKQ010000104.1, read on the forward strand.
TCGGCAAAGCCGCTGTTTTCCGCAAACTCTCCGTGCATGTTTTGGTCGCTCGCCAAACAGCGGCGCAGGTGACGACGGACGTAGGACTTCACGAGCTTCTCATCCATATCCAGCTCGTGGGCCGAGATCGAGCGCGAGCCCGTCTCGAAGTCGAACGCGTGCAATATGGCATGGGTTATGTTGAGCATGGCTGTCCTTTCTTTGCCGCAGAAGACAAAACATCCGCAGGCCCGTAACCTCGCAGCGCCGCGGGCCCGCAGCCTCCGCAGCCCTCAGCGCAATCGTCGGGTCCGCGCGCCTTACAGGAAGAGCTTAACTATGTAGAGCGAGTCGGATATCTGATACTGATACGCGTAGTCGGTCCTGCCGCTGCTTTGGAACACGGAGCGCAGGTCATCGGCCAAAAACTCGCCAGACGCCAGCGCGTCGCGCGCCTGCGCGTACGCATCTTGGCTGGAGAACTTAAAGGCAATCGCGGACTGTCCCCCGTTGTACTGTTGCCAGAAGGCCTCGCTCAGGGCTCCGGTGTCGTAGCCCTCGAACAGCAGCCCCTCTCGCGCGTAGTAGCTCAACTGCGGGGTGTCGCATGTTGGCCATACGGACGCGTCGTCGAACTCGTGGTCGTCCCGCACGATCTCCTCGGTGGTAAGGCCAAGGTAGTCGTACGAGATCTCGGGGCTGGCGCCTTCCAGCCCAGGATAGGTGGGATCGCCCCACGTTACGTCCACGTAGGTGTACTTGCCGTCTGCGCACACGATGTTCCACGCGTGTTCCTCACCGCTAGAGGGAATTCTGCCCTCCACAAAACCGCAGGACAAGCCCGCCTTCTGCAACAAGTACTCGTACGCACGCGCGTATCCCGCGCAAACCGAGGCGTGTCCCAAAAAAACGCTTTGAATGTTTTGGCTCTGGTCGGCGGCCTCGTTGTAATCGACGGTGTTAATTATGTATTCGTATGCCAGCTTTGCCACGTCGTAGTTTGACGCACCCTTGGGAATCGTAGACAAAAACGCGTTTGCCGCAGACTCGATTTGCGTACGCACCTCGTCCACCTTACCCAACTCCATGTTGAGACCAGGCGTCACCGTCACCGTGTCATGCCCCTCGTAATAGGTGTAATTGGTGGACCCATCCACCCAAAACAGCTCGGGATGGTCGGCAAGGAGGGCGCGGTAGGCGGGCTCGATGTCGTCCTTGGTTGCGCCCTTAACCTCAAAGCTCTCCCTCTTCGCCATGATTCCATCGAGCAGTTGCGCATACACCAACTTGCGACCGTCGCTCAGTGCACCAAAGGCCAGGCCCTTCTCGGCAATGTCCTCCAGCGTTATGTCATCCGCATCGGGCACGAGCCCCGTTACCGTTGAGGGCAGCAGACGCTCGAGCGGCACCCCCATGTTCGACACGAACTCGCGCACTCTGGGCCGCGAGCTCACAAGGTACAGCAATATCACGATGCCCAAGGCAAGCACCGCAAACAGACCCACAAGCGATCCAAGACACCCTTGGTTATTGCGATTGTTTCCCATCAGGCGCTACAGCCCCATCTCTTCGCACGTCACGACCCGATGCTCTGAAACGCCTAGCACTCGGGACCCTGCACGAACCACAGCAGGCGGCCTCGACCCTGCTCCGACAACTCAATAGCCGCAGCAGCCCCCGTTGAGAAGCCCAAGGATGTGCCGATGAGCTGATAGCAGGCGTCTTCCACAAAGGGAATGTGGCCCACCACGACCACCAGATCCGCGTTCGTTTGGGATATTTCGTCCAAGAACTCTTGGTGATCCTGCTCGTACAAATACTCGCGCAGACGCACCATCTCGATGCCGAGCGTCTCGTTGGCAATGTCGGCAGTCTGGCGCGCGCGTATGGCGGTGCTCACCCAAAGCTCGCTTGCGATTGTGGGCTCCACCAGGGAAAACGTCTGCGGAAATGCCTCACGCAAAGCCGCCACGCCCCGCTTTGTGAGCTCGCGCTCGTGGTCGGTTTGCCCGAGCTTCTTTGACTTGGCGTCACCATGCCTCACCAAAACTATCTTAAGCGCCATGCGCGCTCCTCTCTGTTCGTTCGCTCTTCCAATCCTCAGGCGTTGGGGACACTCCCCTCTGCCTGCAGACGATAACATCAGACAATGGGGAGTATCCCCTTTGCCTACCCTACGCCATCCAGCTCTCGTCGGAGGGGTTGTCGCGGAAGCGCAGCAGGCGGGCCTTGTCCTCAGGCTTTATGTAGCCCTCCTCAACGGCCACGTCCACCAAGGTGTCCAGATCGCACAGGCTCGTGTTTACCACGTTGTCGGCCGCAAGTCGGTCCAAACCGCGTTGCATGCCGTAGGTAAAGATGCTCACCACGCCCAGCACGTCGGCACCTGCCTCGCGCAACGGGTCCACGCACTCCAGCACCGATCCGCCCGTGGAGATAAGGTCTTCGATCACCACGACCTTGGTTCCCGGCTCGCAGCGACCCTCTATCTGGTTCTGCCTGCCGTGGTCCTTGGCGGAGCCACGTACGTATCCCATGGGGATGCCCAGGCGGTCGGCCGCTATGGCGGCGTGGGCGATGCCAGCCGTAGAGGTACCCATGAGCATCTCCACCTCGGGATAGAGCTCACGGCTCTTGGCTGCCAGGGCCTCGTCTATGAGCGTGCGCACCTCGGGATAGCTGAGCGTAAGGCGGTTGTCGCAATAGATGGGGCTCTTTATTCCGCTAGCCCAGGTAAAGGGCTCGTCGGGACGCAGGAACACCGCGCGAATCGAGAGCAGTGCCTTTGCCACGTCTTTTTTGGTTGCCATTGTTCCTCCTTTTGTGGGTGTGCATGCATTGGGGATACTCCCCTTTGCCTGATGTCATGCAAAGGGGAGTATCCCCAATGCATGCCCTTCTCCTTAGATGTTAATGGGTATGTTGTCAAGCGAGCGAGCCGCCTCAACGCGCAAAAACACCGAAAGCATCGCCTTGCCCGCCACAAACGTACCCACGCCCTTCTCGTCTACCTCCACCAAACCGTGGTTCTCGCCAAGCACGCAGCACCACTGTTCGCCTGCATGCCCTTTGCCAAGATCGAGCTCCTTGGATACCGGCTCCTCGTACCCGTCGCGACTGGACAGAACGACAATTACGCCGCTGAGCTCGTGCTGCTCGTCGCCCTCGCGCATCCATGCAACGAGATCGGGCTCGTCGAACCAGTCCGTCTGCGTACCATAGGAAAAGCGGCGCCGGATCTCCAACAGAAGCGGCAGCTCGGCAACCGCCGGAATCCGGTCGTTGGGAAGGCCGTAGAGGTCCGCGAAGAACACGCACGGGTAGCCCGACTCGCGCAACAGGATGAGCGAGTAGGCAACCGGCTTGAACCATGCCCCCACCGTGGACTCCAGCGCCTGGTTGGGCTGCGTGTCGTGATTGTCCACAAACGTTACCGCGTGCACGGGATCCGACTCAACGAGCGTGCCCTGCAGGATGTGCTGGAAGTCTATGCGCACGCCATCGAAGGATGCATGGAAGAACTTGAAGTGCAGCGGGACGTCAAACAGGCTCATGGCCTTCTCTTCGCCCAAATAGTAGTTAAGGGCGCCCACGTCCGCGATCCAATACTCGCCCACGCAGAACAGCTCGCGCCCCGTGGCAATGCGCATGTCGTTGAGCCAGCGCAAATAGAAGCTGCGGCTCATGTGCTTAATGGCGTCCAAGCGCACGCCGTCCACGCCCGTTTGGGTGAGGTACCACGTGCCCCACTTTACGAGCTGCGCATACACCTGCTCGTCGTTAAGGTCTACGTCGGCACCCATCAAATAGTCGAAGTTGCCGTTTTCGTGGTCTACGTCCTCGGCCCACTTCTTGCCTTCGAGCAGGAATATGCCCTCGCGCTCGTGCGAGAGGTCGTAGTCCACGGCGGTAAAGCGATGGTAGTCCCATACGAAGTCGTCGTAGACGCCCCCACGACCGGGAAACTCGTAACGGGTGTAGGCGGTTATGGGCCGCGGATTGGGCTTTGGCTCATCCAACGCATAGTTGCGGTTGTCGCGCGCAACCTCGGTGGCCATCACGCGCTGCGTGCCGTCCGCACCGAGCCTATGGTTGAGCACGATGTCGGCCAGAACGTTAATGCCCGCCTCGCGCAAGGCGTTAATGGCGTTTTGGTATTCCTCGCGTGTTCCGTACTTGGTACCCACCGACCCGCGCTGGTCGAACTCTCCCAAATCCCACAGGTCGTACACGCCGTAGCCCACGTCCTCGGCACCCTGCGTCCCTTTGTATGCGGGGGGCATCCAAACGGACGTAAAGCCCTCCTCGGCCAGTCTTGGGGCTAGCCGCGCAAGACGACGCCAATGTTGCCCATCGGGAGGAAGATTCCACGAGAAGCCTTGAAGCATAGTGCCATTTAGCTCAGTGTTCAGTCCCGCCATGGCGCACACCTCCTCGCGCTCATCCTCTGCATCGTTTCTTATCTATTCTAGACGAGCGCATCGCGACGAGGGAGCTTAGCACAAAGGGCGCACGATTGCAGTGCGTCCACCAATAAATCTCCCCCCTGCATGCGCTCAACACGGATCAACCAGCCAAAAGTCCCGGTAGGTTGAGCAAGCTTGGCAGCGACTCCACCGTCTCGAACACCTCGTTGGCCTGCTTGGTTGCGTCGCGAAGCCTTGCCTTTAGGTTGTTTAGGTCCTCGAAGTGCGAATTGGGCAGCGAAGCGGCCTGCGTCTCGCAAGTCTTTACCACCTCGCGCGCATGCGATATGTCGTTTGGAAGCTTGTTTACCTCATCGCCGAGGGTACCAACGAGCTTCATGGTGTCATCTAGGGCAGTAGAGGACGTAAAGTCGATGTTGGAGGACTCTATTTTTTTGAAGAGCCCCTCGGCGCGCGTAAGCACTGGCATCAGCGCGTCGTTTGCCAGGGAGTCACCGATGTTAACCAGCCCACGCACGCATTTTACGTCGTCGCTCACAAAGGGCAGGGCACTCGCGATCTGCCACTGCGCTCCCTCGACCTTGTCGCCCATTACGTCCAGGCGAGCGGAAAGATCGTGGATGGCGGAAATCGCCCCTTCGAAGTCGGCCTCGTCGGCGCATTTCTCAAACTTGGCGTAGGAATCCGATGCCATCTTTGCGTCATTTGCCAGATCGTACGCGCTCACGCCAAATATAACGGCAAACACCACTATTACCAATAGCACGGCCGCTATAATCTTAGCCACTATCGGACGCTTGCCTCTTCCGCTCATTGCGCCTCCATTCACCTTGGCATTTGCCCTTCACTGTAGCACGTGTTGGGTCCAACAATGCGCAAAGGACACGTTAAAACATGGCGTTTTGCGTGGAATATCTTTGGTTTCGCGTTGGCCATATTCGCGACTCTGGCTGCGAACCCCCAGCTAGCTCCAGCAAACGCTCGTTTTCAGAAAAAAGAACAAACGGAAAACTGGGATTGCGCTGCGTTGGGAGTCGGCTATTCTGTACTGCGCGGTTGCGCCACAGTTCGTGGTTGCAACGAGGAGTCACGAGAAAGGCAAGAATCACATGAGCAGAGTCTATAACTTCTCCGCTGGTCCGGCAGTGCTGCCCGAGGACGTCCTGCGCGAGTGCGCAGACGAGATGCTTGATTATCGCGGCTGCGGTATGAGCGTCATGGAGATGAGCCATCGCTCGGCCATGTTCCAGCAAATCATCGACGATGCCGAGGCCGATTTGCGCGAGCTTATGGGCATTCCCAGCAACTACAAGGTGCTCTTCCTGCAGGGTGGCGCGTCGCAGCAGTTCGCCGCCATCCCCCTGAACATCTGCAACCTGTCTGGTGCCAACAAGAAGGCCGACTACATCCTCACCGGCATGTGGGCCAAGAAGGCCTTCCAGGAGGCGGGTCGCTTCATTGACGCGCAGGCCGTGGCCTCGAGCGCCGACAAGACCTTCTCCTACATTCCCGACTGCTCCGACCTCGCGATTCGCGACGACGCGGACTACGTGTACATTTGCGAGAACAACACCATTTACGGCACCGTGTACCACGAGCTTCCCAACACCAAGGGCAAGCTGCTCGTGTCCGACGTGAGCTCCATGTTCCTGAGCCAGCCTCACGACGTGGAGAAGTACGGCGTCATCTATGGCGGCGTGCAGAAGAACGTTGGCCCCGCCGGCCTGGTGATCTCGGTCATTCGCGAGGACCTCATCGCTTCCGACGACCTCGCAGACGTTCCCACCATGCTGCAATGGAAGACGCAGGCCGATGCCGGCTCCATGTACAACACCCCCAACTGCTGGTCCATCTATGTGTGCGGCAAGGTGTTCAAGTGGCTCAAGGCTCAGGGCGGCCTTGCGGCCATGAAGCAGATCAACGAGGCCAAGGCAAAGGTCCTCTACGACTTCCTGGACGAGTCCGAGCTGTTCCAGGGCACCGTGCGCGCAGAGGATCGCTCGCTCATGAACGTGCCGTTCGTAACGGGCGATGCCAACCTGGACGCCGAGTTCGTAAAGGAGTCCAAGGCGGCTGGCCTGGAGAACCTCAAGGGCCATCGATCCGTGGGCGGCATGCGCGCAAGCATATACAACGCCATGCCCGTAGAGGGCGTGGAGGCGCTCGTTGCCTTTATGAAGGACTTCGAGACCAAGCACTAGGGCCAGGTGCGGCCGGGGCCGGATGTGGCCGGGGCCAGGTGCGGCCGAGCACGGCCGGGGCCAGTCATACGTACGGCGAGGGGTCGCCCCATCGGTGGGCGACCCCTTTTTGCGCCGCATGATGTCCGATTCTATCTACAGCTCGCCGCACGCGGCGTCTGCACCTTAAGAGGCCTCCTTTTCGCCTCGCGACTTCCGAAACGAGGTGCCATGGCCTCGTATTTTTGCGGCAGCCTGACGTTAGTGTGGTTTTGGGAGATAAATATCGGTATTGTCCCAGTTGGTGGGATGCTCCGTTTTCTAAAAACCACACTGCGTAAATTATGCAGTGCGGTTTTTAGAAAACAGGTCCCACAAAACCCCAGATAAAATATTAACTATTTTCTAAAAACCACACTAATGGCTGCGAGCTCGATGGAACGCACCCTCGACTTGGGCAGCCAAGGCGTTGGTTTGGGTAGACAATTTCGAATATATGAGGGGCCCCGCCGCGCGTAGACAATTTCGGACAAAATGCGCCCCGATTGGAGGCCTTAATGTCCGTTTTTGTCTACATCGGCCGCATCGGCCGCATAAGGTGCATAATAGATTTATGGACTTATTCCCAAACGCACCCACGCGCCGAACTCGGGGGATCTGGCTCAGGATGACACCACAGCGAAAGAAGCCACAAACGGAACCGCAGGGCGCACGTATGCCCAAAACGAGGGTATGCGCGCATGCCTGCGCGCTCGTCCTCCTTGCGGCGCTGCTCCTCATCCTTCCTCAGCGCGTGGCGTTCGCAGCAACGCACGAATACCACATCTCGAAGAACAGCCCCACCGTCAAGTGCCAGACGCCAGGCGACGAGTACATAATTAGCGGCGAGGGCAGCGGGGGCGCGGTTGCCATCAGTGGCGGCGACCAGGGCAACCCCATAGTCGTGACGCTCAACGGCCTCACGGTGAACAACCGCCAAGGCGACCACGAAAACGCTCCCGTGCAGGTGGAGAGCGGATATTGCATCATCAAACTCAGCGGCAGCAATCACCTTGAGGGCGGCTGGCACGACATCTCCCTCAAAAACGACGTCGGCATCGCGGGCCTACGCGTATGCAGCGGGGCAACCTGCGTCATAACCTCCGCGGCGGGCGACGGCAAAGAGAGCGGCAGCCTGTATGCCGCCTGCGTTCACAACGACCGAGGCGGCGCGGGCATCGGCTCAAACTACAACGAGGATACGGGCACCATCATCATTCGCGGCGGCACCATCGAGGCCCACGGCGGACATTGCGGTGCTGGCATCGGCAGCGGTCGCGACGGCGTATGCACGAACGTCGCCATCGAGGGCGGCAAAATAACGGCCCACGGCGGCGAGTATGCGGCGGGCATCGGCGCCGGCGACCACGCGGGCACCGGAAACGGCGGAAACGCCAACCAAATCACCATTTCGGGCGGTGTGGTTTGCGCCTATGGCGGCACAAACGGCGGCGCGGGCATCGGTGGCTCCGAGGGCGGCGACGGCGGAACCATAACCATAACGGGCGGAAATATTACGGCACGTGGCTGCGGTCGTTTGGGCGAGATAGGCGACGGATGCGCGGCGGGCATCGGCGGTGGCGACGGCGGCGCGGCCACGATCAACATCAACCAGGCCGAGGGCAAGACGCTCAGCATCGACGCCCTTGGCGGCTGGTGCGGCAGGACCGGCGGCGCGGGCATAGGAAGCGCCAACTGCACGGCGCGCGACATCAGCATTGGCCTGTGCGGAGGCACCATCGTTGCCGAGGGTGGCGAGAAGGGCGCGGGCATCGGCGGCGGCAACAAGCAGAGCGGCGCCATCAGCATCTCCGGCAACGGCACCGTTGTCGCGACGGCAGGACGCGACGCCTGTGCCATTGGCGCCGGTCAACAGTGCCACGCGGGTTCGATCACCATCAACGGCTCGGGAGCGTCAGCGGCATCGCACGGCTACCCGCTAACCATAGAAGCACATCACGGCTCCACCGAAGAGGGTGGGCAGGACGGCGCCCTCATTGGCTCGGGCGACGGCACGTCGGGCAACATCAGCATCAACAACGCATACGTTTTGCTCGACGCGCCGGGAAACGCGAACCTCATGGGAGCGGGAATCGGCACGGGCCACAGCAACGACCTCTCGCTTAAGGACGGCGGCATCAACAGCATCTCCGTCAGCAACAGCCGCATCGCGTTCTCGGGCGGCACGTCGATGATGTATGGCGCGGGCATCGGCGCAGGCTACGGGTCCAACGTCTCCCACATCACGCTCACAAACGTCTTCTACGACGGCCCCACCATCGGCTCGTCGAGCAGCACGCGCATAACCACAAGCGAGAATGACATCGAGTCCATCTCCATCTCGGGCTCAACCGTTACCGCCACAGCCAACGAGCGGCCCGACGAGCCATGGGCTGGCATCGGTACGGGTCCGGCCGGCACGTTGGGCAGCATCACCATCACCAACTCCACCGTTACGGCCGCGGGGGCTCACGGTGGTGCCGGCATCGGCACGGCAGGCCTGAACTTCAACGAGAACTTCCCGCTCAAGCAGTTGCTCACGTCGTCGGGAAAGTGCGGCAGCGTAGAGATTCAAAACACCGGCGGCACGCTTCATAGCGTTATCGCAACGGGAAGCGGCGGAGGTGCCGGCATCGGCGGAGGGGTCTTTACGTCCGTGGAGGGCGACATCACCATTCGCAACGTGGACGTAACGGCATGCGGTGGACACGAGACCAGCGGCGGAGGCGCGGGCATCGGCGGCGGTGCCATGTGCAGTTGCGCAGACATTCTCATCGAGAACGCTGATGTTACGGCCACGGGTGGCGAAGGCAGCGCGGGCATCGGGTCGGGAGGCTTCTGCGACCCGTCGGTGCTCACGGGCCTCGTCGGTACCACATGGAACACGACCTGCGGCAACGTGACCATCAAATCCAATAGCGACGTCGACGCCACGGGCGGCTCGGGCGCGGCAGGCATCGGCCTCGGCGAGGGTGCCCAGCAGGAGACGGGCACATCGATCACCGTCGACGAGAGCGTGGTTGCGGCCATCGGTGGCGACGGCGGCGCGGGCATTGGCGCCGGTCGCGAAGGCGGCCTGGGCCGCGGCGCCGAGGGCCGTCG
>JAFWKQ010000105.1 GCA_017545665.1 Atopobiaceae bacterium
CTGATGCACACAACCAAAACAACACATCTACCTGCGGTTCATTAGATGTTCTCAAACAAACCCCAGCTAGATGCCCTAGTCTCAACCTATGTTACAAAAACCTACCAAAACGAAAAGGCCCCCAGCTGATGCCAGGGGCCTAAAGTCAATATGCATTTTGCCGTTAGGCTTCTGCTGTCCTGTCCTTACGTAGCTCCAACATGAGTACGTGCATCTGGTCACCCAGATTGTTGATAGCAACGGTCAACTCCTTGAAGCTGTTGTTAAGCATCCAGAAGAGCGCACCACATGCGGCAATCGGAAAGCCGCACCCGTTGATGAGCTGCGTGAGCTGGTTAACATCCATATCCAACGCTCTGCACCTCCTCCCAAAGTGAGCCCGTGTAGCCTGTGGGCTGGTCGGGGCCGCTCATGAGGTACACAAGCACTGCGACAAGCGCGGCCGCGATTATGATCTTCTCCACTGTCTCGCTCATGGCTTCAACGCTCCAAACGTCCCATCATGCTCAAGGTTCACGGGCACGCTACCTTCATACATGCGCCCCTGCTCGTCAAAGCAATAGGTTTTACCGTCGATGGGCAAGCATACGTTTTCGGCCATCTCTCCAAAGTGGCCGTCGTGCTCGTCATGCAGCCAGTACCAGTTCTCTTCACCTGTTACCTTGCTCTTGTACTTGAGCCATCCACCGATGATGTAGCCAGCAGAGTCAAACCAATACCACTTACCGTCGATGCGCTCCCATTGGCCCTTGGGATAGGTGCCGTCTTTGCGCTGATACCACCAGCCGTTTTCATCGTGCACCCAACGGCCAACCTCAGCTAGAGACCAATCAGGCACACCATATCCCACAATCCAATCATCATCTCGTGCAAGCTCGTGATAGAGCACGGCACCGGTGTCGTAGCCCACGGAATAGCCGGTGTTGCCGTCCACGTAGCCTACCGTGCTATCCGTGTAAACCACAACGCAACCGGTGTGCGTCTCGTCACCCAGCACACCGAAATAGATCTGTGCGCCTATCGACGGGACGTTAGACCATTGCCCAGCGTCGCGGTAGTCCTGCGCACTAATCCAGCACCCAGCGCCACCGCCCTTGCGCTCTGCGTTCATCATCGCAAGTGCGGTGTCCTCGCCGAAGTTGATAACCATGCCTGCATCAAAAAACTGCTCGCACCAGTCGTATCCGTTCTTTGGCCCATTGTAAAAGCCGATGTTGTCCAGCATCTCGCCGTATTTGGTACGCTTGTTTGAGTCGGCCGCATAGCCCACTTGTGAGCGTGCCCACTCTGCCATCTTCTCTGCGGGTGTCATGTGATCACCTACGCAAGCGGGACATAGACGTTGAAGCCACCATAGCCGACGAAATGTAGTCCGTTGTTCGCGTCACTGTAAGCGCCGACATAGCCGCCGTTAGTACCAGTAACCGCGACACCGTTCCAGAAGTTGTCGAAACCAGCGTCACGCAGCACTAAGAACTCGTCGTGCAGATAGCTGTCACTTCCTGCCGCAGCCTGAGTGTATCCGAATACCTGCAAGCCAATGGGGCTTGCGTTGCAGCGGAACACGCCGACACTGGCATCGGAAGCAGACAGCATCGAACCAGTGAAGTAGGTCGAGACGGGGATTCCGTTCATCATGTTCCAGATTGCGTTTGCAACCTTCTGGTGTCCGCTCGCGTTCAGGTGGATATGGTCAGAGGAGCCGCCTACATAGTAGCTCTCGTTGAAACCGAGCACGAACGTGAGAGGTAGCAGGATGGCACCCGTTGCGGCGAAAGAAGCACGGTTGCGCCACGCCTTGAGCTGGTACACCTCTCCTTGACGATTCGCGGAAACCAGCTTGAGGTGGTCATAACGCGCCGTCGTGCTGCAAACGTACAGCTTCGCGTTGACGAAATACTGACGTGCAGCCGTGAGCGTATCGTCAAACGCTCCGCTGATGGCAGACGGTAGCATGGTTTCCGAAATGTCATTAGTGCCACCAAAGATGAAAACGTAGTCAATATCTTCATCGTTAAATGCCGCGCTAGCATGAGCATCAGCGATAAGTGCTTGGAAAGTCTTGCCACCAACGCCAGGCTCGGCATATCCAGCGCCGTTGGCTTGGAATACATACAGATCTGCGTTGAGCCTAGCAGCAAGCAGCACGCACCACCGCGCGTTAGCTGCTACGTAGGTGCTACCGCTCAGAGAGTCACCAATGACAAGCATCTTCTTACGCTGCTGGGCCACCGCTGCGTCGATGTAGGGCTTTACGGGCGTGCTCGGGTCAAACCCTGCGAGCGTGGTACCAATCTCCCCCAGTTCGGTGTTGATGGTCTGCACCTCACCATCGACGTAGCCGATAACGCTCGTCTCGCCCTCGGGAAGCGTGCCCACCTTGGTATCTACGGCCGTGATAGCGCTCTGCAGCGTCGAAACGTCAGCCTTGACGGTATTGCCCTCACCATAGCCGGTAAGGATGGCTCCAAGATCTGCAACGTCACCGGCAACCGTGCCGACCTGTGTAAGCGCGTTGCTTGCGTCCGTCTGGGCCTGCGTGATGCGGCCGTCAAAGGCTCGCACTTCCTGACGGTACAGCTCGATCTGTGCGTTGTAGTTGCCGGTAAGCGCCCAATAGCGACCGTCAGTGATGGGGATGCCTGCTGGTACGGGCCTGCGTGACGTGAAGCTAGCGCCCTGATAGGTAACGATGGTAAGGCTCTCATAGGCGCGCGTATCGTCCCATTCGACGGGATCAGCAAAGATGGGCACGTACCGCATACCGATGTACTCGTTTACTCCGTTCACTCCTGTACCTCCTTAGTGGTGTCAATCTCCACAACGTCTGTGGTGTCCTTCTGCGTCTCGTCAACGCTAACAGTATCCGTGAGCGAGACGGGGCGCGAAAGCTGCGCGGTGTTTCGCGTATAGCCTAGGCTCTGAATAGCTTCCCAGATTCGCGTAAGTTCCGTGCTCATGTTCACGGGCTCTGCAATGGTCAGCACGGGCGCTGCGCTCACCTCGCCATCAGGCACAATCACGCTCTCGCTGCCGCCCTGCTGCACTTTGTACGTCATGGGTAGCGCTGGGCTGATGGGCTGCGTGGTGGGCGTGGCTAGCTCGTAGAACAGAAGCACGCCAGACAGCTTTGTTCTTAAAGCCGTCACATCAGTAACTTCATCATCTTTGATGTAAACGGAGTTGTTGTCTGCGCTGCCGTTTGTCAGGCCAATTGAGCCGTCTGGGACGTTTGCGTAGTTGTTATACAAGTCGGCAAACGTAGCACGCTGATAGATTGCGCATGTCGCGTTTGGCAACGATGCGGCTGGTTGAACTGCTGGTGCGGGGAGTCCGTAGAAGCTGCTGTAGAAGTATGGATGCCCGCTCGTCTCGGCTGCACGCGCCCACGCAAACGTCCCAAGGTCAACGACACCAACTTTTGTCTCTTTGCGGTCGCTGTAGAGCATGTCACCAATAGAACCAGCGCCGCGCAAGGTAAACGTATCCCACTCCACGCTGTCCAGCTCGCCGCCCTGCGCGTCGGTGCTGCGGATGCCAGCGATTTGCACGGGCTTGAGAACAGGTGCGCTGTATGGGTAGTAAGGCTCTGGGTATAGGGCTTCAAACTCGGAAACGGTGCTCGGTTCGTTGCCGCTGCCAAACATCTGCGTTAGGTCGGCGCAAATGACGTTGCGGAACTTCACGCTACCACTCGTAACACCGTTCATGTAGAGACAGACGTAATGGAACTGGCTGTCTGTCGCGATGGTAAACATTCCAGATACGCGCACCCACTCGCTGCCAGCCGTGTCTGCTGCTGATGCCGTGACAGCCCACGCCTCACTTCCGTTTATATTGACCAGCGTTGGACGCCCAGTGGTGTTCTCGCAAACGTCATACGCGATGTAATACTTGTGACCGCTAATAACATCAGGCCCCTTGTTGCTGCGCACGCCAGCGCTTGAGCCGTTGCCGTTGAAGGTGAGCGTCATTACCTCGTCGGTGACTGTCTTTGTGACAGTTTGCGCCGTGATGAGCGCCCATGAGCTATCGCTCATCGCTGGGCACATCTGTTCCCACGCCACAGCCGCGCCCTGTACGCTGCGCACGATAGCGCTACCGCTCCCCGTGCTCTCGCGCGTGGCCCATTGTGCGGTTTCGTCGGCACCAATGACAGCTCCCACGGTCATGTCAGGATAGAGCCCGTCAGGCCGTGCATAGGGAAGCTCTTGCATCTCTGCCTCTAGGGCCTCTGCAAGCTGCCTGATGTTAACTACCGTCTCGTCAAGTCCAGTAGGATCGAGATACTTGCTAAGGCTTGTCGGCATGTCTATTCACCTCCAAAGGCTGCGTCTACCTCTGCCGTCGTGATGGGGATAAGTCCAAGGTCGCTAAACGCCTTATCACCCGTAAGCTCGACACCGTTAATCTTGGGCTTGTACAGAAGTTGCTCATAGCTCAAACGGTTGCTAGATGGGCCCTGCGGGTTGGCGTTCTGCCCGTCACCATCCCAGCAGATCACCAGACAACCGTAGTTTGGATCGTCGTACGTGGCGATTGTGTCAAACCAGATATCGCTCCAACTCTCGGGCACGTAGGCCACGAAATAGCCCTCGTCATTAAGCCCGAAGAGAACCAGCTTCGCGTACTGGCTAAAGATGGTAGCGACGTTGGCGTTAACCCACGCTTCTAGCTGCTGCTCGTAGTAGTCCTCAAAGCCTGACAATTTGAACTTCTCAAACTCGGCCTGCAGCTTTGCAAGCTCCTGCATCTGCTCGGCCGTGAGCGTGCCTAGCTGCTGCGCATAGTCGAAAAGGGTATGCAGCCGCTTGCACAGCTCGTGCAGCTCCTGCTCTGGGGTGATTGCCTCCCAATAGAGCTTGGGCAACACGGGCGTGGTTGGCATGAAGCCCGGAAACGGAAATAGGGGCCTGGGCATGTTCTTACCTCCTTACAAGTACGGTAGGGTCGTTGACTTGAGACAGACGAAAAGGGGCTCTAGCTCATCGAGCACCATCACGTCAACGTCATTGTATCGCCCAACGCGCTCGGCCACGTCCAGAAGCCCATAGTCGCGCACCGTCTCGTATTCCAGATCCGTACCGCTCGACGCATAGTCTTGGTTCTCGCTCGCAAACATGGTCTGGGGGAACTCGCTATGCACGTCCCTGCGCTTGTGGTACTCGCTGCCGGCATTGAGCGTCGTGGCACCGTCCGCGATGGCCTGATACAAAGGCTTGTACTTGGGCATGACCTCGTTAAGCTTTGCGATAAGTCGCTCAGTCCATCGGCGCACGGGTAGAAGCCCGATCTCTCGATAGTCAAAGCGCCCACGGAACTTATTAAACAGTCTGGTGCGCTGCTCTGCGTCGTAAGCGTCGAAAGTCTCCCACATAAGCGTGAAGTAGGCCGCATAGTCTGGGTCGCTCAGAAGCTGCATAAGGCTTATCGTGTACGTGCCGTGATATTCCTGCGCGTCTGTGCTCTCGAACTCTTCCCAGATCGGCAACGTAGGAAACTCACTCACTCTGCATCACCTCCGCTAATCCCTTGGTGTTGCCGGTAAGGATCTTCGCGCTCTTCTCGATGGACTCAAGAAGATTGAAGTTCTCGCTCTGGTAGTCCGTGCGCCAGACCACAGACACGTTCATGCCAAAGCGCGTGTTGAGGTAGTCGGCCGCGCGCCTGCGCTCGGTGAGCGCTGATAGCTTCATGAGCGTTGAGGGCTCGCCCATGTCGTGCACCTCGTCCTCGATCATGCGCTCACTCTTAAAGGTGAGGTTAGCGATGCCCAGTATGGTGTACACCTTGTTAAGCACGTTTTGCTCTGCTGCACTGAGCTCCCGCCCTAGAAATGGAACGTCGAACCCTAGTCGATAAGGCTCCATGTCCTTAACGTAGCGGTTGGCGATGATGGCGGGCTCGCCGCCCATGACCTGAGAAAGCAGGTTGGTGGCGCTCACGTCCATATCGTCGGGGGCCACCAGAATGAAGGGTAGCTTTTGCCAGAAGCGGTTTACCTGCTCGGTCTTCTGCACGTCCACCAGCTCACGCGCAAAGATATCCAGCGCCGCGCACAGTGGGAAGCGCATAACGTTGTCGTAGATCCAAACGCCGTTCTTGCCGGTGACGTTGAACCTCAGTTGGTCACGGTTGTATGCCTGCCAGCTCTTGGGGTAGTCATAGACTCCCAAAGGCCCCGTTTGGACACACTTAGCGGAATACCAAAATCCTCGCTGCTTGCCCTTCTTGGGCTGGGCTATCGTCGCATGACCTCCTAGCAAAAGCTGACGCTCAAGAAAGAGCGGGTCAACCGTCTTTGGCAAACCAACCCACTCAAAGCGAGTCATAGCAAGCATGTAGAAGATGTTTTTGTAAATACTCAAGAGCTGACCGTTGTATGAGAGTGAGCCCCAATAGACTTCATCAGCCCTGTTACATGCCTGCTTAGGCTTCTTGTTCCGTGCCATGTCTCACCTCCTGCCTCACGATGGATACAAGCTTAGGGCGCTCCTGTCCCCCGATTGACGCAATCATGGCCTTGGCCAATGCGCGGTCACGCTCTGCGCGCTCCCGTGATTCCTGCATCATCGTCGCAACGCGCGCGTTGTTGTAGATATCGTCAATCGCGCATTGCATCGTGAAGTCTCTAATCCTGCGCACTTCCTCGGCCGTGAAAGTCTCGTTGTCATCGTTGATGCGCTCCATGAGCGTAACGATACCGCTATCAGCCATAGCTAGAACCTCCCAACTTCCTCGGGCACCTTCCATACCGTAACACCTGCTGCAAGTATAGACTCAAATAGCCGCTCGGCCTGCACGTTGGCTACCTCGTCAATCCTCTGCCAGAGGTCGGTGGATTGCCAATAGCAATACCGCGCCCCATTTGGCACCCAGCTCGTAATCTCCCATGCGGTGCCTAGCTGGTAGCCGTAGCGTAGGAACGTGTCACCTGCCTGCTTGATAGCGCCTTGGGCCTGCGTCACCGCACGCAAGTGTATGCCTTTGTTCTCCCAGATCTCATGGACGCTAGAGCCCGAATAGCTGCCGTGCTCGTTGGGCGCAAGCACACCGGCTGCGGTGATCTCGCGTCCATATGCGGTCTGTGCGTTACTCAAAGCTGCCTTAGCGTTTGCCATCGTCGCGTTTCGGCTGTAGGTCGCGTTAGCGTCTCCCGTTGCCTGTGACAAGTCGGCATTGCTCTTGGCCGTGTTCGCGCTGTTGGTCGCGTTGGTGTTAGCCAGATCCACATTGTTGTCTGTTATGGACGTGTCATGCGTGTTTCGTGACGTGGTGCTGGAGGTCGCAACGTCTCGCCCTGCGCCGCTCGTGTCTTGGATCAGGCCGACGTTGACAGACTTCTTTGTCTCTGAGTTGAGCGCGGCAAGGTTGGTCATGGTTGCCGTCGTGCCCATGCTTACCAGTGAGCCCACGCCAGACGATACGACACCGAAAACGTCACCCGATAGCGCCGCGCCCACCATGTTGGTAACGCCGGTGATTGCCTCGCCTACAAGCTGCGTGTCGGCCGCTGCACGTGAATAGACGATATCAGAGTTAACGGACTCTTCGGCTGCGTGCACGTTCGAGCTCTCTAGTGCAGACGATGCGGCATTTTGCGTCTGTGTGAGCGTTGACCTCAAGCCATTGTTTAGCACCGTGTTGGCCGTTGCCGTCGTGCCAGTGTTGGCCGTGTTGGTCACGCTGGTATCAGCGCTTCGGTATGCGTTGAGCTTTGCCGTGTTGTCAGAGTCTAGCGTGTTGGCCCGTGCGGTGTTGGCGCTTCGCATGGTCGATTTGTAGGCCAGAAGAGCGTTATCCCTGCGCTGTTGTGCGTTCACCCATGACGTTATCGCCTGTTCCTTGCGCGCTTCCATGTAGAGCACATAGGTAGGAATACCGAAGTCTATAAAGGTGTTCGCAAAGTCGGCATTGGTGAACGTCTTGGCCTTGGTGGTGCCGTCAAGCTTAGTCCAGTTGTACCGGACATTGCCGCCCGTGTTAGCGACGTTGATTAGTGCTGTCCTCCACTCCAAAGCGGGGAAGGCTATTGATAGCTTCTGCACCACGTCGATAGAGCCGGTCGTGTCCTCGATCGCCACGCTCACGCTGTTGCCTAGATCGTCGCTCACCTCGATATGGGCGTATGGCTCGGTGTACAGCTTTGCGATATCTGCGTAGCGATCTGGGTAGCCAAAGAGGTCCTTCGTGAGCGTGAAGCTGTTTAGGGCCTGCGTACCCTTGTTGGAGATCTCGCGCAAGGGTACGCCGGCAATGGTGTGTGTCCTGCCGATGGTAACCAGATCCGACGGCACGACAAAGACAGCCTTGCATGACAGCGCAAAGACGGGCAATGCCGTGAGCAAGTCGGTAAGCGCTCCGGCACTGACTGAACTGCCTTTGATGCCGTAATAGTACAGTCCCGTGGGAATTGAGCCATCAGCGCGGGTGGGCGTGCTTGGGTTTGTCATGCCCTGATAGCTGTATCCGTCAGATGCCCATGTGTAGCCGTCCACACTGAGCTGATAGCCGTCGCGCGCTCCCGTGTCAGAGTAGATGGGCGGGAACATGTACGACTCGTCAGCCAGGGGGATACCGCTAATCGCCGAATAGGGAATCGTGCTCGCCATCACATATACGGGCTCTGCCGTCGATAGGGGCGCGAACTCTCCACCACGCACCACGGCTGCGCTTCCAAAGCTCACGTCGGGCGCAAGCAGGTTGGCGCAACGCTCTATGGGTCGCTTAAGGTACTCGCTAGCGCTCATCTCCCACATGGGCGCGTGCCCACGCTCCAATATGCAGCCGTGCACGCTCTTGTACGGTAGGTACGTAGTCCACACATCGACGCTGATTATGAACTCCGTTACTGACGTTGCCATATAGGTACAAGAGTCGATGAACGCGCATACCGTCCTGATGCCGTCGGCCTGCTCGTTGTCTATGGGCCTGTCCTTGGTGAGCTGCGGCACGCGCATATAGATGTAGTTGTACGTGAGCGCAACGTCATAGGGCACATCAAGCGTGATGCGGTCAGTCTGCGAGCGCACAAAGCCCTGTGACAGCTCAATGACGTTACCCTGCTGGGCCTCAAACCATGCATCTCTTGCCTCTGCGCTCTCCCATTCGACCACATGCCGGTAGTCGCTCGGCCACGGCACGCGCATGAGCTTCGCGCTTGCCGTGTAGTCATAGCGCTTGTAGTCAAATTCGTTTTTGCGCTTGAAGGGGTCTGCCGTCTCTAGGTACGGGAAGTCATCGTTATCCAATCTCGGGAACTTTCGAGCCATGTAATCACCTCCTAAAAGGAAGGGGCACGGGCCCTAAAACCCATGCCCCTTCAGAAGCTGGTAGCCTGCGAGCTCTAGACGGGCTCGATAACGGTAAGCGTAGCCGTAGCCGTCTCGGGGTCATCGCCTGCGGGCTGGTAGGTGCTCGTGGCCGTGGCGGTGAGCACGGTGCCAACGGGAACGGTGGTGCCCACGTGCAGGATGCCAAAGCGGTCGATATAGGTGTCGATATCGAGCTGCACGGGCGCGTCGTCACCATCGACGGCGTTAAGCTCCCACGTCACGGAGTCCGGCGCGACCTGCACGCTCTTGGGAATGACGTAGGTAGCGGGCGTGGGCGTGAGCGTACCAACAATGGAGGTTACCAGCGCGAGCTGCCCACCCTGCTTCACGTTGGCCGTGCTCGGGGTGACGGTAAGGCCCGTCACCGCCTCCGTGATGAGGTTGTTCACGGTGCCCGTCTCGGTGGTGAAGAGGATAGCCGGAACGAACGGGGAAGCAGAGTACATGCCAATCACGGTGAGGTAGTAATTGGTGGTGAGCGTCTGGGGGTTGCGGAAGTCGGTATTGTAGATACCGTAATCCGCGCACACCCAAAAGTCCTCAGTGGTCAGCAGCGCGAAAGCGCCCGGGATGGGGATCGAATCGATGGACTGGATACGGTACTGAATCTCTGCCTTGTCAAGCTGGAACACAGCAGAGAGGGTATCAACGTCGAGCGATGCCTTA
>JAFWKQ010000106.1 GCA_017545665.1 Atopobiaceae bacterium
ATCTGTGTGGTCGCCAGGCTCTCATGCCCCAGCAGCTCCTGGACCGCCTTGAGGTCCGCGCCCCCGTCGAGCAGCTCGGTTGCGAAGGAGTGTCGCACGGCATGGGGGGTGAGCTCTGGATCAAGGTCTGCAAGCACCACATGCTGGCGAAACACCCTTCGCAACGCATCGGCACCCATGTCGTTCCCTCGCGTGGACACAAACAATGCCTGCGCATGGCCTTCCTGCCGACGCGCCGCCATAAGGTCCAGCCGCGCATGGTCCACGTACTCTCGCATCACACGGAGCGCCAGGTCGTGCATGGGAACGATTCGTTCCTTGGAGCGTTTGCCAAAGAGCCTCACCTGCTTCTGCTCATAGTCCACATCCTTCGGGCGCAAATCCGCGGCCTCGGATATACGCGCCCCTGTGGCATAGAGCAGCTCAAGGAAGGCACGATCGCGAATGCCTTCCGAGGTGCCCATATCGCAGGTGTCCATAAGACGAGCCAAGTCGGCGTCGGTCATGGTCTTTGGCAACACCTTGGGAAGCTTGCGTCCCTTTATGGATGCGACTGCCGCCGCAGAACACGCGCCCTCGAGCTCGCACCACGAATAGAAGGTCTTGAGCGCCGAAATCCTTCGGTTTACCGTCTTGCTCGCATAGCCCCCACGAGCAAGCGAAGCGAGGTATGCCCTCATGTCCGAGCGCGAGGCCAAAAGGGGCATGACGCCTTCCCTCTCACACCACAAGAGGAACGCGTTCAGGTCCGATTCATACGCACGCACGGTATGCTGCGAGAGACCGCGTACGTTTTTCAGGTACGTGAGAAAGGCATCCAAAAGATCGTAGGCCTCTTCCAACGCACGCTGCCGACGCTCTGCCTGTTCGCTATCCATCGAGCACTCCCAACGACTTGCCGTCCGCATCGGCAAAGAGATCCGGTCGCAAAGTGAGGTATTCTCGCAAGTCTGCGAGGGCTCGACTGGCATATGCACGATAGCGCTCGGCCTTGCGAAGCCTCCCCCCTCCGAGCGGTGGAATGATGCCGTAGTTTACGTGCATGGGTTGATAGGGCTCCGTCTGTGGATCGGTGGCATAGGCAACCAACGATCCGAACGCGCCTGTGTTGGGAAGGCACACCACCTCATCGCCTCTCAGCTCCGCAGCCACATTTGCCGCCGCAAGCGCGCCGGATGCCATTGCCTCCACATATCCTTCCGTACCGGTTATCTGACCCGCAAGGCGTACCGTCGTGCCCGGAATCGCAAAGGTTTTGTCTAGCGCACGCGGCGCGTCGACAAAGGTGTTGCGATGCATTACGCCAAAGCGCGCGAACTCGGC
Source organism: Atopobiaceae bacterium (assembly GCA_017545665.1). GTDB lineage: Bacteria > Actinomycetota > Coriobacteriia > Coriobacteriales > Atopobiaceae > RUG440. The sequence goes on from JAFWKQ010000106.1 coordinate 1,324, forward strand.
TTCTTCCAGACCAGGAATCATGCGGAAAACGCGACGCTGCTCGCCCCAAGTAAGATTCGTCTGGAAGCCAACGAGGTTATACGCGCTCTGCTGACAGTTCTCGGAACGAAGCTGCACCACCGCCCATGGCCTCCTTCCCGTAGCCGGATCCACGATTCCCACCGGCTTGAGCGCGCCAAAGCGCAAGGTGTCCACCCCCTTGCGCGCCACCTCCTCCACCGGCTGGCAAGCGCTAAAGAGGTCCTTTTGCTCGAACTCCTTGGCCACCACCCGCCGTGCGCCCACAAGCTCGTTCCAAAACTCCTCGTAACGCTGCTTGTCCATGGGACAGTTCAGGTAATCGCCGTCTCCCTCCCCCTCATAGCGCGACTGCGAGAACGCTACGGTGCGGTCTATGGAATCGGCGTATACCACAGGCGCCGCGGCATCGAAGAACGCCAGGCGGTCGGTACCCACCAATTCCGAAAGCGCCTCGGAAAGCGATGGTGAGCACAGGGGACCCGCCGCAACCACCACGGGGCCATCAGGCAGCTGACGCACCTCCTCGCGAACCAGCTCGATGCAGGGGCTTGCCTGGACCGCACGCGTTACGGCCTCGGAGAAACGCTCCCTGTCCACCGCAAGGGCACCGCCGGCAGGAACCGCACACTGTAGAGCGATCCGCAGCAATCGCGACCCCATGAGTGTGAGCTCGCTCTTAAGAAGGCCTGCGGCGCTCTCGGGCCGCAAGGACTTGAGCGAATTGGAGCACACGAGTTCCGCCAGACCCGCAGTGTGGTGGGCAGGCGCGTCTCCATGCGGGCGCTGCTCATACAGGCGCACGGAGATCCCGCGCGCGGCAAGCGAGAGCGCACATTCGCTGCCAGCCAAGCCACCACCTATTACCACAACACTGTGAGCCACGTTACTCAGCCTCCTGAGACTCTCGTCCCTTCACATTGGACAGAACACCCATACCATACTCCTCGTACGACCGTGCCGTAAGCGAATAGCGACCGTCGGGGAGGTGTTCCAAGATACCACGTGTCTCGTAGTCCGCGAGGGTGCGAAGCAAGGTTATCGTATCCAAGCCCAGCCTTGTTGCCAACTCATCGGGACGCAAGGGAGACGCGACGAGCGCCGAGATGACCTCTCCCACCTGACCTCCCTCTCTCTTTGCGACCATGCGCATGACGCCAAAGTCTATGGAAAGCCTTTGCTCCAAATCGACCTCACTGCATATTGGTTGAGCCCCCTCCGCAATAAGATGGTTCGTTCCCTGGCTCGTAGGCGAGAAAATCGAACCCGGCACTGCGTATATGGTGCGATCCATCTCCAACGCCGCATCCGCAGTACTCATGGTTCCCGACCGCGCCCCCGCCTCCGCGACTACGAGCACGCTCGAAAGCGCCGCAATTATCACATTCCGCTTCGGGAAGGTATAGGGGCGCGGCGAGGTGCCCCATGGCTCAATAGACACGATTGCCCCACCCCGCGCAACGGCCTTGCGAAACACTTCCTCCGACGAGCTGGGATATATGCGATCCGCACCGGTACCCGCGACGATTATGGTCCTGCCGCCCGCGTCGAGCGCGGCGTGGCTTGCCGCGCAATCGCAACCCATCGCTCCGCCCGTAACGACGGTAATGCCGCTCTCCCCTGCCACGCGGCCGGCCATCTGGGATATTGCGATCCCATAGGGCGTGGCGCGACGAGCGCCAATGATCGAGACGCACGTGCTGTCAAGGACCTTAGGGTCCCCCAGCCCGTACAGCACGTCCACCTGCACGTTATGCAGCTCTTTAAGTCTTTGGGGAAAGAGGTCGTCTTCAGGCTTGAGTTCCCAACGGTTTACTTCCATGATTTTCTTCCCTTCATTCGAGGACAGGCTTCCTGGACTACCGCCATCGCGCATGCAAAAGGCACGCGACGGCAAGCGGGCATCGCTACAGGGTGGCTCGGGTTCTAAAGGCACAGGCTTCGATTACGTTGTCTCGGTTCACTTCCCTCTGTTTCGCAAGGTCCGCTATGGTGCGTGCGACGCGTGCGATGCGCACGATGTTTCTTCCTCCGAGGCCCATACGGCTGGCAACGCCCTCCAACGTAGAGCACGCCTGCGCATCCAGCTGAAGCTCGGGTACGCTTCGTGCCCTATCGGGACGATCGTCGGGGTCTTTGGATCGCCGCCATGAGGCGAACTCCCGCGCCTCGCGAACCTGTTCGGCCATCTGAGCGGAAGAGGCACCACGCTCGCCCGCGATGATGCGACCAGACGAGGGCCGGGCCACGTCCACCAGTACGTCTATGCGGTCCATAAGGGGACCACCGATTCGGGACTGATACGATTGGATGCGCACGGGGCTGCAGGTGCAGGGGTGGTCTGGGTCACCCAAATAGCCACAAGGGCAGGGATTTGCCGCGGCAACGAGCATGAAGTCACTGGGAAAAACATAGGTGCCGTCCACTCGCACGAGGCGCACCTCATGCTCTTCCAAGGGCTGACGGAGCGCCTGCAGAACGCTTGGGCCAAACTCGGGAAGCTCGTCCAGGAAGAGGACCCCCCGATGCGCCAGCGAGGCCTCCCCCGGCCTCACCGGCCTGCCACCCCCAACCATGCCGCCCAAGGTTATGGCATGGTGGGGAGCGCGAAACGGCCGCATGCCCTTTCGCAACGACGCGAGGTCCTGGCCGGCAACCGAGTGGATGAGCATGGCCTCAGCGCGTTCGGTCTCTCCCAAGGGCGCCAGAATGGAGGGCATGCGCTTGGCCATCATTGACTTTCCCGCACCAGGAGGTCCCACCATCAAGAGGCCGTGATCACCTGCCGCCGCAATGACGAAGGCGCGCTTTGCCATCTCCTGATCAACCACGTCGGCAAAATCGGCCTGATCGAGCGTCGCAGATTCCACGTCCCCCATCGTTGGGAGCGGCCATCGATCGCTAACGGGCAGCTCCCGCACGCCCTGGCGCAGCTGAGCCAAATGGGATAGGACGCGCGCGCCCTTTGCGCCAGCGCCAAGTGCGTTGTCTGGAGAGACGAGCGTGAGTCCCATCTCCTGGGCCAGCATGTCGTATGCCACCAATCCCCTCACCACGCTCGCCTCGCCGCTCAGGGCAAGCTCACCCACAAATAGACAATCGTCCAAACCATCTATGGGAATCTGTCCCGTACAAGCCAATATGGCAACGGCTATGGGCAAATCGAATCCCGTACCCGTCTTGCGAAGCTCGCTGGGAGAGAGGTTTACGGTAAAGTGCAGCATAGGCCACTCGTAGCCGCACGCCTTGCATGCGCAGCGAACGCGATGTCGCGCCTCCGACACGGCCGCATCGGGCATACCCACGATCGTAATCCCCGGCACGTGCTGAGAAACGCTTACCTCCACCGTAACGGGTTGTGCCTCCACGCCCCTAAGCACGGCGGTATGGGTCGCAAAAGAACGGCGTCCCATGGCTAGTCATCCCATTCGTAGGCACCAACATAGTGCCGCAATTGGGCTTCGTGCTCACTCATAAGCTTTACGCCAACGACGTCAAAGCGAATGGAGTCGAGTCGCGTTTGGCGGGAGAGGTACATGAGTGCGAGTTTGCGATACCGACTCTGCTTGCGATAGTCCACGGCAAGTTCCGGAGCCACGTCAAAATCCTCGCGCGCAACGACGCGAAGCTTCACCTCTACCATTACGAGCCTGCCGTCCTGCTCGCCGATTATGTCCACTTCGCCAAAGCTGCAGCTCCAGTTCCTCTCCAGCAACTCCATGCCCATGGACTCAAGATATAGTGAAGCCAGTTCCTCTCCAAGACGTCCAAGCTGTTTGTTTCCGCACTCGGCCAAGGGTTTTCCGAGGCCGAAGTCCTCGCAACTAAGAACGACCTCTTGCATGTCGTTGTCCATAGGCGCAATGCCCACCACTCCGGTAATAGCCATCATTCCTCCTAAATCGGGTCCGGAACTCAGGTTTACCAAAGTCATGTCGCACGAAATTCCCCCTCAGTCGCAGATATTGCCCCGCTTCCAGAGCGGGAACTGCAACGCGAGGAGCGCCCTCCGTGCGCAGCTCGTGTATCGTTTTCATTTTTTATTGTTGAAAACTAAAAACAGCCTTTAGAAGAGACGAGGCGTCTCCACAAAGTTACCACAAAAGCTCACGCGGTGAATCTCGGAGAGACCCAGCTCGCGGATGGCATCAACGTGTGCGGCAGAGGCATACCCCTTGCAATCTCGCAAATGGTAGCCAGGGTACACCTCATCGTAGCCCACCATGAGCGCATCCCTCGTAACCTTTGCCACAATGGAAGCCGCGGCAATGCACGCTATGCGCGCATCGCCTTTTACCACGCACTTCTCTCGTTCGTGCACGTGTATGGGGTTACCATCTATAAGCACGGCATCGGGCTCTGCGCCCGAATTGGCAATTGCCTCAGACATTGCCAGACGAAGCGCCTGCGCCATGCCAACCTCGTCTATCCTCTGGGCAGGAACGTGAGCGATGCCAACTGCCAACGCCACATCCTCGATCTGCTGCGCAAGCGCCTCGCGACGCGAGGGAGAGAGCTGCTTGGAATCGTTTATCCCCCACACGGGATTGTTATACGGAAGAGCCACTGCCGCCACCGTAAGGGGACCGGCTACGGCTCCCCTACCCACCTCGTCCACGCCAAGCACGACACCGCTTCCGCCAAGCTCGCGCTGCAGCTCATACATGGCTTCCACTCGCTCACGCTCCGCCTGGTCGCGCAACAGCCTTTTTCGTGCACGAGCAAGCGCCGCTTGCACCTGCTTGCGTGGGTCATCGGCATAGCGACGTTCGTATTCGGCAAGTTCAGCTCCCTTTGCGCCCGCTATGAGCGCCGCGAGTTCGTTGGCGCGAATCTTTCCCTTGTCCGACATGGACAAACCCCATCTCTACGCACGAAGGGGACACACCCAAGCGGCATGTCCCCTTCTGCTTGCCTATACGAGCTCTTTGCCCTAAATACGCTTCTCGCGGATGCGTGCGGCCTTGCCCACGCGATCGCGGAGATAATACAGCTTGGCACGACGAACCTGACCGTGACGTACGACCTCAAGCTTGGCGATCTTGGGGCTGTGCAGAGGGAAGGTGCGCTCGACGCCCACGCCAAAGCTCAGCTTGCGTACGGTAAACGTCTCGCGTGCACCGGCACCGCTCATGCGAATAACGTCGCCTTGGAACACCTGCTCACGCTCACGCTCGCCCTCGCGAATGCGATAGTGGACGCGCACGTTGTCACCCACGATGACCCTGGGAATGTCATCGCGAATCTGTGCCTGCTCAATGCTGGCAATGTAGTCTTGGGCCATAATCTTTCCTGTCTCTAGAGGTGCCGTCGCGATGCGAAGCGACACATAGCCTTAACACACAGAGGGGTATTATACGAAATCACCTCGGGCATTGCAAACTCTTCACATCAAATGTAGGCAGAGTCAATACTTGTTGTCGTTCGCGCCCCCAGCGCCCTGCCCGCATGCGGCTCCGAGCTCGCTCACTTCGTGAGTCGCCGCTCGCGGGGCGCATCCCGCATCGCAGGCGCGGGAGCCGCGCGTCGCGCACCTCGCGCCTACGCCACACGCCGCATACGGCTCCGCGCTCGCTCCGCTCGCTCACTTCGCGAGTCGCCGCTCGCGGGGCGCATCCCGCATCGCAGGTGCGCGACGCGCTTGGCGTGAACGGCAACGTTTGCCAGTCTAATGCCAGATTCAACCATTACGCAATGCTAGTATTTGTCTAACGCACGCTTCATTGCTAAATGAGGATTGGAGAAGCGCATGATAGAACTCACTCACGTCTCAAAGACATATGCGGGAAAGGAGGTCAAGGCCGTCGATGACCTCACCTGGACCGTAGAGGACGGCAAGATCACCGGTTTCTTTGGCCCCAACGGAGCTGGCAAATCCACCACGCTCAAGATGATTTGTGGCGTAAACTCCGTTGACGAGGGCACCATTACGATCAACGGGCACGATATAACCTCCGATGGCATTGCGGCCAAGCGCCAGTTTGCCTACGTACCCGACGACCCCGATCGCTTCCTGCGCCTCACGGGCATCGAGTACCTCACTTTTATGGCCGATGTATATAACACTCCCGCAGACAAGCGCGGACCTTTTATTGAAGATTACGCCAATCGCTTTGAGATCTATGATGCTCTGAGTTCGCGTATTTCCGACTACTCCCATGGCATGCGCCAGAAGGTTCACATTTTGGGTGCGCTCATCCACGACCCCAGCGTGTGGATCTTGGACGAGCCGATGCTCGGACTTGATCCCAAGGGCGCCTTCGAGCTCAAGGAGATGATGCGTGAACATGCGGCAAACGGCCATTCGGTACTATTTAGCACGCACGTGCTCGAGACGGCCGATCAGCTCTGCGATAGCGTGTGCATTATTTCGCATGGTCACAAGCTCTTTGAGGGAACGCTCGAGCAGCTCAAGGCACAGCATCCCAACATGACGCTCGAAGAGATATTCCTGAAGGTGACGTCTGATGAATAGCATTGTTCTTCTCACGCGCTTGCAAATAGCGCAATCGATTGGCGGCATTCGCGCTGCCGTCGAGAAAAGGGTCGGCGCCAACGGCGCTATGGCGGGCACCGCGCTCATCGCCCTCATGTTCTTGGGCGGTATTGGCTGGCTGGGATACTCCGCATTCGGCATCGTGGGTAAGCTCGGCCTCGCGAAGACCCTATATAACATACTGTTCATGGTGTGTGGCATGCTCACGTTTACGTTTTCGTTGCCTACCGTCCTCAGCTCCTTCTTCGGTTCCTCAGACATAAACGATCTTTTGCCATTGCCGGTCTCGCCTTTTGCCGTCGTGCTCTCCAAAGCGCTCGGCGTGCTTTCCGCATCTTACCTGTGGACGTTCCTGTTCATCGCCGCTCCTCTGGCTGGTTGGGGCATTGCCGCTGGTGCGAGCATGCGCTATTGGGTCGTCTACGTCTTGGCGGTTATTCTTACGCCGCTCATGCCCACCTCGTATGCCGGCATCTTGTCCATTCTTATTGCCTCGGTGTTCAAGCGCATACGTCGCAAGGACGCCATCACCACCCTTACCACGGTTATTACGCTCGGCCTTTCCGTTGGCATGTACTTCGTTATTAACAGCATGAACCTTAAGGCTGGCATCGCGCAGGCTTTGGGCAGCATGAGCGCCGGCGTTGGCAGCATCGTTATGGCATTTCCGGCCTACGGGTTTGCCGTATACGCCTTCGTGCACGCCGACCCTCTGGGAACATGGCTCTTCGTGCTGCTCTCGCTTTTGTCGTTTGCCGTCTTCGTGGTCGTTGGGCGCGTGCTCTACATGCGCATCGTAACCTCGCTCTCCTCGGGCGCAGGCAAGGCCGACGCATATAGAGGACAGACCGCGCAGGAGCAGACGCCCGTATTCAAGGCCTTACAGACCACCGAAGTCCGCAAGATCGTGCGCAACTCGTCGGTGCTGCTCTACTACGTGGTGTATCCGCTCGTCATCTCGCCCATCATGTTTGGCATCATGCTCTTTACCGACTCGGTTGGGGAGCTGCTCGCAAAACTGGGGTCTCTAGGCGACGCCACCACGAATTTCGCTGGATTTGCCGTACTTGCCCTCATGGCGTTTACATCGCTCTGCACCTGCAGCAACAAGGTTGCGGCAACGGGAGTCTCGCGCGAAGGCTCCAACTGGATACATATGAAGTTCATCCCCGTGCCCATCTCCACACAGCTTCGCGCCAAGATAATGCCTGGCTACATTATTAATGTGCTCATCACGCTTGTGGTTATGGCGGGAGGCGGCTTCATACTCGTTAGCCGGTTGACCATTAGCGCATTGATTGTTGTATATGGGGTCGTACTCATGCTCGGCGCCTCCTGGCTCATGGTGTGCATAGGCGCTTGGAGCGAGAGTCTTAGCCCAAAGGTAAACTGGGGAAATGACGGCGACGTTAACGTAAAGGAGCTTAAAGGTGGTGGCGCCGAGCTGCGCTCGCTCCTCGTTGGTCTGCTTTACTCTGCCCTGCCGCTCTTGGTAACGCCGTTGGTCCATCTTGACCCCATGGTATTCATGCCCATTATCTCGGTTGTAGGCGTTGTTGCGGCAGTGGTATTGGGACGTATGCTCCTTACTGCCGCAGCCAAAAACATAGAGTCGTTTGAGTAGTCGATATGAAGATAAGCCAACCCACAACCCGACTTTGGGGTGTCACCGCAGAGTTTTGGCTCTCGAGAGGAACAAACATGAAGAACGAAGGGTGTAAGCGTGTATTGATGGTATGGGCATTCGCCCTTGTCATTGTGCTTGGCCTGGCCGGCTGCGGCAACTCTTCGCAGAATAGCGGCAGTCAGTCGTCGTCGGAGAATTCCAGCCAAACGGAACAGGCAAGCGGCCAGAGCAAAGGCGAGGATAAGGAGAGCTCAAACCGAGTTGCTACGGGAGGCTCTCCTTGGGTGAACAGCTGCGAGGGTGGCAACCTCCCCATAGAGCAGCCCGAGGTCAAAGACGACCTTTACCTGTATACCAACTACGACTACATAGCCGACCATCAAATGTCTGGTGGCAACACCTTAGTGGATGCTCAACCAGAGATTGTGAACTCGGTAACAAGAGCCATCGAAGATACGTCCAAGTCCAGCCCCGAGCTCAATCAACTACGCATATTCTACAACCAGGCAGCCGACCTCGATGCTCGCGCAAAAACTGGCCTGAGTGAAGTAAAACCCTATTACGATCGCATCCAAGCGGTCTCATCCATCGACGAGCTGAACGAGTTGCTCGCCTCCGATGACTTCCCCTTCGTCCCCTTTGTGGACCCCTATATGGGTACAATCGACATGCGCGAGCGCAACATCGTGGTAATCGCGCCAAAGTTCGTCTTTTCGAACGGAGCCATAGGTGGTGCGGAATACTACCAAGACACCGACGATCCCGATGTGAAGAACTTAAACACATTGGCGTTGATGCCAGGGATTCTGAGGGCGCGATGCGTGTTCACGATGTATGGCTTCTCCGAGGAGGAGGCAAGCGAGCTAACCAGCAGCTGCCTGAGTCTCGAAGGCTCCTACGGCAAGTATGCCGACTACAATTCCAAGTTGCTCAAGCAGGAATATGGAGCATGCGTCCATGCAAACCAGAACTACACGATGGATGAACTGCAAGCGCTTTGTCCACAGGTTCCCATTAGGGAGCTGCTAGCAAAGGCGGGCAAGGACGGCTCGGATACCTATGCCGTTCTCTCATCCACATGGATGGGCGAGCTAAACAAACTGTGGACCAACAACAACCTCGATGGACTTAAAAAGCTCGTCACACTCTCCATGATGAAGGACTGCCAACCTATTATTGATCCCAAGCTCTACGAATCGTTCTATACGAGTCAGCATCAAGCGGTGCCCGATGCAAAGACAAGTGCCTATGAGTCCTGCAACACCATCGATACCTTTAGCACCGTTATTGGCAAGACCTACGCATACGACATCCTGGGAAACAAGGCAAAGGATCGCCTGTTGCGGCTTACGCATGACCTTATTGATTCGTACAAGGAGCTCTTCAATAGCACCAAGTGGATGGGTGACGAGGCAAAACGGAAGGCGATTGAGAAGCTTGACCACATGGCGCTTAACGTTCTTGAGCCCGACGGCGGCTACTATGACTATGGCAAACTCAGCCTCACCCCCACCGAAGAAGGTGGCACGATGCTGGGCAATCTCTTGGCAATCAAGCGATATCGCAACGACTGCGATAGGCAGCTCATAGATCAGCCAGCAAAGGCCATGAGTTCTTGGTGCTTTGTTCGCGCCACCGAGATGAACTGCTTCTATGATCCCTCAAACAATTCGATCAATATCATGCCTGGTTTTGTGACAAGCGCCGTCTATACGGATTCCATGAGCGAGCAAGAATTGCTAGCTGTCATTGGCACGGTAATTGGGCACGAGATGAGCCATGGCTTCGACTATTTGGGCAGTCAGTACGATGCATATGGCACGCCCAACCCAATCTTTACAGATGACGTTGCCAAGGCATTTGTCGATCGCTGCCAAAAGCTCGTCGACTACTTCAATACGATCCAGATTTCGGACGGCGTATATTTGAATGGCGCAAACAAGCGCACTGAAGGAGTGGCGGACCTAAGCGGCCTGCAGGTTTCGCTTGAGCGCGCAAAGAAACTCGGCAGCGTTGACTACGCAAAGTTCTTCCAAGACAACGCGCGCTACTGGTGTGCGGTAAGCCCGCCAGGGACATCTCTTGCCCTTTCGGCCGGCACGCACCCGCTTAACTATTTGCGCACGAACGTTAACGCTCAGATGTTCGACGAGTTCTACGATGCGTTTGGTGTAACCAATGGCAACGGCATGTATCTTGCCCCCGATAAGCGCGTCGTCATTTGGGGACCCAACGCATAGACGCAGCGACACAGCCCATCGATTCTGCGCAAACCCTGCGAGAGGAGGTTCCCTCGCAGGGTTTTCGTGCTTTTCCAACCTTTTGTGTGCCCCTCACGCCTACACGCAGAAGCCAACGACCACCGACGAGAGATCCTGCGGCGCACCCATGGAGTTCGGATAGCCCGTATCCATCACGCGGTAAAAGTAGCCATGGGTTCCGGTGTCGCCGAACCCTTGGAAGTCAAAGGGATGTGGCGTCCTGTACCACCAAGGGGATGTGCCCGTGGAGTCCTTGAGCGACAAGAACTCGCTTGGACCGCTCGTACCGGTTATTCCCGCCTTCACGAATGCCTCGTACTGCGCTCCCTCGGCATTCAGCATGCCATCGACGTCTTCGTAACCGCGCTTCTGGAAGTACTCGTCTATGTCCCACGTCACGTCTCCACACACCTCATGTACCGAGAAGACCCAGAGCTTGTCCTGCGTGACGGTAACGTCTTCGAGGTTATCGGTAAGGCCCTTGTTGTTGGTGAGCTTGTTCACCGCAACGAGTGCCTTCGCAAAGTCTTCGTCCAGTCGCGGGGGGAGTTCATTCGCGAGCCATGCCCTCAGGCTCGACGCTTCCCATCCACCCTCGATGGTGTCCTCGTTGTTCATGGGACGAATGTCCACGGCGCCTACGGTCATAAAGGTCAGTCCCGCCTTCCCCGACCCATCGGCCTTATCGTCGTGGCGAATGCCCACAAGCCGCACGTCAAGCGCGCGCTTGTTGTCGAGCACGATCATCTTCGTTTGCCCACTAAGAGAGCCGTCCTCTTCCACGAGTCCGTATCGCTTTGCAACCTCACGTCCCGCCTCGTCCGATGCGGCGGCGGAGATTTCCGCCGATATGCGCGACAGTTCGTCCCACGAATACTCATCGAGCTTCTTTGCAGCAATAGTCTCCGACTCCTTCTTACCATCCTTCTCCCCCTTTTCTTGAGAAGTCTGACCAGAACAAGCCAAGAGTCCGACCGCCACAAAGATGCAAAGTATGGTTGCAAATATCTTACGCACGAGAGCTCCCTTCGACTCCCCTATTGTACGCCGATCGCGAGTGCGGACAATGCTTGTTGCGCTCAGGCGAGTTCGCATGGCGCTGTTCGAGTCCTGAGCGCAACAAGCATTGTCCGCAACGACGGTATTGCAAACAAAAAAGAGGGGACCCGAAGGCCCCCTCTCGTGGTGACGCTATGAGACCAAGTTACTTCTCGATCTTCTTGGCGCCGCCGTTGCTGTTGATCTTGGCCTGGGCAGCCGCAAGGCGCGCGATGGGCACGCGGAAGGGCGAGCAGGACACATAGTCAAGGCCGAGGTCATAGTACTTCTGGATGGAGTCGGGGTCGCCACCGGTCTCGCCGCATACGCCGCAGACGATGTTGGGGTTGGTGGCCTTGCCGCCGTTTACGCCCATCTCCACGAGGCGAGCCACGCCACGGTCCAGCGTCGCGAACGGGTTGGTCTTGATGAGCTTCTCGTTCATGTAGGTGTCCAGGAAGGAGGACTCGACGTCGTCACGTGAGAAGCCGAGGCAGGTCTGGGTGAGGTCGTTGGTGCCGAAGCTGTAGAAGTCAGCGTACTTGGCAATGTGGTCGGCGGTGATGGCAGCGCGCGGCAGCTCGATCATGGTGCCGATGGGAATCTCCAGCTTGACACCGTACTCCTCGGACACTGCCTTGATGTCGTCCTCGCACATCCAGCGGAGGTGCTTGAGCTCCTCGGAGAAGGCCACGAGAGGAATCATGATCTCGGGCTTGGCGTCGATGCCCTCCTTGATGAGCTCGGCGGCAGCTGCGCAGATGGCGCGGAACTGCATGTGGTTGAGCTCGGGATACAGGAAGCCCAGACGGCAGCCACGGGTGCCGAGCATGGGGTTGGCCTCCTGGAAGGAGTCAAGCTGCTTGAGCAGTGCCTGCTTGACGGCAAGCGCCTTCTCCAGCTCGTCGTTGAGGGCAAGCAGGGTCTCGTCGGTGATAGCGGCAGCCTCGATGGCCTTGCTCGCAGACTCGAGCTTGGCGATCTCTACCTCGAGCTCGCGCGGGCTGTCCAGGAACTCGTGCAGAGGAGGATCGAGCAGGCGCACGATCACGGGCAGGCCTGCCATGGCCCTGAACATGCCAAGGAAGTCGCCCTTCTGGGCCTCGCCGAGCTTGGCAAGAGCGTCAGCCTTGACCTCGGGGTCGTCAGCCAGGATGAAGTTCTGGATGAGGTACTTGCGGTCACCCAGGAACATGTGCTCGGTACGGCACAGACCGATGCCCACGGCACCGTTTTCACGAGATAGCGCAGCATCGTCGGGATTGTCCGCATTGGCGCGCACGCCCATCACGCGGCCGCGAGCCTCGTCGAAGCGGACCTCATCGGCCCAGTCGAGGATGGTCTGCAGGTCGCCACCGAGCTCGGGACGAACGAGCTTGGCCTCGCCCATGTACACGTTGCCCGTGGAGCCGTCGATGGAAATGACGTCACCCTCATGCAGCACGACGTCGGTGCCGGCGATAACGCAGGTCTTCTGGGGGGCGTTGATCTGAAGCGCCTCTGCGCCGCAGACGCAGGGCTCGCCCATGCCGCGCGCAATAACGGCAGCGTGGCTGGTCTTGCCACCATGCGAGGTCAGGATGCCGTCGGCGGCGTCCATGCCAGGCAGGTCGTCGGGCGTGGTCTCCCAGCGCACGAGAATGCAAGGCTTGCCCTCGGCGGCATAGGCAACGGCATCCTCGGAGGAGAACACCACGGCGCCCACGGCAGCGCCAGGCGAGGCATTGAGGCCCTTGGCAATGATGTCGCGACCCTTGATGTCGTCGGCGTCAAACTGCGGGTGCAGAAGCTGGTCGAGCTGCTCGGGAGCAACGCGCATTACAGCCTCTTCCTTGGTAATGCGGCCTTCCTCGACCATCTGGATGGCAACCCTAAGGGCGGAAAGCGCGGTACGCTTGCCCACGCGGGTCTGCAGCATGTAGAGCTTGCCCTGCTCGATGGTGAACTCGAGGTCCATCATGTCCGCATAGTGATCCTCAAGAATCTCGAAGACCTTATAGAGCTGCTTGCCAGCCTCCTCCAGGCCCGGCTCGGTGGGGAGCTTGGCGATGGGCTCGGTGTTGCGGATGCCCGCCACGACGTCCTCGCCCTGGGCGTTAACCAGATAGTCGCCATAACGCTCGTTGGTGCCGTCGGCCGGGTTACGGGTAAAGGCGACGCCGGTCGCAGAGGTGTTGCCCTTGTTGCCGAAGGCCATCACCTGAACGTTTACGGCGGTGCCCAGCGAGTCGTCGATCTTGTTCTGCTTGCGGTACAGGATGGCACGCTCGGTGTTCCAGGAACCAAACACGGCCTGCTCGGCAAGGCGGAGCTGGAGGATGGGGTCATGCGGGAACACGGCCTTGCCGTCAACCTCGACCTCGGGGTAATCGGCAACGTCCACGTTGTCGGCAAAAATCTGCTTGAACGTGGCAACGAGGTCCTTCAGGTCGTCGGCGTCGAGCTCGGTGTCGAGCTTTACGCCCTTCTCTGCCTTCTTTGCGGTAATGGCATCCTCGAAGAGCTGACCAGAAACGCCCATAACGACGCTCGAGAACATCTGCACGAAGCGACGATAGGAGTCGTAGGCAAAGCGGGGGTTCTCGGTCTGCTTAATGAGGCCCTGAACCGAATCGTCGTTAAGGCCAAGGTTAAGAACGGTGTCCATCATGCCAGGCATGGAGAACGGAGCACCGGAACGAACGGATACGAGCAGCGGATCCTCGGAGTCGCCGAGCTTCTTGCCCATGCGCTCCTCGAGGTCCTTGCGGTACTCGTCAATCTCGTCCAGAACGCCCTCGGGCCACACGTTGCCAGCATTCGAGTACTCGACGCACGTCTGGCAAGTGATGGTGAAGCCAGCGGGAACCGGAAGACCCAGGTACGCCATCTCGGCAAGGTTGGCACCCTTGCCACCCGTGATCCACTTGGCCTCGTCGACGGTGGCTCCAGCGACCTCACTTACGTTAGTCTTGCCATCGGCTGCGAATCCGAAGCGATACACATGCTTCTCTGCCATGTACAACTCCTTTGTTGCGAACTTTGGCGCTCTTGCGCCCCAAATAACAGCAACCATAGCAGAACGGACGGCGCATTGTTACATTCGTTTTGTCTCATACAACAAAACACAGAAAAAGGGCCAAAGGGGACAGTCCCCTTTGGCCCTCTTTTCCCGTTGGGTACAAAGGGGACTGTCCCCTTTGGCCCTCTTTTGTTCTAGTTGGCAGCAAGACGGTCGCGCAGGGCGCCGATTTGGTTGGACGGCTCTTCGCCCGTGAGCGTGGAAAGCACAGTGACGGCCGGTCCCAGAAGGTCGATGGAGGGAATGCCGCGACGAACGAGCTCGTGGCGCACGTCCCGACGAAGGCGCTCGTCCACGAAGGTGTGGAACACGGCCATGGGACGGCCCTCTTCTTGGGCGTCCAAGAAAGTAATTACATCCGTAACGTTCCGTGCGTCCGGAAGGCGAACGATATCGAGCGCGTCAACCTCGTACTGAGCCGCGGCGGCCACGACTACGCTGTAAGCGGTGTCTCCGCGCGCGTCGGATATGACGAGTACGATGGGCTTGATGTCCTCGACGACCTCGTCGGTACTCAGATCGAGACTTGCCATGATTTCTCCTCTCGTTTCCGCGCTCGACCCCTGTGGTCCTCGCGCTGGGAAAGTAAACTACCAATGTGATGGCATTGCCTTCTTCAGTATCCACAAGTGGGGCATTGTTCGCTACCCCAACTCCGGATGATTGGCTGCGTTAATTCGGCGAGAGCACTCTGACGCAACAATATAGGCACCAACGCATACGCTTTCTCCATAAAGTTCACCCCATCGCTTGGGCTGTTCGCGCGTCGCATCGCACGCCTACCGGCGCAACGGCAACGAGCATCCTTACTTGTGATACGCTGAGTTTACCTTGAGGAAGGGATCCATATGGAAAGAAGGTCGTTCATACGGGGAGCGTTCGGCTTTGTCGCTCTTACGGCACTGGCTGGCGTGGGCGGCGCTACCGCAAGCGGCGCGAGCCACCCGTTCGTTACCCCCCTTATACCAAACCCCGAGTTCTGCGTTGGCCCTGTCATGCAGGCAGGCATCGAGCTCGTCGGCAAAGACAACACCGTAAGAGGCATGCGTGGAGGTACGCATCTGTTCAATGTTGACGCAACCGGGGCAGAGCTCATTCGCCTTGCCGACGGCACGATGACCCTCGACGAGATGGCAAGCGCCGTGTCGACGCCGGTCAACCCCGCAGACGTCGCATGCTTCTTTGTGGCTCTTGGGCAGGCAGGCTACCTTGCCAACACGGTGCTCGTGAACCTGAGCGAGAACAAAGCATGAGTGCCGCTAACTCCGCGGGACTCGCGTCACCCGAGCTCTTTGTGCTGCAAGACGAGGAGGGTCCCATTCTGTATGCGCCTTTGGCAGGGCTCATCGCACGTGCGAACGCCACCGCCATTCAGGCGGCATTGGCATTTGCAAGGGACCCCTCCTCCTACGACGCGATGGACAAGGACCAACGATTCGTGGTTGACGAACTTAGGGAGCGGGGCTTCTTTGCCAGCCACACACGGCCGAGTCACGATACGGACTTTAGGCCAACGCAAGTAACGCTCTTCCCCACCAATCGGTGCAACCTGCGGTGCAGCTATTGTTACGCCTTCGGCGGCGAGGGTGGCGGAAATGGCGAGCCGCTCACGACCATGCGCTTTGAGGTGGCCCAGCGGGCCATAGACCTCATTGCGCGCAACGCCAAGGAGCGCGCGGCAGAAGGGGCGCCCATCCATAACTTCCTCGTGTCCATACACGGCAACGGGGAGCCCTTTTGTGCCTTCGACCTCATTCGCGAAATCGTGTTCTACGGGCAAGACGTTGCCGAGGAGCTTGGGGTTCCGGCGGTCTTTAACGCTGCGACCAACGGAGTGCTAAGCGAGGAACAGCTTGACTTCGTGGTAGCCAACTTCGGGTCGATCAACATCTCGTTTGACGGGCTGCCTGCGTTTCAGGACGCAAATCGTCCCACGGCCAACGGACGCGGATCCTTTGTTGCGGTAGACCGCACGATGAGACGTCTGGGAGAGGCAGGCGTCAACTTTGGCATCCGAACCACGGTGACGGCGAACATGGTAGACTCCATGGCCGACATCGTGAGCTTTGTGGCCGACAACTACCCTGGTCTCGAACAGCTGCACTTCGAGCCTGTATGGGAATGCGGCCGCTGCAAGAAATCTAGCAACGCCATGCCAAGCTCCAAGGTGTTTATCAAGCGTTATCTTGAGGCGTTGGCCGTCGGACAAGAGCGCGGGGTGCGCTTGGTGTATTCCGGCGCTCGCCAAGACATGCTGGTTGATTCCTTCTGCAAGGTAAGCAGCGGCTCCTTTACCGTTACGCCCACAGGAGACGTCACCGCCTGCTACGAGGTGAGCTATGCCACAGACCCACGGTCCAAGCGCTTCTTCTTTGGTCGGTTTGACGCCAGGAAGGGCGACTTCGTATTCGACGAACAAAAGCTCAAGGAGCTCTCAAGCCTGAACGTCCACAACATCCGCTATTGCGACAACTGCTTTTGTCGTTGGCATTGCGCGGGTGACTGCGCGGCCAAAGTGCTTGACGGAATAGACCTACACGAACACCACGGCAGCGTACGCTGCGAGATAAACCGCACCCTTACCCTCAACCAGATTCAGCGCAGGCTTGATTGGAGGCCCCCAGATGAGTAAGTCAAACAGCGACTTCGACGACCGCGAGCTTGCGAATGGCGCCAATTCCGAGGCGTTGCCAAAACCGCAGATAGAAATCATCGTGGACGGTAACAAGGTGTTCAAGCCTGGCATGAAGACCTTCTTCGTCGACGGGTTCGACAAAAAGGACGGATCGTTTGACACGAAGGTCATGGGCGAGTACTGCAGTTGCGACACGGTAACAACAACCTACACGGTTTGCGTTTGCCAGGACGTGTGTACCTGCAACAGCTATCACTCAACCACTCCCTCGCCCACTACCCCCACGATTCCCTGCCCCGCAAACCCAGCCAACTCGGTTCCAAACTCAACGCAGGTTTGCAGTTGCCAGTCCGTAAGCTGCGGCTCTCCGTGTGCCTGCGTGCCCGTTCACTAGAAGGAGGGCGATACGCATGAGAAGCCATAGGAAGTGCAAGGCCTTAATCTGCGCGTTATTGGGCATAATCGTTTGTACGCTCCTCGTTGCGTGCGCGGGAGGCGGCGCACAGGGAACCGGGCAACAGCCAACCAACACCTTTGAGGGGCGCACAACCCGCGACGCCTCCGAACTCAAGGAGTATGTGGACAAGGCAACGAAGGCCGGGGAGGAAATCAAAGCAGCTGCACCCAAAGAGAAGCAGGACGCCAAGCTCACGAAAGAGCAGCAAGAGGAGCTTACCAACGCGAACGCAGCCTACAAAAAGGGCGACTATGCAGCCGCAGAGGAAGCATACAGCAAAATACTCAAAGCACATCCCACCAACTACGGCGCCAACGTAAACCTCGCGCTTGCCCTCTTGCAGCAAGAGCACAACGAGGACGCATTCGTTCAGGCTCTTACCTGCATGTACCTGTTCCCCAGCGATGCGGGTCCGGCGCTCAATGCGCAAGCCGCAGGCGTTGCCCTTGGATTCGACATCAAGGACGTAAACGCCTCCGTGGAATCTCTTGCAAAGGAGCAAGACAGTAAATTCGACCTTTCGGCAAAGTCCTCCGACTACACGAACGACCTAACCTACAACCTCCTGTGGGATCGCATCGACACGGAGCTGCACGACGGGGCAACTGGCAAAAAGGACACCGCAACGAGCGGCTACGAGACTTTGCGCGAGGAGCTGGCAGAGCTTCTCCGCAAGCGTCCAGACGACAAGGACGTCCTCGCGCTCATAGCATACTTCGATGCGGCAGCGAACAAGCTCGGCCTTGGCCCAAGCGGGCTACTGGACGAAACGGGCAATGCTAAAGACAACTCGAGCAGCAGTTCTAGCAGCAAGGGCAGCGCAAGCGACAAGGGCAGCTCGAGCAAGAAGAGCAACTCTAGCAGCTCGAGCGACAAGGGCAGCTCGAGCAAGAAGAGCGGCTCGAGCAGCTCGAGCAAGAAGAGCGGCTCCTCATCCAAAAGCAGCAAGTAGCGTCAAATGCCTCGCGTACTGCTCATACGACCTAACTGCGACGTGGCCGAAACGGAGTTTGCCGAACCGCTTGGACTGGAACGCCTAGCCGGATATCTGCGCGCACACGGAATCGAGCACGTGGACATAGCAGATAGAAGGCTCTGCGCGGCAGAGCAACAACGCGGCATCGAAGCCCCGCCGTTCTGGCACGTCGTTCGTTCCGCATACACCCATGGCTCGCCAACACACGTGGGATTGTCGCTCATGACCTCCTCCGACCTCCCCGACGCCCTTCGCATCGTGAGCAGGCTGCGCGCGTATTATCCCCACGCGCTATTCTGTGCTGGAGGCGTGTTTGTGACAACCTCGCCCAGCGAGGCAAGACAATGCTTACCGAGCTGCGTACACCTTATCCCCAACGAGGGAGAGGCTCAGCTGCTCGCATGGATACGCGGTCACGGGGACACGGATTCGGTTGCTTGCCCCAACGATTGGTCGCCCGCATATCGCCCCAACCTCGTGCGCTATGCCACCCTCGGTTGTGCGGTGAACCTCCAATCCTCACGAGGGTGCCCAGGGTCGTGCGCCTTTTGCGCGACACCCAACCTGCCTGAGTCATATCGTACGTGGCAGCCTCGTGACTTGAGGCTCGTCGTGGACGAGATAGCGTGCGAATCCGCTCGTCTTAGGCAGGCAGGGCTGCCACCCATTTTCAACTTTGTGGATGACGACTTTGGCCCACTTGCGCGCGTTGAGGAATTGGGACGCGAACTCAGGCGACAAGATGTGCGCGTCGCATTTGCGCTCGAGATGCGCATGGCTTCGCTCATAGGGCAGCATCGGCTCGCCGAGCGTTTGCGGGCGTTGCGCCGCCTTGGTCTCACGCGCGTGTTTGTTGGCGTTGAGTCCCTTAATGCGCAGACGTTGCGCAAGTGGCGCAAGGCATACGACACGACGCGGCTTCCGGATGTGATTCAGGCCTTCAGGCACACGGGAATCGCCCTGCAGGCGGGATACATCCTATGGCACAAGGGGCAGACGGTTGAGGGTGCCACGAATGAGGTCAAGAGACTCTGGGAACTTGGCATATACAGTCACCGGGCCGCCATGAGCCGACTCATAGCATTCCGCGGGTGCGACTTGAGTCCAAGCGATGCCGAGCTGGGCGAAGCCGAACGGCTCTATAACGCATTTGCCACGCACGCGAACGACCTTACGCAAAGGTGGACAGATGCCGCCATAAAGGAACCGTACGCCGCCGCCGTCTATCACCTCACGGGTGACGGCGCAGGCTTGGATGAGCTCCAAACGACGCTGTCCGAGGCAAATGAGGAATCGTACGAGCTATTCCTGGAGCTGGCGCACAGTCAGGGCCTCACTTAGGGGGTTGTCTTTTGCAAGAAGGGAGATCGCATGCGCTATAGCGTACCGGTAAATGCCGCCAGCGAAGTCTCCGCGCTCGCAGCGGCCGGTGCCAGCGAGCTGTATTGCGGCTACATGGACGCGTGGTGGGCCGAGCGCTATGGGAACCACGACTCCGTAAGCAGGCGCCAGGGAGCGGCAAACATTCGTACCCCAAACGAGCTGAAGACAACGATAGAGGCCGCTCAGCGTGCAGGCGTACCGCTTCACCTTGCCCTCAACACGCGCTATACCGAACCCATGCTGGATTACCTCGAGGAGCTCTGCGTGTGCTTTGAGCAGTGGGGCGGAACGGGCGTAATTCTGTCCGACCTTGGCCTCATGTGGCGCCTGCGAAATCGGGATGGTCTCACCAAAACGCTCTCGATCCTTGCCGTGGCGCAAAACACCGAAACAGTACGCGCATACGCACGCCTCGGCATTGCACGCGTAGTCCTGCCCCGCTTTATGGAGCCCTCCGATGCGGCGTCACTCCTTTTGGAGATGCCCCACATTGAGGCGGCCAGCATGGTCTTCTTTGACAAGTGCCCCTGGGTGGACGGCTACTGCCGGCATCGTCATGGCGTGAGCTATCCCAAAAGAGAGGACACGGGGGACGATACCGCACCGCCGCTCTTCACCTTTGACACAAACTACGAGACGCACGCCTGCTTGGGTAGCGCATGCGACTACTTGGCGCCACATCCTTGCGCCGCCTGCCAGCTCAATGCCCTTGAGGATGCAGGTGTCCACACGGCAAAGCTCGGAGGTCGCGGAAGGCCTCTGGAGGAGAGGCTGCGTGCCCTGCGATTTTTGAAAGTTGCCCATCAGCTGGATGGCGACGAGCAACGACGAGCCTTGTACCGTCATACCTTTGGCCATGAATGCAGCTGCTACTTTGGCCCCTACACGCAAAGCCGCAGCGCCTTAGAGCCTGTTGATTTGCCGAGGACCAACGAGAGCCGCAGGTTTTTGGGCAGTGAGACAAGCACCCAGGAGTTCCTACGAGCGATCAAGGGGCTTTGCTGGGGACGTGCGGTGTTGGAAAGCGGCAGCGCTGCCTCCCTTACGCTGCTCGTCCCTCCCCTTTCCAACGCCGAGCAGCGCATGCTCGCAGAGGCGCTGCCGCAGGTTGCGGCGCATCTTCCCTCCCACGCACACATTGCCGTCAACGACCTTGGGACGCTCACGCTCTTGTCGCACATGCTGAGGAAGCTCAACCAAGACGCAGACACACTGCCAACGCTCACGCTCGGTACGTTGCTTGCAAGAATGGATGACCCTCACGAGGTGGAACGCTTTCTTTCCCCCGAGCGCAATCCCAACCGAGCGATCTGGGATCTAGACGGAAACCCTCGCACGCTCACGTGGGCACGGCCCCCGCAAACGCTCATCGAGCATTGGAGGCGTCCTTCCAGCACCGAGCCGTCCGCAAAGCAGGCACTCCTGTGGCTCTGCGGAACAGACGACATCCCCTATGAGGGCACCTAGCACACCAGAGAGGCGCCATGCGTAAGCGATCTTGGCGCCTAACGCGCGCAGTTTGCGCCAAGCCCAGCTGCATACAGGCCAAGCGTACGCTTTGCCGCACGAAAGAACAGGTCCTCCGCGTTTTCCATGCACTCCTTAAGGCTACAGGGACCAAGCGCCAACGGCATCGCGGCCGTAAGTCCACGGAGCTCCTCGGCGCCAGGCTCCACGCTCCCGGCAATGGCAACGCAGGGGACGTCTCGTTTTGCGCACGCCGCGGCAATGCCGCACACCACCTTGCCATGTGCGGTCTGGGCGTCCAGCCTTCCCTCCCCCGTCACAACGAGGTCGGTCTGCTTGAGCAGCTCGTCAAACCCCACAAGGTCAAGCACGGTATCAATGCCGGGCTTGAGCTCCGCGCCCAAAAAAGCAAGGCATGCGGCACCCAAACCTCCTGCCGCGCCCGCACCGGGAACGCTGCCCACCTTGCGTCCGAAGGTATGCTCGAGTACGCCCTCGTAGCCGATCATACCCGTCTCGAGCTCGTTGAGCACGTCGTCCTTCCATCCCAGTGGCCTGCCTATCTTCTGGGGCCCAAAGGTGTACGTCGCTCCATCGGATCCGGTAAGCGGATTGTCCACATCGCACATGGCCGTAAAGCGCGTGTGTGCAATACGCGAATCCATGCCCGAAAGGTCAATGCTCCGCACGCGACCGAGATTTGTTGCGATTCCGCTCAGCTCGCTACCGTCCTCGTCCAATAAGCGAGCGCCGAGCATCTGCATCATGCCCATGCCACCATCGTTGGTGCCCGACCCACCGAGCGTAACAATAATGTGCCCGCAACCGCGATCGAGAGCCGCTCGTATGAGCTCGCCAACGCCAAACGTGCCGTAGCGCGCCACGTCCTGTGGCAGCAGGGTACTTTGCCTAATGCCCGCCACCTGCGCCATCTCTATGACAGCCGTGCCATTTGGCAGCACACCAAAACTCGCTTCGTCAACACTGGCGTGGTCGGGAGAGCCCATCGCCATGCCATGTGTCGTCACTGCCACGCTCGTTCCACCCAGCGCTGCCACAAGGGCGTCTTGGGTACCCTCGCCGCCATCGGCCATGGGGATGGCCGTATGCGTAGCGGTTGGCATAACCTCAGAGGCAGCCCGCGCAAGCAGCTCGGCCGTCTTGGCGGAGCTCAGCGTGCCCTTAAACGAGTCGCAGGCAAACACAAGATGTGGCACATGCATTTATGGACCTTTCTCTAGCTAACGTCTTCCTAACGTCTTCCGCCTGAATCGCATGCATGCGCAGCGAAACGAAACCAACCATTCGGCCCGCATGCAGCCAACCGTGCATACGGGCCGAATGGACTAACGGAAGCCATGCCAAGGCGCAGGGCGAACGCAGGCAAGCGACTATTCCTGAGTTCCCGTAACCTCCTCGACGATTGCCATCGCGTTGAGCGAGCGTGGGTAGCCGATAAAGGGAACGTTGTTGCTCACGACCTTAATGAGGAAGTCGCGATCGTTGCCGCAATGCACGTTGCCGGCGGTATGCGCCTTGAGCTGCGCCTCGCAACCGCCCTGCGCAGCAATGAAGCAGAAGGTGATCAGCTCACGCTCGGGAATGGTGAGCCCACCACGCGTATACCAATCGCCAAAGCAGTTCTTCACCAGCCATTGGGCGATGTGCGGGTAATCGGCAGCGCCGCGATCCTTGTATCCGTGCATCTGTTCGCCAAAGCAGGCAACCTGTGCCTTCTCGCCACCCTCGTAGCGTGACTCTTCGTTAGGCTCAGTGGTGGCCTGCGCCTTGAGCGGAAGCTCCACGCCCGCCCCCAGTAACGCGTAGTTAGTCGCCTCGAGGAACGGATAGGTGCGTCCAATGCCCAAGTACGCCGTCGCCTGATACACGATTTCCTTTACTGTCTCAGGCTCAACGCCCATGTTGAGCGCGGCGGGAAGGAGCATGCGGAACTCGTCGATGCCCTGGCAGCCAAGCAGCGTGGCAAGCCAGCAGATAAAACGCGTCCTGTCGGGCAGATCCACATCCGAAACCACATCGTCAAAGGCAAAGTTGGCAAAGCGCTCAACGAACTCGGGGTCGGAATACAAAAGCTCACTCTGCGCGCCCACTTGCATGCGATCCCTAAACGCTTGGGCAGCGGGCGTGAACTGAGCCTCGTACGGCTTTGAGTCCTCCTCTGGCTCAGGCTTTCCAATCCGTTCGTCGATTGTCTGCGAAATGACGTCGAGGTCCTTTGCGAGCTGGGCGGTAGCCTTCTCCATATGCGCTTGCATGTTGGCGGCAAAGCCATCGACCTGTGCCTGCGTGGCAGCTGCCTTCTCGTCATAGGCAGCGTCGGCGTCGTCAATCTTCTTGCCCAGTGACTCCAAAACCTGCTGGCCCTTTGCCGCAAGCTCGGCAAGCCTAGCCGCCAGCGAGGCAACGTACTCATCATGAGCCTTCTGAGCGGTGTCCTGCGCCTCGTCCGCGGTGGCCTCGTCCGCGGTGGCTTCCTCCGCGATAGCCTCGCCTGCGTTAACTTCGTCCGCAGTGACTTTCTCGGTCTGTTTTTCGTCGCTCATGCAAACTCCCCTCTTTCCTGTAAAGCAACCATACATTCTTATGGTAACAGTCAAAGGAAGCAATCAGCACGCTTTATCGGGCAAACACACCGCAGCGCAATGCAAACAGCCATTGGCGCCCACATCCCACGCTGCGATGCGGCCCGCAAGCGGCTCCGCGCTCGCTCCGCTCGCTCACTACGTGAGTCGCCGCCTGCGGACC
>JAFWKQ010000107.1 GCA_017545665.1 Atopobiaceae bacterium
CCCATGAAGAAATTTCAGGCGGCACCGCCGTGCCCCATGAAGAAACTGCATGCCGTCGCCTGAGAGAAGTTCATCCGATAAGAAAGTCCGAAAACAAAGAGTTCATAGGAGAGGATCTTTGATATGTCCGGCTTACATGGAGGCGAAAGCCATTTCATAACGCCAGAAATGGCAAAAGAGCAAGGGCTGAACAGCCCGAAAAGCGAAGGCACGGACTGCCCCTTCTGCGGTCGCATCCTCGAGCCCAGAGGCGTCATGCTCAACGGCCGCGTCGCCTGGGTCGCGTTCGAGCCTTGCGGGTGCGAAGGCGAGGCGAACGCGGTGAAGGAGGCCGAAGCGTACGAGCTGAAGATGCGAGAGCGCGAGCGCAAGGTAAAGCTCATCCGCTCCGGTGTGAAGAAGCGATACCTGGAGGCGACGGTCGACGAGGTAAAAGCGCAGCAGTACATGGAGAGGTTCGGCTCCGATGACGGCCGCGGGCTCTACATCCACGGCAGCGTTGGAACTGGGAAGACGTACCTCGCAAGCGCTCTTGCCTGCACGTTCATCGATGCGGGCTACTCCGTGGTGCTCACGACAACGCTCGCGATGCTCGAAGACATCCAGGACACCTACGGCAAGGAGGCATCGTCGCTGGATGCCGTGCTCCGATTCGCGAGCAGCGACGTCCTCATCCTGGACGACCTCGGCAAGGAGTCGGCTTCCGCATGGTCGGCCTCCATGATCTTCCAGATCGTCAACTACCGCTACGAGGCCATGAGACCCCTCATCGTCACGTCGCAATACGACCTCGCCGGCTTGGAGAAGCGCATCGCGCGCCAAGGAGAGCGCGAGAGCGCATGCGCGATCGTGTCGAGGCTCCGGCAGATGTGCCATGAGATCAAGCTGTCCGGCAACGACCGCCGACGGGGGTGAGATCAATGCCCAACCTGCTCAACGTTAGCCTTATCCCGTATAGGCGTCTGCCTTGCTGTGGCTGAAATCGTGCCCAGCGAGCCACGCGCGCTCTTCGTCGGTCTCGGCCTCGTCAATCCGCTCGATCTTGAAGACGACGGGGCGCGTCCCGTCATTGCAGCAAGCGATCATGACGCGCTCGTCGTTGGTCCAGTTCTTCATGATGGCGCCACCCGCGAGTGCGGTGTAGATGTAACGGCTGATAGCATCCCACGCCTCGGCGCAGGGGAACGGCGGGTCGAGCTCGCGACCGAAATGGTAGAAGTCGTCGGCTCCGGCCTCGCGGCGGAACACGTACTCCTGCCCGACCTCGAAGCAGGGGCATGGCCCGCTATCGGGGTCGGCGAGGTAGGCGGCTTGCAGTTCCGGGTAGCATTTCTTGTCGATGACGGTGATCTTGCACGTGTGCTTCACGTCTATCCTTCCTCAAGGTTCTTCACGATTCTGGCGGGCACGCCCGCTACGACGCAGTTGTCGGGCACGTCCTTGGTCACAACGGCACCCGCGGCCACGACGACGTTGCTGCCAACGGTTACGCCGCCCAGAACGGTGCAGTTGCCGCCAATCCATACGTCATCACCGAAGGCTATGGGTTTGCTGATGGCCAGCCGATCACGCCTGCCCTGCGGATCCATCGGATGGCCGGTCGTGGCGATGAGGGTGTTCGGTCCCACCATGCAATAGTCGCCGAAAGTGACGGAAGCACCGTCAAGGATTGTCACGTTGAAGTTGGCCGTAAAGCGTCTGCCCACGCGGATGTTCTTGCCGTTGTCGCAGTGGAACCCAGGCTGTATGTCGAGCTCCGGGCCTGCCTCGCCCAGGAGCTCGCGCGCCGCAGCCTCGCGTCCGGCCGCGTCGAGAGGGTCGGTTGCGTTGAGCCTTGCGCAGCGAAGCGATGCCGTGTCCTTCATCTCTACCAGCTCGGGGTCATCGTAGCGATACGGCAGGCCCGCCTTGAGCTTTTCCATTTCGGTCATTGTTCTGTCTGGCATGAGTTCCTCCGTCCTGATGTCACACGTTCATTTTACCGTCAGCTGCAGGCGCTCCGTGCCAATTACCGGTTAGATACAACCCATGAAGTGTGGGCGAATGTGAAATCTCGATGGCTAATCGACGGGGAGAACCCTAGCGGACCATAGCGCCTTTCA
>JAFWKQ010000108.1 GCA_017545665.1 Atopobiaceae bacterium
AACGACAACAACGAGATCATCGGCTTCGAGTTCCTTAACCTCGGCAAGTTCATGGAAGACGTCAAGGCTGGCAAGGATGCCAATGAGGCCATTAAGGCCAACACCGGTCGTTACGGCCAGTGGGATGCTCCCGCCAAGACCATCGATCCGCGCAAAGAGTAAATACAGGAAGGGAGTGAGATAGATGGCAGTTTCGTTCGAAGGCTATGAGCGCCGCATCGTCAAGATCAACAAGACGCTCGCTGAGTATGGTATCGCCGACCTCGAGGAAGCACTGAAGATTTGCACCGACCTCGGCTTCAACCCCTACGACATCACCGAGGACATCCAGTCCATCGCATTCGAGAACGCCAAGTGGGCCTATACCCTTGGTTGCGCCATTGCCGTTAAGAAGGGCGTCAAGAACGCCGCTGAGGCCGCTGCCGCCATCGGCATCGGTCTGCAGGCCTTCTGCGTTCCCGGCTCCGTAGCCGAGGACCGCAAGGTGGGTCTGGGCCATGGCAACCTGGGCGAGATGCTGCTCGGCGAGGACACCGAGTGCTTCGCGTTCCTGGCAGGTCATGAGTCCTTCGCAGCCGCTGAGGGCGCCATTGGCATCGCCAACAACGCCAACAAGGCTCGCAAGAAACCGCTGCGCGTTATCCTGAACGGCCTCGGCAAGGACGCCGCCCAGATTATCGCCCGCATCAATGGCTTCACCTATGTACAGACCAAGTTCGACTACTTCACGGGCGAGCTTGAGGTCGTACAGACCATCCCCTATTCCGATGGTCCTCGTTCCAAGGTTAACTGCTACGGCGCCGACGACGTCCGCGAGGGCGTTGCCATCATGTGGCACGAGAATGCCGACATCTCCATTACCGGCAACTCCACGAACCCCACGCGCTTCCAGCACCCCGTGGCGGGCACATACTTCAAGGAGCGCACGCTCGCTGGCAAGAAGTACTTCTCCGTCGCATCCGGTGGCGGCACCGGCCGTACGCTGCATCCCGACAACATGCATGCCGGCCCCGCCTCCTACGGCATGACCGACACCATGGGTCGTATGCACAGCTCCGCCCAGTTCGCCGGCTCCTCCTCCGTGCCTGCACACGTAGACATGATGGGTCTTATCGGCATGGGCAACAACCCCATGGTTGGCTGCACCGTCGCATGCGCCGTCGCGGTAGAGCAGGCTCTTAAGTAAGCTTTAGCTGCAACGATTTTGCCCGTCGCCTTTATGGCGGCGGGCTTTTTTTAGCAAGACACCTTTCCTCTGACCTCGAGTTGAGGCCACGCTCCAACCACTGCTATGCCCGTTTAAAAAAGCTCCTATAGAGCTTAAGCTCCTCCGGATCGTCTTTGCTCGAGATAAACCTAACGTTCCCAGGTGACATACCCTCTTTAAGCAAACCTTCTTCCTCCAGCCTGCGATGCAGCTGCCGGGCAGTTCCCTCTGCGCCGTCAAAGAATGGCACGTCTCCCACCACGTTCTTTATTTGCCGACGAATAAACGGATAGTGCGTACATCCCAACACCACGGCATCCACGCGATTCGCATATGGTCCCACAAGCTTTTGGAGTTGGTCCGCAAGATCAGGCGCATCCAAATTGCCCTGCTCTATTCGCGCGGCAAGGCCCGCACACGGAACAGAATCAACCTCTGCCTCGCCGCCCCATTCGCCCAACAGCTGTTGGAACTTCTCTAGTCGCACCGTCATCGGCGTTGCCATGACGAGCACGCGCCCATGGCGTCTTGCCAGCACCGCAGGCTTAAGGGCGGGTTCAACGCCCACGATCGGAATCGTGGAATACCGATTTCGAAGCACTTCCGCAGCGGCTGAGGTGGCGGTATTGCAGGCGATTACGATGGCCTTGCAGCCCCTTTCCACCAAGCCATCCACAATGCGCGACGAAAGGGCACGCACTTCGTCCGTGGTTTTCTCGCCATAGGGAGCATTGGCAGAGTCACCAAAGTACACAAAGTCCTCGTTCGGCAGCTCACGAACAAGCGCGCCAAGGACGCTTATACCGCCAACACCCGAATCGAACACCCCAATGTATCCTCGCAGGTCAACGTCGTTCACAATCATGCCCCCTCAATTTCAACTCCACCATGGTACACTAGCGCAACGCTCACGCAATGTAGAAAGGAAAACCATGAGCAACGAAGGAAAGCGGGTCAAGGTCCACTACGTTGGCACCCTGGATGATGGAACGAAATTCGACTCTTCGCGCGACCGCGGCGAACCGCTGGCTTTTACCTGCATGGCAGGCCAAATGATTCCCGGCTTTGACGCTGCCGTGCGCGATATGGAGGTTGGCTCCACCATTACCATACGTCTTGAGCCTGAGGACGCCTACGGACCGCGCCGCATGGAAATGGTGCAAACACTGCCCATCGCACAGCTGCCTGGCGCAGAGAACCTTACCGTCGGCCAGCGCGTCATGTTGGGCTCTCCTTCCGGGCAGCCAATCCAAGCAACCGTTTGCGACAAAACCGACGACGCCATTACGTTTGACATGAACCACGAGATGGCAGGCAAGGCTCTCACGTTTGAGATCGAGCTGCTCGAGGCAAAGTAAGACGCTGGCTCGAAACCTCAAATTGGGGACAGGCCCCAATCTATGAAAACAACGGCGGGCACGCCTCAACAAACGTGTCCGCCGTCTTTTTGCCTTCGAAATGTGAAATGCGAATGTTAGTAGCTGCTACTGCTGCTGCTGCTATCACTACTGCTGCTGCTTCCGCCCAGCGAGCCGCCACCAACCACATTCATGTAGTTCACGTCACGTACCGCTACGCCGCCGTTAGGAATGGAGTCAATAACCTGACCGTCGCCAACGTACACGCCCACGTGGCCAACCTCACGGCCACCGTAGGAATAGAACACGAGGTCACCAGCCTGCAGACTATTCACGTCTGTAGTGATGTTGCTACCGACCTCCTGATAGAGCGTCTCGGGCGAGCTGGAACGCGAGTCGCGGCCGAGTCCGTAGTCGACGACGCCAGAGCAGGTAAATGACGAGGTGGAGTTGTCACCAGTGTAGTTATAGCCACTCCACTGGTATCCAGAGCCCAGCAGCGAGTACACGCGCGAAAGCAGATCAGAGGCGCCAGAATACGAGCCCGACGTCGAACCTGAGCTCAGCACAGATCCAAGCGCCGCAGCAGTCCCGGATCCGGAGTCAGAGCCCGAGTCGGAGCTAGCCATCGCGGAAATGTTGCCACTGGATATGGCTTCCGCGGCTTCGCTGCCAAACGCAGCCTCAAGCTGGCCCTTGTCCATACTTGACAGAATCTGCAAGGAGGCAGCGGCAGCTGCTTCTCTTTGCTCGGCATCGGCAGAGGCAAGCTGCATTACCACATCTTCGGGCAGTTGCTGAATGAATGCCTGCGCAACCGAGTCTGCCTGCTGTGCCGCGGCAGAACGCTGCTGCTCCTCGGCAATGTATTGCTCTTGGTCGCTCTTTGCCTTCTCCAAGTCGCTCTTGTGTTGCGTGAGCTCGGCATACAGATTGTCTACCGTGGAAATCGTCTCGCTCTGATGTTGCGCAACCTTGTTTGCGTACACGAGACGCGAGACAAAGTCCTCGAAGCTCCGAGAGTTGAGGATAATATCCAGAATAGAAGCAGTTCCCTGCTTGTAGTCGTTGGATACAAACTTCGAGAGCTCCTCTTTTGCGACTTTGAGCTTTTGATCCGTTTCCTCGATCTTTGCATCTAGCTCGCCTATGAGCTCTTCCGTCTTGCCCAGCCTTTGCTGGACGGTGATGAGGTCGTATTGGCTTTGTTCTGCTTCGATATAGAGCTGCGTTATCTCATCGGTCAGCTTCTTGATATCCTTGGTGGAGCCATCGTCAGCCAACGCGACGGGAGCTTGCGAGAGTGCCAGTCCAAACGAGAGGGCGGCGGTTACCACCAACCTGCCACGATTGAGCCTACTTGACTTATGCATTAGAACACTCCTTTTGCATATGGGTCAAAACTTCTTACACTCCTTGTCCGCTGCTCGCTACAGCAGCAGACAGAAACATAATAGTGCTTTTTTACCCAGAAGGCTGTTATTTGCAATTCTCCACACTGTAACATCACGTTGTGACCATGGGACCTTCACGACTCCTCAAATCGGTAATTGCACCCAAATAGAGGGATACTTGGCAAGAAGAAGGTCTTTAAACACTATATTAAAAGGTGCAAGCGAATACTAAACTGGCGAAAAATGTCGTACACTTCTTCCACGTCATCAAAGCAAACCGAGAGGACGCATCATGGCACAAGACCATACGCAAGGCATTGGCACACGCTGTGTGCAGGCAGGATATACGCCGGGTAACGGCGAGCCTCGTCAGATTCCCATCGTGCAGAGCACCACGTTCAAATACGACACTGGCGCTGGGATGGGCGCACTGTTTGACTTGGAAGCCGAAGGGTACTTTTACACCCGCCTGCAAAACCCCACCAACGATTATGTCGCTGGAAAAATATGTGCGCTCGAAGGCGGCACCGCCGCTATGCTTACCAGCTCGGGTCAGGCGGCAAATTTCTTCTCAGTGTTCAACATCTGCGAGTGCGGCGGACACGTTGTTGCAAGCTCCGCAATTTACGGAGGAACTTTCAACCTCCTTGCTCACACCATGGCAAAGATGGGCATCCAGACCACGTTTGTCTCGCCCGACTGCTCCGACGAGGAGCTCGAGGCCGCCTTTAAGCCCAACACCAAGTGCGTGCTGGGCGAGACCATTGCCAACCCCGCCCTTGCGGTTTTGGACATCGATCGCTTTGCCAAGGCGGCACACAACCATGGCGTGCCCCTGATCGTAGACAACACCTTCCCCACGCCCGTAAACTGCCGACCCATAGAGTGGGGCGCCGACATCGTAACGCACTCCACCACCAAGTACATGGACGGTCATGGCACTGCAGTGGGCGGGGCAATAGTGGATTCGGGTAACTTCGACTGGATGGCCCACGCAGACAAGTTCCCTGGCCTCACCACACCCGACGAAAGCTATCACGGCATCGTCTATGCGGAGCGCTTTGGCCAGGGAGGGGCCTTTATTACCAAGGCAACCTCTCAGCTCATGCGCGACTTTGGCTCCATTCAGAGCCCACAGCACGCCTTCTACCTCAACCTAGGCCTCGAGAGCTTGCACGTGCGCATGCCCCAGCATTGCGCAAACGGAATGGCGCTTGCCGAGTTCCTGAGCAATCACCCCAAGGTGGAGTCGGTGAGCTATCCGAACCTTCCGGGTGACAAATACTACGACCTCGCGAAAAAGTACCTCCCCAACGGCGGTTGCGGCGTGGTGAGCTTTTGCGTAACGGGAGGACGCGCCACAGCTGAGCGCGTGATGGCGGCATTGCGCCTATGCGCCATCGAAACGCATGTGGCAGACGCACGTACCTGCTGCCTGCATCCCGCAAGCACCACACACCGACAGATGTCCGACGAGGAACTGATGGCGGCAGGTGTGGCACCTGGCATGATTCGCCTCTCCTGCGGCCTGGAAAACACCGAGGACCTTTTAAGCGACGTCGCACAAGCCCTTGAACAGGCATAGCGTATACACCCCGCATTTGTACCCTAAACAAAACGCCCCCGGCGCCGCACACATCGTATGCGGCGCCGGGGGCGTTTCCCATGCTTTAGATCGTCTTAAAACATCCCCAGCAGCGCATTCCACCCGCCGGTCTGGAAGGCTTGGATATACGCATCGAACCTGCCGGTGAAAAAGAGCACGAGCAGCAGGACTATGTTCAGAACGTAGAAGAACAGAAACATGCGCGAATAGTTGCGGCGATTGATGTTCGCATCCGAAAAGCTGAACACGATCATAAAAATCGTGCCAATGATTGGGATTGAGTACAGGATTGAAAGGCCGATGTACGCAAACGTTCCAAGGGGCCTGAACTCTGGTGGAACGTTAAACGCGTCATACTCGGAAAAGTGGTCTGCCATGGGTGGCTCCTTTCGGCTGCGTGGTAGTGCGTATTAGTTGCGTATGGAGATAGTGTAGCATCATTTAGCCACCCAATATGCAGAAATCGCCGAAGAACGCACGACGTAGCCGCCTAGGGAACTGGTCACTCCCGCGCCAACGCCCAGCCTGCATGCGGCTCCGTGCTCGCTTCGCTCACTCACTTCGTGAGTCACCGCTGCGGGCAGGGCGTTGGGGCAGGCGTGAACCCTAACAGGGCGCAAGATCGAGAGCACTCAGCCCCTCGATCACGTCTCCGTCGTCAAACATGAGCGAATAGGTTATTTCGTCTTCTGTTTTGTCCACGACGCACACAACGCCACAATATGCGTCGTCATCCTCAAAGCCTGGCGCAACGAACCTCATGCGTTGTCCGAGCCTTATGCCCTTGGCATGCTGTTCGTCATCCAGCGCACGTAACAGGTCCTCTTGAGCACGTATGAGCTCGCCCGCCGCCTCGACCTCATACTCTAACCTCTCATTCAAAAGCGCCACGCCACGTATTACGCCATAAAGCCACGTTTCGTCCTGTTTGAGCGACACTTCCTGCCCCACCTCAAAGCGAGGGCTCAGTTCGTCTGGCACTTGCTCAATTGCGCCCGTTCGCTCGTCCACGACACGAGACAAAAACGCCACGTATCTTTGTCGCAGCAATGCCTCGCGGGCAGAGGCGACTGGATGGGCACCGGCCAACATTGCCATGAGCACCGCGCGCGCGTCCTCAACAGGCGCCAAACTCAACTGACTCTGTTCTATTGCCTTTACGACTAGCTCCTCCAGCGAAATGTCGTAAAACGTCGCTTGCCCCATGCCGACCATTCCAACGACTTCGCCTAAGGTTCGTTTACCGTCATATTGAAAGACGACGGCCTCCCCCATTCTGAACATGGGCCGCATTAGAACGTATCGCCGTTCCAACCCCAACGCGTCCGCATCATGGGATGGTAGGTAACGTATACGCAATCGCCAGGAATTCCCAACTCCGTGCGCAGGAGGTCGCAGATCCGCGCGGTAAAGGCACTGCATCCCTCGTCTGGCGTATCGCCAATGAGACTCACGGAAACAAAGGCGCCCTTCTCGAGCTTCCTGCCACCCAGCCAGAGCGAGTACTCGTCGTCGATGCCTACCATCAAATAGCTCTCGCCTTTGCCAAACACCGATACGGCTTCTCCCAGTCCAGTCTTTATGGCATCGCGTTCGCTGGTACTTACGGGAACGGTGATCTTTGCGTCTACGAAGGGCATGGCAATTCCTTTCTTGAACGATTTGGATGCGTAGGTTGCGGGTGTTTAGTTTTTCGAATTTGTTAGGACTACTTGAATATAGCAGTAACTTCTACTATTTTATTCGAGAAACAAAACATTTTTTGCCACCAACGTACTCTTAAAACGAAAAAGGATGCATGATGATTGAACGGCCGTATTACATCGACCGGCTTTGGCGTCATCGCGGGGTGGGGCTCGCTAAGGTACTCACCGGCATGCGGCGCTCAGGCAAATCGGGCATATTGCGCCTCCTTGAGCAACGTTTGCTCAAGGAGGGCGCAAGGCCCACCTCTCTTCTCTCTATCAATCTTGAGCTGGCACAAAACGCGCACCTTCGTCAGCCCGACGCGCTCCTGGCCCACATCCACGCTTCAAGAGGGCCTGAGAAGCCCACCTACGTCCTTCTGGACGAGGCGCAGGAAACACGGGGAATCGGCAGCGTAGTTCGTACCCTTCTTGACGAGGGCGGCTACGACGTTTATCTAACGGGTTCGCATACCAGACTCGTAGAGTGGGAACTTGCCGACGTGATGAGTGGACGCTACGTGGAACTACACGTGTTTCCACTCTCCTTTAGCGAGTATTGCCAGGCCCACACACAAACAAGTGCGACCACAACAAACGGGAAGCTCTTTCAGCAGTATTTGCACAATGGTGGGTTGCCGCACACGCTTGCCCTCGAGGGCGACGACTACGCCCTGCAAGACTATTTGGACGGCGTTTACCACACCATCGTTAGGCGGGACGTGGCAGGAGGCCTCGGACACGAGGACCCCCTTCTCCTCGACGCCATTGCAAGGAGCCTGTATGCCGACCTTGGATTGCCATCGTCCGCGAGCAAAATCTCCCGCGCGCTCTCCTCGAGTGGACGAAGTTGCTCCGACGATACCGTTGCGCGCTATCTGGGCGCCCTTACCAGCGCCTATGCGTTTCATAGCATGCGCAGGTTCGACCTAAGAACGGGCATGGAGCTCAAAACGCAAGAGAAGTACTATGCGGATGATCTTGGCCTCAGGACACTGATGGTTGGACCGCACCAGACGAGCCTCGCGGGCCTCTTGGAAAACGTCGTATACCTAGAGCTACGCAGACGCTATGGCAGCGTGTATGCAGGCAAGCACTATAAACGTAGCATTGACTTCGTGGCAGGTGACGCCCAGGGCAGGGAGTACTTTCAGGTTGTGCCAAGCGTCCTCGACGTGGCCGTCCTAAACCAGACGCTCGCTCCCCTTCAGGCAGAGCGCGACAACTATCCCAAAACGATTCTTACGCTCGATGAGGTGGGCGTAGAATCGCATCAGGGCATTCGCCAGCGCAACCTTGTGGAATGGTTGCTCGCATCATAGAACGAGCGGGGGACGATTCCCCCGCTCGCGTCAACCATCGATTCTAAACCGGTAGATACAGTAGACAAGCCCTACCAGTGCACATAGACCTTCTCACCCACATGCGTTATGCCATAGAGCTCTGCCGCCTTGGTGTAGGGAAGATTCACGCAACCGTGGCTTCCGTTGTAGTAGTAGCTCTCGCCGCCAAAGGTCGAGCGCCAGGTTGCGTCATGCAATCCATAGCCACCATAGAACGGCATCCAGTAATTGACGAAGCTCTCGTAGTCGGGATACCCGTCTCCGTTGTAATCCATGCCGACGAGCACGGTGTTCGTCTGCATCGAATAGATGCTGAATTCGCCTGTAACCGTGGAATGGCTATCGTACATGCTGCCCGACACAAACGCAGACTCCCAAATGACCTCGCCCTTCTCGTCAAACAGACGTGCGAACTGGGATTCCAAGTCCACGTCTATGTAGCGGCCAAGGTCCTTATTCCAACCACCGTGCGCATACGCCTTCTCGCGCGATTCACCCTCCGTCTTGAGCTCGTCGTTCGTGGGCGCCTCAAAGGGAGCCGTGTTTCCCTCTGCCAGACGCTTGCAAAACTCGTCCACGAAGGCATCCTTGTTAAGGGAGTAATAAGACCAGTCGTCGTCGCGATAGACCGCATTGGCCACGGCGTATTCCGCCCACTCGCCCACGGCATCTTTGTCAACCTCTACCTTCGGCCCAGCACCAACCGTTACCCACTGTGCGTTTTGGTCGGCGTTGGAAATAATAACTTCGTTGCCACCAGACAGAATGGAAATGTCTGAAGTGCGCGAGCGATTGGCGTTCTCGGCAGTATGCATAAACGTGGGAAGGTCCTCAACCGTAGCTTGGTGGGTTACGCTTTCCGAAGAAGGCTCGCTCTTGTACTTGAACTGTCGGATATCGTCTGCCGCCGCCTGGGCAATCGCCTTCGAATCCACAGCGGTGCCCTCAGTCGAGCCCGTGACCTTATAGAGCCCCGAGGTCTCGTCGAGCGCAATGCGAGCGTTGTTGGTGGGGAGATTCTTCTCGTTATATCCGTCTGCGGCGTCAGACACGATCTTCTTAGCCGCATCCTCGTCAAACGAGAGGTTTGCCTCAACCTCAACCGGGTTGGGAATCAGAAGCGCGATTGGCCAAAAGTAGGCAGACTGACCCCTCATGGCGTCGGACGCCATGTGCTCCTCGTTTCGGTCCATTCCAACGTCCGCACCTCGCACCGAAGTCGAGAAGTCACCAACGACAACGCTGCATTCGTAATCGGCCGTCTGCTTCTCCAGGTTTGCCCGCGCCTCATCCAGCGTCTGTCCCGACACATCAAAACCATTGACGCGCGTGTTGGGCAGGAACCTGTTGGAGAAACGCCGCACTCCCAGTATGTAAACCGCCACAAGGGCTATGACCACGCACACCACAACGGCAACGATTCGAATTGCATTTTCGTTGCGTTTTGGTTTGGCGGCATCCGCCATATCGTAGGCCGATGGCATGGGAGTATAGGCGGGTGAATCTTCAATGTAGCTAGAGTAGGCCGAAGAAGGTCCGCCAACAAACTGCGAGTTGTCGCCAGTCTCCCCCTCATCCCACGTCAGCGAGGGGGGCTCCACGCCCATGGAAGGAGCAGAAGGCTCCTCAGAGATCACCTCGTCAGAGGCAGGCGCTTCGTCGCTTGCGTTCTCGTAGGCCGCAGGCACATCTTTGGAAATGGGCTCATACGGGTTGGCACGCTCTATGGAAGAGGTCTCCTCGAGCGTCGGAGTCTCGCTTGACAAGACCTCGTCGATGGCAGGAGGCTCCTCAAAGTCGGCGTCGTAGGTTACGGACACCTCTTGAGGAGCGGCCTCCTCGAAGTCGGCCTCGTAGGTTACGGTCTCCTCTTGAGGGGCGGTCTCCTCGTGTTCGGCCTCCACGCTCGTGGACGACATCTCCGCCTGGACAACTTCCTCTTCTCCGTCGTCGACGCCATCTGCCATGGGGGCCTGATCTTCTTGGTCTTGATTGGAATCGAGCGTTTGTTCGTGTGGCAGCTTCCGTCCCCAGAAGCCAGTCTTTTTGGTGGCGTTTCCACCCTCATTTTGTATATGTTCGTCTGTCACGTAATTCTCCCAGACACTTGTCTTAGCAGCGAATGCCCATTATGCCAAATTAGCGCGCAATTTGCGTGAACACACACAACAATCGTTCTTGAAATGAACCTGATTTTCGCGTCCCGCGCCCATGCCGCCCCGCACGCGGCTCCGCGCTCGCTTCGCTCGCTCACTCCGTGAGTCGCCGCTTGCGGGGCGGCATGGGCGGGTCGTGAGCCACTTGCCAGCATGCCTTGCGCTAATAACCCCAGGTGTCTGACTGCCCGTAGTAATTGCTGTACGAACCGTAGGCATCCGAGCCATAGCCATCTTCGTCGGTCGAACCATATGTGCCCGACCTGTTGCCGTAAGTAGACCCGTTTTGCTGGTTGCTCGTTTGGCTGCTCGACGAGCTGTTTTGTCGCTTTTGGCCATTCTTTATTTGCTCTTGTATTTGACGCGTGGTGTCTTCTACCTTTTTTAGCTCTTCTTCCTCACGGGCCGCCTGCTCCTGCTCAAGTCGCTCCAATGCCTCATTGCGCCGGTTCAGAACCGCATCTATGTATGATTCCGCATTGCCTATGCCAGCCGTCTTCATCCAAGCCCGCAGCGCATCCACATCTGCGTCGCGTACGTTCTCGGGAGCAATGGGGACAAAGACGAACACGGGATTTCGCACGTCCTTGTCTTCTTGCTTTTTGCTTCCCGTCGCTTCCTTGCTTTCTACCGGTTGCTCGGGCGTCTCAACTTCCACCGTAAAGGTGTCAACGGAACCGTCGTACACTATTCCCTCATCCGATACGGGTCGACCTTCCAACGAGATTCCATACGACCCGGGAAGCATGGAGATCTCGGCATGCTTAGGAGTCACAAGATAGACCTCGTCCACGTCTTTCCCGCTTACCGCCTTCCCCTTTACGCGCAGGGGAATGGGCGTCATGTGCTCTTCCTGGTAGCCGTCGATGTCCAAGGTCACCGCTACGGGCAAGGTGGTATTGAGCGCCCGCTCGCGGGCCGCCTGCTCCTCCTGCATCCGCTGGGATTCCCCAGCTCCGCGCACCAGAAGCACGATTCCAACCACAAGCAGTGTTGCCACTATTGCGCACGCCACCGCACAGAGTCGTTTGTGGTCTCTCACAAATCTCTTTATGGATGCTAATACGCCGGCACCCTTGGACGCGACCTGCTCCGCATTCGCGCCCTCCGCAGGACCGTCATCCAACAAGTCAGCACGTGGCGCCCTCGTTGCCGACGAATCGCTCGCATCGTCTTCCATAGGCGCGTACGCCGCTTCCGCCACGGGCTCCGAATTGGGTTCGGGGGCATCGTCTTGGTACTCCCGACCCTCCTCCTGTGACTCAACGGATTCTGCGACGTTGCCCTCTCCATCGGAATTCTCTTGCGCGACGGAAGCTTCCTCTGCGTATTCTGAGTCGTCCACATCGGTTTTGTCAGACAGCGTCTCCTGCTCGACGAGCTCCTCAAGCTCAGCATCTAGTTCGTCTTCATCCTTGGGCGCCGCATCGTCCTCAGGCGTGCCCTCATCTAATGCGTCTTTTGCAGAGCCGTCCTCTTCGAGAGGCGTCCCCTCACCCGCATCGGCCTTAAGAGCAGATTCTTCTTCGAGCGCCTCTTCCTGCTCGACGAGCTCCTGTACCAAATCCTCCACCACGAGCCCGCATGACGGGCAAAAGCGCGTGCCGTAATGGAGCTCTTCTCCACAACGAGGACATTCCATGGAGACCCTCTTAACGTTAATCGGCATTAAGAACCATAAAAGCATAGACCTGCGCACAGGCACTTCTGCACATTCTAGGGGTAAAGCGTGAATATGCTCAAGTGATTTAAGCCTGACGGCCCGTAAGTTGGGCGCGAACGTCGGCCATGCGTTTTGCGGGAATCGCTATGGAAGTTCCGTCGTCCAGAAGAAGGCGTCCCGCCTTGAGCTCCACCACGTGGTCGCGATTCACGGCATAGCTTCGATGCACTCGCATAATCTTGTTGCCCACCATCTCCACGACATCGCGAATAACTGCTGGAACAATGATGTCTTTGGTCATGCAATGGACGATGGTTCGTTTGCGACTTGCCTCAAGGTAGATAATCTGAGAGGGATGCACCCAGTGGACGGTTCCGTCCACGTCGTACAACGACACATTGGTACGCGAGGAGCCGAGCCTTCGGAGCGAACGCATATAGCGATAGGTCTCCGTCCCCGCCGCTATGGGATAGCTGTCTCCCTCCTCCACATAATCCACCGGTGCGGATATGTGCAGGTGTGCGAGCTGGGTACGCCTACCGCTACGGCGCCATATTAACGTGCATCTATTCCAGTGCGCATACACGTACTCGCTGTCGGGAGGCGTAATCACCAGATAACGCCCCGATATGCAGCAGATGCGCTCGGAACACAGGGTGACGGAGTATTCCTCGTCCGTTACCGTGGCCATCTCTATGCTGCACTCCTTGTTATCCAAAAAGGCGGCAAAGGCATCACGAGAGTTGGCGACGTAGTCTTTCTGAAGGCCAATCCAATTGAAATCCTTTGCCGTCTTGTTCAGGCACCAATCGAAGTTTTGGGCATGCAGGTGGGCAAGATAGTCTTTTGTTAGCCGCAACGCCTCCTTGGCAAATGTGTCAACGGAGCTTTCGGTGGTACGCATGTATGATGTAGCCATGGCCACTCCGTTCTCGCGGCGCGGTCGTAACCCTCGCTTTAGTCTCAGTCTACGAACGAAGGTTTTGTCGTGCAAATGTTTCATTGGGAAAATTGAGCTTGTTCCAAAACATGTGTCGTTCGTTCTTCCGCAATGAGCGTTTTCTCCACATTTTCGAAAACGTCTCCCTGATTCGCCTTCCAGAACTCTTTATGCCAACGGGATTCGATCGCACTCGGGCGCTCAGTTCGCACCCACAGGTTGAGGCGATGGGTCCAGTGAGGGGAATGCAGGGAGTCGTACCCACGGCGGGGGCCTACAATGGGAACGTGCGAATGAATACATAGCTATGGAAAGGGAGGAGCCATGCACACAGAAGATCGTACGCAAAGCGTCTGCTTTGAATCGACTTCGGGAACCACGCAAATTCGTGGCAGCATCTGGTGGCCTGAAGACGAGCCTTACGGGGTAATACAGCTTGTGCACGGCATGGCGGAGCACATACAGCGTTACGAACCATTTGCCAAATACCTTAATGACCGAGGGTTCGTGGTATGCGGACACGACCATATTGGGCATGGCAGGAGCGTAAACAGCCCTGAGGAATGGGGACGCATCCCCATGAGCGGGGGAAGACACGTCCTCGTTGGCGATGTGGGCCATATGCGCGCGGTGATGCGCGAGCAACTGGGCACAACACTTCCCTATTTCCTCTTTGGCCATTCCATGGGCAGCTTTGTGGTACGGGCATACATAAGCGAATGCGCGCCTGGCCTTGCGGGCGCCATAATATGCGGAACAGGGCACATCCCACCAGCGACTTCGAGTGCCGGCAACCTGGCTGCTCGCCTTATCGGCATGGTTAACGGCCAGGACTACGTAAGCAAACTACTGAGCGACCTCTCGGTAGGTGCCTATGGCAAGCAGATCGAAAACGCACGCACGCCACTGGACTGGCTCTCGTACAACGAGGAGAACGTCGACGCCTACATCGCGGACGAGCGATGCGGTTTTCCTTTCTCGGCGGGGGGCAACGCCACCCTTACTGCGCTCACGCGGGAGGTTTGCTCACCAAAGTGCTTTGATCGCATTCCCAAGGACCTGCCACTCCTCTTCGTGGCAGGCGACGGTGATCCGGTGGGAAATATGGGCAAAGGCGTAAAGATTGCCGCGGATATGGCTCGCGAGGCTGGGATCACCGACGTCACATGCACGATATACGAGCATATGCGCCACGAAATCCTCAATGAGACCAACGGCGAGCGCGTTATGGACGATATTGCGTCATGGATGGAGGCACGCATATGAGCGAGCGATTCGTTATAGCACTCGATCAGGGAACCACGTCGTCGCGCGCGGTACTCGTGGATCACGACGCGCAAATGGTTGACTTTGTGCAACGTCCCTTTACGCAGATCTACCCTCAACCGGGCTGGGTCGAGCACAACCCACAGGAGATTCTGTTCTCTCAGCTGGGCTCTCTCACCGAGCTTTTGGCACGACATAACCTCAGTGAGAAGGACATAGCTGGAATTGGTATCGACAACCAGCGAGAGACCACCATCGTGTGGGATCCCTCCACCGGACAGCCCATTGCGAATGCCATCGTGTGGCAGTGTCGTCGCACGGCAGACCTCGTGCAAAGGCTTTGTGGAAATCCGTCCGTCGCACGGACGATTCGCAGCAAGACCGGCCTTTTGCCCGACGCATACTTCTCGGCAAGCAAAATCGCCTGGTTGCTGGACAACATCCCTGGCGCCCGCGAGCGGGCGGAGGCGGGAGAGTTGTTATTTGGAACCGTGGACACCTACCTCATTTGGGTGCTTACGGGCGGGCTCGTGCACGCCACCGACCCAACCAACGCGAGTCGCACCATGCTGTACAACATTCACGAGGGGATGTGGGACGATGAGCTGCTCGAGCTGTTTAACGTCCCCAAGTCCATGATGCCCGAGGTTCGTCCCTCGTCCGGATCCTTTGGAGAGACAAGCTATCCAGGCGTGCCGGCCGGCATTCCCATATGTGGCGTCGCGGGCGATCAGCAGGCGTCTCTCTTCGGCCAATGCTGCTTTGCGCCCGGCCAAGCAAAAAACACCTACGGTACGGGCTGCTTCCTTCTCATGAATACGGGCGAAGAGGCGGTGGACTCGGCAAATCAGCTGGTAACCACCATCGCTGCAAGTGCACCCAACGCCCGCCACACCGAATACGCCCTCGAGGGTTCGGTATTTGTAGGCGGTGCCGTTATGCAGTGGGTGCGCGATGAGCTTGGACTCATTCATACGGCAGCAGAGAGCGAGTCGCTTGCCGCCACCGTGCCCAACACCGGCGGCGTATACGTCGTGCCCGCCTTTACCGGCCTTGGCGCCCCTTGGTGGGAGGCCGACGCCCGTGGCACCATTTGCGGCATTACCCGTGGCACCAACAGAGCGCACCTGGTACGAGCCGCACTTGAGTCCATCGCGTACCAAGTCTCCGATCTTGTTCGCGCCATGGAGGCGGATGCGGGACGCCCGATTGACGTGCTTAACGTGGACGGAGGCGCCTCTGCGAACAACCTGCTCATGCAATTCCAGGCAGACATCCTGGATCGTAAGCTCCATCGTCCCCAAAACATAGAGACAACCGCGCTGGGGG
This sequence comes from Atopobiaceae bacterium, assembly GCA_017545665.1. Lineage (GTDB taxonomy): Bacteria > Actinomycetota > Coriobacteriia > Coriobacteriales > Atopobiaceae > RUG440. The sequence continues at coordinate 15,948 of JAFWKQ010000108.1, forward strand.
CGGCGTACTTGGCGGGCCTCGGTTGCGGATTCTGGAAGGATACCGAAGAGTTGGTTGCCATGCGCGCCAACGACGATGTGTTTACGGCTACGATGGACCGCGAGCAGGCAGAAGAGTTGCTCTATGGCTGGGCCAAGGCCGTAAAGCGCACGATTGCATAAGGGGAACATGATGCCAGAGCGTACCTACAAGTCCAAGCAGATGATCGTTATGCGCCGCGATCTGCGCATGCGCAAGGGAAAGATTGCCGCGCAGGCAGGACATGCATGCGTGGAGGTCACGCTCATGGCACTCGCGCGTGAGGGCAGGCTCGATCAGGTACGTGTAACGGCAAGCCAAAGCTGGGTTTATCTGGAAGACGGAGGGACTCCCATCACACCGCTTTCGAGCTGGTTCGATGCAGGCGTTGCCAAGGTCTGCGTATATGTGGACGGCGAGGAGGCATTGCTCGATCTCGCGGCGCGCGGCCGAGAAGCGGGCTTTGCCGTCGCCTTGGTGCGTGATGCCGGCTTTACCGAATTCCACGGCGAGCCAACCTACACCTGCCTTGCCTTCGAGCCTCTCTACCCGGATCAGATCGACCCATTGACGGGCGACCTTCCACTGTACTAGCGGGAAGCCACAAGTTAGGGACGGGCCCCGGGTTCAGGATCTTAGACCTGAACCCGGGGCCCGTCCCTTAGTCTACGCACCCGTATTGGTTAGCGCTCGAAGTGCGCGGCAACCTCCTCAATCAGGCGGGTAATGGGCAAATGCTGCGGACACATTTCCTCGCACTGACCGCAGCCAATGCACTCGCTCGCCTTGCCAAACTCCTCGGCTAGCTTGTCGTAGTTGGTAAAGTTGATGGTCCAGCCTTTGTGCTCAAGGTCGTCCCGCATATCCTCGTTGTAGAGCGAGAAGTACTCGGGTATGCAGATTCTCATAGGACAGCCATCGGTGCAGTAGTGACAGCCCGTGCAGGCAACGGCGATCTGCTTGTTTATAATGGCTGCGACTTCAAAGCAGGCGTCTTTCTCGGCATCCGTAAGGGGCACGAAGTTTTCCATATACGACAGGTTGTCCTGCATCTGCTCCAGGTCGCTCATGCCCGAGAGCACGCACATCACGTTTGGCAGACTTGCCACAAAGCGGATGGCCCAACTCGCCTCCGAGAGGTTGGAGTCAAGGCCCTCAAGAACCTTCTCTGCATCCGCCGGCACGTTTGCCAGCGTGCCTCCCTTAATGGGCTCCATTACGATAACGGGCTTGTTGTGCTTAGTCGCCACCTCGTAGCAGGCACGCGACTGAATCCACTCGCTCTCCCAGTCCAGGTAATTGATCTGCAGTTGTACGAACTCCATCTGCGGGTGTTTGGTAAGGATCTTGTCGAGCAACTCGGCGCTATCGTGGAATGAGAAGCCCACATGCTTAACCAGGCCCGCCTCCTTCTTTTGCAGCAGCCAGTCGAAGCAGTCGAACTTCTCGTAATGAGGAAGGCTCGACTCCTCGATACCATGTAGCAGGTAGTAGTCAAAGTACTCTGCACCCGTCTTATCCAACTGGGCATTGAATACCTCGTCGCGACCCTCAAGCGAGTTGAAGAACTCGTTATGCAGCTTGGTTGCGAGCGTAAAAGACTCGCGCGGGTAACGGCTCGTCAGCGCTTCCTTTACCACGCTTTCGCTTGCAAATCCGTTGTACATCCATGCGGTGTCGAAGTAGGTAAAGCCCTTATCCAAAAAGGCATCTACCATTTTCTTTACCTGCTCCACGTCTACGGACGCGGCGTCGTTTGGGTTTATTTGCGGCAGGCGCATGAGACCAAACCCGAGCTTCTTCTGTGGCATAAAATCCATGGTGACTCTCCCGTCTTTAGGCTCTCCTTTGTATAGAATACGACATTTGGGCAGATGCAGACAAATACCTATAGAGCATGGTTAACCATACCCATAAGTAGCGTTCACACACCCATGCACGGCCCGTATGCGACTGGGTAGCCAGACGCGACCTCCCGCCTCCTACGGAATGCCTTTTCGGTGGGGCGGTGGCTGAGGGCTACGCAACGTGTACACGGGGCGTCAGGATTTGCATAAAAAACGGTAAAACACCAGTTGTCGTCTGGCAGTTGGGAATTGTTTGGCGGTTCGTGTACATCTGGACTTTTTATAATGTACACGAACCGCCATCTTTTTCATAAAAAGTGGTAAAACCGCAGTTGTTTTCGCCTTCGCCCAAAATTCCTGGCGGTCCGTGTACACCTTTCCCCTTGGACACCGTACACGTACCGAAAAATACACCCGTTCCCTCTGGCTGCGACCCATTCCATACCACGCCACGAGCTCCACTCGTCCCTTTCGCCCCCAAACCCTCCCGCATGCGAGTCACAGGCGATGCGAGCGCTGGGCATGCGAAAGAGCCCGGCGGCCGGGTGGACGCACCGTTGGCGTTACATGCGATTGCCAGCCAGTCGGATGCTCGCCCTATTACTGCGCCGACGCATCGTCGACCAGGTTACCGAGCTCCACGTGCTTGTCCAATACCTCGTCAATATAGTCGGCAAGCTCGCATGAGCCCAAACGCGTTACGGCATTGCGCGAGGCCGGCATAGAGCGCGCAACGCCACGCTCTTTCCAATCGCTGCCTCCATTGGCATCGTTGAGCATCATGGGCTGCACGTTGTCCATCGCATGGGCAAAGTGCGCCTCCGGCGTTTCGTTTGCCTCGAACTCCTCCCAGATGCCACGCAGCTCCTGCGCCTGATCAGGAGGAAGCATCGCATACAGGCGATCCGCCGCTTCCAACTCGCGCTCATGCGCGGTGGCTTGGCCAGCCTCGTCGTAGGCGTAGGTGTCGCCCGCGTATATTTCCACCAAGTCGTGCGTAAGCGTCATTATTATGGTACGCGCAAGGTCTATGGGCTCATTTGCATACTCGCGAAGCAGGTAGGCCATCACGCTCATGTGCCACGCATGCTCCGCGTCGTTCTCGCGCCTGCGATGCCCCGTTAAATAGGTACGACGAAGGACGTCCTTCTCGGCATCGATGGTAAGGGCAAACGCAAGCTGTTTGGCCAAACGTTCACGGTCCATAAGATCCCCTATCGCTTGCAAGCATCCACGAAGTGCTGCACAATGCGCTTTTGTCGCTCATCCACATCCCATATCCACTCGGGATGCCATTGAACTCCCCACACAAAGCGCTTGCCAGGCATCCACGTGCCTTCCACCACACCGTCCATCGAGTGCGCGAGCGGCACCAACTCCGGCGCCACGCGACGCACCGCCTGATGGTGCACACTGTTAACCGGCAGCACGTCGACTTCTAAGAACTCATGCAACGGCTCCCCCTTCTCCAAGACAACCTTATGACACAAGCTCTCGAAGGGCGGCTCCATGGCATGGTTAATCGTTTGCGGCATCTGCGTGGCAAGGTCTTGGTAAAGCGAACCGCCAAGGTATACGTTAAGGATTTGCGAACCACGACAAATGCCCAAGAGGGGCATGTCCTCTTCTAGGGCCTTGTCGAGCAAACGATACTCAAGTTCGTCGCGTATGGGCTGAAGCTCGCCACACTGCTCTATGGGATCTTCGCCATACAGGCGCGGATTCACGTCCGCGCCGCCCGTAAGAATCAGACCGTCGCATATGGAGAGCATCTGCTCCACGTCAACGGCATCCGAGTTAAAGGGAAGCACCAAGGGAATGGCACCACAAGCGTACAAAACATCCAAATAGCCCGGACGCATCCACAAACCGCGCTTCTCTGCGTCATACAACGGCGAGAGGCCAATTATCGGCTTCATTCCCTCGCTCCCCTTTCACAGAACGAAGACAAAAACGTAGGAAGATAGTACCTTATACGCAGTCATACGAGAGTGCGAGCTCATAAGGAGCATGGAAAATGACGAGTTCATCCACAGACTTTAAACTACTTGCCGCCCAGGTTGAGGCATTGACGAGCGAGCGACTCCACTGGGTCACAACGCTCGCAAACACCTCCGCCCTGCTTGCCCAGGAGCTCAACGGCATAAACTGGGTCGGCTTCTACTTGGCCGGTGACTTCGTGGACGCTTCCCTGCCCGCAGACGAGCTCGTTCTGGGGCCCTTCCAAGGGAAGGTGGCCTGCACGCGCATACCCTGGGGCAAGGGTGTTTGCGGCACGGCGGCGCAGCTCAACAGGACGATGCGCATAGATGACGTGCACAGCTTTGCCGGCCACATTGCCTGCGACATCGCCTCGGCATCCGAGATCGTGGTGCCCTTGCACGCAAAAGGGCGCGTAGTGGGCGTGCTGGACATAGACAGTCCCCTGCCCGCACGCTTTGACGAGACCGATCAAGCCGACTTCGAGCTCATCGCAGGCATTGTTGAGAATGCGTTACTGGTAGCGCCAGCCACCTAGCACCATCCAACTGCACCAATTCGCCGCCTGGCGCACCATCATTGCAATTTTATGCGAAAAAAGGAAAAATACAGATTTATGTGATTCGTACGCATACCATCTTGCATGGTTGTACTCACTAGAGAAAGGAAGAGTATGTCAACCAACATGAATCGCCGTACGTTCGTGCAGGGCAGCCTTGCCGCCAGCGTCCTGGCAACGCTCGCAGGCTGCGGCAAGAAGCAGGATGCCGCACAGTCGACCTCAGGCGGCGCGGGTACCGCCGCAAGCGGCGCCTTTAGGTACTACATCAGCAGCCCCGACTGCATCGATCCCTATAACGTAAACGAGGATCAGGGCACGCAGGTAACCTACAATCTGTTCGACTCGCTTACCGACTTCGACTACGAGGCCGGAAAGATCATTGGCAAGGCAGCGGAGAGCTGGGAGCCTTCCGACGGCGGCAAGAAGTTCACCTTCCATCTGGTTAAGGGTGCCAAGTTCCACAACGGCGACCCCGTTAACTCCGAGGCCTTCAAGCGCGCTTGGACTCGCGTGGTAAGCCCCACCTACGGCAAGGAGAACGCAGGTGTCCTGGACTATCACCTGGGCATGGTAAAGGGCTACGCGGACGTTCTTGCGGGAAAGACCGAGGACTTTGTTGGCCTCACCTGCCCCGACGAGAACACCTTCGTGGTTGAGCTTTCCATGGCCTACCCCGACTTCCCCTACGTTGCCGCCCATCCCTGCCTGGGTCCCGTTCCCAAGGCCGCTGTCGATGACCCCAAGGCCTTCTACAAGGCTCCCATCGGCAACGGACCCTTCATGATGGATGGCGAGTGGGTTGACGGGCAGTACATCAACGTCAAGCGCTTCGACGACTACTATGGCACTCCCGCTTCGATTGGCGCCATACAGTTCAACATCCAGAAGGACGTCGAAACCGCCTATCGCGAGTTCCAGGCTGGCAACTACGACAAGTCCGAGGTTCCGGCTCCGCAAACCAACGAAGCCATCAGCCAGTACGGACAGTCCACAGACGGCTTCACCGGAACGCCTGGCCACCAGTTCCTCACCGGCGAGGAGGCTTCGGTCTACTACCTCAACATGACGGTCACCGACGAGACGCTCAAGGACCCGGACGTTCGCCGCGCCATCAGCCTCGCCATCAACCGCCAGGCAATCTGCGACAACCTGTTCCAGGGGCTGCGCAAGCCGGCAGACGACATTCTTCCGCCCTCGATCCCGGGATACGAGAAGGGCGCTTGGCAGTACTCCCACTACGACAAAGAGGCAGCCATAAAGCTGCTCGACGCCAAGTATCCTGCAGACGCCAACGGCAAGCGCAACCTTTCCATCCAGCTCTCGTTCAACCCCGAGGGTGGACACAAGGAGATCATGGAGATGGTCCAGTCCGACCTCGAAGCCGTTGGCTTTACCGTCACCTCCGACACGCGCGAGTGGAGCGCCATTCTGGACGACTACCGCAAGGGCAACACGCAGGCCGGTCGTCTGGGCTGGACCGCCGACTACCCCATTGCGGACAACTTCCTCTACTCGCTGTTCAAGTCCGACTCGGGCGACAACTGCTCGAAGTACAACAACGCCGAGGTCGATAAGGCACTCGAGGCCGCACGCAGCACCATCGACGACAAGGAGCGCATAGCCGCCATGACCGCCGTGAGCAAGATGGTCGGCGACGACTGCCCCATCGCGCCCATCATGTACTACTCTCACCGCGAGATTACCAGCGACAAGGTTGCCAGCTTCAACTTTGACGCCGGCCGTCATCCCCATCTTGACACCGCCAAGATGGCCTAGCAAATAGACTCTGCCAAAAAGGGCGCCCCATCGGAGCACGCAAAAGCTCCGGTGGGGCGTCTCCCTTTTGGTGCCTACGCTAAGGAATCGCCAAGCTTTTTTCTTTCGTATTGGTATCATTTTTGACCTTATCAACAAAACATTACGCAAAGTATGTAATACTTCTGTAGTTCATACGTTGCGAGACTACCCGTTTTGTATACGGTCGGAGGAGTAGATCGTCATCATGGCCAAATACATTGTTCGGCGCGTGCTGCAGTTCATTCCTGTGTTCTTAGGCGTCACCATAATCATGTTCCTGTTGCAAAACGTTGTTCCAGGAGACCCCATTAAGCTCATTGCGGGAGACAAGGCCATGTCACCCGAAGCAGAGCTAGCAATCAAAGCCGACCACGGGCTCGTGGTCACCGACGAAAACGGCAAGCCGGTACTGGACGAGAAAACCGGCGAGCCCATCCCCACGCCACTCATCCAGCAGTACTTTAACTACCTCAACGGATTGGTCCATGGCGACTTGGGAACGTCGTACAAGCGCAACCTTCCCGTTACCGAGATTCTTCTGCAAAAGTATCCCTATACCGTTCGGCTGGCACTGGTAGGCATCGTAATAGAGGCGATTATAGGCATAGGTGCGGGTATTATATCGGCCATAAAACGCTATTCCTTCTGGGATACGCTCGTAACGCTGTCCACTTCAATCCTCGTTGCCATGCCTGCGTTCTGGCTCGGCATGCTCTTGCAGCTCTTCTTTGGCGTCCTTTGCAAAAACTGGACAAACGGCGCGTTCTACCTGCCCATATCGTTTAACGCCAATGGCGAGTTCCAAGATTGGGTCTACTACATACTGCCCGCGTTTACCCTCGCGTCCGTATCGACCGCCTACACCTCGCGCATCATGCGCTCGCAGCTGTTGGAGGTCATGAACGCAGACTACATTCGGACGGCGCGCGCCAAGGGCTTGTCACGTAAGGCGGTCATCTGGCGCCATGCGCTCAAGAACGCCCTCATCCCGGTTGTTACCTATATTGGCATCGACTTTGGCGTCATGCTTTCGGGCGCCATCCTAACCGAGACGGTATTCAACTGGCCCGGCGTCGGCAACGAGATCTATCTGGCGATCTCGCAACGCGACTGGCCCATCGTCATGGGTGGCGTAACCATCATCGTCATCGTGGTAATGATCATCAACCTACTGGTAGACATCAGCTACGCCTTCCTCGACCCACGCATTAGGCTTGGCGCGTCGAGCAACAAGAACTAAAGGGGGATGTACAACACAATGAGCACAGCTACGGATAAAAAGGAAGCCCCGCAGAGCCAGGCAGCGGCTCCCGCGCGCACGCTTTGGGGCGACGCGTTTGCTCGCCTCAGGCGGAACAAGCTTGCGGTCTTGGGCGTCATTTGGATCATCTTCATCGTTCTGGTTGCCCTCACGGCCGACCTCTGGGCACCACAGCTGCTCGGCTCACCCACCGAGATGGACACGACGCAAGCTGCCGCCACCTCCAAGCTGCCCCCTTCTCTTGAGCATCCCTTTGGCACCGACGCTCTCGGACGCGACGTGCTGGTTCGCGTTATATACGGCGCGCGCGTCTCACTTACCGTCGGCCTGCTCGCAACGGCCATATCCACAATGATAGGCCTCGTAATGGGAGCGCTCGCGGCATACTACGGCGGGCTTTGGGACACCATCGTCATGCGATTGGCCGACATATTCCTCGCATTCCCCTACACGCTCTTCGTCGTGGTTATGCTGGCGGTTATGGGTCAGGGCATCCAGAATGTCTTTATTGCCATCGGCATTCTTGGCTGGCCCTCAATCGCACGCGTGTTTAGAAGTACCATTCTTTCGGTTAAGGAGAACGACTACGTGGACGCGGCGCGCGCCCTCGGCGCCTCGGACGTACGCATTATCACACGTCACATCTTCCCCAACTCCGTGGCGTCCATCGTAGTATATGCGACCATGAACATCGGCGGCGCCATCCTCACAGAGGCGGCCTTGTCGTTCCTCGGCATGGGCGTCACGCCTCCCAATCCCTCTTGGGGAATCATGATTCAGGATGGACAGCAGTACCTGGCCACCCAGCCATGGCTCATGCTCATGCCTGGTCTTGCCATTCTTACCACGGTACTCGCCTTCACCCTACTTGGTGACGGCCTGCGCGATGCCCTCGACGTAAAGATGAAGGATGCATAATGTTTGGATTAGGACTCAAGAAGCGCAACAAGACCGACCTGCGCGACACCCCCATTCCCGAGGGACATCACCTGCTTGAGGTCAACGACCTCAAGATGTACTTCCACACCCAAGACGGCGTGGTAAAGGCCGTAAATGGTGTGAGTTACACACTCGACCGCGGTGAGACGCTTGGCGTGGTTGGCGAATCCGGCTCTGGCAAGTCGGTAACCTCTCTTACCATAATGGGACTCATCGACATGCCTCCCGGAAAAGTGGAGGGTGGCGACGTGCTGTACCGCGGCAAATCCCTTATCAACATGAGCGAAGCCGAGCTCGAGGGCGTGCGTGGCAACGACATTGCCATGATCTTCCAAGACCCCATGACCTCGCTCAACCCCGTGTACACCATAGGGCGTCAGCTCTCTGAGGGCATGCGCCTACACAAGGGCATGAGCAAGAAGGAGGCCATGGATCGCTCGATTGAGCTGCTAAGGATGGTGGGCATCCCCAATGCGGAGCAACGCGTTAAGGAGTACCCGCATGAGTTCTCGGGTGGCATGCGCCAACGCGTCATGATTGCCATGGCACTTGCCTGCGAACCCGACATCCTAATTGCCGACGAGCCCACCACGGCCTTGGACGTTACCATCCAAGCCCAGATTATCGAGCTCATGCAGGAACTGCAGCACAAAAACGGCAACGCCATTATTATGATTACTCACGACCTGGGCGTGGTGGCCGACATTGCCGACAAGATCATGGTAATGTATGCCGGCTCTCCCGTAGAGTTTGGCTCGGCACTCGAGATCTTCTACGAGCCAATGCATCCCTACACCTGGGGCCTCAACCGCTCCATACCAAAGCAGGTGCAGGACGAGAAACAGCCCCTTACACCCATTAAGGGCAATCCACCCTCCTTGGTCGATCTCCCCGACGGCTGCCCCTTCTCGCCGCGTTGCCCCTATGCAACCGACTTGTGTCGCACACAAAAGCCGCCAACGCACACTACAAAGACGGGACATTACTCCAAGTGCCACTACAGCAACGACGAGCAATTCGTACGGGCCAACGCACCAAAAGTGGAGCGTATAAAGCCTGGTGATATTGCGTCCGAGAGAGGAGTTGATGCATAATGGCAGATTCCAATGTGCTGCTTCGCGTGGAGCACCTTTGCAAGGACTTCCCGGTTGACAAGGGATTCTTGGCAAAGCACAGCAAGAACGCCCGATACGTTCATGCCGTAAACGATGTCTCGTTCGATATCGCCGCTGGCGAAACCTTTGGCTTAGTGGGCGAATCCGGTTGTGGCAAGTCCACCACAGGTCGCTGCATCATGCGACTGACCGAACCCACGGGCGGCAAGGTGCTTTTTGAGGGCAAGAACATTGCCGAGATGGATAAGAAGGCGCTCAAGAGCATGCGTCGCGAGATGCAGTTCATCTTCCAGGACCCCTATGCGAGCCTCAATCCTCGCATGACCATTGGTGAAATAATATCGGAGCCCATGGTTATCCATAACACCGTTCCCGACAAGGCCGAACGAATAGATTTTGTCCGCGAGCTCCTGGATACCGTGGGACTCAATCCCGAGCATATCAACCGATATCCGCACGAGTTCAGCGGTGGCCAGCGCCAACGCGTGGGCATCGCACGAGCCTTTGCACTGCGACCCAAGCTCATTATTTGCGACGAGCCGGTTTCGGCCTTGGACGTGTCCATTCAAGCCCAGGTGCTCAACCTACTTACCGACCTGCAGAAGGAGTTCGGCACGGCATATCTGTTCATCGCCCACGACCTCTCCGTCGTACAGCACATCTCGGACCGCGTGGCTGTAATGTATTTGGGCAACATGATGGAGTTCTCGGACTGGAAGACGCTCTACAACGAGCCCTGTCACCCCTACACGCAGTCGCTGCTTTCGGCAGTACCGATTCCCGACCCCGACATTCAGGGCAAGCGCGAGCGCATTATTCTGCGCGGCGATCCACCCTCGCCCATCGATCCTCCGAGCGGTTGCCCCTTCCACACGCGTTGTCCCATCGCGCAGGCCAAGTGCTCACAAGAGAAGCCCGAGCTTCGCGAGGTTTTGCCCAACCACTATTGCGCATGCCACTTTGCGGAACCCAACCCCATAAAGGAAAGCTCAATCGAGCTGTAGGTGGGTACGCCATTGGCAGCCCACTGGTTACAACGCCTCTCGCCACAATTGCGCGCGGGAGGCGTTTTCTTGCTTGGATGAGGTCGGTTCCCATCATCAACACCGAAAGGCACCGTCCTCAAACGACCCAACTTGAGACCTGCTGAATGTCACGGAAACTTTCCGTTTATCAAACCCGAATAAATGAAATAATTGGCACTTGTTCCTGTGATTTTTCCCACTTGTTCGGTTTTCAATTCTCCACCATCCGAATAAGCGGCGTTTTTCGTTAAATAGGAATCCACATTTTTCGCTTATTCGGTTTTGTGGGTAATGTCCGACCAATCAAGGAGCCCTTCTAACCGAATAAACGAAAAAATCGGCATGCGAATTTTGAATTATGCCGTTTATTCGGTTTTCGCAATACACAAACCCGAATAAACGGAATTTCTTGTCAGAATAACTCCGCTTTTTCCGTTTGTTCTGTTCGCAAGGTCTTCTAGAAACTACTGGACCGTCTCCTATTAGGATTTATCCCTTTAGCGCATAAAGCGGCTACGCATGAGTATGATTGTTGCTCCAACCGTTGCGAGTACCGACAACGAGAAGGCAAACACCCAAGTGTCGTCATGCGGCAGAGGCGTGTTCATGCCGTAGAATCCGTACACCATGTTTGGTATGGAAAGCACCAGCGTGAGGATGGCCAAGGTACGCATGGTAAGGTTCATGTTGTTGTTTATGATGTTGCCAAACGTGTCCATGGTTCCGTTTAGAACGTTAGCATAAATGGAGCACATCTCGATTGCCTGGCTCATCTCGATCGACACGTCATCGAGCAGGTCGCGATCTTCCTCGTACAAATGCAGTATGCGCCCGTAGCCAATCTTCGACAAGGTTGCCTCGGTGGACTTGAGCGAGGTAGAGAAGTACACGAGTGACTTTTCGAAGCCGAGCATCTTAATGAGTTCGTCGTTACGCATGGTTTTGCGCAAGACTTTTTCGTTCTCGCGAAACTGGCGGTTAATCGAGCGCAGGCACACCAGATACCGTTGTGATATGTGCAACAGCATCTGCAGCAACATACGCGTGCGAAGCGACGTGTTCAGATTGCGCACCTTGCCCTGAGCAAACGCATTCACCGTCTCGGATTCCTTGAGACTCACGGTTACCAACACGTCCTGCTCCGGAAGGAATATGAGCGAAAGAGGGTGTGTGTCATACTGCACGATGGACTGGTCCACCGCCTCGCGGTCGTCCTCCACAAAGGGACAGTCCACAATTACGAGGACTTGTCCAGTTTCGTCATCATAGTCAATGTGGGAGGTCTCTTCGTCGTCCAAAGACGCACGCACGAATTCTGGCTCAATGCCAATCTCGCTTTGAAGCCAACGACGATCGCCCGCATCGGGAGCGACCACGCTTATCCAGCATCCAGGTTCGGGAGCATCAATCTTACGCGTTACATAGCGCGGCGGAGCGGAGCCGGTAGCGTCTGTGGTAACAATCGACGTCTTGTAGTATTCGATCACGTTTACCGCCTCCCTTACTCATCTTTGCTCACAATCCTTTCTGGTTGCTGTTTATAATCCGAATAATTGTAACTCTTTTTTGCGAAAGTGGAAGGCTGGGTCCAGTCTGGAGTCTTGCGGTGGTGCGTGATGGGACCTGCCACAAGGCTCCACGTTCGCTTCGCTCACTCGCTTCGCGAGTCGCCATGTGGCAGGCCCCATCACGCACAACCGCATGGCCCCACGTCCGCCTCGCTCACTCGCTTCGCGAGTCGCCATGTGGCAGGCCCCATCACGCACAACCGCATGGCCCCACGTCCGCCTCGCTCACTCGCTTCGCGAATCGCCCCGCGCCAGGCCCCTAACGCACCGCCTGGGTCCCACACTCGCTTCGTTGGTAGAGCCGCGCCCAGTAAAAACTCTGCCACTAAAAATCCGCATTGCCCACCGTTCGCGGATGCGGAAGCACATCACGGATGTTGTCTACGCCCGTGAGATACATCACCAAGCGCTCGAAGCCCAAGCCAAAGCCGGCATGGCGACAGCCGCCATAGCGTCTGAGGTCCAGGTAATACTTGTATTGCGCCGGGTCCATGCCGAGCTCTGCGATGCGCCGCTCGAGCACGTCCAGACGCTCCTCGCGCTGCGAGCCGCCAATGATCTCGCCAATGCCGGGAACCAAGCAATCCGTTGCGGCAACGGTACGTCCGTCGTCGTTCATACGCATGTAGAAGGCCTTAATCTGCGCAGGATAGTCCGTCACGAACACTGGCGAACCAAAGTGCTTCTCGGTAAGGTAGCGCTCGTGTTCGGTTTGCAGGTCGCTCCCCCATTGCACGGGATATTCGAACTTCACGCCCTTCTTTACCGCCGATGCAAGAATGTCTATTGCCTCGGTATAGGTAATGCGAACGAAGTCTGAGCTGGCCACATGCTCAAGACGCTCGCGCAGCCCCTTGTCAACGAAGCGATTGAACAAATCGAGCTCGTCTGGGCATGCGTCCATAACAAAGCGCAGCACGTACTTGAGCATGTCCTCAGCCAAGTCCATGTCGTCCTCAAGGTCGGCAAAGGCTATTTCGGGCTCAACCATCCAGAACTCAGCGGCATGGCGACGCGTGTTTGAGTTCTCGGCACGGAAGGTGGGACCAAAGGTGTATATATCACCAAATGCCATGGCAAAGTTTTCGCCCTGCAGCTGGCCCGACACGGTGAGGCTCGCGGAGTGTCCAAAGAAGTCCTGCGAGAAGTCCACCTCACCGGATTCGGTGCGTGGCAAGTTGTTGAGATCGAGCGTGGTTACCCTAAACATCTCGCCTGCACCCTCGGCGTCCGAAGTCGTGATGATGGGAGTGTTCACATACACAAAACCGCGCTCCTGAAAGAAGCGGTGTATGGCATAGGCCGCCACCGATCTCACGCGAAACACAGCACGGAACAGGTTGGTACGCGGGCGAAGATGTTGTTGGGTTCGCAAGAACTCCAGTGACGTACGCTTCTTTTGCAGGGGATAGTCGGGGGCAGATGTCCCTTCCACCTCCACGCGCGTCGCATGGAGTTCCAAGGGCTGCTTTGCCTGCGGGGTTAGCACTACCTCGCCGGTGATTACCAACGCAGTTCCCAGGCTGAGCGCGCACACGCTGTCGTATGCGGCGAATTCCTTTCGCGAGAGAACCACTTGTAAGTCCCTAAAGCAGCTGCCGTCGTTGAGGGTAACAAACCCAACCTGCTTCATGTCTCGCACCGAGCGCAACCACCCTGCAACCGTTATCGTCTTGCCGCCCAGGCTCTCGGCATCAGCATAGAGCTGGGCAATCCTTGTCCTGTTCATTGGTCCTCCTTCGTTAGCCCGTCTACCTTAGCACCAATGCCCTCTTGCCGACACATCAATAATGAATAACTTTGGAGCCTAGAGGTTTTTTGAGAACCCAAGTTTGGAGTGTCGTCCCCCACTTGCGGTAGAATCTTGATATCACTCATCCGCAGCAAGGAGCAGACGATGGCCGACCTCTCAATACTCAGCAAGCACAAGGCACTTACGGGAGCAGGTGCCACCATCGCTGTTCCGCTGGCGGCATGGCTGGGTTTCTCGGCAGTATCGCACGGGCTGTGGCATCGCTCCAACATGAGCACCGCATCCGAGATCTACTTTAGGCTCACGAGCAATCGCAACAGGCTCCTTGATCCCATAGCCTTTGACAACTACCTGCTCGAGCAGGCAGAAGCCAACAAGAAGCAGGTGGATGTGCCCGAGATCCTTACCTTCAAGACCTCGGTTGAGAGCGAGGATTGGGAAGGCGTACAAACGTTTATGCTCAACAGGCGCGATCGCAACGACCGTGCTGTTGTGTACCTGCACGGAGGTAACTTCCTGCGGCGACCCACAATATACCAATGGAAGTTTGCGGACATCGTGGCGCGTCGCACGCGCGCGGAAGTGTTCATGCCCATGTATCCCCTCGCGCCCGAATACACACATGCCGAGGCGCATGCAGCCGTAGAAGCCATCTACCGCAGGGTCACAGAAGAGTATGGCACCCGAAACGTCATACTCATGGGAGACGGCGCGGGCGCGGGCCTTGCCGTTAGTTTTGCCCAACGATTGGGCGAACTTGGCATCGATCAGCCCTCTCACCTCATTCTCGTATCGCCCTGGGTAGACATCACACTCAACAATCCGCTGGTAGACGAGTACGAGTCCGTGGATCCCCTTCTGGCATCGTATGGTCTGCGAAAGGTGGGCAAGCTGTGGTCGCGTGGCGTGGACGCAAACGACCCGCTGGTAAGTCCTGTCAACGGAGAAGTACGGGACCTGCGCAACGTAATGGTGTTTGCCGGCACCAGAGAGCTGTTCTATCCGGACGCCAAACTTATCTACGATCGTATGGCCGCAACCGGCATCCACGCGGAGTTCCACGAAGGCAGGGGCCTCAACCACAACTTCCCGCTCTATCCCACCCCCGAGGCAGCTCGCGCGCTTGAGGCCATTATCTCCGCAGTGACGGAAGACTAGCTAAGCAACCTCAGATAGAGGGCGGGCCCTGAGTTGAGGTCACACGCAACCTCAACTCAGGGCCCGCCCTCTATCTTAGATCCTAGCTCCTAGAGCTCCATGGAAAGATAGCGCTCACCGGTATCGGGCAGGACGGCAACGATGGTCTTGCCCGCCAACTCCGAACGTTGTGCCAAACGCATCGCCGCCGTTACAGCCGCACCAGAGGAAATGCCCACCAGCAAACCGGTCTTCTTTGACAAGACCTTCTTCGTCTCGATGGCGTCGGACGAGGCAACTGGCAAAACCTCATCAACCACCGACGCATCGTAGGTCTTGGGCACGAAGCCCGCCCCAATGCCCTGAATTCTGTGGGCGCCCGACGGCTTGCCTACAAGAACCTGAGACTCCTCTGGCTCTACGGCAACAGCCTTAATCGCAGGGTTCTTCTCTTTGAGGAAGCGCGCGGAACCCGAGATGGTTCCGCCCGTTCCCACGCCTGCCACAACCACATCCACGGTGCCCTCTGTTGCCTCCCAGATCTCGGGTCCCGTGGTTTCGTAATGTGCCTGCGGATTGGCGGGATTCACGAATTGGCCGGCAACAATGGCGCCCGGCGTCTGCTCGAGCAGCTCGTCTGCCTTGCTCACCGCGCCCTTCATACCCTCGGCACCAGGCGTCAGCACAATTTGGGCCCCATAGGAAGCGGCAAGCTTGCGACGCTCCACCGACATCGTCTCGGGCATAACCAAAATCATGCGATAGCCGCGTGCCGCCGTAAGCATGGCTAGGCCCACGCCTGTGTTACCGCTCGTTGGCTCAATGATGGTTCCGCCTGGTTGCAGCGTTCCCTCTTCTTCCGCCGCCCGTATCATGGCCAGGGCAATGCGATCCTTCACCGAACCGCCCGGATTCGTGGCCTCATACTTGCCAAACACGCGAGCCTTGCCATCTACGAGCGACGAAAGGTCCACAAGCGGAGTCGAGCCAATGAGCGCTTCAACGGTCTTCGCAGTCTTCATAATGTGTCTCCTCTCCCAAGGCAATGCGATGCCTTGTCCATGCATGGTAGGATGGCATTTTTATTCCTACCAATCAAGTAGGAATTTGCAACTGCGTCATACGTTTTAACGGACAAGGGCTATCGCACGAGTCGAATACGCGAGACACGAGATTTCGTCAACACATCGCGCCTAAATGAGCACGCCGTTACAGTGGTCGATCTCGTGCTGTATGGCCTGGGCAACGCGACCGGTAAAGACGCGCTCATGCGAACGGAGCGTCTCATCCTGCCACTTCACGCAAACACGACCATATCGCGTAGCGGGACGCACACCCATAAGCGAGAGGCAGCCCTCCTCGGTCCTATACGAGTCCTTGCCCCACACCAACGCGGGGTTCAACATAACCAGTGCCGACCCATCCTCGTCAATCACGGCAATGATGCGCTTGCGCTGGCCAATCATGTTGGCAGCCATGCCAACGCACGTTGCACGATGCACCTCCAAGGTATCGACAAGATCTTGCGCTATGGGCAGGTCGGCCGAAGTCGCCTCCTCGCTTGGCTTCTGCAAGAAGAACTTCATCTTCATGAGCGGACGATCCATGGCCTTCTCTCCCTCCGTTTGGGCTCATCCGTCTGGATATGCAAACGGCAACGAAACCGTGCTGCCCAGTCTTTGGCCTCGGTAACTCCTTGGCAGTGCGGCTCAGGTGTCACCCCGCGTACACCCCGAACGGAGCACATGCGAAAACGACATCCTGAGCCGCACCTTTAAACTTCCCGCACAGGGTCACGCCGTTAGCTTGCGCTGTCCAGCCGCTGGCGTTCCACCAGCTCGGCGAAGTAGCCTCCTTGCTCTATGAGCTCGTTATAGTTGCCGTCCTCAATGATCCTGCCCCCCTCGAGCACCAAGATCCTATCGCAGTGGCGAATGGTAGACAGACGGTGAGCAATCACCAGACGGGTGCAGCCCATGGAATCAAGCGACACTGACACCTGCTTTTGGGTCTTGTTGTCCAGTGCACTCGTGGCCTCGTCGAAAATCAGCAGCTTCGGTTTGGGGGCAATGGCGCGGGCGATCATGATGCGCTGGCGCTGGCCGCCGGACACGCCTCCCTGGCCTTCCGAAATCATGGTGTGCATGCCCATAGGCATGGCGCGAATGTCCTCCGCGATTCCTGCCGCCTCGGCTGCCTCCCAAGCGTCGTCTACGGTCAGCTGCGGTGCCGTTATAACAATGTTCTCGTAGATGCTTCCCTGGAAGAGCCCCGCGTCCTGCATCACCGTACCAACCTGCTTGCGCAGGGAGGGCAGGTCCACTTCGCTCAAGTCGTTGTTGTTGTAGTAGATCGTGCCTTTCTCTGGTTTCTCGAAACCCAAGAGAAGGCGCACCAAAGTGGATTTGCCGCATCCCGTACGCCCTACCACGGCCACGTACTCGCCTGGACGGATGTTGAGCGACATGTCATTGAGGATATAGGGACCATCTTCGGTGTAGCGGAACGAAACGTGCTCGAGTGTAACGTTTCCAGAAATGCTCGTAAGAATCCGCTTTTCCTGACTGGTCTCCGGAGCGGTGGACAAGAAGGGCTCGGCCATCTCCAAGGTGGGTTGAATCTGCGCAGCCGTAAGAGCGATTTCCGACAACGACATAAACGCCCCCATTACCATTCCGTAGGCCGACATAAAGGCGAAGTACGAGGACTGATCGATGTGGTTCACTATGGCCAGATAGTACAGCACGATGGTGGAGATAAGCGTTATGGCAGTGTTTATAGCGCTGTTTATCTTAATGAACAGCGGCGGGTTGTAGGTCGGTTCCGCACTGTCGGCATAGAGGTTGAGCCATTTGGAGAAGACGCGCTTTTCCGCACCGGACAGCCTAATCTTTTGGATGCCCATAATGAGGCTGTAGCTCATACCAGATTCCTTGGCACTTAACTTCATTTGCCTGCGGTTTATGCGAACCTGGATGAGGGTAGTGGCAACGGATACAATCACCGTGATCATAATGATGCGCAGGGAAGCTCCCACCAACGGTGCCGCAAACTTAAAGATTTGTCCGATGTAGACGAGGGAGCAGAGAGAGGTTAGTCCCGTACTCAGCACCATGCTCAAAATGGTGTTGCAAAGCTCGCTGATGGAGTTGGATCGAACATGCAGCTCGCCAGGACTGTACTTCCTAAAGAAACTTGCTGGCAAAGACAGTAGACGCATCATCATGGATGCCTCCACTCCCAAGGAGATCTTTGAGCTCAGCCTCGTCTGAATCATGTCTTTCACGCTGTTTAGGAGCTGCGAGGTAATGAGCGTGCACGCGATGAAGATCCCTATGGCCACCAATGCGTCGACTCTCTCACTCGAAAGCACCGGACCCGTTAACATGCGGCTGATCTCGGGCAAGAGCAGGCCTACCGAGGTAACCAGCATCGTTGAGACAAGAACCAGGGCAAGGTCACTCAGAGTGACGCAGTCCTTCATATAAACAAGCAAGTCCGGTATAGACAATTTCCTTTGGGGAAGCGGCTGATAAAAGCAGATTCCATCCGAATCGAAGAGCCTTGCGGTTTTTGCATTGACTTTTGTTCGCTTGCCCGTCTGGGGATCGGTAAACGAGTAACCCGAAATCATGTTTGGCAGAATCGCCACAGGAGTGAGATCGTCCTTGGTAAAGGCCATAATCGCTCCGAAGGCGTCTTTGTACCACCCCTCAACAAGCGTTACGTTGCGGCGCATCATGCCATAGTGCCGTAGAGCGTAGTCCAGCTGCTCCTCCCCGGCAGGTATGTTGCTCGGATATTCCACGGGCTTGCAATGGTAGTATTTCAAAATCTCGTCAATTACGTTTGCGGCAACTAGTCTTTTGTCATTAAGGCGTGCCGCAGTTTGCTTTCCAAGTACAACGCCTGCGATCTTCTCGAATGAATCTTCCAGATCCCGTTGCTCGGCAGCCCGACGTTCTTTGATTTGGTCTTCAAACCATCCCATCGTTTTGCCTCCCTACTCGTTCGACACGAGGTCGGCGTAGGCGCCGCCCTTACTCATTAACTCGTCATGGGTTCCGCGCTCAACGACCTTGCCGCGGTTTAGAACAATGATCTCATCGCAGTCGCGCACGGTGGAAAGTCGATGGGCAATGACGATGCAGGTAATACCCCTCTGATGAATGGAATTCACCACGTCGTACTCCGTTCTTGCATCCAGAGCGCTGGTAGCCTCATCCATGATGATGATTGTTGGCTCTTGCGCCAGCACACGCGCGATTTCCATACGCTGTCGCTGTCCGCCAGAGAGGTTCTTGCCACCAGAGGTGAGCTTGTGTTGGTAACCGTCGGAGAGCTTGGTAATGTCGTCGTGCAATTGTGCGTCACGAGCCGCCATAATGACTTCGAAGTCCTCAATGGTCGAGTCCCACATCTTGATGTTTTCTGCAATGGTGTCTTCAAAGAGCGTGATGTCTTGGTCCACCACGGCAAGTGACCCCACAACAGCGTCACGCGGGTATGCGTCGCGAGGCTTTCCATCCAGAAGGATTTCTCCACCCCAAGGCTGGTACAGGCCAGAGACCAGCTTGGCCACTGTGGACTTGCCGCATCCGGACGCACCCACCAGCGCAACGCGTTCGCCTGGCTTGAGTTTGAGCGAGAAGTTCTCGATCAATGGCTTTTCGAGTTTGGAATAGCCAAAGGTAACGTCCTTCAATTCCAAATAGCCCTGCAGCTTTTCCACTTCTTTGGTCTCGGCGCTGGCATCGACCTCATGCTCTTTGAAGGACTCGTCATCCGGATACTCCATCACGTCTTCCACACGCTCCATCTGCGTGCGCATTTCCTGAATGGTTTGCCCGGACGAAATCAAATCCTGCGCGGGCGTCATGAACGACGTGAGGAAGCCTTGGAACATAAACACGCCGCCCATGGTGTATTCGCCTTGCATGGTTAGGAACACACCGAGCACCAGTATGCCATAGTTCGCCATATCGGTAAGAAGCAGGGGAATCTTGCCGATCAGCATGTTGGTCTTGTTGGTCTTTACGGTTTGGGTGTTTACGGACGCCTGATATCCGGCCCATTTTTGGAAGAAGCCGTTTTCCGATCCACTGGACTTGATGGTCTCGATCATGGCGATGCCGCTTGCCTTTGTGGACTCCAGCTTTGCCTGGTCGCGCAGCTGGACGCGCGTGATGTTAATGCGCTGCTTGGTAATAAAGCCCGAGACGGCGATATTCAACAGAAGCGCCGTGAGCCCGACGAGGGTAAGCGGCACGCTCTGTTTGAACATTACGATTAGGTAGAACGCCGCCATGCAGGTATTGAGCAAAAGCGGTGCGAGGGTGTTTACGAGCGTACCCGCAATTGCGGAATTGAGTGCCAAACGACCTTGGATGTCGCCAGCCTGCCGCTGCGAGAAGAAGTTCATGGGCAGCCTAAGAACCTTCCACATATAGGACGTGCTGCCAATGACGGCCATCTTACCGTTGATCTTAAGCGCGTACACCGCCTGTGCCCAAGCCACCACAATCTGTATGATCGCCAGCCAGATCATCATGTTTATAAAGGGGTCGAGCCAGTCTGGATTAACGCCCGTAAGGAGTCGGTCCATAAAAATACGCGAGGTAAATGAGTTAATGATGCCAAAGAGGTAGGTAATGGCAGTGGTGAGCATAACGAACGCAATCGCAGCGCCGGCACCAGCAAGGCGCTTCCGCGCAAAGTCGAGCATGCTCTTTGGCTTGCCGCTCGGTTCGAAATCCGGGCCGGGAGTCGGCACGATGGTTACGCCAGTAAAGCACTCGTCGAACTCTTCCATCGTCACGGACACGTTGCCACGGGCTGGGTCGTTTAGGTACGCATGGTTTCCCTTAAAGCCGTCCAGCACCACAAAATGATTCATGTTCCAATGGATGATGCAGGGAAATGTTGCCTTCTCTTGTATGGACTTGGGATTTAGGCGATACGCCTTAACATCAAGCCCGTAATGCATGGCCGCCAATGCGACGTTTTTTGCCTTGCTGCCATCGCGCGACACGCCGCAGTCCGATCGAACCTGCTCGAGTGGAATCCATTTGTCGTAGTAGGCCAATACCATAGCAAGCGATGCGGCGCCACATTCAAGCGCTTCCAGCTGCATGATTACGGGAACCTTTGCCACACCTTTTTTTACTGGTTGCTTTATGTCTTTCTTTCCCATTTTTCGCCTCACTTGCTCGTCAGCAAAAACTGGATAGGATGAATGGACTCAGCAACCAAAGTGCCGTCATACATGCCATCCTGCAGGTCCACTTCGGCCATCCCCACGGTACGGCCGTAGTCATCCGTCTTCGTTGAGAGAATCACGGTCTCCTTGCCGCCCACACGCAAGGGCATGTCCTTTTCTATCTTGTTCTCTGCGCCTTTTATCGCCACTATGGCATGGTGGTCTTTCGTCGATACTCCAACCTGCACCGTCGTCTCTATGGTGCCCACCGACATCCAGACGAAAAAACCCACCAGCATGACGGCTACCGCCACAAGAACAACCCAGATGCCTGGATTTGTAACGCGCAGATAGTCCGTTAACTGCTCGGGCGAAGAGATGCGTTCCAGCGTCTCTTTGCGAAAAATGCTCTTCTTCGGCTCGGCCATAGTACCAACTCCCTTGACTGTCGAGTTTTAAGAATCGACATAGCTCCTTTGGGCGATCCCAAATTTATGCGGTACTAATATAAGCCTACGTCAATGTGCTTATGGCGTGTAAGGCCCAAACGGAAAAGCTGGCAAGCGACCTGTTCCCTTGCCAGCTTTTCAGCTTGTATTGGGGCCAAAGGGGACTGTCCCCTTTGGCCCCAATACAAGCTGAAACCGGGACAAAGGGGACTGTCCCCTTTGGACACACTTGGTTAACTCTTTGCCCGTTTTCGTTCTTGTCGCCAATTAATGCAATAATTGGTGTATACCACAGCACGTGAAGGGAAACGGCATGCGCATTGGATTTGACAACGACCAGTACATCCACATGCAAGCAGAGAGGATTCGGCGTCGCATCGACCAATTTGGCGGTAAGCTCTACCTTGAGTTTGGCGGCAAGCTCTTTGACGACTATCATGCCAGTCGCGTTCTTCCTGGCTTTGAGCCCGACTCAAAGGCACGCATGCTCTCGGCCCTTGCCGACGACGCAGAGGTTCTGGTGGCAATAAACGCGCAGGACATCGAGCAGAACAAGCGCAGGAGCGACATTGGAATCGGCTACGACGAGGATGTTCTTCGCCTTATGGACATGTTCCGCGGCATGGGCATACTTGCCAACAAGGTGGTCATCACCCGATTTACCGGTCAACCCCACGTCGAGGCATATCAGCATCGCCTGGAGGCCATGGGCGTGCAGTGTTATCGCCACTATCCCATAGACGGCTATCCCTCCAACACGCAGCTCATCGTAAGCGACGATGGCTTTGGCAAGAACGAATTTGCCGAAACCACGCGACCACTCGTAATCGTAACCGCGCCAGGTCCCGGCTCGGGCAAGCTCGCCACTTGTCTCAGCCAGCTGTATTTTGAGCAAAAGCGCGGGGTGGAGGCCGGCTACGCAAAGTTCGAGACCTTTCCCGTTTGGAACCTTCCCCTCGAACACCCCGTTAACGTGGCATACGAAGCGGCCACGGCCGACCTCGAAGACCGAAACATCATCGATCCCTTCCATCTGGAGGCCTACGGCGAGGTGACGGTTAACTACAACCGAGACGTGGAAACATTCCCCGTGGTCCGAGCCCTTTTGGAAAAGATCCAAGGCGAAAGCCCGTATCAGTCCCCCACGGACATGGGCGTAAACATGGTGGGCAAGTGCATCTGTGCCAATCCAGTATGCGAGGAGGCGGCAAAGCACGAGATCGTGCGCAGGTACTTTTGGACGGCCGTGCAACTCAAGCGTACCGGCGAGGGGGAGGCCGCACTCGCCAAGATCGAGCTGCTTATGAGCAACACGGGGGTGAGCGTTGACTACTCCCCCGCTCACGCGGCAGCGCTCGCCAAGGAGAAGGCCACCGGGGCACCTGCGGCCGCAATGGTACTTCCCGACGGCACCCTAGTAACGGGGAAGACCTCCGACCTGCTGGGCGCCGCCTCATCGCTTTTGCTCAACGCCCTCAAGCATGTGGCCGGCATCCCCGACGACCACTACGTGGTTAGTGACAAAGCCCTCGAGCCGATCTGTCGGCTCAAAACCAGCCATCTCCACAGCCGCAATCCACGGTTGCACTCCGACGAGACCCTCATTGCCCTTTCCATTAGCTCCGCGAGCAACGAGGAGGCCGCTCGGGCCATTGAGGCGGCGGAGGAGTTACGGGGCTGCGATGCCTACTTCTCGGTTATTGTCTCTCCAACAGACGAAAAGCTCTTTAGGAGCTTGGGTATAAACGTATGTTGCGAGCCCAAGTACGAGCAACACACATATTATCATCGCTAAGGCGCAACACGGCGTCGCATTGCACGCACGCAACCACGGAGGTCCTGGTGAGCACGGTATCGTTTGCATCCGACTACCAAGAGGGCGCGCAACCCTACATCCTGGAACGCATGGCCAGCACGAACTTTCTCAAGATGCCTGGATATGGCACAGACGAAATATGCGCATCCGCTCGAGAGCGCATCCGTAAGGCATGTGCCTGCGCAGATGCCGACGTTCACTTTTTGGTGGGCGGTACCCAAACCAATGCGACGGTGCTCGATGCCCTGCTGGCTGCCCACGAGGGCGTTATTGCCGCCGACACCGGCCACATTAGCGTGCACGAGGCGGGAGCGATAGAGGCTGGCGGTCACAAGGTGATCACACTCCCCCACAGGCTGGGAAAAGTCTCCGCGACGCAGCTGGGCGACTATTGCGACACGTTCTTTTCCGACCTCAATCGCGACCACATGGTTGCGCCCGGCGTGGTATATGTATCACAGCCAACCGAATACGGAACGCTCTATAGCCTCAGCGAGCTCGAGAGCATCAGGGATGTGTGTTGCAAGCATGGACTGAGGCTCTACGTGGACGGAGCGCGGCTGGCTTACGCACTCGGAAGCGCACAGAACGACGTTGGGCTGCCCGACCTTGCGCGTTTGTGCGATGCCTTTTACATTGGGGGCACCAAGTGTGGCGCACTCTTTGGGGAGGCCGTCGTTATTCCCGACCCCCAGCTCACCCCACACTTCTTCACCCTCACCAAGCAACATGGCGCGCTTTTGGCAAAGGGATGGCTCTTGGGCATTCAGTTCGACGAGCTGTTTGCGGAAGATCGATATCTTTCCTTAGGAAAGCCCGCGGTTGAGGCCGCAAACCGAATTCGCGCGGTACTCGTACAAAGCGGACATCGACTTGCCTTCGTGTCTCCCACCAACCAGGTCTTCGTCGTGCTTAAGGATGCGGCTGCACAGTGCCTTGGCAACATGGTGGAATACAGCTTTTGGGAACGCTACGACAAGGACCACATCGTCATACGCTTGGCAACGAGCTGGGCCACAACCGACGAGCAGGTAAACCAGCTCCTGTCGGCCTTTTCGCAGCTCTAGGAGGGGAACGCGCATGGCAAGCGACCTCGTTCGTTTTTCCATAACGATGCCAGAAGAGCTTTTGGACGAACTCGACGCCTATACGAGTCGCCGTGGAACGCGACTCAATAGATCCGAAACCGTACGCGACATCGTGCGAGAGAGGCTCGTTGACGAGGCGACCACCGACCCCGAGGAAGAGGTAGTGGGGTCCATAACCATGGTATACGACCACCACACTCCCGGTCTCGCTGCTCAACTAGACAAGATCCAGCATCGGCACAACACCGAGATAGTCAGCACCATGCACGTTCACCTGGACCACGATTCCTGCCTGGAGATAGTTGCCGTGCGCGGAAAGGGGCGCGTCGTGGCAAACATGGCCGACTGCATGCTAGGGCTCAAGGGCGTGCGCCATGGGAAGCTCACCTGCGTCGCGGTTGGGCACTAGTGCAACGCAACGTTGAAAAAGTACAGGCCTAGGGAAATGACCCACGCGAAGAGGAGCATCCCAGCCATTACGATCGGAATCCTATCCCTTCCCCAGCGCAGAAATCCGTAGAAGTCATATATCACGCCATTCTGCTCGGCCCCGTGAAGCAGCACGCCCCGCAAATACCCGATTCCGTAGAGTAGGGTTGGCAGTATCGCCCACAAGGTGCATGTCCACGGTAGTTGCCAGACGGGCACGAACAGACAGAGGTCAATGGCCGCGAGCAAGGGCAAAACCAAATGCAGCCAGAAGTTGCCGCCCACGAACATACCCATAAACCCATGGGCCGGCCGCAAGAGAAGCACTACCGTAAGGAACGTGAGCATGACTGCCGTAGTAGACATGAGCTTGAGTGTAAGAAGCCACGACGGCACCTCCCCCGTCCACAGAGGCGCGCTTGCATAGATTGCAGAGACCATGCCCGAGAGCAAGTTGGAGAGCACTGTAAAGTATCTAAGGCTCTCCTTGCCACGAGAGACGAGCATTCTTTGGTCTGCAAGGCGATCAAACGCCAGCATAAGCCATGCGCCAAGCGAAATAACGGCTATGATCACGTTCGCCACTATGCTCAGAACAGGAAGCGAAGCCACTTTATCACTCCGTTCATATACCAACCCAAGCTCGATGGCTGTTCCCAAACTTAGGTATCTTTATTCGTTATAATCTAATGGGAAATGAATCAGTTCAAAAACGTAAAAGGCCTGGATTCGCTAAAAAGTCGCTCGTTCATTTCCCACTACCTATTTTATCTAACGGGAAATGAATCTGTTCAAAAATGCAAAGCCGCAGGATTGCGCTGATGGAAACTAGTTCATTTCCCATTATCCATACAGGTTTCTGAATCTTGCGTACACAACCTTGCCCAATCGCAAGTTCCCTACCTCGCCGTAAGCCGATTCCTCAACGAATGAAGTTGGTGAATACGCCAGCCTCACGTTTGGGAAGTCCGTTCTGGCCCTTTGCAAGCGCAATGGCCTTCATAAGGAACGCCATGTTGCGCGCAAGCGTACGCATCTGCTGCATTCCCTCTGCGTCTTGCTCCGCCTCACCCGGAAGTCGGCCATGCGCACCATTCCAATACTGGCCTGACGCAATGGGCATGCCCGAGATGCCAAAGTACTTGTTAAGCTCGTCCCACGTCGCAGTAAGGCCACCGCGACGCGCAACGCTCACAGCAGCGCCAACCTTCATAGTCTTATCAAAATGGGAACTGTAGAAAAGGCGATCGAGCACAGCGACGATCGTTGCGTTGGCAGACCCGTAATACACCGGCGAAGCCACGACCAGGCCATCTGCCACCTCGAACTTTGCCGCAAGCTCATTGACGATATCGTCGAACACGCACTTCCCTGCATCGGAACAACGGCCGCAAGCGATGCAGCCCCTAACGGCGGTGCTTCCCACACGTACCGTCTCCACCTCAATGCCTTCGGCCGCAAAGACGCTTTCCATCTCGGCCAAGGCTCGTGTGGTGTTGCCCTTCGCGCGAGGACTGCCGTTTATCATCAAGACGTTCATGGACAAGTCTCCTCTCTCTCTTTCACGATGCTCTTACTGTAGCATGTATAGACGTAGACACAGCTGTTTGTAATGCACGACCCAACG
>JAFWKQ010000109.1 GCA_017545665.1 Atopobiaceae bacterium
AAAAGTCTGACAAGTGACCTGTCCCCTTGTCAATACAGAGCAAAAGTCTGACAAGTGACCTGTCCCCTTGTCAGCTAGCTGACAAGGGGACAGGTCACTTGTCAGACTTTTTCACCTCGCATTCACAAAGGTACGCGGTTTTGCATATTTTGCTTGCAAACTCGTAAGCAATAGGGTATTGTATCTTCTGCGTTGAAGCAGGTGGCAACACTGGGACTTCGTCTAACGGTAGGACAACGGATTCTGGTTCCGTCAGTGGGAGTTCGATTCTCTCAGTCCCAGCCATTCTTTGACGCCCTACGGCCCGTTCGTCTAGCGGTTTAGGACGCCGCCCTCTCAAGGCGGAGATCACCGGTTCGAATCCGGTACGGGCTACCAAGAATTCGCAGGCCATCGAGGTAATCTCGGTGGCCTGATATGTTTTTCTGGTCGCTCATCTCCGTCCGAGGGGACATTGAGGGGACATTCGCGACCAGAACTTTCGCTCACGCAGATTTACGTGCATTAGCGTGCACGCCTGCCCCCGGCAAAGGAGCGAACAGGTTCCCAATGAACTGCGCGGCCTCGGCGTCCTGGGCGGGCAGCGCATGGGAGTACTGGTTGAGTGTGAGCGTCGCCGACGCATGGCCTAGTCGGTGCTGGACGGTCTTGACGAGCACCTGACGCGATGAATCGACTACATGCGAGCTACATGCGGTTAGCGAAGCCCTCTCCCGAAGGAACTGCCTCCCATTTCTCGTGTCCAAGAAATGGGAGGCAATGCTATAGATGGACCGACCAAGGGATAGCGTCTTTGCGCGACCGTCGGCGCTGGCTTTTGGGCGAACGATGTATGCGACTACGCCGGCAAACTGCCATGCGCTCCTCGATGGGAGACGTTATCTCGATAGCCACCATCTCGATCCCTTTTCTGGAATGAGCGCATTGTTTACCAAGAGCGTCTCTAACTCATGTACCTTTGATTTACATAAACCAAACGCGAGGGTTTTGCATGAACGACATACGGCACAAAGATCGCCCAGAATACAATGCAAATTGCGCGGAATCGCCGACGAGGAAAATAGACGCAAACGATTTGCATCAGTACTGCCACTATAACGGCGAGGACACCATGGTCATCGTGCTTGATGCGGTAATGGACCGGGACGTGGACGGCGACGCGCTCGGTGAGGCCGTGCGTCAGGCAGAGAAGCGCTTTTCGAGCTTTGGCTGCGGGCTATCGAGCGCGGGTCGCGGCCTGTGCTATAAGCCGCTCGTCACTCCCGCGCGCGCGTACAAGGACGTACCAGGCAAGCGGTGGTTACTTGGTACGGACGATACGGCTGGCAGGCTCTATCGCGTTGCGTACGCAGGTCCCCGCATAACGGTATCGCTGCACCACGGACTCAGGGACGGAAGGGGTGCCTTCGAGTACCTTAAGGCGCTCATCTGCTTTTATCTTGCCGAATTCGGTTACTCCGTGGATCTTGAGGGGAAGGTGCTGGTCGCGGGCGACGTGCAGGCCAACGAGGACGAGTATCCCTGCTCTAAATACGGTGAGCCGAATGACAAGGGCAGCGTCGGCCCCGCCCGCGGCACAGCTGTTTGGCAACGAGGAAACCTGCATGGCGGAGAAGCGCAACGTGCGCAAAAGTCTGGCTTGTCTGGTTACGAACGTCGGCATCGTCAATTTGCCAAAAGAAGCCTTGCAACACGTGCGTCAAGCGTGCTTCTGCATACCTTCCTTTAGTGCGACGATGAGCTTGGCCGTGGCCACCTGTGGAGACACCCTCACAATTAACGTAACGCAGCCGTTCGTGAGCGAGGGCTTCTCCCGTGCCATCGTTAGCACACTCTCGCAGCTGGGAATCACGGCCCGAGCGTGCGACAGGGGGTTAGAGGCATACGACATCCTCAAGCGCAATGCGGTGGCCGATTTGTCGTAGTTGCAAAATGGCGTACTTCCGCTCGGGTTTCCAAGCGGAGGGAGCCTTACCGTCAGCCCGTGTTCTGCACGCCGGCAGAGACGCCGGCAACGGTGCAGAGAAGCAGATAGGTGTAGCCCACACGCTCCTCTTCGGTGAGCTCGCTTGCCTGCTTGCGCAGCTTGCGAAGTGCGAGCACCTGGCCGAGCGACATCACGTTGACGAAAGGTAGGTGCCTGTTTACGATCTCGCGTAGCTCATCGTCGTTGGCCAGCGGTTGATCGCTCTCGACGATGTTGAGCACCTAGCGCCTGGTGAGGTCAAGCTCGGTAAGAGCCTGCTCCGTAAGGTCGGGTCGGTCTCCCAGCGAGAGGTACATCTGCGCGATGGACGCGTCGGTTTTTGCGAGCGTCGTCTCGACGTTGTTGATGAAGGTTGTGAAGAGCGGCCAGCGTGCGTAGGCCTCACGCAGACGCGCGAGATTGCCAAACGCCTCGCATGCCGAGCCCAGGCCATACCACGCCGCGAGGTTTATGCGTGCCTGAGACCAAGCGAAGATCCACGGGATGGAGCGCAGGTCGTCGAGCGACTTGGCACCGAGGCCACGCTTCGAGGGGCGCGACCCTATGGGCAAAAGGCCAATTTTGTCGAGCGGCGTGATCTGAGCAAACCACTCGGCAAATCCCTCGCTGAGCACGAGCTTGCGATAGATCTCGCGCGAAGGTGCGTCAATCGCCCTGGCCACGTCGGCGAACTCGGTCGTGAGCTCATCGTTCTGGAGCCCGGTGTCGCTCGATGAGGCGAGTAGGGCAGCGGCTGCCATGGACTCTATGTGATGGCGCGCTAGGAACAGGTTGTGATAATTTGAAAAGATAACCTCGCCCTACTCCGTGAGCTTGAGGCGGCCGTTGACCGTGCCGGCGGACTGGGCAAGCACCGAGCTCTCTGCGGGGCCTCCACCGCGACCTACCGCGCCCCCGCGTCCGCGGAAGAGCACGAGGTCGATCTGGCGCTCCTGCGCACATGCGGCGATGTTGGCCTGCGCGTGATGCAGGGCGAGCGTTGCTGAAGTGGGACCTGCGTCTTTGGAAGAGTCGGAGTAGCCAAGCATTACCTCCATGCGGCGACCTGTTGCTTCAAGACGTGCCTGTACGTCGGGTATCTCGAGCATGCCGTCGAGCACGCTGACAGCGTTCTTGAGGTCGTCGAGCTGTTCGAAGAGCGGGATGACGTCGATGCTGGGCAGCTCCTCGGCGTTCGGGAAGGCGTAATGTGCGAGCTCGTAGACCGCGGCGACGTCGCGTGCCGACTGCGTGAACGAGATGATGTAGCGCCTGGCGGCGTCGCGCCCGTTGCGCCGTTGGATGAAGCTCATGGCACGCTGGGTGGCAAGGACCTCCTTAGTCATAGGTTGCAGCTGACCTTCGGGTCCGTTCTGATGCAGGTCTTCGAGCGCGCGAGTGTGCACAAGGGAGTGCTGGCGAATTTCCATCTCCACCATGCCAAAGCCAAACGTTTCCACCTGCCAGATGAGTCGCTGCACTGGACCGTAGGCCTCCCTGGAGGCTCCGAACTTGGCAAGGGAGCTCTGCACCACACGTAGGTCCGAGACGAGTTCCTCGGAGGAGCCATACATGTAGTCCGCCGAACGCTCTATTGTGGCACGCAGGCGAGACGAGATCGCATACATCACCGCGCGATGGAATTCGTGGTTCACGAGCTCGCTCATTGGGGTTGTGAGCTTTTCGCCCATCTCCTCCATGCGATGCCAGAGCCGTTTAAGCCCGAGCGACGGTGGTGTGCTCAGGTTCTCGAACGTGAGCAGGTACCCAATGCGTCTGCATTCGGTGGCAAACCGTCCGAGCACGTGCACGCGCAGCTTTTCGCCCACTTCACAGGTGACCCTGGCGGTGACGTTTGGGTTACCGTCGCGGTCGGAGGCAATCCAGCTGCCTGGTTTGATGAACGCTGGCGTCACGGGAGGGTTGGTTGCGGCGTCCTCACCCATAATGAGGTTGTTGAGGCGCTGGTAGACGTTGGGGACCACGTCGAAGAGCGTGTGGTCGAAGAGCGAGATGAGCGTATCTGCCTCCTTGACGGTGGTAGGGCGCACCATACCCACCGGAGACGTGCGAAGCATGGCGTCTATGTTCTCCATCATGCGCTGCTCGCTTAAGGCCTTGTCGATGCCCGTGAGCTGCGTGCGCTCATTGAGCTGCTGGGTAAGTTGCGTGATCTTGGCCTCGATCGAGGGCCGACGCGCCTCGGTGGGATGCGCCGTGAAGACAGGATGGAACTCGAGCCTCTTGAGCAGCCTCTCTGCCTCCTCCTGCCCGCAGGCCTCGTAGACGTGCTGGTATGCCGAGAAAAGCTCGTTGGTGGGCGCCTTCACACCTTCCGTGGTCTTGTTCTCCAGCTTGGTGATCAGCTCGGCCAGGTAGTCTTCCTCGCAGATGGTCGCCAGGTGGAAGTAGGCTGAGAGTGCCCTCACTAGGAGGTTCAGCTGCAGGGGCGGGAGTGACGCAATGAGGTCGTACGCCTTCGAGAATTCCTCGGCGCGGACGGTCTCGTCCCGCTCGTTGCCGGCGGTATTCATGATCCGGAGCAGCTTGGTAAAGATTCCGAGCATCGTCTTGTCGTGCTCGGCTAGGACGCGACACAGAAGGTCAAGAAAGAGGGCGGCGTCCTACCTCATTCGCTCCGGGAGTTGGGAATTCGAGATTGGCATGGGATTCCTTTCTCTATGCTGGTCACGCGAATCGCGGGCATTTCTCTCCGCTTAACGCAGGCTCTGATTATAGACCACAAAACTTGTGTAAGTGCGGCGCGAGAGTTGATGCTCTTTAACCCCAAAGCGAGGCGTTCGGCTTTATGCCGCGTTTTTTTGTTGGAAGGTCTTTGTCACACCCAAATGCATGCGCTAGTATATTTTTGCATTGTCCAAAACTGTGTGAGCACGACGATGCCCATTTGCCCGCTTTATGGACGCTGCAGCAGATAATTGGCCGCGTACCGAAAGGCATGTATATGATCCGAGCCGCTCAACAAAAGGATGCTGCAATCGTTGCAAAGATGTGGCGTGACCTGCTTAACGTTCCCAACACCACAGACGAGATAGCGGCAAGAACCATGCAAAGAATGGATGAGGACGACCGTTACGGGACCTACGTTGCCGTGGAGGATGGGAGAGTCGTAGGATTCATAACGTTCGTCGAGGTCATATCGTTTGACGACCCGGACGGCTATATTAAGCTAAACGGCATCGCCGTCCTTCCGGAATACCGGCATCGCGGCATTGCGCACCAGCTCATGGAGCGCGCGGAGGAGGAAGCCCGCAGGCGAGGCGCCTCTTCCGTGGGATGTGCTACGAGCTTTGGGCGCGAAGGCTCGCAAGCACTGCTCAAGGAGCTGGGGTACGAGAAGTCCGCATTCTGGTTTCATAAGGTCTTTTAGCTAGCAGACAGCGTCCAGGTGGGAGGAGGAGCACGACGGCCTTTGCCTCGACGGGCGCGCCTTCCGCATGGGACATGCCTTCCGTCGTCGTGTTCCGGTTGCGGTTCATTATCGCGCCAATCTTGAGGAGTCCTGTAGCGATTGCGTGACAAATCGGCCAGCTCTCTGTTTCCGTGCTTGAATATTCGTTACACAAAGGATGCGTGCTGGCGTGTGGGTACGACGTATGCAGAGCAGAAAGGCGTTGCCATGAAAGAGACGATGGAGCCGCAGGAGGCCATAGGTATCATTGGCGCAATGGACGAGGAGATAGATCCCTTGCTTGAGGCGGCGCAAATCAAGAGCAGAAGAGTCGTTGCAGGGATGGAATACTGCGAGGGCATGTTGGAAGGCAAGCCCGTGGTAATAGTAAAGTGCGGAATGGGAAAGGTGAATGCCGGAGTTTGCGCCAATACGATCATCAACGACTTCAATTGTGCCAAGGTTATAAACGCCGGTGCTGCCGGATCGCTTGACAACCAAATAGACATTGGTGACGTGGTGGTTTCGGTGGATGCGGTTCAGCACGATTTTGACGTTTCGGCCATCGGGTTTAAAAAAGGCGAGATACCGTTTACCGGCTTGTATGCATTTCCCGCGGATGAGGCCATGCGCAAAGCGGCCGTGGAGGCCGTAAGGGAAGCTGCGCCGGAAGTCGGCGTGTTTGAGGGCAGGGCGTGCTCGGGTGACCAGTTCATCACTACCAACGAGCAGAAAGAGCGGATCACATCGAACTTTGGTGGAATGTGCTCCGAGATGGAGGGTGCTGCGATCGCGCAGGTATGCCATCTCAACGATATCCCGTTTGTGATCATTCGCGCCATCTCGGACAAGGCCGACGGATCGCAAGCCATGGAGTTCGACGCTTTTAAGGCGGAAGCGGGCGCTCGCTCGGCAAGGGTCGTGCTGCGCATGGTGCAAAACCTATAGCCCACGCGGAGGACGGCGAGAGCATAAAGACCAAGGTTCGGCTCTTCGATATAAGCGGTAACAAGGCCGTGTTGTATGACGAGGGGAGCCATGCACTCTTTCGCGCCAGCTTCCGCATTGCTTTCGCTTGGTACGAGTAGGTGCTGCCTCATTCTGGGTATATTTTTTGTTATTAGCGGTGTGTGCTATTACTTCCCCACGCGCAAGCGCGGGGACTTTGCCTAGCGTCAGATTTGCATCCCTGCTCGTTTGGCGTCGTCGTCCGGATAGTCCCGCTGCAATAACGGGCAATTAATGCGATAATACCAACACGGCGACGCGAAAAGGCTCGAGATGCAAACAGCGAACAGGCGACATCTTATTATTCTGGTGAATATTGCCGTGATGCTCGGAATCATATGCTTCGTTTTGCTGTACGCAAGACGGGTCGCTGACGATTCGATTGCTGCCGAGGTGGCCCAATTCGAGACGGCAACCGTAACCATGGAGCAGGTAACGGCCAATTACCTCGAGAGCGAGCAGGACATCTGCAACAGCTGGACGAACTACATCAACAGCAAAACGATGACAATCGACGAAGCGATATCGTTTATACGGGCTTCCCATGTGACGTCCGACGCAGCCGCCCACGTTGTTTTTACCGACGACGGCTCGCTTGAGGGACTCTCCACGCGCCCTAAGGCGGACACGAAGGACGACTATGCAGTATCGTACAAGGCAATTGGCCTTCCCATACGCGCTGACAAGCTCGTTGAGCAGGATGGTGGCATTAACGTGTCACGTTCGTACACCAATCCCATGAACGGCATTCAGTCGCTGGCATTTTGCAACAGAATCTGGCTCGCAGACTCTAACGACGGGTCTAACCGCCGTGAGGCGGTTCTCCTACGCGTTATCCCCACGGAAAGACTCCAGGAAAAATGGGTGTTTCCCATCGACCGCTACAAAGATGCCGAGATATCGCTCATCGACAACGACGGCAACTATATAATAAAGGGCTACGATTACAAGAACAGCAACTTCATTGAGTTCTACAAATCGTACAACCAAATCGACTCGGCGGGGGTGGCCGAGCTAAAGGAGCGCTTGGCTACGCAGGAAGGGTCCTTCTTCATGACCAACTCGCGTGGCGAAAAGTGTCTTATAGCGTATGTGCCAATCAGCGCGAACCGAGGCTGGACCTTAATGAACTACATCCTGGCGAGCAGCCTACACCATAGTACCGTCGACTGGCTCTTGGTTATTGGAGTTGCCTGCGCCTTGCTGTTTTTGCTCGTTTGCGACATGGCCTTTATGAATTGGTTTAACGTGCGCCTAAACGAGGCCGCAAAGGAGGCGGAAACGGCAAATCGTGCCAAGAGCGACTTTCTCTCAACCATGTCCCACGACATCCGAACCCCCATGAACGCGATTCTTGGACTGACGACCATCGCACAGCGCAACGTCGACGATCCTGCCGTCGTTGAGGACAGTTTGCACAAGATCGGTCTTGCGAGTAGCCATCTGCTTACGCTCATCAACGATATTCTGGACATTTCCAAGGTGGAAAGCGGCAAGCTCTCTCTTACACCGGTCGTCTTTTCGATTGCGGAGGTGGCCGAGAATCTCGTCAACATCTCTCAGCCCATGGTTAAGGAAAAGGACATCGACTTCCACTTCCACGTTAACGCCATGGAGTACGAGTACCTCTATGCCGACCAACTGCGCATCAACCAAGTGTTTATTAATGTGTTGTCAAACTCCCTCAAGTACACCGAGCCTTGCGGAAGCGTTATCGTCGACTTGCGTGAGCAGGAAGGCAAAACGTCTGACGAAGTGCGCTTGGTATATTGCGTGGCCGATACGGGCATCGGAATGAGCGAGGAGTTTATGGAGCGCATGTACGAGTCGTTCTCGCGACAAACCGACAGCCGTGTAGACAAGGTGCAGGGTACGGGACTCGGCTTGGCCATTACCAAGCAGATGGTCGACCTCATGGAAGGCAAGATTGAATGCAAAAGCAAAGAGGGGGAGGGGACGACGTTTACCATCACCCTCGACGTGCCCATCGCTCAGCGCGAAGACGAGAAAATGACGCTGGACTCCATAGGGGCCTTGATCGTCGATGACGACGAGGACCTTCTCCAAACCGCCAAGCTTGCGCTCGACTCGCTTGACGCCCACGCCGAGGTTGCCTCTTCGGGTTCGCAGGCGCTCGAGATGGTGAGGACGCGACATGACCTGCACGACGACTATAACGTCATTATCGTCGATTCGAAGATGCCTAACATGGACGGAATCGAAACCGTGCGTCGCGTGCGCGCCATCGTTGGGGAGCAGATACCAATCATCGTCTCGGCATACGATTGGTCGGGCATCGAGGAGAGCGCAAAGGAAGCTGGTGTCGACGGGTTTGTTTCCAAGCCGTTCTTTAGGTCCACGTTGTACCGAACGATCAACGAACTACTGCACGTAACGTCGTCGCCAGTCGTTCGTGAAGACGATTATTCCGACATCGCGGGCATGCGCGTGCTCGTTGCCGAGGATAACGACCTCAACTGGCAGATATTCTCAACGCTGCTCGGCATGCACGGTATTGAGGCTGTGCACGCCGAAAACGGCCAGATTGCAGTCGACATGCTCGCATCGTCGAAGCCGGGGGACTACGACCTCGTGTTTATGGACGTGCAAATGCCCGTCATGAATGGCATCGAGGCCACAAAGGCCATCCGGACGCTTCCCAACGAGCAAGTGTCGGCAATTCCGATTATCGCAACAACGGCTAACGCGTTTTCCGAGGATGTCACAGCGTGTTTGGATGCCGGCATGAACGGCCATATTGCAAAGCCGATTGAAATACAGTTTGTTTTGAAAGAGATCAGAAGGGTGAAGGAGAGCAAGTCATGAGAAAGCTCGCCATACGTTGTTTGTCTATCTTGTCTGTTGCGTTCGTTCTGGTGGCGTTGGTGGCTTGTTCTGCCTCGCCAGGGTCATCTGCCACGTCTTCGGGGCAGTCGGGTGAGCAGAAGGGCTTCGTCCCATCGCTCGATACTGCCACGAAATGCAACATTTCCGTTGCGGGCAGCTACGACAACTTCGAGGCGCTCGAAGCCGAGTTTCAGAAGTTCAACACGTATTACCCCAATGTCGAGCTTAACTACACCAAGATCGACGACTATAAGAACATCATCTCCACCGTATTGGGCTCTGCTGATGCGCCCGACATCTATTTTGCGCAAGACTACATGTTGGAATCCAACAAGTACGACGTGCTGTTCGAGCATGCGGAGGACCTTTCGGACCCAGCGCTCAACATCGACTTGTCGTGCGTGCGCCCAAGTTTGCTGTGCAAGGATAAAAAGGGAGCGTGCCCCATGGCTCCCATCTTTGCGAGTACATCAGGCATTCTCGTAAACGAGAACCTCTTCAAAAAGGAGGGAATCACCGTTCCGAAGAACTACGAGGAGCTGATGGCCGCGTGCGATGCGTTTAACAAGGCCGGTTATCCCACACCCATCCTGTGTCACAATGTGGCGTCTTCGTACGGCAACCTCATTGGCGAGCTCATGTACAGCGATGCCTCCAAACATACCGAGACGGTCGCGAAGCTCAACGCACTCGACCCCTCGGCTGGCGAATACATGAGGCCCGTCCTCCAAAAGACGGACGATATGATCAAGCGCAAGTGCATTAACCTCGACGTTTGCAACGGACTTGAGGATGGCTACAATGCGTTGATCCTAAGGTTCTTCGAAGGCGATATACCCATGGCGCTGTGCTCTGCCGACACGGCGTCGGGTACGGCCAAGCGCGAGAGTATGTCTGAAGCGTTTACGGCCAATCCGTTCTCGTATGCCCTCTATCCGCTCACGCTCACGAGTGAGGGCGCCTGCCTTCTTGACAAGCCATCCGTGCAGTTCGCGGTAAACAAGGAGAGCAAGAATCTCAACATGGCGAACGAGTTCATGCGCTTTTTGATGAACACGCAAGAGCTCAACGACATCGCGAGCGCCAAACGCCTGCTCACGGTGACGTCCGATCTTGCCTACGACGGTATGTATGCACCGTTTAGCACCGTTGACCAAGCCCGAATTATAGCGACCAACGAAGTCGGCCTGACGGATGAGGCCACTATCCAATACCGCGTTGCGGCCTACAAGGTCGCAAATGGTGAGGCGACGATCGACGAGGCAATCGCAGGGTATGGAACGTATAAGCTGTAAGTAGGGCAATCGGCCAAACTTATTCGATTCCCAAATATGATGCCAAACCTAAATAGTCAGCAAGACAACGGGTCATTTGTCAAATTCCTTAGATGACCCGTTGTCTTGTCAGACGCGATAATAGCGCAAGCCCTTTATACCGTGCAAGCACGCCTAGCGCAGACGCTCGTGAATCTGCTGCTTGGGCATGGGCTTGCCAA
The DNA here is from genome assembly GCA_017545665.1 of Atopobiaceae bacterium. Classification (GTDB taxonomy): domain Bacteria; phylum Actinomycetota; class Coriobacteriia; order Coriobacteriales; family Atopobiaceae; genus RUG440. Next base: position 10,729 of record JAFWKQ010000109.1, read on the forward strand.
AGTAGTAGCCCTGCATCTTGGAGCATCCGATTCTCGAGAGGAACCGGTATTGCTCACTTGTCTCCACGCCTTCGCATATGGTGTCAACGCCAAGGGCGGTTGCCATGCGCATGAGGTCGGTTAGAATCGTCTTTCCCTTGTCGTTCTCGTTGAACTTGCTTAGGAAGCTCATGTCAAACTTGAGTAGGTCGAACTCGATGCTCTGCAACACATCAAGCGACGAGTAACCGCTGCCGAAGTCATCCATCCAAACGGGGAAGCCAAGGCTCCTAAATCGATCGATCTCACCCTTCATAAAGTCGAAGTCACTTCCTATGATGCTTTCGGTGATCTCGATGGAAAGGTCGCTCCGTCGTACTCCTGCGGCATCCACGCGCTTTCGTATTTCTTCGACCATGTCGCATGAGTCGAAGTCCGAGCGGGAGAGGTTGATGGAGTGGGGTATGTTGGGAAGACCCAGCTCGCGCTGTTCGTGTATCTTCTCGATTACCCTGTCAAGCACGTACAGATCGATCTTATAAACGAGCCCGGCATTCTCTAGCGCAGGGATGAAGTCGTCCGGATTCAGGAATCCACGCGTCGGATCTATCCAGCGGGACAAGGCCTCCTGATCGCAGACCCCACCGGTGGAAGCCTGGACGATGGGCTGGTAGTACACCTGTATCCAGCGCTCTTCCAACGCGCGGTCGAGGTTGTTTATTACGTGACGAACCGTATCGACGCGCCGAAGCATGGTGGCGTCAAAGAGCCTATACCCCGTTACGTACGTTCCTCGTTGCTGGTCGCATGCGTACTTTGCTCGGTCGCACGCGACGCTTGAAGGAACCTCTTCAAGCAAAAAACTATACACACCCACGCGAAGGGGCAATGTCTTGCCCTCGTTTGCCGTTTGTCTTCTCCTGAAAACCCTGGCAAGGCTCTTTTCCATGCCATCAAGGTCGCAGATTGCGGCAAACTGGTCCTGCCCAAAGCGACTGGTACGATGGGAGCCAAACTCATCCGCCAGGATATCGGCTGTCGCGCAAAGCAGGCGGTCGCCTTCGTCAAAGCCATACTGCTGGTTGAAGTGCTTCATGTCAACCAGATCGAAGTAGAGCAGCGCCGCGTCTTTACCGCTCTCCTTGAGGCACGCCCTTTCCCTGTCGCACAGGTCGAAGAAGTGCCGTTGGTTTGGCAGGCCGGTAAGCGCATCGGTGAGTGCCTTCTGGTTGAGTTCCTCTATGTTCTTCTGCAGTTGGCCTCGCATGTGCTCAAAAGAGGTGGTAAGGGCGCCCACCTCGTCGTGTCCCTTGTAGTCCAGCGCCGCATCGTAGTCACCCGTGGCGAGTCTTTGGGAGGCCGCGGTAAGGCGCTGCAGAGGGTTGGTGATGTATCGCGTTAGCAGCAGAGCCACAATGCTAAGAACGCTCACTGCCAAGGTGGCTATTAGAAGTATCATGCTATTGAGACGATACGACGATGCGTTGACCTCACGCGCAGGGGCGATAACCGCGAGCTTCATGCCGTTGGAGAGAGTGGTAAAGGAGAGTTGGCGCTCCTCGCCCTTGTGCGTATATCGAATGGGCTCGTCGCCACTGTCCTTTTGCCGGAGGATGTCGGGGCCCATAGAGGAGTCAAGCGCGCTGCCAGGGGGAAGCTCCGGATGATACACCACGTGCCCATACTCGTCTATGAGGCAAACAAAGCCCGTGTCGTACACCTTAATGGAGCTCACCTGCGATATGAGCGTTTCCACGGGAATGTCCATGCCAAGCACGCCAACGAGGGCGCCTGCCTTGTATATGGGAATAAGATAGGAGCAGAGCTTTACCTCACCAAGAAAATGCGCTGTGTAGGGACCAACCCACGAAGGACGTCCGCGCTGTATGGGGGCGTAGTACCACATATAGTGCTCAAGGTCGTTTGCGTCAAACGTGCGCGCATCCAGTGATTCTCGCTCCTCAAAGCCGGACTTGCCTGCCCGAGAATAGAAGAAGCCGTGCTCGTTATTGCTTAGGTCTGGATTGAGGCAATAGTAGTAGGCCACGACACCATACGTATGAGACGCTATGATTGCTGCCTCGTCCTGCACCTCTGCGGTGTACTTTAAGAGGTATTCGTCAAGCTCGGGGCTCTGCTTGTGAGAATGAGAGGAGCCCTTGTCGCTCGATCCCACCACTCCCTGTTTAACCAGTACGGTGCTGTCCAACTTGTCTACCGCAACGCTTCCTGCCATCTCGGTGGATTGAGCGATGCTCTCCACGTATCGCTCCAACGATTTCTTGGTGTTTTGGCAAATGAGGCCGAGCGTTTGCGCAGAGCGATGGTCCGCTTCGGATTGAATGGTGTAGCGGCTTGCAAAGTAAACGCAGAGGATGGCAATAAGGACCCCGCCGATGCTGACTGCCGCTATTTTGAATCGAATCGAACGCATGGCCCACGACCTTACTCATTTGGGGTGTCGGCAATGGACACTTCGCGATACTTGCACTTTACCGATCCGTTCCAAGTCGCCTGGACGCCGTTGGCCCTTGGGGACAATACGTACAGCCTTTGGCGAGAGAATAGGGGAATCCAAGCGGCGTCCTCCTGCACGATGATGCGCTCCAGATCACGATACTCCTGCAACCTCAGTTTGGGATCGATTATGGAGCGAGCCTTTCGCACCCGTTCCATAATGTCTTCGCGGCCATAGTTCAAGCTGCGGAAGGTTGTGTTCTCCTTGTTTCCGAAGAACGTATAGGCAAAGGTGTCGGGGTCGTCGTAGTCGGCGGTCCACATGGCCGTGTAGCAGCCAAGCTCGCCGCTCTTCCTCAGCCTCATGAAGTTGGCCTCGTCCAAGAGGATCACGGAAGCCCGAACGCCCACGTCCTTCCACATGGAAACAATGAGGTTCACCAGCTCCAATTCCCGTTGGTTGGAAGCCGAGTTAACGCTAAATTGCAGGTCGAACCCGTCTGAATAGCCAGCTTCGGCCAGTTGTTTGCGAGCGCGCTCGGGGCTAAAGGGTATCTCGGGGAGATCTGGATTGAAGCCGTAGAGACCGTGTGGATACAAGCCGTTCTCTACCGACCCAAAGCCGCTGTATATGGCATCCAGCAGCATTTGTCGATCGAGCGCAAGCTGTAACGCTTTGCGTACGCGTACATCGTCGAGCGGAGTTACGTTTTCGTTGAGCGCAATATATACCGTTCCGATGCGTGGGACTTTGTAAAGCCTGTTTTGGTAGATGTCGCCATGGATAAAGAACTCGGTGTAGTTTCCCACCTCGTCCAGATCAAGAATGTCTATTTCGCCGTTCTCGAACATCGAGCGGCACTCCTCCGGATCCGAGACAAAGCGCAAGTTGAGGCCGTTTGCGCGGGGAGGGCTTTCCCAGCAGTTGGGGTTTGCCGTAAGGACAAGGCCTTCCTCGGGATTCCAGCTCTTCCATATGAAGGAACCCGTCCCAACGGTTGCCTGGGGATCGATTCCAAAGCGATCGCCGACCTCCTCCAATACCTTGGAGCTCAAGATAGATGCCCCTGGCATGGACAGACAGGCCAAGAACGCCTCGAATGGCTGCTCAAGAGTAATGGTAAAGTCGCGATCGTTGTGGATGACAAAACCCTCGAGCTCTTTAGCCGTGCCGTTTGTTAGGCGGTCGGCTCCTAGGATGGGGTTCGCGATGTCGCGGTTGCAGGATTTGGGATGGGTCAGAAGTCTTTTGAAGCTATAGAGCACGTCATGGGACGTGAGTGGTTGGCCGTTGGTGAACTTTACGCCCTCACGCAGGTGGAACGTGTACTCCTTCCCGTCGGGCGAAACCTCGTACGATTCGGCCAGGGAGGGCTCAATGCGCAGGCTGCCGTCTTGGTTCGTCTCGGTCTCCACCAGGCGATTGAATGCGTTGATTGCCACCGTGTAATAGATGGTGGTGCACTGGAAGTCGTTGGTGTCGGGGACGTCCTCCACGGCGGAAACGAATTTCGAGGTGTCCGTACCGTTCTCGACCGTGGGAGCATTTGCCGGGTCGTTTGCGCCATCTACCATAGGCGTGCAAGCGCAAAGCATGGTAACCGCTGGTGCTGCGGCCAACAGTAGGCTAAGAGCTTCTCTGCGAGTTGCAAAGGATCTCATGACGGCTCCACACGCAATTGGCTAATGGCTGAACCTATCGTACCTCACGTTCCGTCTTGCTTTGGGCTATATTTAAAAAATTCGACAATGTTTTGTTTGCAATAGACGGCACTTGCATGCTACTGTTCACGTTCGAGGCGTTTGGCTGGAAGGGGAGTGGTGTGGCGTGGACAATATTGACAAGGGCATATTCATCTTCATAGCTCTTTTTGTTGTGGGGTTCCTTGCCATTTCGTACGTAAAAGGCTTTTTGGGCAAGCCGATGCGTCGCAAGCTCAAGGTACCGTTGGGCAGAGAAATCGTCGCGGTGCAGGTTGTGGATGGGGCGTGCCTTAAGCCCTACAAGTTCTCTCAGGCCTTTGAGGCCGAGACGGAATTGGAAGCAGACGGAGAGGTAGGCCTTCTGTTTAGGGGGAAGTTGTTCGGTATTGCCGATCCGTCGAACGACTATTCCAAAGTGTTGGCAAAGCTTATGGGAGTAAACGACAAGGTCGTGGTTCAGGCAATGGTGCTTAGCATGGATGGCGACGGCAACCCCCTGGTGCAGATTATGCTTCCCGACGCAGGGTGGTTCAGGCGTGCGATCAAGCCTATATACCCAAAGCGCGGGTAAATTGGCACACTTAAGCCAGGTATAACTGTGCCACCCTCAATCTTGGATTGAGGGTGGCACAGTTATACCTGGCTTAAGTGTGCCAACCGGAAGGGCTTAGAAGTCTCCGCCGTCGGAGCCGCTAAATCCTCCGCCCATATCGGACCAGCCGCTGTCGCTGTCGCTGCTACTGCTGTCGTTCTTCGGAATGGGCACGATGCTCATGGTGCGATTGACAAAGACGTCGTTGCTCACTCGCAGGTTAACGCTGGTGGAATCCAGATAGTTACCAGCCTCCGTCTGCATGCGTGCGGTAAGCATGGCGTTCTTCTCGCTCCTTACCACCAAGAGGGCGATCATGAGGGGAATCAATATGGTGGCGGCGATCTTTATGATCGTCGTGACCGTGTGGGGCTTGGTCCACTGCTTGCCAGTACGCGCGAAGCAGTCGAGGTATACCCCCACGTCCTCGTAGTACGAATTGCCAGCATCGTACCACTTGTCCTTCTTCAAATAGCTCTTGGCGTCCGATTCCAGGTCGTTTACGGAATCGTTGGAAAAGGGGTCTTTGGCCTTGTCGTCATAGTGCTTTATCGTGACGTACTTGCGCGACTGGGTTGCCACTACGAAGAGGATGCCTTCCTTGCCCGAGCCCTCGCCCAGCTTATTGCTCTCGTAGTACTTGCGCGCGAAGTCCCTTTTTCCCGATCCGGAGTCCTCATCCGGGCCCATGCTGTTGGTAAAGAGGAGATATACGCCGGTATGGTATTTGTCTGCGTATTGAGCGCCCTGCGTTTCCAACTGGTTGAACTCGTCCTGCGTGAGCGTGTTGTTCTCGTCGAACACGTATTTGCCTGATTGGGCAAGGGCTGTGTTGGGCAACAGGCACAGAGCAAAGAATGCGAGCGGCAGGAGCGCGAGGAGGAGTCTTTTGTGATTTCTCATATGTGCCTCCCTTATCCGAAGTATCCGCCGAGGACGAACGTGATTATGAGCGCGATTACAATAAGTATGGGGATGAACAGCGTGAGGAAGCGCACGGTGACCTTGCCGTTGTCTATTGGCAGGTCGCCGATGAGCTTGCCCGTTTGCCCGTTCATGGCAAACAAGTAGTCTTTGCCGTCCCACTTGGTGTGCAACATCCACACGGGCAGCAGCGCGTATGAGACGTTGCTCCACTTCGCATCGATTGACGAGCTGTTCACGCTTATGCCGGTATAGCCTTGGACGGTGTTCTCGAGCGTGCTCGTGCAGGTGGACTCAACGCGCGTTCGTGCACGCGGGTCGCATTCAACCACGTCCCTGTCGTAGCGGTCCGTTACGTATCCGGGGAGGTAGGCCACCGAGAAGTCCACCAGCTCGTTGTAGTCAAACGGCTCGATGGCGTCCATGTGGGTGTCGGGCATACGCGTGGAACCGTCCACGGGTATGCGCGTGAAGTCCATGGTGCCAGCGCGTCGCAGCTCGTAGTAGTCGGTCTGCGTGTACATGTTTTCGCTATCGCTCCAGGAGGTCACGATTTCGCCGTTAAAGGTTATGTCTCCGTCGGCTGTGCCGCTATAGAGCCAAAATGGAACGTAAACGCCTTGGATTTCCTCCAAATGGTTCTCTGCGGTAAAGGTGTCAGGAAGGAAGCGCTTGCCCTCATAGTACTTTTTGAGTGCGGCAACCGCGTCTTCCTTGCCTAGCTTGAAGGGAATCACGTAGTCGGGCTTGAGCACGTCGGAAAGCTGTCCGGGAAGCACCGCGTTGTTGCCGCAGTAGGGGCAGCTGGTAACGGCCGTAACCTGATCCACCATGAGCTGTGCGCCACAGGACGAGCAGTTGTAGGCGCGCATATTCTCGACGTCCGAGTCGTCCCAGCGGGAATTTTCCAAATAGGCTTGCACGGGGTCGGTTGAGGTCGAACGACGGGCGTGCACGCGTGTGGCTTCGCTCGTGGATGCCTCTGCCGCAGAGACGTGTTCTTGCTTAGCCTGCGCGCGCTCCTCGGAATTTTCTTCCTTCGCTGCGCGTGCGTCCGCCTTGGCCTGGCGTTCGGCATAGATCGCCTCGACTTGCGCGGGAGTGAAGTCGGACTCGCAAAACTCGCAGTGTAGCATTCCCGACTCTCCCACAAACGCCAGTTGGCCCCCGCAATTCGGGCACTGGTAATTGGTGGTCTCTGCCATAGGTCACCTCCATACTGTCGTAGATTGCCATACACAATAATAGCGCTGACGTGTTTTGGTGGCGATAGTTTTGCAGCCGCGATTCCTGATTCGGTTGCGGGTGGGGTTTGCCGGGATCGCGAACGGTGTGGGCGGGCTTGCCGGGAATCGCCACAGTGTGGCCGAACCGAGCAAACGCGTACAGGGATTTGCTGGGATTGCGAACGGTGCGGGCGGGCTTGCCGGGAATCGCCACAGTGTGGCCGAACCGAGCAAACGCGTACCGGGATCTGCTGGGATTGCGAACGGTGTGGCGTTATTTGCTGGCTTTGGCCACAGTGTGGCTCATCCCGGCAAACGCGCCCACGTTGTTCGCGAATCGAGCAAACCTGACTGCAGATTGCCGTTGTCTGTTGCGTCAGCACATATATTTGCAAATTGGAATCCAAATGCTTGTTGACAAGAACGTGCGACATTAGTATTATTTACCCGTTCATGGCCCGTTCGTCTAGCGGTTTAGGACGCCGCCCTCTCAAGGCGGAGATCACCAGTTCGAATCTGGTACGGGCTACCAAGAATCCGCAGGTCATCGAGGTAATCTCGGTGGCCTGTTTTCTTATGGCTCTGGGCCTTGGGGGCCCGCTAACGTGGGGACCTTGCGTCAACTGGACTTCTACCGATTTTTTGAGACACAGCGCTCCTTCACGCGTACTAATGGGTAAGCACGCAGGATACAGACTGTACCAATATGTTCGCCTTACGTGGCATGCGCAATCCGGGGTCGGCAATGCGACCCCGGGTTAATCATCATGGAGGATAAGATGAGGTACAAAGACCTGACGGAAGAGCAAAAGAGCAAGATTTCCGACGCGACGAGTCCCGAGGAAATCCTCGAGATGGCTAAGGCGGAGGGTTACGAGCTGACAGACGGGGAGCTGCAGGACATCTCGGGTGGCAGCTTCTGGGTCAACGAATATTACTGCCCCATGTGTGGAAGCCATGACGTCGCCGTGTGGCAAAACAGCAACTCTGGCCATTGCTACAACTGCGACTACAGGGGACCATTTCATCAGTTCAGTCACTAGACGGATTCATCGCACCCGTGCTTTGTGCGGGTGAGTCGTGCATCTTCTCATAGCCGGTGAGTGTTTATCCACCGCTCCTCGGTGGGGGTGCCTGGAGCCTACGCACGCACCCGAGCAGCGCCTGGCGCTCCTCGGGTGCTATATCCTTCGAAGGGAAGAAGTTTACAGTCCTTCGGTATAATCGAGGAAACTGGAACATCTTGGCGTGAGAGGAGTGCGTCATGACGCTTGTGGCACCGGGGGCGCATGTGATTGGGGACGTGGAGTTTGAGGAGAATTGCAGCGTATGGTACAACGCGGTGGTCCGTGGCGACGAGTCGTCCATCCGCGTGGCAAGCCTTACGAACATCCAGGACAACGCTGTGATTCATGTGGACCCAACGCACTCGACGACGATCGGCCGAGGAGTGACGGTGGGGCATGGTGCCGTGGTTCACGGTGCGACTGTGGGCGACAACACGGTGATCGGCATGGGCGCGGTGGTGCTGGACGGTGCGCGTATAGGATCGAACTGTATCGTTGCCGCGGGTACCGTGGTGCCTGGTGGCAGGAAGGTAAAGGACGGCACTATTGTATATGGCAACCCCTCGCGCAAGCTGCGCGAGATGAAGGAGGAGGAGGACATCCAAGCAAACCGCGAAAACGCGGAGCTGTATCTCGAGCTCGCCAAAAGCCAGTCGCGGGATTGGAGAGAGCTGTAAAGAGTTCCTATGCGGATGCGCACGTCGTGCGACGTTAGCGCGATTGCTCAGGCTGGGTTGCGACGAATGGGTGGCCAGTACTGTCTATCGACCGCTCAAGCCCATGCCAAATGATTAGCACTACCTTGTGATAAGGTCTTATTGTTTGCCCTGAGTTCGGCTAAAAAAAGGACGAGCGCATGAAAAGGATAGCCTTCCTCTCGTTTGACTGGGACTACAGAATCGTTCCCGAATACTATCTTGGGTTGCAGGAGTGCGTAAAGAGCTTCCCAGACGTTCAGATAGTCGTCTTCAATGCCTTTGGGCGCTATTACGCCAGCCATGTTCCACGGCAGGATTCGCTCGAGGTGTTCACGCTCTGTAACGTGGAGGACTACGACGGATTTATCGTGCAGGGAAACCGCACGTGGCCACCCGACCTTCGCCAGCAGTTCGTGGACAATGCGGTTCAGCGCAACAAGCCGGTTGTGTCAATTAACTATGAGCTCGTTGGTGCCCATGCCGTTGGCACCAACAACTACCAGGAGGAGTACGAGCTCGTTTGCCGCGTGTTGCAGGACCGCGGTTGTCGGCGGCCGGTATTCGTGAATGGACTCAAGACTTCGGTGGAGGCCCAGGACCGAGCTCAGGCCTTCAAGGACGCATGTGCGAAATTTGGTATGCCTGACGCAAAGGTATACCAGGCCAACTGGCAGATGTCCGCGGGCGTGGTAACGGCAAAGAAGATGCTCAGGCGCCCGAAGGACCTTCCCGACGCCATCTTCTGTTGCAACGACGATTTGGCCGTGGGCGTGCAGGAGACCTTGCAGGATGGGGGAGTGCGCGTACCCGACGATGCGGTGATAACGGGCTTCGACAACCGTCAAATCTGCCAGTTTACGACCCCGCACATAACCACGGTGGACCGCGACTACCAAACCATTGGCGCCACTGCCCTCAAGACCTTGATGCAGCTCCTGGCTGGAGGAGAGGTGCCTAACAAGACGTATAGCCCCGCACGACTCGTCCTGAGGGAGTCCTGCGGCTACGTCTTACAGCATGAGACAAGGGAATCCAAAGCGCTGCCAACACTCGTCGAGAGACTCTACGACGCATTGGGCGAGTTCCAATCCATAGTGCTCACGGACGATTCCCTCTATGGAATACTAGAGAACAGCGAGATATACGCGCGCAAACTGGATTGCTCGAACGTGTTCTTGTCGCTTAACGACGAGTACCTAAAATCGGTTGGTGCGTCAACGTCTTGTGGCTATGGCCCTACGAGCCTTCTCGTTGCATGCAAAGAGCGAGTGAGGTCGCTGCCTTGTGACGACAACCACATGTATACAGTCTACGAAACCAAGTCCATACTTCCCCCGCAGGTGCCTTTCGACGCGCCCATATATACGGTGAGCTCCCTGCACCGCAACGAGGTCTGCATGGGGTCGTTCGTTACGGAGGGCGTGCCAACCGCCATGACGTGTGGCCTTAACACCATATTCCTTACGGTGCTCGCAAGCGCCATCGATTCTGCGCTAAAGACGGGGCTCCTCCATAGCTCAAATGGGGATTAGGACATCAGAGGACCACGTGCTCAAGTGGCTCGTCGGCGAGGAAATGGCGTAGGTTTGCGCAGCACACGTCGCAAATGCGATCCTCGGTTCCAGGGTTCTTGCCAAAAGCGCCACCCGCCTCGTGTGGCGTTATGACGCAGCGCGGCTCTTGCCAGAGGGGGTGGCTGGCTGGCAGGGGCTCGGGGTTTGTGACGTCAAGCGCGGCACCCCATAGATGGCCCTCGGCAAGCACTCGTGCCAACGCCTCGCAGTCTACAAAGTTGCCGCGTCCCACGTTTACCAATATGGCGCTCTTCTTCATGCTGCGGAGCCGTTGCTCGTCCATGTAGCCTGCGGTCTGCGGCGTGTTGGGCAGGGTGTTTATAACGACGTCTGCGCCCGAAAGGCATCCGTCGGCCTCTTCGAGCGTAACCAGCTCGTCAAAGTGCTCAAGCGTCCGATTCGTGTTGCGACACACCCCAACGCAGCGCACGTCAAATCCCACAAGGCGCCTTGCCGTGCAGCTGCCCAGGTCACCGGTGCCGAAGATGAGCACGTTCGCGGCCTCGAGCGAGAGGACGGCGCCAGCCCCCTTCCAAGCCCTCCGCTGCTGCTGGCGAACGTAGGTGGGCAGATTCTGCATGAGCGAGAGAATCTGGCCCACCACGTATTGCGATATTATGTGGCCGTAGGCGGTACCGGCCACGTTGGTAAGGCGCGCGTTCTTGGGAAACGGAACGTCACCTCGCGTATAGAGGTCGGTGCCCGCCCAGGTCATCTGCACCCAGCGCACGGGCGTTCCCTCGGCGAGTAGTTGCGGGGCAGGCTCGCCTATGACGGCGTCGGATTGTGCCAAGAGCGCTCGCATGCTCTCGCTAGCGGGAAGCGCATCCGTTTGCGTGAGTATGGCTGCATCGCCTGCTGCCGCTCGAAGTCGCTCCATATGATGCGCGCGAAAGGGCACGGTAACGAGTATTCGTTTTCTGTTGCTCATCTGAATGATCCTCTCTGAGCTCTTTTGGCGAGTCATGTGTGCGTAAATGACGTTATCCGCATTTGGAAAGGCTGCGTACAACAACGGAGGCGAGGATGTAGCCGGCTACGGGCGGCACGAATGACACCGAGCCGGGCACGCTCCGATTTGACGAGCCCTTACGGAGCTCCTTCTTCAGGTCCACCTCGCCAACGGGCGTGCGAGCGGGCTCTGTTGAGTACACCACCAAGAAGTGGCCCAGTCCACGCTTGCGCGCCTCCTTGCGCATGATTCGCGCGAGTGGGCATACGGAGGTATGCTGTATGTCGTCTACGCGCAACGCCGTGGGATCCATCTTGTTGGCTGTGCCCATGCACGATATAACAGGCGTGCCAACCTCCCTGGCTCGAGAAATAATATGAAGCTTTGCCGTCACCGTGTCCACGGCGTCTATGGCGTAGTCGTAGGAGGAGATGTCTATTTGGTCCGAGGTCGCCGGCAGATAGAAGCAGCGATGGGGCTCGACCTCGCAGGAGGGGCTAATGCTGGCTATGCGCTGCGCCATGGCGTCGACCTTTGGCATCCCAACGGTCTGTGTGGTGGCAACTATCTGACGGTTCATGTTGCTGAGGCCAACCACGTCATCGTCCACAATGGCAATGTGGCCTACGCCCGCGCGAGCAAGAGCCTCTGTGGCGGCGCCACCAACGCCGCCGAGTCCAAACACGATCACGCGCGCCTGAGCGAGTCGCTCCATGGCTGCCTTGCCAAGCAAAAGCTCCGTTCGCGAGAAAAGCTCGTTGTTTCGCTGAGTCACTTCCATATTGGTGCCAACTATCGCCAACTATGCGCTACTATGCACTACCAGCCGCGAACCTCTTTGACTTCCTGGTGGACGAAGGAGTCGCGCGGTACCATGCGGAACTCCCAGAGCTCCGAGATGCTGCGAAGGATCCGCTGCTCGGCTAGGTCAAAGAGACTCGAGTTCGCCAGCTTGACGAGTTCGTCCACGAGCTCTCCGGCATTCTTTCCGTATACCTTTGCGTCCCAGCCCTTCTTCTGGAGTTCCTTCGAGGCTGCGGCAACGTCCTCGTCCTCGATCTGCCCTATAAGCGAAAGGGCCGAGTCGGTTACCAAGCCATTGCACAGCAAGCCCTTTACGAAGGCCATGAAGCCCGCTGCCATCTGCGGCCTGAGCGCATCCGCATAGCCGATCTCAATCTCGCCATCGAGCAGTCGCGCAAGGGGATAGGCGGTCTGCAACAGATTTGCCGCCTCGTTTCGAGATATCGTGCGATCACGCAGGAACTCTCGTGTGGTCGCCTTGCCGGTTGGCAGCGTTGTTCCTTGGTCGTCCACAAACAGGATGGGCGTGATTCCCTTGATCCAGGTGGCGTAGCGGTCGAACGAGAAGCCCTGCGAGAAGGTTCCGGGAACCACGCCACAACGCTCGGGGTCGAACTCGTCCCACAGCATGGCGCGTACCATGCGCGGGCAGCGCCGGGCGCCAGACCCGCGAAAACTGCGAACGTTGTCGGTGAGGAATGCGAAGAGGGGGGAGAGGGCCACCGCAAGGCGGTACGTGTCTATGGCCACTCGGTCCCCGCCGTGCGCAATGGAGATCGTGGTGGAGCAGCTGCAGCGCATGACGTCGCGGGCGTAGCGCCCGGTTTGCGAGAGGTGCGCGGTAAGGAGCGTCCAGCGCGTGTGAGGCACAAGTGTGACGTCGAGCGGGGTGGAGACGAGTGAGTTATAGCCTTCGGCCAGCAACTCGTAGTCGCAACCCATGGCACGCGTTGCCACATGGGTAAGGCGGTCGAATGACTCCACCGCCTCAAGCAGGTCGCAAACCGAACTTGCCGGTCCCGCCTCGCAAATGAGCTGGCCGCCGGCGTCAAGCGAAACCCTGAGCGCTACGGTTCCGCCGCTCGTAAGGGTTGCGTATCCGTGCAATCCCATGAGGCGCCCCTCAAGAAAGACGCGCTGGCTGTCCTGCCATGCGTTGGCCATGGTTTCTAGGACCTTCTCAATGCCTTTGTCGCCGTCAAAGAGCACGGTTTGCTCCGCCTCGCGGTCTTTGAGAACGCGAGACAACTTTAACGTGAGCATGGGCTCGTCGGTTTTGCTGCGCGTGGGTTTGTCGGTGCCCTTAAGCGCGTTCAGAAGCATTTTTTGGTTGTGCGCGTAGATATCGTTAGGCTCCATGCACCTCTCGCTTTCAAAGTCTGTGTTATGAACGTACATTTCGTTTTGTCGTTCGCCTTGTTGGTGCTTGCGGATAATATACTAGACCAATGGGCGCTCGTTGGCCCCGCTTATAAGAAAAGGTCGGTAATTGTCGATTTTGTTGCCCGAGGAGAGCAATGGCAGACAAAGGCAAGGCGCACGTGAGTTCACATGCGCAGGCGAATAATGGCCACTCGACACGCAAGGTGCCGCTAAAGGTGGGCTCGAGCACGGGGCGTAGCAGGCGCACGAGTCCCGATGACGAGGCCGAGAACAAGGCAAAGGCCCGAAAAGGAGCCTTGTTCCTTGGTTTCGTTGTTATTGTTTATGTGCTCTACCTCGTTATTTCTGGCCAGATGGGCCAGTTTGTTGAGGCTCTGGCCCATGTTGACTTGGGCTGGGTCGCACTTGCGGGCCTCTGCTTTGTGGGTTACTTCATCTTTGGCGTCATTGCCTATGCGATTGCAGTGTACATAGACCATGACTCGCCCGTTGGCGTTCGCGACCTTATGAGCGTGGAGGCCAGCGGCATATTCTTCGGCAACCTCACCCCCATGATGGCGGGCGCGATTCCCGCACAGATCCTGCGGCTCACGCGCACGGGGCTCGATGTGGGCGAGGCCTCTGCCACGCAGTTCACACGCTTTATTATGTTCCAGTTTGGCGTGGTGCTTTTTGCGGCAATCATGCTCTTTGCCAAGCTGGGATTCTTCTTCGATACCTACGGCGACATAGTGATGATTAACCTCATCGTGTTCGGCGTGCACTTCTTGGAACTTGCGGGGTTGTTTGTAATATGCCTCTGCCCGAAGTTCGTAATGTCGGTGGGCAACGGGCTCATAAAGTTCTTCTCGGAACGCGGTTGGCTCAAGAACACCGAGCACTGGAACGAGATGGTAAACGTCCAGGTCATGGAGTTCTCGCACGCCTTTAAGGAGGCGGCCAAGGACTTGCCCTCCATGTTGCTTACGCTGGTGGTTACCATGGTGCAGCTGGCGTGCTTCTATATGATACCTTGGTTCGTGCTCAACGCGTTTGGCGTGAAGGCCGACTTCCTTAACTGCCTGGCCGCTGGCTCCATGGTGCAAATGGTAGCTACCGCCGTCCCGCTGCCGGGTGGCACGGGCGGTGCCGAGGGAAGCTTCTACATGTTCTACGGAGCCGTGTTTGGCCCCGCCAACATAAACGCGGGCTTCCTCATCTGGCGCATCGTAACGTTCTTCGCTCCCACGGTTTTGTCTGCGCCCCTTTTGGGCCTGCGATCCAGGAATCGCTCTATGAGTATCTATCAGCGCGTGCAGCGCATAAAGGGACATTTGTTGGGAAACGACAAGAGCAGCGTGGTGAGCGGTGCCACGATTCATCCCAAAAACAGGCACCGGTGATTGGCGAACCTGTGACAGGTCCGAACTAAGGGACAGGCCCCGGGCTGAGGTCGCGCGACCATAGCTCGGGGCCTGTCCCTTAGTATGGGTGAGATGCTAGAGCGTAAGCTCCATGGCACGCTCGATGCGGGCTAGCGTGTGGTCGCGACCAAGAAGGGCAAGCGTGTCGCCGATTCCCGGTGATACGGCGCGGCCGACGCAGGCCACGCGGATGGGCTGGAAGACTTTGCCCTTGCCCATACCCAGCTGCTCTGGGATTGGGTCGAGCGCCTGCTCTATTGCCTGCGGGGTCCAGGGCTCGAGCGTCAAGAGCGCCTCCCTTGCCGCCACGAGCGCCTCGCGCGCTCCCTGCTTGGCCAGCCACTTCTTTGTGGCCTTTTGGTCGTATTCCAGCTCGTCGTCCGGCGTATACAGGTAGAGGGCCTGATCCACCACGTCCGCAGAAAGGGTCGTGCGCGGCTTGAGCGCTGCGGCGAGCAGGTCGTACCAGCCTGCCTCGTGCGTGCATTCGCCAACGGGCTCCAGGTCTGCCGCATGCAGCTGCGGAATAAGGATTTCGTTCGCAAACTGCTCGTCGCTCATGGCGTGGAGGTACTCGGCGTTAATGAAGTCGAGCTTCTTGGGATCCATGATGGCCGGATTCTTGGAGACGTGGTCGAGCGAGAATTCGCTGGCAAGGCGCGCACGCGATATAACGGTGCTCTCGCCGTCGGGAGCCCACCCAAGCAGTGCGAGGTAGTTTACGAACGCGTCGGACAGATAGCCCGCATCGCGGTATTCCTCCACGCTGGTTGCCCCATGGCGCTTGCTGAGCTTCTTGCCATCAGAGCCGAGGATCATGGAAATGTGCGCGAAGGTTGGTGTCGGTGCGCCAAGTGCCTCGTACACCACAACCTGACGCGGCGTGTTGGAAAGGTGGTCGTCGCCGCGGATGATGTGGGTTATGCCCATGGAGGCATCGTCAACAACCGTGGCAAAGTTATACGTGGGCGTCCCGTCGGAGCGGAAGATAATAAAGTCGTCGAGCTCCTTGGCGTTAAAGGTCACGTTGCCATGCACCGCGTCGGGTACAATAACGTCGCCGCGATCGTCGGGCACCTTAATGCGGATGGTGTAGGACTCTCCGGCGTCCACGCGAGCCCGCGCCTCGTCCGGATCGATGTTGCGACAGGTACGTCTGTAGCCCTGGAAGGAGTCGTGGCGTTTGGCTGCCTCCTCGCGATCGGCTGCGAGCTTCTGGGGCGAGCAGAAGCAGTAGTAGGCTTTTCCCTCGGCCACGAGACGCTCGGCCGCCTTTCGGTAAAGGTCCATGCGCTCCGTTTGGAAATACGGGCCGTAGTCTCCGCCGACCTCGGGACCCTCGTCCCAGTCGAGTCCAAGCCAGCGCATGGCACGTAGGATTATCTGCGTGTTCTCCTCGGTGGAGCGCGTTGGGTCGGTATCGTCGATTCGCAGGATAAAGGTACCACCGTTTGCGCGTGCAAAGGCCCAGTTGTAGATTGCCGTGCGGGCGCCCCCAACGTGCAGCTTGCCGGTTGGGGAGGGCGCAAATCGCACGCGTACCTGCGCGTTTTCGTTATTGCTCATGCTTGCCTCTCGGTTGGTTTTCGTTCGTGCCCACCTAGTATAGCGTTTGCGGGACGCAATCGTATGGAAAGTGATTCCGTTCGGGAACTACCGTTCGTCGACCCACCTTCGACGTTCGTGGTTCCAGGCTGATTAATGACCTTATCTCAATTAAATATGGCTGCATTTACGTTACTATGCGTAATAACCTGAGAGAAAGGCCGCTACTATGGTGACATTCCCCCAGTTTCTGGAAGCATTGGCTTCGAATCCCTTCCTCATTGTTGTGATGGTGCTCATCTTGGGCTCCATATTCGTAAATGGCTCAACGGATGCCGCAAACGCAATAGCCGAGCCCGTTGGCACGCGTTCCATAAGCGTGCGCAACGCCATAATAATGAGCGTAATTTGCAACTTCATCGGACTCGTGGGCATGAGTCTTATATCCACGGCGGTTGCCGACACCATGAGCAATATGGTGGACTTTGGCGGCGACAACAGGGCGGCGCTCATTGCGCTCGCCGCGGCGACCGTGGGCATCGTGGCCTGGGGCGTGGGGGCCTGGGCGTTTGGCATTCCCACGAGCGAAAGCCATGCCCTAATTGCTGGTCTTACTGGTGCGGCGATTGCCGTGCACGGGGATTTGGGTGGCGTGAACATGGGGGAGTGGATCAAGGTCGTATATGGCCTGGTGCTTTCCACCGTCCTTGGGTTTGGCGCGGGTTGGGTTATTACGCGTCTGATCACGATCGTTTGCAAGAACGCGGATCGCAAAAAGGCAGACAACTTCTTCGGACGCATGCAGGTGGTTGGTGCCGCGGGTGTCGCACTTATGCATGGGGCGCAGGATGGCCAGAAGTTCATGTCTACCGCTTGCATGGCCATAGCGTTGGCCGAGGGATTTAGCGTGTCGGACATGGGGGGATTTCCCCTGTGGATACAGGTGTTGTGCGCGGCAACCATGGCGGTGGGCACTGCCGTGGGAGGCAAGAAGATAATAAAGACCGTGGGTACGGGCATGGTAAAGATGGAAAAGTACCAAGGATTCGCCGCGTCTCTAAGCGCCACGGGATCGCTTTTGGTTGCCACGCTTACGGGATTGCCCGTTTCCACCACGCACGCCAAGACGGCGGCCATCATGGGAGCTGGCGCAGCCAAGGACGTGCGTGCCGTTAATTGGTCGGTGGCCAAGGACATGGTGCTTACGTGGGTCTTTACCTTCCCGGGATGCGGAGTCATTGGATTTGCGTTGGCAAAGCTGTTCCTCATGGTTTTCTAGCGCCTAGGTGAATGCAAGAAATTTGCGAGTGTAAATGCGATGCGGCCCAATTGGGCTAATTGCAAGAAGGGGAGAGAAACATATGCCGAAGAAGGAAGACGTCTTCTACACGCTCCTCAAGGAGATCGCGGCGCAGATGAAGGATGCCGCAGACGAGTACGTGTCCATTATGCAGAACTTTCCCGCGTCCATGGCGCAGATTCCACGCATGAAGGTGCACGAGACGACAACCGACGAGCTTGTGGCCACCATTCACGAGAAGCTCTATACGTCGTTCATTACGCCGATTGACCGCGAGGACATCAGCGATTTGGCACTGCGCATGGATGACGTGGTAGACCTCATGGAAGTGGTATGTGCCCGGTTCGATTTGTTCCAAATCGACCACATGCGACCGGAGGCGGTTGAGATGGCCGAGCTTACGCGAAAGGCCGTGATTGAGCTCAATGAGGTCGTTGGGCGTCTTCCAAAGTACAAAAAGGACGATAAGATCATGCATCACGCGAAGGCGATCAGTCGCATTGAGGACGGTGCCGACCGCGTGTACCAAAATGCCTTGCGTCGTCTCTTTGCGGAGGAAGACGGTGGCAAGGAGGTCGTCACATGGCTTCGCCTGTTCGACCGGATGGAGGGGTGCCTCAACGCCATTGACAAGGCCGCGGGTGTGGTGCGTTCGGTGGTTATGAAGAGCTCGTAGAGCGCAAGTGGGGCTGATGGGCCGGATTTGTTGACAGGGGTTTGTCGGAATCGGGAACGGTGCGGACGGATTTGCTGAGAATGGCCACAGTGTGGCCAAATCGAGCAAACGCGCGTTGGGATTTGCTGGCTTTGTCCACAGTGTGGCCGATTCGAGCAAACCAAGCCGCACTGTTCGCAAACCCAGCAAACCAAGCCGCACTGTTCGCAAACCCAGCAAACCAAGCCGTCGGAGCCCTCGCCGCTCGCGATTCCAGCATTTAAGCTGCGAAGTCCCTCACACTTCGTGAACTCAGCAAACCCATGCGCTTATCGATACGCGGAATGCGTTCGGCATAGCGCCAAAGAACAAAGACGCTCCCCTCGAATTCGTAATTCCGAGGGGAGCGTCCAAAGAGACGTTGTAAGTATGCGTTAGCTAGTAGCTTGCGCCACTTTTGCTGGAGCTGCTCGATTCGCCCGAGTTGCTGTAGCTCCCTTCGCTCGAACTTGAGCTCTTTGAGCCAGTGCCGCTGGAATTGTTGCCGCTTGAACTGCTGTCGCTTGAGTTGCCGTTGCCCGATTCCGAAGTGGTGGCACTCGTTGAGCTGCCAGAGCCATTGCTGCTGCTCGTGCTACTGCCGCTTTCGGAGCTATCGCTCGTGCTACTGCCGCTTTCGGAGCTATCGCTCGTGCTACTGCTGCTAGAGCTGCTGCTCCCGTCGTCAGACGTGCTTGGGATGTCGGACTTGGAACTCGGCACGCCGTAGGCAATCATCTCGTCCACGGTAACGAATTTGTACCCTTCCGCAGCGAGCTTTGGCAAGGCCTGACGTAGCGCCTCGACGGTCTGAGAGCGATCGCCGCCGCCATCATGCATGAGGATTACCTGACCGGGCTTAACGGACAGGATCATTTTGAGGATCGAATCTGCACCGGGACGGCTCCAGTCCTCGGTGTCCACGTCCCAGCCAATCTCGGCGTCAACGGTGTCCCACACATTGTTGATCACGTCGCCGTAGAAGTTGCCGCCAGGAGCGCGGATGACGTGGGACGGCTCTTCGCCCAATGCATCCTTAATGGCCTCGTATCCCTTTTTGATCTCTTCCACCTGTTCGGAAGCGCTCATCTTGGCAATGCTGGTGCCGCCGCCAGAACCCTCCGCGTGGTCCCAGGTGTGCGTGCAGACTTGGCAGCCAAGGTCTTTCGCGCGCTTGAGAACGTCCTTGTTTTGCGCGATTTGGTTGCCAATGGTAAAGAAGGTGGCCTTGGCATTGTTCTCTTCGAGGATGTTCAGGATGTCGTTGGTGGTATCGGGCCAGGGGCCATCGTCAAACGTAAGGGCGATGGCCTTGTCTTCGGGCTGAGCCGTGTAGATGCGATAGCCAGCGTTAATGGGCTCCTTGGTAACCTTGGTCTCCGTCTTTCCGGATTGCTTGCCGGTTGTGGTGGTCTCCACGCCGTCCTCACCGTTGGAGAGCAGGTGTATGGAGCCAAACCAGTATGCCTCAAAGTCCCTGTTGCCCTCGTCTTGCTTGAAGGGGAGCTTCTTTTCCTGAACGTCGGCCTCCTCCGTAGTGTCGCCACCGTCGGTAATCTCAACGATGTTGTTTGCCTTGAGCTGGGAATCCACACCTGCGGCGTTGCCGTCTATGGTTGCCGTGCAGGCGGCGCCACCGCCCTGCGTGAGCATCGAGCCGTCAACGGCGAGCAGGTTGCCGGGCTTTGGTTCGACTACCTTTTGGTCCAAAAGCGTCTGGACGGTTGCTCCGGGGCTGAGTGTGACCTTCTGGCCGTTTACGGTAACGTCGAAGCGCGAGAGTACGCCTACGAGAAGCCAGATACCAACGCCTACTACGACGACTCCCAGAACGCCGAGCGCAATCGTGAGTGGGGGAACGGGTAGTCCGCCATTGGGCGCACCAGAGTTCGGGCGAGCCGCGCCCGAATGCGGGCGTGCGGCCCTGCGTCGTGCGTCAGCCTCTACGGCCTTGCGCGATACAGGTCGCTGGGCTCCAGTGGAACCGGAGCGCCTGCGCTGCTGTGCGCCGCTTTGCCTGCGAGGATGATTGTGTTGGCCTGATGAGGTCCTGCGGGTCGCGTCCGCATTGGAGCTGCGCCGTGCCTGCCCAGATCGACCTTGCCTTTGACTCCCGGACGCATTTCTCGATTGCCGATTGCGCGAACGGTCCTGAGTCGAAGAGCCCTGCCGTGGACGCTGATTCGAGCGCCGCCGTTGCGGCTGGCGTTCGCCATTGTGGTCTTGGTCCATGAGGTTTCCTTCCGTGTGGTACGAAAAACACACTACGCATAAATGCTCCGCAAATTATAGAACCAAAACGTGCGTTCTGTAACAAGATATTGCGCTTTATCCGTAAACGCATAGCATGTTGGGAGATAATATCTGCACAGACGCATTTGTATGCGTAATGAGGCATGAGCAAAGGGGCCATAGGACGCGAAGAGAGGAGCGCCACATGATGGAGAGCGATCCCGCGCGAGACGACAAGCTCGTGCTGGTGGATGGGCTCGATCGCACGGTCGGTTACGCCACCAAGGAACGTGCCCATACGCAGGGTCTTCTGCATAGGGCGTTTTCGGTGTTGCTGGTACGCGGCGAGGGTGCGGATAGGCAAGTTCTGCTGGCTCAACGCGCGCGCCAGAAATACCATTCTGGGGGCCTGTGGGCCAATTCATGCTGTTCTCATCCGCGCCAAGGCGAGGAGGTACTGGAGGCAGCGCAACGCAGGCTGCACGAGGAGCTGGGCATTTGCGCAAAGGACCTAAGGGATATAGGTTCGTTTGCGTACCGAGCGTCATTTGATAACGGCCTCACGGAATACGAATACGATCACGTGTTAATCGGAACCTGTGAGGGGGAGCCGTGTCCCGAGCCTTCCGAGGTTGAGGCGCTTCGTTGGGTGGGCACGGACGAGCTCGCTCGCATGCTCTGCGAAGAGCCAGAGCTCTTTAGTGCATGGGCACCCATGGTCCTCTCGCTGGCATTGCAGGTGCTTTGAGACCATCGCACGTCCCCCGCGCACCCTGCCCGCGTACGGCGACTCACGAAGTGAGCGAGCGAAGCGAGCGCGGAGCCGTATGCGGACAGGGTGCGCGGGGGACGTGCGATGGCTTACGAAGCGAGCGCGGAGCCGTGCGCAGACCGGGCGCGGATGCTGGGAGCGGGCGGTGCCGCCTGAGTTCGCTTAACGCGATACGAGGTAGTCTACCGAAACCTCGTCCATGGGATACCATACCTGCGTATCCGCCTTGAGGTTGTGGGAGATGGTGAGCTCGTCCGCCTCGTCGAAATAACGGGTGCCAAACACGTAGGCACCGTCGTTTACGAATATCTCCAGCACGGAGGTATCCACGAGGATGCGCACGTTCTCCAGGCGCGTGATGGGCGCCTGGCGAAGCTTGCGGTCGCCGCTCTTGGTCATATCGGTGAACTCCAGCTTGGCCACATCGTGCTCGAAGCGTAGCTGCAGGAAGTCGCCGAACCTTATGGTGCCCTTGCCCTCGATGTTATCTATAACAACGTCTGCGCACTTCTTGGGTAGCGTCACGGAGCCGTCGAAGTCCTGGGCTACGCCGCGCAGGGCGTCGATTTCGGCTGGCGGAGCCTGAAGGATGCGATCGCGCTTCTCGTCGTAGGTGAGCACGCGCGGAACGGTGAGCACGCCGCGCCAGGTTTCGGTTGGGTTGTCGTATGCACGCACGTCGTCCTCGTCGTGGGGCAGGCTCATCCAACCTACGAGCATGGTGCGTCCCTTCTCGTCTACCAAGGTCTGGCAGGCATAGAAGTCAAAGCCGTAGTCCCAGTCCACGAAGGTATTCTGGTCGATGCCGGCGTGCGGCGCCTCGGCGTCCATGCGTTTGGTATCGGCATGCAAGAGGTCCACGATGGTGCCGCGAATGGGGAAGTAGCCAGCCGCATGGACGTTTTGGGCCGTGGTGCGCGTGGAACCCTGCGACTCGATGGCCCTTGCCATTCCCTGCGGGCAGGTGGACAAAAACTCCATGCCATCGAGCACGATGCGATCGGGGCACTCCCACATGTAGCCAAAGGGCTTCTGCTCCAAGTTGGTGACGGAGCCCGCCATCTCCCAGTGGTAGCCGTCGTCGGAGTCATACATCATTATGGCGCCGCGCGAGTCGGCCAGGGTGCGCGCGCCCAGCAGCATGTGGAGCTTTCCGTCCTGCTTCCACACCTTGGGGTCGCGCACGTGGCAGCTGCAGTAGGCGGGATATCCCGAGTTATCCAGCACGACCTCCTTGCCCTCCATGTTTATGCCGTTGTAGGAGCGCATGAGTGTCTGGTTTGCCAGGCGGCCGGACGTGGTGCCGTCGCCCTCCTCCTCGCGGACGTTACCGGTGTAGTAGAACCACACCTCGTCCGCATCCTCGTTAATATAGGCGCCACCCGAGTAGGAGCCGTCGGCATCGGCGGGAGACCCTGGGAAGATGTGGCAGCCGAGGAAGGTGTAGTGCACGAGGTCGCGGCTTGCGAAGTGACCCCAGCCGTGGGGGGAGTCAAAGTCGCCGGGGTAGGTGGGAGCATTCTGGCAGAAGAAGTGGTAGGTCCCCTTAAACTGACAAAGGCCGTTGGGGTCCGAGATGGATCCGTTATAGGGCGCTATGTGGAGTTTGGGGCGCCAGGAATCGTTGCTCATGCGTATCCTTTCGTTGAGCGAACAGAGTCTCATCTATCATACGTGAGAACGATTCCATACTGTATTGGACATTGTGCGAACGGTAGGAGCTAGGCAGCCTCGGAGCCGTAAGAGGCCCCAGTCGAGGATCCATAGCTCGAATCCGTTTTGCTGCCGCCGCTGTTGGAGCTGCCGCCCTCAGAGGAGCTCGATGAACTTTTGGCAGACGAGGAACTCGACGAAGACGCGGAGCCCGACGAAGACGCGGAGTCCGAGGAGGAGCTGCCGCTACCAGAAGACAGGTCCGTGGACTGCGTGCCTTGGCTCTGGCTTGTGTCCGAAAGCTGGCTCTCGTCCTCCTTCTTGGCGCCCGATTCCTTGTCGGAGCCTTCTTCGCTGGATTTGGAATCGGTCTCGGGAATGACAACCGAGTCCTTGATCAACGATGTATAGGCCTGAGCGCCCTGTGTGGTAAGGCTCCTGCCGTCTTCCCCGAACCAGTCGTTGTGGCCCTCGGATGCCTTGTGCCAATCGATGAGGTTGACGTTGTCGCGCTTGTTGGCCAAAGACGAGAGCAGCTCGTTGTTCTTGTCGACCCACGGGTTGGAGGAACGCGTGTTTACCACCCACACGGATTTGTCGCTGCCGATGGCGTTAAGAAGCGACTCCATATCGCCCTCCGAGAGCGTGTCCTCGTCGGAGACGCAGAGGACTACGCATGGTCCCACCACGTTGGAGTCGCGGTATCCCTCATAGAGCCTCACGATGTCCGTGAGCTTACGGCCGTCGGCGGTGTCTACCAGCCCCTTGGGGAACGCCTCGGCAAGCTGGTCGGCGGCATCGAGCGCAACGATATCTCCTAGCAAGGTGACGTTGTAGGTGGTGTTCGACTCGTCCGGTAGTTCGTAGCCCATGGTATCGACGATCAGCTTTGCGTATGCGTCGCGTCCGTCCCAGGTAAGGTGTATGCCGTCTTCGCTAAACCAATCGTCATGTCCCTGGCTTGCGCTGAGCCAGTCCACGAGATTTACGTTGTCGTGCTCGGACACGGTCTTATCGATAAGGGCGTTGTTGTCGACGTCCTTGTCGTTGGGGGTGCGCAGGTTCACCATCCACAGCTTGCGATCGGGGCCGACCGTATCTAAGAGCTTGTCCATGATCGACTGGCTGAGGATACCGTTCGTACCGATTGACCAAACGACGTCGTTGCCTACGACTCCCGAGCTCACGTATGACTCTAAAGCCGCGAGCGCCTCTTCTGCCTGGCGCGAGCCGGCGGTATCTATGAGGCCATGTGGGAACGCCTTGTTGAGCTGCTCGTTTGCGCCGAGCGCGACGGAGTCGCCAACGAGCACGACGTCGTACACGCCGTCCTGCAGTGGCTTCTTAAGCGATGCGCGCATCACGCGCTTCTCGTCGGCCTTTATGCCTCCCGCGGTGACGGGTTCCACGGCTATGAGGCCGATGACGGTAATGACTACACCCACGAGCGTTATCGCGCAGGGAACGACGAACGACGGCTTTCGCAGGAGGCTCTTCTCCTTGGAGCGCTTACGTCCGCGCTTGCCCTTTTTGCCAGTGGACCCATTGG
The DNA here is from genome assembly GCA_017545665.1 of Atopobiaceae bacterium. Taxonomy (GTDB): domain Bacteria; phylum Actinomycetota; class Coriobacteriia; order Coriobacteriales; family Atopobiaceae; genus RUG440. The sequence goes on from JAFWKQ010000109.1 coordinate 35,237, forward strand.
ACTTTACGAGGGCCATGACCCCATGCCTAAAGGGCTGCTCCACAAAGCGGTAGGAGAGGTCGGAAACCACGAGGATGAGTGCGAGCTCGAGCAGCAGCTTCCACCAGGGGATGCCATCCGTTGCGTTGAGGGGGTTGAGAAGCTCGAGGATGGGGAAGTGCCACAGGTAGATGGCGAACGAGCGCTTGCCGATCCACTCAAGCGGCTTGAACGCGAATATGCGTGAGACGATCGAACCCGAGGGAATAAGGCACGCGATTGCCCCGATGGAAAGCAGCGAGCAGAGCAGTATGCCGCCGCGATAGTAGAAGGAGCTGTAGCCCTCCGTGAATATCATCATGGCGACGAGGCCTACCAGGCAGAGCGGCCCCACGACGAGCGCGACTATGCGACGCGCGCCCTTGAGTCGTTTTACGCTCGTGCGACTCATGCGGCTAAATGGCCAGGCGACGGCGAGCCAGGCACCCAAGAGCAGGCTCATCGCGCGGGTGTCGGTGCCGTAGTAGGAGCGGGTCGGGTCGGCGCCGGGCACGTAGAGCATGGCCATAAGCACGGCGGACAAGATCGTGAGGACTACGAGTCCAATGCGGATGTGCTTCCTGCTCACCTTGCGCCTCATGAGGAGATACAGGATTGGCGGCCAGACGAGATAGAACTGCGCCTCTATGGCGAGCGACCAGAAATGCGTGAGTGGGGACGGTGCCCCGGCGGCCGCGAAGTACGACTCGTTTGCGAAGATCTTGGTCCAGTTGATTATCATGAACAGCGCGGGCAGTATGTCGGGTCGCATCTTCGTAAAGAGCAAGTGGTTGAATATGGCACAGACCGCCCCGGTTACGGCTATGAACACCACGACGGTGGGCATCAGGCGCCAGAAGCGCCTCGTCAAAAACGACCCGATAGAAATGTGGCCACGCGCAGAAACGAACTCCCGCAAAAGGCCTGCGGTAATGAGGTATCCCGAAAGGGCGAACAGGACCGTCACGCCAAGAAGGCCGCCGCTACACCACGGGAGGCGCATGTGATAGCCAACGACTGCTAGCGCACAAAGCGCCCGAAGGCCATCAAGCGAGCTGACGTATCGACGTTTAGGCGCCTTTTTTCTGCGTTTCTTCGTGGACATCGGCTACCTCGGAATCCTTACGCATTTCTGAAACTAACGGAAGTATATCTTAGCCTAAATGTTACAGTTCAACCCCCGCGCCTTTGTCCGGACCGCAAGTGGCGACTCACGAAGTGAGCGAGCGGAGCGAGCGCGGA
>JAFWKQ010000110.1 GCA_017545665.1 Atopobiaceae bacterium
ACGCGCGGCGGGGTTTGCCGGCTTTGCGAACGCTGCGGCGGGGTTTGCCGGGAATGGCCACAGTGTGGGCGAATCGAGCAAACGCTTGCTGGAATCGTCCACAGTGTGGCTAATCTCAGCAAAAGTTGTCAATTGGCACCGCACCGTTCCCGAACCCAGCAAATCCCGCCGCGCCCGCCGCGCCCGCCGCACTGTTCCCGAACCCAGCAAACGATTCTCTCTTTGCGCAGAAAATCAAAAGTTTTCAACAAGCGCGCGTGACCAAAATTCGCAATTTTTGCATCGGTGTGCATACATTTTCCAAAACACCCCAAATGGAACCCAATTTTGGGCCGAATGCATTTTGGACGCACTCCTGTGCACGAAATTTGCACCTTCCCGAACTGCGCTTTTGTCTGTTTACGGGAAAAACGCGCGATTTATGCGCAAGCCAGCTGCGAAGCGGTCCCAAAAAATCGTCCGTAAGAAGTGGGATGGCTCCTAACCTAATCCTTACGAAAGGAAATGCGGCCCTGTGTTGGGACTCGCTTCGGGCTCCACGCCAGCCTCGAAGCAATCCGCACCGGATTCGCAGCAACACTATTCACACGGAGGGATCGCATGGCAGCCCACTCACGTAAGACGTACGCAAAACATGCAACCAAACGCCCAAACGCAATAGCATCGGGGCCTCGCGACCATAGGAAAAAGGTCCTTGTAACAATGCTCGCGCTTATGCTGGTTATGGCCGTTGTCGCAATCGCTTTGGGCGCGTGGAAGGATCCGCGTGCGCGCAAAGGCTACTACGAAGGCAAGTCCCAGGAGGAGATCCAGCGCGACCTGGACGCGCAGGTGGACTGGTACGCCATGGAAATAAGCGTGGCCGGGGCCATGCAAATGGAAGAAGGCCAAACCCAAGTGGAAGCCCGCTTGGAAAACGTGGCGAATAACCACTGCGACCAAAGGGTGCGCATGTTTCTTACGGATGACCCCTCTGACGTGCTGTTTCAAAGTGGCGCAATGTCGCCGGGCGAATACATGCAGTACGTGGATCTTGCGCACGCACTTCCCGTGGGACGCCACGACGTAACGGTGGAGTTCCAAGGTTACGAACAGCAGCCATCGCTCATATCCGACGAGGGGCACCTGCTCGGCCACGATCGCTTTGGCGCCAGCGCCGCGGCCGAGGTGACCATAGACGTGCTCCCGTCGAATGTGACCTATACGCAATCTTAGAGAAGAGAGGAGCTTTGCATGGGCATACGAAGAGGAGTGGCACGCGCGGCAATCTGCGCGGGACTGGGGGCTTCGCTTACGGTCGCGCCCTTAGCGCCGGCATTGGCGGAGCCGGGGGCAGCGGACACGCCAGTTGTTGGTGAGTCGGCAAACCCGTCTTACGAGGATCAGGTGCGTGGTGAGTCTGCGGGCGACACCAAGCTCTACGTAATCGGCTCGACAGACGATCTCACCACAAGCGAGGGGTCTGTGACCGAGAACGTGAAGGTCTCGATTCCCGTGGCCATCCATTACGTGGCGGATTCGGAAGGCAATTTGGTGGGACCTTCCAACAACGTGGTCAAGTTCGTGAACCATACGAACCTGGGTGCCGTGCACGTGTCCAAGATCGCCGTGCAAAACGCAGAGAACGCGAGCATCGTTAAGAGCACAGGCACGCTTGCCAACGACCAGATGTGCTTCTTTGTGCGACCCGTCCAGGGACAGTCAAACGAAGCAGGCTCTACGTTTGCGGCGGGTGCGGCTACGGAGGGCACCGGCAGCGAATTCAAGCTCGTAGGAGAGAAGGACGAGCTGGGCAACTACGCGAGCCTGACTCATGACCAGGCGCAAAACCCCGTGAACAAGGGCGATTGGAACATTGCGCAAAAGCACGGAGCATTGGCGCTCAACGACCTCAGTGGCAAGGTTGGCGGCTTTGGTGCCATAGACGCCGCAACGGACACGCAGGTTGGAACCGTGCACTGGACGGTGCGGGCGGGAACGCGCGCACAGGCCGATTTCAAGGACGCATCCGTAACGGTGCACTTTAACAGCAACAATGGCTCGAATGCCAACTGCGTGCCGGTGGGAGACCAGCGTGTGGAGGTGCTCAGGACGCAAGACCTGCCAAGAAAGGTCGCGCGCGACGAGGGCCTCTTGACGCCGCTCGATGCGGGCGCGGACGACGTGGTGGCGCCAAAGTCGCGTACCAATCCCGACGGTACGGTTACGTCGTACAGGTTCGCGGGGTGGAACACGGCTGCGGACGGTAGCGGCAAGACGGTCTCCACCATAGGAGACATGGGATCTGCCGAAGAGTTGGCGGGAACGGTGCGGGAGCTGTACGCGATCTTTGAGGTGCAGTAGCGCGATGTGCGGGTTGGAGGTGCGCGGAAGATGGGATTCGTGAAAAGGCATGTGCTCAATGGTGGCATTGTGCGACTCTGTGCGGTGGCGCTCGTCGTTTGGTGGGTGCTCTTGCTAGCGGGGTGCTTGTCTCCCGCTCCCGCGCGCCTCGCCTGCGCCCAGGAGGACGAAGCGATGGCGAGCGGAACGACGCAGCTGTGGGTGAGGCTCGATGGCGATGGCTCCGGGCGCGGGGATGCGGACGCGTCGTCGGCTTCGCAGGTGACGAGCAAGCAGGTCAAAGATGCGGACGAGGCGCAAGCGCGCGAGTCGACTCAGAACGTCGGGGACAAGGGCTTGCATGCGCGTTCCGCGTTTGCGGGGCATGCGCCAACGCGTGCGGCCTTGGCAAAGACCGCGGACCGTACGAGTCCTGGGGTGACGATTGGCTTGGCGGTTGCAGGTGCGCTTGTGCTTGCTGCCAACGCGGCGCGGTGGCATCATGCGGCACGTTTGCGGCGCGTCCTGTGCGCTTGCGTTACGTGTTGCCTGGTTATGGGACTCGCCGTTGGTCCCACGCATGCGGGCGTCGCGCGGACTTCCGACGCGTCTTTGGAATCGATGCGGATGGAAGGGGGCGGAGGCGATGCGCGGACGGAGGAGGCGTCCGGCTCGGTCGCGCTGATTTCGTTTGACGCAAACGGAGGCGCGGGGTCGATGGAGACGGTCTCAGTTTGGACGCTTGGGGACGTCTTGCTACCAGCGTGTTCGTTCGCTCGCGACGGTTTTGTCTTTGCGGGATGGGACGTGCGGGCAAACCGCGAGCTCGTGTTGCGGCTGTGGCCGCAGGCGCGTGACGGCGACACGCTGCGCGTGGGGGATCGCGCCTCTGTGGGCAATGGGACCCTGACGTGCTCCGTTATGCGAGATGGCGAGCGAGTGGGTGAGGCACGCGCAAGGCTTGTGGACCTTGCGCAAGACGGCAAGGTCGAGCTCGTTGCCGCTTGGGTTCCCAAGGAGCCAGGCTCTGCGAGGCCGACGCAGCCAGGGGATGCGTCCAGGGGCGCGTTTGAGGATGAGGGTGCGAATGGCGTCGCAGACAAGGCCACAGACAAGGCTGACGTCGACCCCTCGGAGACCGAGGTAGGAAGTGCCGACGAGTCGTCGAAGGGCGAGGGTGCGGATGATTCAAACGCAGCCGCTCGCGTGGCAGAAGACATTGGCGTCGCCGTGTCCGAGGTCACGACATCTGCTGCGGGCGGACAGCGTGCCATGCGAACCGTCACGCTATTGTCTGCGGTGGAGGGGCAAGACGTCGTGGCCGTGGACGTGGCCGAAGGGGAGGGTCGCGTGCCGCAGTGTCCCTTCGCGTGGGATCGACATGCCTTTGTGGACTGGGTCGTGGTCGGACGCGATCAGGCGCATGTGGTGCCGGGCGAGCAGTTGCCGGCGGGGGATGTGACGCTTCGTGCGCGTTGGGAAAAGCGGGGGCCAGAGTCTATGGCCGAGGGCTTGGACTTCTCGTCGTGTCGCCTGATCGTAGGCTCGCAGGAGCAGCCCCCCTTTGGGACGGTGATCTCGGAGCATGAGGGCGTATGGCTCCTCTCGTTTGACGATGCGGTGGACGCCGCCTGGGCATACGCCGATCATGTGGCGGAGGTGGACTTCATGGCTCCCGACATACAGATCGAGGCGGCAGGAGGTGATGGCGAGGTGCCCGAGGCGTTTGCCGACCCTGCGTTTGCCGGCGCTACGGATGCGGCCACGGACTCGACATCGAATCCCAGCGCGGCCCCTCCTTTGCAGGCCGCAATCGAGGAGGCAGTGGTGCCTCACGCACCCGCGCTGCCGGAGGCGGGTCCCTTGGGAGACAAGAGCGCTGGAGAGGATGGCCCCGTGGCGGACCTTGCGTGCTCAAACGTTCGCGCTGGCGCCTACGAAGGTGCGGTTGGGCTTGTCGACACCGGGGTTAACGGGCATGCCAGCAACGTGGTGGCGCGCCTCTCTGCAATCGACTCGTTTGCGTACGACGACAATGGCCACGGCACCTCTATGGTGGAAACCATGCTCGCCATGGAGCCGCAGACGCGCGTGGTGTCCATTCGCGCGCTGGATGCCACGGGAAAGGGAAGTGCCGCAAGCGTGTACGCGGCCATCCAGACGGCAATACGAGCGGGGTGCAAGGCGGTGAACCTCTCGCTCTGTGCTCCTGCCGTGGAGGGAAACGCTGCCGTTGAACAGGCCATATGCGATGCGCATGCCGCCGGTGTTATGGTGGTTGGCGCCGCTGGCAACGACGGCAGGGACGCAAAGTGGTACGTGCCTGGCAAGATGGGCGATCAGGCAGTGATCGTGGGGTCATGCGACGTCGACGGCAAGCGAAACGCGACATCGAACTTCGGGGATACCGTGGACCTCTATGTTCCGTCTGCCTCCACGTCGTATGCTTCGGCTAAGGTTGCGGCCTGGCTCGTTGCGCACGCCGCCTTTGGCCACGAGCTCGAGGCGCTCCACTCGCCCGAGGCTCAAGACGCTCTGGCCTACGTTACCGAGGTGGAACGAGGCGACTCGGACCTTCCCGCCATCGAGGATGGAGAGAGCGGGCCAAAGGTGGCCTGGACCCATCCGAGCCTGCAAATACGGATTCACTATTCGTACATGGGCTGGAAGAATTGGGTAAACACGAACGAGAGCTACCCCACGACCAACGGCACTGGCGACACCGCAACCTCGTACAACATCAAGAAGGGCAAGGACTGGCAGACCCAACAGAACGTGGCGTTTACGCTAAACAACGGGTCGTGGACGGGTGGCGGCGGGCTACAGTACCAGGTGTATCAGGAAAACCATCAAGACACGGGATGGGTTAACGCTCCCAACGTCAGCCCACCGACTACAGGTACCGGACTTCGCATGGAAGGCATTTACATGAGGCTGACTGGTGCTCTGGCCTCGGCATACAACATAAACTATAAGATCTATACCTCCTCCACATCCTCCGTCGGATGGAGTTGTGCCGACAGCAACCAACAGCACAAATGGCACTCCGCAAGTAACGGTGGATATGCGGGCACGAAGCACCTGGGCGTTTCGACGGATGTTACGCGGGCATGGCTTACGCCAAAATCTTTAAACCAAACAGTTCAGGTGCGCTATCAGAATGCCAACGGCACATGGGGAGCCTACGGCAACGTTATTAACACGGGCTATGCCACGGGATCCGCTGTGAGCTGGTCACGCGCCCAGGACGCAACGTACAATGCGGCATCGATTTCCTATACGGTTACCTCGGCAAACACCAAGCAAATTTCGGTTGCGCGGCGATCGGCGACGAACACCATACAGGTGCGCTACCAAAACGCGGATGGCACGTGGAGCGCCTACGCCACGGTGAGCTCGGGGAGCGACCTTGTGGGGGCAACGCGTAGTTGGTCCAGGGCCCAGGACGCCACATACAAGGCGGTAAGCGCAACGATCACCGGTACCGCCACGGCACAAACCAAGAAGGTGGACGTGGCCCGTCGGACGTATACGCTCAAATTTGCCGGCAATGGTGCGACTGGTGGGAGCATGGGCGCGCGGACGCTCTATGTGGGACAGCAGACGGTGTTGCCCGCCAGCGCGTTTACGTATGGGGGACGCACCTGCGTGGGCTGGAACACGGCGTCCAACGGCACCGGCGCGGCATATGCTTTGTCGGCGAGCGCGAAGGACCTCGCGAGCGCGGACCAAACCGTAACGCTGTATGCCCAGTGGCGAATCAACTCGTATCGTGTGGCGTTCGATGCCAACGCACCTGATGCCACCGGACGGATGGATGAGGTGAGTGCCACCTACGACACGCCGATCTCGCTGCCCCAAAACGGGTTTGTCCGCGAGCTCTATAGCTTTAATGCGTGGAACACCGAGGCCGACGGCAGCGGCACATGGATAAGGAACGCGCAGGAAGTGAAGAACCTCACTGCCCAGGACGGGGCGTGCGTTACGCTCTACGCGCAGTGGAATACCAAGCAGATGCGGATGAGCGTGCCCGCGGCAATACACTTTGTTGCTCAGGACGATGGCGTGATGGTGGGACCGGACGACGATGTGGCGCGCATAGCGAACCAGGGCGAGGTGACGATGCGTCTGGGCGAGGTACGTACCGAACTCGAGGATTCAACCGGCTTTGGCGTGGGCTTCGAGGTACCGGATCGGCCGATTGGGCCTGGGGAGTCGGTTGGGATGAGCGACGTGCGTGGCAACGCGTCTGTGCCCGTGGGACAAGAGCGTCAGATCGGGTGCATACACTGGACCTTCGTGCTGGTTACGTAGCGGATCGCCGATCGCCTACGCTCCGCGGGGCGGTTTGCGCGAAGGGGACAGTCCCCTTCGCGCAAGTTGCGCAAGGGGGACTGTGCCCCTTGCGCAAAGGAGGGCCGCGGCACCAGCGCATGCGGCGATGAGCGAGGCGCACGTTGAGGGATCGCCCGTGTTGGGAGTCGCGGCCCTGGTCGTCGAAGTGGTCGCGCTCACCTGGGCGGGGGTGCTTGTTGGTGTGGACTCGCCTGGCTCCTTGGGAGCGTTGGGGTCGGTGGAGCCGGCTGGCTTGTCTGGCCCTGCGGGGTCGTCCGGGTCGCTTGGAACGTCCGGGTCATCGGGCGCATCGGGCTTGTCCGGGTCGTCGGGCGTGTCCGGCGTGTCGGGGTCGTCGGGCTCTTCGGGCGTCGTAATGGAGAAGCGAGCGGTCTTTACGGCCGCATCGTAGTTGCGATCGCTTGCCGCCGTTGCTGCGACCACGTACGAGCCCGGATTGGTCGGCGCCCCATCAAGGCGCTGAAGCCGCAGCCCTTCGCTGTCGTCCTCACCGGCAGCCTGCACGGACTCCGCGCGCACGACCTGCACGGACTCCGCATGCAAGGCCTGCCCCTCGGCGGCCTGCACCTCGGGCAGCACCCTAAAGTAGGTGAGGGCAATCGAGTCCCGCAGGCCGTACGGCACGACAAACGCCTCGTCGGCCACGGTGTACGTTGCCGTTGCGGGCTTCCCGTCGTAGACCTTGTCCGACGCAGACAGCTCCAAGGGAAGCGCCACGCGAGACACCGTTACCAGCGAAGTCGCGGTGTCGCCGTGGTACATGTTGTCGTCCGCCACCGTAACGCGCAGGGCAGCGATGCCCGCCTGAAGCACGGCAACGTTGCCCTGCCCGTCCACCTGAATCACGTCGTTGTCGAGCATGGCGTTGTCTCGCGAGCCCAGCACCTCATAGCTCAGCTCGGGGGCGACCTCCTCGCCCTCACCGTCGCGAACCGCTACCTCCAGGGTAAACGGCTTGTCCCCAAACGTCTTGCTCTCGTCCTGCACTTCCACGTCGTAGCTCGGCTTCCGGTCCTTGACGAACGTGCTCGTTGCGGTCGGCACCTCGTAATTCGGGTCCGCGAAGGTCGCCGTGAGTACGTACGTGCCGGGAATCACCTGCTCAAAGGCATAGTCTGCAACAAGGGCGTCGCCCTGCTCGTGCAGGTTGGCGCTGTGATCGACGGCCGCGTCGGCGCCCTCCTCCTTGCTCGCAAGGCTTACCTCCTTGCCAACGACATCGACAAGACCGCCCACGAGCTGGACCTTTACCGACGCCCCTTCGTGACGCTCGTCCTGCCTTGCGCCGATCCGCAGCGTCGCGGGCCGCGGCTTGATGACGAACGTCCTTGTGGCGCTGGCCGCGTCAAACGAGTCCGTCTCGTCCACGCTCACAACGACGGAATACGTGCCCGCATTCTGCGGAGCCCCAGGCAACCGCTTGTTTTCTGCGACCTCGCCACCCTCGTAGTAGGTCATGCTCACGTTTCCGTCCGAGTTTGTCCACACAAGCGGATCGTCTACCATGCGCCCGTCGTACACAAGCGACTCCGGCATGTCCACAAACAGGTACGGCTCGCTCCGCGCCGGCTCCTCCAGAATCGAGAAGTACGTGGTTGCGCTTGCGTTTGCGTAGTAGAGGTCGCCGCTCGCCTTGCCCTTCACGCGGTAGAAGCCTACGTCAACGGGCTTGTCCACGTGAATCCAGCCGCCGTTGTTCTGCCGCTTGTCGTAGACAAACGCAACCGTGCCGCCGCCATCGCCAAAGGCCTTGGCAGGCATGTCCGTATCGCGCGCGCTAACGGTGTAGGTCGGGTCGGGCGCAGGTTCGCCCGTGTAGTAGCAATCCGACGACGTGAGCACCAGCGACGTACGATAGGGGCTGATGGTGAAAGTGCGCGTGTCCTGCGCGGAGCGTCCGTCGACCTCGTCGACCACCGTTGCCGTGACGGTGTAGGTACCCGGGTCGGTCGGCTTGGCCGGGGCCTCGAAGCCGGGATAGGAAATCGTCGCGGAGGATTGGGTGCCCGTGACCGCAACCTGGGGATCGGCGATGGGTTCGCCGTCATACGTGCGGGACGGGTCGGAGGTGATCTTTACCGTAATGGGCGCGACGCCCACCATTGCCTCGTAGCGCGCCTCGATGCCCCAATACAGGTCGGCGACGGGGCTGGCGCCCGGCTGCGTCGCCGTAACGACGAGCTGCTGGTTCGCCTGCGTGGGAATCACGGTTACGCGAGGCGTGGGTGCCTCGGGCGAGCTGGTGTCCAGACGCGTGACGGTCTTGTCGTCCACTATGGAGCCGTTCTGCACCGCATAGCTAAGATCGCCCGTAAGCGCCTTGCTCATGTCGACGACGTCGAGCACAAATTCCGTGTTGTTCAGCGGCGTGGCATCTGGGTCGTGCGGCGTGATCGCAAGCGGCGAGCCCATCTTGAGCACGTTGGCGTTTGAGTCGAAGCTGGGCGTCTTGACCGCGCTCGTCTTGCCGTAGTAGCTGCGCGTTCCGGTAACGCTGGCGGCATTCGAGTCCATGTGGAACTGGGCCGTCGCCTTGTCTTGCTCGCTCGTGGGCAGGTACAGCCATACCTGGGCGCGGTCGTCTGCCACCTTGCGTGCAAAGACCCAGTCGCAGCTGTAGTACGAGGCGGAGGTTCGGAGGTCCTCGAGCTTGTAGAACGTCTGGCCCTCAAACGGAATCGGCGTAAGGGAGCTGGTATCCACGAGGAAGGTGGTTTGATAGACCGGCTGGTCACCCTGGCTTTCGTAGTTGTGCGCGCCGCCCTCGGGGAACTCGTGCCAGACGCTGCCGCCCGAGACGCGAACCAGCTTGTTTTGGCTTACGTGCGCGTCGATGGTGCCGCCTTGGATGGCGATGGAGTCGCTGCCGTCGCCGCCCCCGTCGCGGCTTCCGCCATGTCCGATGTCCTCGGCGGCCACGGCGGTGGAGAGGCCCGAATGTTTGGTACCCGCACGTGCCACGATCACGCCGCCCGTCACGACGAAGCCCTCCAGGTCTCCCATGTACGAACCGCCACCGATGCCTGCGCCAGGGCCGGTCCTTCCCTCGGGCGTGGAGTCGCTCGCACCGCCGCCGTAGGCCGCAACGAAGCCGCTGTGAATGTTGATGCTCTTCGCGTCATGCGCGCCGTCGAGCGTGCCCTTGCTGGACGAGGCGCGCGAGGAGGCGCCTGCACCAATGCCCGCCGCACCGTCACCGCCGTACGCCTTGACGTAGGAGCGCGGAATGAGCTCGCCCGTGATGGTCGAGTCGTAGGATTCGTCGAGCTCGATGAGGCAGTCCTCGAATCCGCCCTCGTAGCC
>JAFWKQ010000111.1 GCA_017545665.1 Atopobiaceae bacterium
GGCAGCGCAGGCAGGGCAGGCAGGCAGCGCCACGGCCCACGGCAGGCACGGCAGGCACGGCACAGAAGCCGAGCAGGCCAAGCAGCACAGCAGGCCGAGCAGCGCAGCGCCACGAGCCGAGAGCGCAGACAGCAGGCCACGAGCAGAAAGCGCAATGTGTAGGCGCAGACCAACGAGGACGAACAGCAGCGCGGCGAACTCTCGCACTAACAAGGAGGACGGCAAGCAGAGCGCAGCAGCCGAGAGCGCAGAGCCCAGCAGCACGGCAGCAGGGCGACGACGGCGAACGACAAACCATCGATCGAAGGAGCGGCAGCGCAGGAGGCAGCGCAGCGCCCACGGCAGCAGCCGAGCAGTGCAGGCAGAGAGCGACGGCGACGGCCACCAGAGGACAGGGCAAGCGCGAACACATGAGGAGCCCACTCACAGCAAACCGGGGATCGAGGCGGCGACGGATAGCAGACCGGCCAAAGAAGCTGCAGCGGCAGCGCACAGCGCGGCCCACGGCACAGCCCACGACATAGCAGCCCACAAGAGCACAGCAGAGCCCACCAGAGGAGCACAGCGCCCCAGCAGGCAGGCAGACAGAGCCACGCACAGCAAGAGCCCAGCAGACAGGCAGACAGCCCGACAGCGCCCGACAGCGCCCGACAGCGCCGCAGGACGCCGAGAGCGCCGACCAGGTAGGCAACAGCCGCACGCCGAAGCAAGCAGGCCGAGCGCCGAGCGGGGAAGAAGAAAGTGTGAATAACGCTTGACGTACCAAACGGATACGCATATATTTAAGTCCACGAGATGCAAAAGCATTTCACGAAGCGGCAGAGCCGCAGACAAGGAGCGGAAGACATGAGCGACAACGACTACAGAGCAGAGGAGCGAGCCGCACGGGACGAGGCAGAAAAGGCCATCGCAGAGGCTTGCAAGGCCATCGAAGCCGCCGCGAGCGGCGACGCCGCAGCCATCGCGGAGCACTACAGCGCAGCCGAGGAGCACGCCGACAACGCCCGCCACCATGCCAGGAAGGCGCACACGTACGCCGCCGACGAGGCCGCACGCAACGCAGCAAACGCAGTCATCGAGGCCGAAATGGCCATTTACGAGGAGGCCCACGACATCGCCGAGGCCATCGCAGACGAGGCGAACGCCACCAACGCCCAGCGCGCACACGCCATCAGCGCAGCGTTTGCGGAGCTCATCACCCAGCCGTGGACGGCCACCGCCGAAGACCGCGCAGCCGTAGACGCCATGGTGCAGGCTATCGCGGAGAAGGCCCGCAAGGAGGCCGAGCAGGCCGCGAGAATCGCAGCCGCCGAAGTGATCGACGCCTATGCCAAGGCCGTCAGCATCTCGCCCGCCGACGTGACCGAGAAGCAGCACCGCGCAGCCTACGCAGTCGCAGCCGCCGAGCTCATACCGCAGCCCCACCGCCCAACAGGTTACGCCAAAGCGACCGCGAGCGACTACGCCGAACTGGCGCGTATGGTTGCAGCCATCGCCCGCTAGCCCACCACCACAAACGAACCAGAAACGGAGCCCGAACCATGACCACCATAGCCGCCGACGCCCGCGCAGAGTGGAGCGGCGAAGGCCTTTACCGCATCGCATGGAGCGACGGAGGCCAGAAGAGCGATCCCCACCACTACGAGACCGCCGAAGAGCTAGCAGCCGACCTTACGAGCGCATACCAGCACGCCACGGAGACGCACCAGCCGTACGCCGAGCGCCTCGAATACTACGAGCGCGCCGATCTTTTGGCCTACTTGGGCGAGCCCTCAGATTTTGACCTCGAAGCCATCGAAGAGGAAGCCACCGACACCGACGAGCACGGAAGCCGCTATTGGACGGCAGACGCCGAAGACCTCGCAGCCATCGCCCAGCGAAACCAGCGCTAAACCACACCACACCAGAAACGGAGCCCGAAACATGACCACCATAGCCGCCGCCGCCCTATTCATCATCCCCGCCCTCATGACCGCAACCATATTTATCAGCTAGGAAGGAGCCCACACCATGAAGAACATCACCCGCCGCGAGTTTGTAGCGCTGGCAATCCTCGCAGCCATCGCAGCGCCCACAACCGCCGAGGCCGCAGAGCCCCGCGAGAACTGGCCCGAGAACATGCAGAACGACCCCACGACCGAGCAGAACGGCATTCTGTATCTGTTGCACGACCGCGCCGCAATCGTCATCGAGACGCCGAACCGCCGCGCCGTGACAATCCCCGACAGCATCAAGCACGAAGGCGAGCGCTACCCAGTGGCCGCGATATGGGACGGCACATTTTCAGCCACGCCCAAGCTACGGCGCGTCATCCTGAAGGCGACCGAGCTAGAGACCATCGAAAACCTCGCCATCTATGACGGGAAGATTGAAGTCATTTGCAGCGACCGCGACACCTACGATTGGCTGAAGGACGTTGGAGTAAAGGCCAAGTACCGCAAGCCTCAGAAGTAGCAGCAGGCCGGAGAGAAGCGGCACACGCCACAGGAAGGAAGCAAGGAAATGAAGATTACAGCCGACAGTCACACCTATGACGGAACAGGCCGCGCGGGATTTTGCCCGCTTGACCCCATCACCACGCAGGCCAAGACCCGCGCAGGCATTTTGAAGGCATGGAGTAAGGCAGTTAACGCCGAGTATGCGCGGCACCTCGCATTTCAAGAGCGCTACAACACCGCATGGTGTGACGCCCAAGCGATCAACGGAGCTTGGATAGCTGAAGGCCACGCCAGCGACGGAGCGCACCGCTACCGCATGACCGCATACGCCGAGAAGGGAGCCGCGCCCACGTGCGGAGTTTTCGACACCCGCCGCGACTATGCGGAGTACGCCGCCGAGGCTGAAACCATCGCGAAGTTACGCGAGAAGTACGCTACCCGCTAGCACCTCGAAGGGAGGCCCCACCCATGAAATACACGCTACCCCGCATCAAGTTGCGCCCCGCGCCCGTGCATGTGGTTCAGTACCGCAACAGCCCGCACGCATACGGAGCAGTTTTTACCACCCGAGCCACCACGACGCGAGGCATTGCCAAGGCAGCAGCACGAGCCGCCCGCGAAGACCTCGCATATTGGAGCAACAACCGCAACGCCGCACCCGTAGTTACTCGCATTGATGACTTTTATCTGTATCCGCGCGATTGGGAAGACCCGGAGATGCATCGTTTTATTGACATGGTCGACCGCGAGGCGAGCAAGCCGCGCCCGCCTAAGATGCATGAGGGCGCAGAGCATCCGAGCAGGTACACAGCTAATTTTCTTTGCTAATCATTGCGTATCCGTTGGATACCTGCTAATATATCCATAAGGGCAAGAGCCCCGAGGACAACGCCGCGACAGCGGCAGAGAGGAGCGCCAACCATGGCAAAGCTAATCAACATCACAGAGACGCCCGACGCAATCACCGCCGAGGCTAGCGCGTACGTCTGGGAACAGTACGAGGCCCCGCGCAAGCGCGTAAAGCGCGCCCGTATCGTTGAGCACCGTTTTTCCGTCAGTATCCCGAAGTACACCGAGGAGGCCGCGCCGCTTGCTTTTGTGGTCGAGCACTTCCCCGAGGCTTTCGTGAACCTCAAGACCGGCGCGCACGAGTACCGCCCCGGCTACGATCAGCCCGTGCGCTATGCAGGCGGCAAGTTCTACACCCCCGCGCGTTTCGTCCGCGGCGGCAAGCCGAGCGCATGGAACAGCAGCGACCCCCGCGAGCGCATCGCCGCGCACGTCAACAACACCAGCGGAGTCAGCGAGCGCGAGCGCACCGAATACGCCGAGGCAATCGCCCGTGATGAAGTGCGTGCCGATCAGTACCCCGCGACCATGGACCGCGCCGACCGCGTAGAGGATGAAACAAGCTATTTTGCGCACAACCTCGCAGTAATCGCCGGCGAAGTGTGGGAGGAATGCAGCGAACCGTTCTATGAGTATTATTCCAGCTGGTTTGGACGCGACCAGAGCCGCCATATCTTTGTGGAGACGAGCAAGAACCCCCGCACCCGCAACCACTACGGAGCGAACGACCGCGCCGCCCTCGCATACTATCACGCAGGCGTTGAACGTCTCGGATACATTCGGGTTTTGCGCCCCGACCTTGTGACCATCGACCGCAAGGCCGAAGACCTCGCAGAGGACGCCGACCGCGCCGCGCGCAATCTCCAGGACGCCCGCGACGCAATCAAAGAGCTTCAGGACCGTTTAAAGGACGCCCGCGCCCACCTCGCAGAGACGAGGGACGCAGACGCGAAGGCCCGCGCGAATCTCGCAGCGTATGAGGCCGACCCGCGCGCATGGTGGAGCAGGAAGGCCGCAGAGATCGAGGAAGGCGCCGACCCCGCAAAGCCATTTAGCGCGCGCCGCATCCACGCCGCCGAAGCCGTCCGCCGCGAGCTTGCAAAGGAGGCCTAACCATGAAGACCCTCGAAGACCTCGCAGCAGGCGTGAAGATCACCCCCGCCGAAGCGTACGAAATCGCAGCCGCCAACATGAACCCCGAGCACATCGACCACCACGAAAGCGACTTGTATTTAATGGTCGATGACGTTTCGCGCGTCATCGTGGGAGCATTGGACAATACCGCATTGCTCGAAACGTTTACGAGCTGGGAAGACGGTACACATTGGTATGAATTGCCATTCTGCTATTTGCCAGCATTCACCCGCGACCCGTTGACCGACTAGCGCCCAGCGCCAGCGCACACGCTAACCCCGTGTGCGTTGGCAGGTAGGCACTACCAGCAAAGCGGCATACAGCCGTAGAGAGGAGAAAGAACCATGAAGCTACGTTTTACAAAGTACTTCACTACCGAGGAGGCCGCGCGCGCGTTTCTCGCAACCGAGAAGGCAAAGCACCCCCGCCGCACGACCTACGCCCCGCAATATGTGGAGTTTGGCAGCAATAGCCCAATGGAGGGCCACCCGTACGCCGTGCATTATTTCATCTAGCCACCAGCAGCAACGCCGCACAAGCGGCAGGAAGGAGAACACCATGAAGTACTACGCATCTCGCACCGAGCAAGCGGCGCACGGAATGCCCGAGCGCGTCACCGTCTACCGTTTTGACAGCAAGAGCGCCCGCGCGTTTTTCCTCAAGTACGGCGAGCGCTACGACTACGACATGCACCCCCGCCCCATCTGCGAAGCCATCACCGCGAAGCAGGCGCGCGACCTCGCACCGCGCGACACGTTTGGAGACCGTTATATTTACGAGTACAACAGCGGCACCGTGTACCCTTACGGCACCCCAGGCCGCGACGCTTACACGCTCGATTACTACAGGCAGCACCCCGCCACGATCCCGCCCGCACAGGACGTTAGCGACCTTGCACGCCTTGATATTGACCTTTTGCGCACCGTGCGTAAGGCCATCGACGCGAGCGCATCGCAGTACGCACCAGCAGCCCGCGAGCGCATCGACGCCATACTAGCCACCCGTTAGCCCACCTAGCAAGGGACGCCCGCCCGCGCCCCTTGCATAGTGTGCTAATGGGAGCACGCCGGAGAGCGGCAGACAGCCGCAGGACAGGAGAAGAGACCATGAACGTTAAGCAGCTAAACCCCGCCCAGCTCGAAGAGTTGGCCCAGTCCTATCTTACGGAGCATTACAACGAGTACAACCCCGAGGCCGCAGAGCTCGAAGGCCCCAGCTATGGAGAGTTAGCCGACGCCCTTCAGATCGTCACACTCGAAACGCTCGAAAGCGAGTACGCCGACACAGACTTTACCAATGATGACTTCTTTTGCAGCGCCTGCACGCCGCAATCCCTTTAGGAGCGTAACGCAATGGTACTAGTAATCATGTTTCTGCTGCTTGTGTTTGCACCCCTCTGGCTAGCCATCTTCTACCTTCTGGCCATTCTATGGCAAGCAGCCAACCGCAAGTGAAGCAACCTCGCAGGGAGGCCCGAGAAATCGGGCCTTCTTTTATCTGTAAACACGTTTCCGCAGGTAGACCGCTCAATAACGCCCCCGCCAAAATGCCCACCTTATCAGGGACGCCACGCGAGAAAACCGACCCCGCGCCGCCGCCACGATCCGACACGCTACCAGCCGCCGCGCCCGCATGTTAGCCACACCCCTGGACTGCACCGGAGCCAAAAAAATTGGGGATGATACTAATTAGGGCCGTTTTTTCAGCCAGTTTGAAAAGTCGGTATAATGATGCACGTGCTCCCAGAAAAATTCTCGCGATAAGTTTTTTCAGCCGCCGCGAAAACTCGGCATAATGACACACGTGCTCCCAAGAAATTTCTCATAGGGCCGTTTTTTCAGCCGCGCCGAAAAACCGCCATAATGATGTGCGTGCTCCCAGAAAACTCCCGTCAGGTAGTTTTTCCAGCCGCTCGCAAAAACCGACATAATGATGCACAGGCTCCCAGAAAACTATTGCGTACCCTCACGATACGCGCTATACTCTGTCCCAGAAGTCGCAATCCAGCAACAGAGAGATTGGAGCAACCAAATGGGCAGATGGATTGACTACGAGCCGTACGCAAGCAGGTCGGTGGCGGAGTTTCGTGCGAAGCGCGAGCTTTGCGGGCTTTCGCTTTACGACGTAGCCCAAGAGCTAGGCGTGGCGATGAACACGGTCAAGCGCTGGGAGAACCCGAACTACTTCCCTCCATCGCCAGCGGCGTGGCGCTACATCGACCGCGAGTACGACAAGCATTGCGATCAGGTCGAGGAAGCCTTGACGAAGGCGCTCGCCTCAGCGCGTGACGGAGAGCCAGTTGTCGTGCTTTGGCATCGCAACGGCATGCGCGGCGTGTCGGACAAGGACGTGGGCGTGAGCAACGCCGTCTCCAAGGCCGTGGCGGAGTCGCTGATGACGCTCGGTCGCGACGTGACCTTCAGGTGGTCTGACCCAGACGCGGAGGACGCACAGCGCGAATCGACCAGCAGCTATTACCGCAGGACTGACCCGACGTACGCGGAGTGATTTGTTTTCGACATCGGCGGCGGCGCGGGGTCGGATTTCTTTCGATAAAGGCGGCGCTCGGAGGGCGAAGTTTTCAACAAAGGCGGCTCGGGGACGGGAGACATTTTTTTAGATTATTAGTGTTCCTAGCAGGCATTTTCATTTTGAAATGGCTCAGAATACTGCATGAGGCATTTTCGTTTTGAAATGAGTTTTCTACATAACATGATTTTGGGTAGGAACCCTCCACCATAATCTGATGGAGGGTTCTCTTATGCCTGATTTTGGGTAGCGATTTTACGCCGACTTGCTCACGGCGCTCCATGTAGTGCCGAGCCTGCGCAATCTTGCGTAGATGCAATCTTTGCTGCGGCCAATTTCTCTCGCAAGCTCCATGATGGTCTTGCCATTCGGATGGAGGATGATTTGCTCTTCGGCCTCAGTCCACGGACGGTAGTTGGCACTCCCCTGCCCCGTCTTGCACTTCGCCACATCATTTGATGGCTTAGAGCGCTTTGACTTGAGGATTCGTGGCTTAAGCGCTTCGACAACAGCTTTACTGTAGAGCCTACGACTACCAATGAGCATAGACGGTATAGCTCCACATGCTGTGCGACTCTCAACAAACCCAATCGACTTGCCAAGCAGTTCTGCGACCTCAGCCTTATAGATAAGGTCTTCGTTTTCGTCATGGAGGTTATGAACCTTCTGGTTGTTAGCCTGCGCCTCCATGTTTGTCCAGCGACAATTCTCAGGACAATAGTTTCCGAACGGGTTGATGCGATCAAGCGTACACTCGCTGCGCTTGGCCTTCTCGTCGTAGCCGTTTTCCATCGCCCACGCGATGAACGCCGCGAAGCTATAACGCCACTCATCGCAAACTGTGATGCCTGAACCGCCGTAATCAGGATACGCCTTCACTACAGGGTCGTAACAGCGCTCCATCATGCTTGTCCATACATTGCGCAGCCTGTTGCGGCCACTCTTGGAAATCTCGATGCCCACTATGCATCGACCTCCTAACGCAGAACACCCGCAGCGATGATAGTGGCATCGCGCGGGTGCGCTACACATGATAACTCATGTTCAAGTCAGCCACTATCTGACGACTTAATTATACTCGACAGACGGTAGCAAATGAAGCGTTTATGGCCTTTTACCTGCATTTTTATGGCTTTTTACCACATGTGGCATTCTGCTATTTTCTGCACAAAAAAGCCCCGACCTTCACAACGGAGAGTCGGGGCTGTCGCTCATTTCGCCATCACTCCCAACCGAATATCCCACAGCTTCGCCGCGCCCAGCGTACCGTCCCCCCACTCCACCAGCAGCTCATCGCTACTCATCGCCACGGGCCACACCTTCGCAGGCACCTGCTCGACCTCCTCGTAGTAGCGGAAGTTAGGTGTGTTGCCGTCGCAGCTCATGGACTCAAACTCTTTTCGCTTGTGGTGGACGGTGATAATCGCGTCTCTCGGCTGCATTTTGTCCGTCACCTTGTAGACATCATCGACCCTGCCATCGACCACGATGACGCGCCCCGGCAATTGCTCCTTGAACCCGCGCTCGTATTGCTCGATGTCCTCGGGACTGAGGATTCCCGTGAGTCTCACGATGAACGTGGGCTCGTCTTTCGTCTCAGACATCGGATTCCTCCCTACCAAAGTCCACCGCGCAGCCCGTGCCAATCCTCAAGTCACCCTTTCGCTGTGCTCGAAGCATCTTTACCTCGCTTATAACAATCAATCTCGGTTGCGAGAATACGCCACTCATTTTCGTTGGGCTTCTTGAATCCATTTAGAGTCTTTGTGCGCAGCATCGCGCGCACTTTGCTTGCACTGATACCCAGACACTCAGCCGCTTGCTTGGTAGTCATCTCGTACTCCGGAATTTTCGCCCACGCTTGGAAGTCTTCAATGCTCATCCACGTCTGTTTTCCATGAAAGACGTGGACTTCTATCGACCCATCTAGGCGAGGATACGATAGGCTGCCTATGTACATCGACATCGGAGCATATCTTTTAGTGTTCTTGATTAGTAGGTAACACGCATCTTTATCAGTCGGCTGTTCGTCGGCCATCCTGTGCCACTCAAGCTCAGGCATCGTTGTTCCCCTTCCTCAAGTCAGCCCCGCAGTACGGGCAGAAGTTGATTCTCTCGCTATGCTCGAAGTGGCCGGTCGGTGTGCCGCCCACCAGCACAAGCATGGGCTTGCGCCAGTCGGTCTCGGGCCAGACCTCGTTGCGCGTGGTGTTCTGCGGGCAGCGGTGGTCAGTCATCTTCGCCCTCCCCCTTGATCCCGTTTATGCACGCCAGCAGCGCGTCCTGCATCCGCTCGTTGCAGCTCGGGCAGAGGGTGCTGTGGATGACGTCGGTGGCGTGCCACGTCTGCCATCCATCTGGCCTGTCCTCGTACCTACGGACGCGCGTGAAGCCACCGTCCGCCTCGCTGTCACCGACGTACTTCAGGAACACCGTCTTCCCGCACAGGTCGCACGTGAGCAGCTTGCCCTCGGTCTCAGCCATCTACGACACCTCCATTGCTTTTCTAGCATCCGAAGTACACGAGCATTGATGGGAAGGGAGCCGAGTTGAGCGGTACCCCCCCCCACCTCGAACTTGAGCCTGCCGCGCAGGAACTCGTAGCGCACATTCGGCTTCCTGTAGATGAAGTCGTGGAAGTAGCGAGTGTCCGTCCGCGCTGGAATCAGCATGACCACCTTTGCATGCCTAGACTCAACCGCGCACTTGCGCACCCACTCGTACATGTCGCGCCCGTACGGAGGGTTGCAAAACACCGTCTCGCCCTCCCACGACTGTGCCAGCCCGTCCTCGTCGGTGGTGTAGTGCTTCGCGCACTTCGCGTTCTCGTGCGTCGAGCACGGGTCGAGCGTGAAGTGGTAGGTGAGGTCTAGGTAGTCGAATAGCTGCTGCGGCGTCTCCCAATCGTCCTTGTTGGAGGTCATCGCCGCCTTTCCGGCCTCGTAGAAGTTGCTCATTCCTTGTGCTCCCTCATCCAAGCCACGCGCCTAGCCATCGCCTCTGGCGAATTGTCTGGTTCCTCGTACGCGCATCGCGGCGGCTCGCCCCAGTGCGAGCGCTGGCAGTCAACGAAGCAGTCGTGCTCGACGCAGTAGACGTGGTTATCGACGTTTTCGGTCGTGCTGGCGAAGATGCAGGTTAATGGGTCTATGCTCATCCACACCACCTAGATTTCCAGCGTCAGCGCCACCAGCCTGATGCCGTAGTTCGCGCCGCGCTTCTCGGCTGACCACTTGCCAGCGATGGTGAGCGCCAGCTTGCCCTCCTCGACGAGCCTGTTGAACTCGGTCGCGAACATCGGGTAGCTCTTGCCGTCAGCGTCGACCCACCAGAAGATTCCAGCCGCCCTGCGATGCTCGAAGTGGTCGAGCCGCAGCGTGAGCGACACCTCCTTGAGCGGCCTCCACACGTAGCTCGGAGGGCAATCCTCGTACTGCTCGGTCTTTCGGTTCCAGCGCTTCACGTCTGGCGGCGCGTAGACGCCGTTGGCATACATGATGTCGATAATCTCAGGCGTGATGTTCTCGCCGTTACCGTAGCTGTCCATGCTGCCGTACCTCTCTGGCCACACGTCCGTGCGGTTCCAGAACGGCGCGTACGGCCTGTCCTTGTCCCATGCCATAGGTTCCTCCTAGTCGTTGTCGACGATGACGATTGCGCCGCTGATGATGATGCGGTCGATGGGCGTGCTTCCGTCGAACACAACGAGGTCGACGCGGGGCATGTACCCCTCGGAGTCGGTATAGTCCACGTCAATCTTGCCGTGCCACTGGCCTATCTGCTCGCCCGTGCTGCTGTAGGCAGTCACCGTGCGCATGACCCCATAGTTGTCCTCTGACTCCTGCCTGAGCTGCTTGCGTACAACGTCGCTGTTTGTGCAGGCGCAAAGCGACGCTGCCAGGAGCGCCGCCATGAGTAGTCTTTGCATGTGTGTGCTCCTAACGTTGGCTAGAAAAACTCAGCCCATTCGTCGTTATGCCAGCCTTTGTAGAGGTCCGCATACTCGTCAGGCGGCGTGGTCAATGACGGGCAGGTCAGCCCACCCTTTTCTTTCGCGGCAGGGCGAATCACGTCTTCGATGTAATGGCCAACCATGTGAACGGCAATTTCGTGTAATGTACGTCCTGTTGTATCAGCCCAATCATGAAGTACTTGGTTCTCATCCTTGCCAAAAACGAGAGTTACTCGCGTCTCTCCTTCACGCAATCCAGTATCGACTGCCATTATTCCTCCTATGCAATATCACTCCGCCATCGGCAGGTTCTCGTCCATCCAAGCCAGCGCCTTGCGCTTGCGGTAGAAGACGCCGTCCACCGTCATGCCAAGCTCTCCGGCAATCTCCCAAGACATGAACCCGTCGATGTAGAACATCTCCAATATGTCGGCCTCTGGCTTGCCGAGCCTTTCGCGAACCGCCTGAATCGCCTTGAGCGCTTCGCCCACGACGCTCTCGTGTTGCTCGCGCTGCTCGATGAGCCTCGGCACGACGGTCATCTCCATGATGGCGGCTGTCTCGGTGGGGCTCGTGATCGTCGTGGTGTGCGCCTTAGCGCCGCCAGCAGACCAGTCGCGCCCGCCGTTGTTGATTCGGTAGGTCAGCACCTCAATCTCGCGTGCCGA
>JAFWKQ010000112.1 GCA_017545665.1 Atopobiaceae bacterium
CAAGCTCCTTCATCAGAATGGCCTTCGCGCGCTCATTTGACTCCTCACGAGAATACACAGGCTTGTTCGTGTCCTTATCGTTCGTGCCAAGGTAAAGTATGTATTGCTCATTACTCAGATCATCGGTTCCCGTTTTGGAAGAAGCCTCGGAGCTAGTTGCGCTCGCCGAATTGGCCGAGCTCGTTAAGCTTCCTCCCTGCGCGGCGCAACCCGCAAGCGGCGCAACCGCAACGGTCGCAGCCAGCGCACAGGCAATTATCGTCTCTCGCATCTTCATGTCATGCCCCTTTTCGTTGGTCGTCGAACGGACAAGTCACAGTCTAATGCAACGCACTCGCATGTCCATATCATGTGAGGATAGAGTAGGTGCCGCTGCCGTCTGACTCAACCGTCACGGTTCCGTCTACGCTCGTGCGATACGTTTGGACATCGGCAGCCTTTAGCAGCTTGAGGGTCTTCTTGCTGGCAGGGTCCTTCTCAGCGTCGGTAATCAGGGCAATTTGGGGACGCGCGTCATCCAGAAACTCCAAGGTGTTTGACGAGTGCTGGCCATGGTGCGGCATCTTGAGGATGTTGAACTGGCCATGGTTGGCCGCAAGGTACGCATCAATCCCCTCCTCCTCCAGATCGCCCGCAAAGAGGTAGGAGTCGCTACCGTTACGCAGGGTCGCAACGAGCGACATATCGTTGTCGTTGCCCTCCTCTTTGCCCGACCCAGACCTATACGCAACGCCCGAGGGAAAGACGGTTAGTTGCGCATTGCCAATGGGAAGGACAAGCTCCTCCGTCACCCGCTGGATCGGCACACCAAGCGCCTCGACGGACTTAATGCACGAGCGATAGTTCTTGTCAGCACCCTCATATTCGGGAAGGTAGATGGTGCCCACGCCTACGGCCTCCCCTATTGGGCGGATTCCCTCTATGTGGTCGCGGTCGTAGTGTGTGATTACCATGGCGCCAAGGGAGCTGACGCCTTGGTCCCGCAGACAAGAAAGGACGTCGGCTGCGGTGCTTTCGTAGCCCGTATCGATGAGGACGGCCTCGTCGTCCGCCTGCAGGAGAATGCAATCGCCCTTTCCCACGTCTATTACGGAAACGCGAATGCGAGACGATGCGGACGACACGTCCGTAGGCGCCGCCTTTTGCCCAACTTCGAAGCCGACGGCCGAGCCGTTGGCTGACCCCGCATCATACACTCTGCCGCAAGAGGCCAGTGTCATCAGGCAAACGGCAGACAAGATCGAGAGTATGAGCGGGAGAAGTGTCTTCACGGAGCGCCTCCTTTGTCGTAGCGCAAAGTATACACGCCATGCGCCAATGGGGTCTAGAACTCCGCCATTACCCTCCCGCGCTTGCGACGCGGCCCGCATGCGGTTCCACGCTCGCCTCGCTCGCCCACTTTTTGAGTCGCCGCTTGCAGCCTAACGGGAGGGCATGAGCCACAAGGCCTGGGCTCACGCCCCCGCGCCCGCGACGCGGCCCGCATGCGGCTCCGCGCTCGCTTCGCTCGCTCACTTCGTGAGTCGCCACCTG
>JAFWKQ010000113.1 GCA_017545665.1 Atopobiaceae bacterium
GCCCGCATGCGGCTCCGCGCTCGCTTCGCTCGCTCACTTCGTGAGTCGCCGCCCGCCGGCGGGTGCGTGGGCGTGGGCGGCATCAAGTTGCGTCACAGGCACACAAGGTCATGGGTGGACGTGGCAAACGGCTCGTAGCCGCCTTCGGTCAAAATCCCACAGTCCTCTAGGCGCACGCCAAACTCACCGGGCAGATAGATGCCTGGCTCAATGGTAAAAACACAGCCCTCGGTGAGGATGTCGTCGCTGACTCGCCCCGCAAAGGGCCTCTCGTGAATCTGAAGTCCGACTCCATGGCCGAGACCGTGCTTGAAGTAGTCTCCGTAGCCAGCGTTGCGAATTACATCCACCGCAAGCTCATGCAGCTCCTTGCCACTCATTCCGGGACGCACTGCCTGCGCGCACGTCTCGTGGGCACATCGGACCACGTCGTATACCTCGCGCTGCTTTTGACTTGGCTTGCCCACACACACCGTACGCGTCATGTCGGCATGATAATCACCGTACAGAGCGCCATAGTCCATTACGATCATATCGCCCTCTTGCACGACGCGCTCACTCGGACGCGCGTGGGGATTGGCGCCATTCGGCCCCGCAGCTATGATGCTGTCAAACGATAGGCCATGGGCACCCTCCGCAAGCATGGCGGCCTCGAGTTCCGCCCTGATCTGCAGCTCTGTGATGCCGGCCCTTACGAACGAGCATATATGGTCGAACGCCGCATCCGTAATGCGCTGCGCCTCACGCAGGAGCGCAAGCTCCTCCTCGTCCTTGCTCACACGCAACAATGCCAAATCGCCATGCAATCGCGGCATCAGACAAGCGCAAGAGGCCTTATTGAGCTCCACGCTTAGCTCTTCATAGAACCCAAGCGTCAACGTGTCTTCCACTGCCAGCACACGGATGCGCAGCTCGCATACCTTATTTGCCACCCACTTTGCGTGCGAGACGATCTGCGCGTCCACGCACCACGTACCGCCTTCGCCAAGCCTCTGGACAAAAGAACCGTAATACCGTGAGTCCGTGTGCAGCCAAGCGTCGTCCATAGTTACCAGTACGGTATGGGCAACCTCATCGTCGAGCACCCGCGATGCGGCAGTAAGCCACCTTATGTCGGCAACGCTACGCAACATCACGGCATCGTAACCACGCTTTTCCATAAGATCGCGCAGCTTGCCAAGCCTTACCTCGATTGCCGCGCTTTCGTTGTGCACGCTAGTCATCCTATCTCCTCTCGGTCGTTTTTCGATGGACGGAGCACCACGCCTGCGCATGCTCCAGAAGGAGGTCTTTTGGCACCGCAGCGAGTCTTACGCGACCAATGCCAAAGGGCACGAGAAGCATAAAGCGATTGGTGTGGGAATAATGCTCGTGCCTAAGGGCATCCGCAAGCTCCTGCGCATCCACGTCGCAAACCGCCGAGCCAACGCCCAGCATCTGCAGCAGCTCGTCTTGCGCCAACAGGTCGTCAATGGAAAGCTTGTCCAAAGCGACCGCAAGGCGCGCGCAAAAGCGCATTCCCTCCGCCAATCTTACCGACGGTGCCACCTCACCGCCCGTCAGATGTCCAAGCGCATGCGAGAAGCTCTGACCATAGTCGAGCGACATCCGAATGGCAGCCGCGGTGGAGGAGGCGGTGAGTCCGCGCTGCTTCGCCGTGGCAAGCAACTGCGTCAAACGAACCTCCTCATCTCCTTGCGCAAGGTCATCCGCATGATCCCAAAGCTCCGAGAAAACTCGCTCGGAGCTCGCCATAGCCGTAGACGCCATGAGGGCATTAGCGTGAAGAGCGTTCTGCGTTCCGGCCTTTGCCACGCCCAGCTCCAAGTCAAGCAACGCATGCTGCGCGCTCGGCTGAACCGACACCATACGCCTGCATTTCCCCACATCCAACGCGCGTGGAGTAATGACTCCCTCCAATAGCGCCACCTCGTCCGTAGGCACCGCGACGTATGGCATACCGCCGCACCACGACCCACACACGTATGCAACCATGCTGAGCAGGTCGGAATCGCCCATCGCACAGCAAAGGTCCTCACCGGTCATATGCTCCTTGGCAAGGCCTTCGCACAGAAGCATTGCCTGTTCCACGCTACGAGCGGAATCGACATCCAACAAATGCCAACCCACCTCAAAGCCAACGTGCACCAGCTGTCTGCGAAGCAGCTCGCGTACTTCATCGCCGCTGCTAGAAAAAGCTACCACCATGGCTTTGCGCGGACGTCCCACCGAATCGCGCGCAATCGTAGACGCCTGTTCGAGCGCGCCATAGCCCAAACGCACATCGCACGAGCCACCTGCCACAGGCACCCACTGACGTTTGAGAGCATCGCTCAAAGCAACCCCTCCTCCCATAGGAGACGGCCCGCATCCTCCGCTACCTGCTCAAAGCTTTTGTTCCGAATATCCACCACATAGTCCGCAGCATTTCGGAACAGAGGGCGACGCCGCCAATACAGTTCGTTCACATCCTCTTGTCCGAGGTCTGGTCGCTTTTCGGGATGCTGAATCTGCCGAAGCGAATCGGATAGGTCGCCATCCAAATACACGATTACGCCCATCTCGTGCATGATGGCGCAATTGCGGCTACGTTCCACAATGCCGCCACCGCAGCTCACCAAGAGAGACTTCTGCGCTCGAAGGTGCTCGAGCACCTCGGTCTCGGCATCCCGAAACGCTTCCTCGCCATCCTGCTCGAAGCATTCTCGAACCGTTTTGCACAAGAGACGCTCGGCCATTCGATCGGTATCCACATAGGCGCGCCGATACAGCCTACCGAGGTTTCGAGCCAACGTCGATTTGCCCGCACCCAAAAAGCCCACGAAGAAGATGTGATCGCATCCTTCATGGGTAATATAGCCATTATCGTTAATCTGCAACTAGAATCTCCTCATCACGTTTATACAAGAACGATTCTATCATCTGCAGACGCAGCATTTCGCAACAGCGCAAATCTTACCGCGAGGTTACCCAACTCCGAGTTCATACCCTGCGCCCGCGCCGCCCCGCATGCGGCTTCGCGCTCGCCTCGCTCGCTCACTCCGTGAGTCGCCGCCTACGGGCCGGCGGGGTCGCGGGACGCGGACGACGGCTTTTTTTCATTGCGCGAGCTTGCTTGTTGGGATCACTCACCCTCGTAGACGGCTCCGCGCAGCAGGAGATGCTCGACCTTGCGGAAGAGCTGCGTGTACCAGAGGTCCGTTACGCTTTGGGGGCGCACGAGCACCGTTTGGACTCCTGCCAGATTGCCGGCAATCATATCGGTGAACAATTGGTCACCTATAAGCACTGTCTGTTCGGGAGTAACGCCACAACGAAGTAGGGCATGCCATATCGCAATGGGCGCAGGTTTCATGGCATGATGGACAACCTCGCAGTTCAGTTCCTTGGCAGAGGCACATACCTCTTTTGTGTGAAAGTTGTTCGACACCATGCACACGGCTATGCCCGCTTGGCGCAACCGCGCAAGCCAGGCCTCAACCTCAGGCGGTGCGGAGGTCGCATCTCGCGGCACCAGCGTGTTGTCACGATCTAGCAAGACGCAGCGAATCCCTTGATTTCGCAAATCATCGACATCGATCAGGTCAACCGAGCGTACATACCTCTGTGCGCGTATTAACGACACTTATTTCTTCTCCCCGTTTGCCGCGGCCTGTTCCTTAAGCGCCTCGGCATAGGCGCTGTCGTGCTCCTCATACGTCTTCGAGTAGGTGTGCTTGGAGTAGTTGTCGCTTTCAATGATGAAGAAGTACATGTAGTCGGTGTCCGCCGGTTCCATGGCCGCTTGAATATTCCACAGGCTTGGCGAACAAATGGGTGTGGGCGGTAGACCCTTGTGGAGATAGGTGTTATAGGGGCTTTCCTTCGTAAGGTCGTCGCTCGTAACCGCTCCGCCGGTCTCGTAACCCATGGTCGCATCGCTTTCCAGCGCCTTTCCGACGCTCAGGCGGTTGTAGAACACCGAAGAGACCTTGGGACGATCGTCCTCGTTGGTTGCCTCCTTCTCAATGATGGAGGCCAATTTAAGAATGTCGTAGTCCGTTACGTTAAGGTTATAGCGATCGGCAAGCTTTTTCTCGGCACCAGCGAGGTCGAGACCGTTGACCTCGGATTGGTATTGATCGAGCATAAGCCGTATTACCGCGTCGGCCGTTTTGTCCCTGCCAGAGAGGTCGTAGGTTTTGGGATAGAGAAAACCCTCCAACGAGTCATTTCCCACAGAGGCGAGGAAAGGATAGTCCTTTACGTAATTTGAGGCCTTTGCCTGCGCCAGGAACTCCTTGCTCGGAATACCCAAAGAGCTTTCCACAAGGCTGGCAGTCTGCGTTATGGTAAGGCCCTCGGGCACTTGCAACTGCCCCTCTGCCGAGTTGGGTCCCGCAACAAGCTGACGAACTATGTCCGCACAGTCCGATCCTGTTACGAACGTATATGTGCCGCTGCGCAGGCTCTGATCTGCGTTTTGTTGTTGCACCGCCTTGCGAAAGTCCTTTGAGCTATGTATTACGCCCGCGTCGAGGAGCGCTTGTACGATTTCGGAGCCTGAAGAACCGTCGGGTATTACCACGGTAACCTCTTGGCCATCTTCTACACGAGCTCCCTCATAGGGATGGAGCAAGTAGCGAATGCCAAAGAAGGCGCCAACGCCAACGCCTGCAACCAAAAGGATTATGAGCAATACACCCCCTACGGGGAAACGTTTCTTTACGGGCGCGGCATGCATGGGTGCGCGCCTGCCACGCTTGGAAGGGCGAGCGTGGGCAGACGAAGACTGAATGCGTTTAGAACCCTTTCCAGAGAAGGAACCGGTGTTTCCCGCCGACACGCGCTGGGAGCTGCCGGTGTTCCCCGCCTTTATGGACCCAGTGCCACCCGTAACAGGTTTTGAGCTTCCGGTACGACCCGTAGGCTTACGTCGAACTTTTGATTTAGACTGTTGTGCGCTATGCTTGCTCGCCGCCTTGGACTTACCCCTCGCGCTACCATGGTGCGGTGACGTAGAGTTGACTCGCCTACGACGATGTCTCTTCTTCCCGGACCCTTGGTGTGGGCTCTCCGATTTGGACATGGCGGACCTCTCTAGTTGGTACGGGCGTCTAGCCACGTTTGAAGGAACAGCGAGGCGGCTATCATATCAATCTTGCCTCGCATGCGCTTCTCAGTCAAACCCTCGGCCCTAAGAATACGCTTTGCCTCGGCCGACGAGAGGCGTTCGTCAACAAACTCCAGAGGAAGACCGCAAGCGGAGCTAATGCGCTCGGCAACAGTACGAATTCTGAATGCTTGGGGACCCTCTTCGCCCGCCATTGTTTTGGGAAGACCGCACACCAAAACCTCCGGCTCGTAGTCTTCTAACACACGACGCCAGGTTCTCGCGTTGCCCACAACCTCCGACGCAGGAAGAACGCACACGGGTGAGGCAATGGTACCCGACACGTCACTTGCGGCAATTCCCACCCGCACCTCTCCTATGTCCAACGCCACGGCTCGCATGACCCTCCCTGCACGTTCTATGAAAAAGTCCCGACCCCCATTCCGTAAGAGCGAGAGTCGGGACGCCCCTTTGCTTGTTAGACGCCCAGCGTCTTCCTTGCGGCATCGAGCGCGGCATCGACGCCACTGGCATCGCGTCCGCCTGCCTGCGCCATGGTAGGACGGCCCCCACCACGCCCGCCCACGAGCGGCGCGATGTCCTTAATGAGTGCGCCGGCGGCAAAGCCCGCGTCAACTGCGGCATCGGTTCCCGCGGCAAGGAGCGCAACCTTCCCATCGTCTGTAACGGAGGCGATCACACAGGCGCACGCAAGGCCGAGCTTGTCGCGAACCGTGTCCCACGCACCACGCAGCTCCTTGCCGCTCACGCCATCCAACCTGGCGACGACGAGCTTGTATGTGCCCTTGTCCTCCGCTGCCGCTATTGCATCCGAGAGCTTGTTCGACGAGCCCCCTGCCAACGCGGCCTGGAGCTTCTTCCCCGCGTCCCGCAGCTCATGCTGGAGTTGCGAGACGCGTCCCGCCATATCTACCGGACGGCATTTGAGCTCGCGCGCGATCGCATCCACGAGCGCAAGGCGCTCGTCAACGTAGGCCACCGCACCCGCGGAGGTTACTGCCTCTATGCGACGCGCGTTCGATCCTACCGACCCCTCCGACACGATCTTGAAAAGTCCTACCTCGGCCGTGTTGCGCGCATGCGTGCCGCCACAGAGCTCGCGTGAGAAGGGCTCGTCTGAGGTTCCCGTAGAGACGACTCGAACCACATCGCCGTACTTCTCGCCAAACAGTGCCACCGCACCCGAAGCCTTGGCCTCGTCGATTCCCATGACCTTGGTGACGATAGGCTCCGCCGCAAACACCTCGGCGTTTACCAACCCCTCAATGCGCTGAATCTCTTCGGTAGTAAGAGCCTCGAAGTGCGTAAAGTCAAAGCGCAGGCGCTCGGGCGCAACCAGCGATCCCGCCTGGCTCACGTGCTCGCCCAACACGCGCTTGAGCGCGGCATCGAGCAGATGCGTTGCCGTATGGTTGCGTCGGATGAGCTCGCGACGTCCCACGTTAATCGTTGCGTCCACACGCTGACCCACCCGAAGCGCGCCCTCTGTGAGCGTGCCCACATGAGCATACAGATCGCCCTCGTGGTGCTTGGTGTCGGTTACTTCCATTGCCATGGCTTCACCGCTCAAGATGCCGGTATCACCCACCTGTCCGCCCATCTCGGCATAGAAGGGCGTGCGGTCGAGCACGACCTCAATGTTGTCGCCAGCCTGTGCGGACTCGACGGATTTGCCTTCGTATACGATGGCAAGAACAGTTGCACCTGACACCTTGTTTTCGTCGTATCCCACAAACTGCGTAGGGCTCAGCTCGTCAGAGAGCGCCGTCCATGCGTTGTTGTACGTTCCCCATGCGTCGCGGTTCGCCGCGGCACGCGCGCGCTCGCGCTGGTCGGCCATGGCCGCGTCGAAGGCATCCATGGCAATCGTGGCGCCATGGACCTCACATATCTCGCGGGTAAGGTCTATAGGGAACCCATAGGTGTCGTGCAGGGTAAAGGCGACCTCTCCCGGCAGCTCCTCACCCTCGGCGAGCTTTTCCAGCTCGGCGGCGAGCAACGCTTCGCCTTTGTCCAGCGTGGCGTTGAAGCGCTCCTCCTCCGCGGCGATGATGCCGTCAATGAGGGCGGCGTTTTCCACCAGCGCAGGGTACACGTCTCCCATGATGGCGCGCACCTCGGCGGAATACTGCGTGAGGAAGGCGCCTTCGATGCCCAGCAAACGACCATGGTATACGGCTCGGCGAAGCAGACGGCGCAGGATGTAGCCGCGCCCCTCGTTCGATGGCAGAATGCCGTCGCCAATCATGAAGGTAACGGCACGAGAGTGGTCGGCAATAATGCGCAGGCTGCGGTCGGAGCCACCTGCAGTTCCACCGTACGCCTTGCCGCCGAGTCGCTCGCCAACGCCTAGCAGGCTACGCAGCACGTCTCCCTCGTAGTTGGAGTGCTGTCCCTGCATGATGGCCGCAATGCGCTCCAAGCCCATGCCGGTATCGATGTTGCGGTGCGGCAACTCCGGCATCGAACCGTCCTCCTGGCGGTCGTACTGGGTGAACACAAGATTCCAGAACTCGAGGTAACGGTCGCAGTCGCATCCCGGCGCGCAGTCTGCGCTCCCGCAGCCAAACTCCTCGCCTTGGTCGAAGTATATCTCCGAGCAAGGACCGCACGGTCCCGTGGGACCAGCCGCCCAGAAGTTGTCGTCAGCGCCTAGCCGCGTGATGTGGCTGACAGAGGCACCGTACTTTTGCCACAGCTCCGCGGACTCGTCGTCGTCGGTAAACACCGTAAAGTACAGGCGGTCCATGGGCAGACCGAGGTGGTTTGGATCGGTGCAGAACTCAAGCGCCGCCTCTATGGCCTCTTCCTTGCTAAAGCCGCCAAAGGCAAAATTGCCGAGCATCTCGAAGAACGAAAGGTGACGCGAGTCGCCGATGTTGTCTATGTCGTTGGTGCGCAGGCACTTTTGGCACGAGCATGCGCCCACCTCGCGCATGGTCTTCAGGCCTTGGTAGTACTCCTTGAACTGGTTCATGCCAGCGTTCGACAGAAGCAGCGATGGATCGTCTGGGATAAGTGACGACGATTCATAGCGCTTGCATCCCTTTGCCTGGAAGAACCTCAGGAAGTCCTCGCGAATTTGGGCGGTAGTCATGTATTTGATGTCGGCGCTCATGCCTTACCTCATACTCTCTAAGTTGATAGAACCTCGATATTGTACCAGCAAAAAAACAAATAACCATGCATATGCCATCGCGCACACGCAGGGATCCGCGCTGCGCGAGGACACGAAGGCAAGCTATTCGGGCGCGCCTTGCACGCCGATCTTTTCTTGAATGCGAGCCAAGGTGCGCCTGAGCAGGCGAGACACCTGTACCTGCGAGATTCCCAGCTCCTTCGCGATCTGAGCCTGCGTAAGCCCATCCTCAAATCGCATGCGTATGATATCCCTCTCTCGTGAGGAGAACTCTCGAATGACGTTGTCGAGCAGCATGCGATCCTCGGTGGCACTCAGCTCCTCGTCCTCAGAACCGAGTTGGTCGATAACGGAAGTGGTCTCATCGTCGTCGGTGCCGCCTTCCAGGGGAACGGAGCTGTAGGCGCTCGCCGACTCCATGGCCTGGAGCACATCGTCCACGCTTACCCCTGCCCGCTCGGCCACCTCGTCTACCGACGGCGAGCGTTTGAGCTCTGCCGTCAATTCCTCGGTTACCCGCGAAACCTTCGTCGAGAGCTCCTGCAGCCGTCTTGGCACCCGCACCGACCAGCCCTTGTCACGAAAGTGACGCTTGATCTCACCCGTTATAGTGGGTGTAGCGTAGGTGGTAAACTCAAGGCCACGCGAAGGATCAAAACGATCGATAGCCTTTATGAGGCCAATGGTCCCCACCTGAATGAGATCGTCGAGCTGCTCTCCTCGATTCATGAACTTGGAGGCGAGATAGCGCACCAAGTTGAGGTGGTTTACCACCAGCTGGCTTCGCGCGTCCTCATCGCCCTGCTCCTTATACCGACGAAAGAGCTCCTTGGTCACTCTTTTGTCCCAGGCATTCTTTCCTCGGGGAACACGAACGCGCGACGTCTGAGTAGCCTCGTCGCTATGCGCCATGTGTACCCCCCGCTCGCTTTATGACGTGCAGGGAATGCCGATCCCAATCCATCTCGTAGGAGTCACTTACGGCCGACAGCAGAAGCTCGGCAAAGTTAACCTGCTCAAAGGACTCATCGCCTTCCGTTGGCAGCGAGTTCCCGAGCGAGAAGGTCATAGACAAGGAGTCGTCTGCGAGGCTAAACGCTATCTCGCATGACGAGGGCTCCGTGGCGCATGCATAGACGAAGGCTTCCTCGGCCGCCATGCGCGCGTCTTCCACCTCATCCACATTCATGGGGCACAAAACCGCAAGGTTAGCCGCCATCATGCGTACCGAGCGCGCAAAGGAAGGCGAGGCGGGAACTGTTAGACAGACGACGGAATCGCTCTTAGTCACCTTACTCGCCCTTCTTGCTCGACCCATAGGTGAAGTAGGTCTTCGGGGCCTCAGCCTTCTCCTCGGCTTCCGGCTCCGGCACCTCAACGGGTTCCTCTGGCTGCCTTATGCTCTGGACCTTCTCGGCGATCCTGTGACGCTTAGGCTCCTTTTTGGCGCCCGTAAACTTGCCCACTACCCCAGCGACCCCGCTAACGGCGCTGTTTGCCGCCTTGGAGACGGTGCTCGTAACGTTGGAGGCGGTGTCGGTTACAGAGGTGACGTCCACCAGGATGTCGTTCACAGAGGCAAGGTCTACCGTCGCCATGTCAAGCGCGGTGTTCGTCTTGTCTACAAGAGGCTTGAGCTCCTTAACTGCAGGCTCAAGGTCGGTTACTATGCCGTCCAGCTTTTGCACGACGGGTTGCACCTGTTCGATGGCATCATTTGCGCTGGCAGCAACCTCACCCGCCTGCGCGGAAATGTCCCTCACGGCCGCGCGAGTCTTGCGGAAGGTAAGAGCGAGCTCAGCAATTGCCCATATGCCAGCTATAACAAGAACAATGAGTGCTATTTGTAGGACGTCCATCTGCGTCTTTCGCCTTTCTTTGGGAAACGATACGGGTTTATTCTATCCTAATGCCGCGACAATACAACAATTTGCAAAAAAGGATGAAAGCCACCACAAGAAGTTGTGCTCACGCCCCACACTCTCGCTGCGGGGAAAAACAGCAACCGTACTTCCCGCAACCAGCGGACCATACGAAAATGCCCCTGCACCCGACGCACCCCGTCAAGCCCCCCGGGACGCGCCGGGGCGGATGCGCCGGTACACGAACCGCCAGAATTTTGCGTAATCTCCCACAAAACCCCAGCTCGCGAGAGATTGGTCCGGCGACTCTGGCGGCTCGTGTACAATTGGAGCTTCGCCGTTGTACACGAGCCGCCAGAAATTCCGCAAAACCGCCGCAAAAGGCCAGTTGGGCGCGAATGGTTGAGGATTTTTTGGCGGCTCGTGCACGCCTATGTTTTTTGCACCTGCACACGAGGCGCCAACGAAGCGCAAAAGCCGGCGAGTGTGTCAGCGCCCCCGTCCCCGTGACACGCTGATGGCGAGTGTGTCAACGCCCCCGTCCCCGTGACACGCCCCGTGACACGCTGAGTGCTCAACGACAAACGCGCACAAGCACGGCAATCGAGCATGCGCCTTTGCGTCACATGCGATCGCGTGCGGTTGCCTCCAGGCGCCATGCTTCCCATCCACGTGGTCCCGCCTGATAGAACGCGCCCCGCTCCAACCCATCTGGAAGGTATTGCTGCTCAACCCAACCCTCTGGATAATTGTGCGGATATAAATACGCACCATACTCCTGCGAGCCTGGCCTGTGGCGATCGCGCAGATGATTAGGCACCTCACGACGAGGTCCAGTGCGGACTTCGGCAAGGGCAGCATCTATGCTCGCCTCAGCAGCATTGCTTTTTGGCGCAAGGCACATGTATATGACTGCCTGCGCAAGATTGATGCGACACTCAGGATACCCGATGACCTCGGTTGCCTTGAAGGCTGCCTCGGCCACGAGCAGTGCCTGAGGATCGGCATTGCCTATGTCTTCGGAGGCAAGTATGAAAATGCGGCGCGCGATGAACTTTGGGTCTTCGCCCGCGTCAATCATTCGGGCCAGCCAATACAGGGCCGCGTCTGGATCGGAGCCACGCATGGACTTTATGAAGGCCGATATGATGTCGTAGTGCATGTCTCCGCTCTTGTCGTATGCAAGTCCACGCCTGGGATTTGCCTCGCGTACATGCTCGAGCGTTATGGTAAGCGGCTCTTCTCCCCTTGCAGGTGCCACGCCGGAAGGCGAGGCCATCTGGCTCGCGAGCTCGAGCGAGGTGAGCGCTGCCCTCGCGTCCCCGCCGCACAAAACAACGATTTCGTCAAGCGCGTCAGGGTCGAGCAGGAACGCCCCTCCGAGGCCCTCCTCACTCACTAAAGCCCGTTCCACAAGCTCGCGTATGGATCCTTCGTCCAGAGGCGTAAGCTCAACCACACGCGAACGCGAGATGAGCGCGGAATTAACCTCGAAATACGGATTCTCGGTTGTGGCTCCAATCAGCACGACCGTGCGATTTTCCACAGCATGCAAGAGCGCATCTTGCTGAGACCGATTGAAGCGATGGATCTCGTCCACGAACAATATGGTCCGCCGTCCCGATGCGAGCAAACGCGAATCCGCAGCTTCAATCTCGCGTCGCAGATCCTTAACGGTGCCCGTGATTGCCGAGACCTCAACGAACTCCGCATGCGTAGAGTGGGCAATAATGCGTGCGAGCGTGGTTTTTCCCGTTCCTGCGGGACCATAGAGCAACACAGACGAAAGCGTGTCGTGCTCAATGGCCAACCGCAGCCACGAGCCGGGGCCAACCGCCTGTTCCTGACCAACGTAGCCATCGAGCGTTTGCGGACGCATACGTGCCGCAAGCGGAGCATTTTGCGTGCGAACCCTATGTTCGGCATTTGAGAATAGCGTTTCCATACGAACAATTGTACCATAGTGCAAGCAGCGGCGGGAGCACGAGTTCCCATGCTCCTTTCCAATCCCTGCTCGCAGAAGGGTCATCCCCATCCCTGCACGCCAAAACGCGAACAGCCACCCAGGCGCTAGAAGTGCGCGCGATGACGAAACAGCCGTTTGGAGCCTGGACGCAGGTGCTCGGCAAAAGCCATGAAGTAGTTGTCGGTCATGGACGAGAGATAGTCCACCGTCGTAAGGTCCAAGTCGCTCTCCCAGTCATATGTGCGGCCGTAGTGACTGAGACTTTGAGCCATAATGCGAATGTGATGCCTAAACACGGGCGACTCCTCGCGACCTGCAGCAAGGTCGTCCAGCACGTCGTGGTACAGTGCGTCAAACAGTTCAGCCATGCCGCGGTCGAATTCGCCATCAACCTCGCTCGCCCTATAAATCTTCTTATAGTTCTCCTGCTTTGCTCGCCTCATCTCGGCGAAGGCCTCCTCGCTCATGGCAATATGGGAGCGGCCCACGCTATGCTCAACCACATCCCCCACAAACGCACGCAATGCCCAGGCGTTGTACGCTCCGCCAAGACCGTCGTCAAAGGTATTCTCGTCAGCGATTCCCGCGCGAATGGCATCCTGACGATCCTTGCCCACATAGGCAATGATGTCGCTTATTCGCACGACGCAGCCTTCGAGCGTCATGGGAGCTAGGTGACATATGGCCTCATTCCCGCGCGCCCAGCAATCGTCAACCATGGCATCGAACCCCGCAACGTCGCTCAGGCTGCTCATACGCAAAACCTGCTTCTCGAACTCCCCGTTATGGCATATGACGCCATCGAGAGTCTGTATGCTCACGTTGCGCCCATACAGCACGTCGAGCACCCGCACGCTCTGAACGTTATGGAAGAACCAGCGACCCGTGCGCGCATGGAACACTTCGTTAAGAAGCCGCTCCCCCGCATGTCCAAAGGGCGTATGCCCAATGTCGTGACCTAGGGCTATGGCCTCGATAAGATCGAGGTTTAGTCCCAACGCATAGCCGATGTCGCGTGCAACACGCGCCACCAGCTGGACATGTAGCCCGCGACGGGTGATGTCGTCGTTCTCCCTGAACGAGAACACCTGGGTCTTGCCATTGAGCCGGTTGTATGCCGGCATGTGAAGGATCTTCTCGGCATCTCGCACAAACGCCGGCCGCAAGGCAGTGTCACGATCGCGATCCGACTCATCGCGGCGCAGCGCCGCCTCATGCGGGGTCGCATGGGGATTTGCTTGGTGACCAGTCACTATTTGGGTAACGAGCTCGTTTGCCTCAGACGAAAGCTCACCCGTAAGATGGGGCGCAAAGGGATTGACGCTGCCGCCTGTGCCAGCGTGCCTGGTACCTGTATGCATGGTATGACCCCAATCCGATTAGCGTCTTGTGCGACACGTCAATACTACCTCAACGCATCACACACGTCCCCCACTCACATAACCCGCCTTACCAGAAGACACAACGGTGAGGCCGAGCTTCTTTTGAAGGCGCAGCGACACCCGGTTCTTTGGGCTCACCTCGACCCATGGGATCTCGCCACGCTGAAGGCACCTGTTTATCTGCGCCCGCTCCAGAGCCTCTCCCCAACCGCATCTTCTAAACTCATGCAAAACATGCAGCATTCCAATGGACCCCTCTGGATGCTCGCCAATGTAGCCAACTATCTCCCCCTCTGCGAACGCGCCTAAAAAGCGCTCCCGCCTTAGCGCCTCCCGTAGGAATTCCGTAGAGACCAGCTCTTCTCGCTCATAGTGCTCAAGCACAAATGCAAGATGCGACTCGCCAAGGGGACGAATGCCAGCTGCCAGCCTTGGGCTTATGGACAAGGGAATCTCGTTCTCATATACGCAGAGGTTATATGGCTCAATGTCATCGAGCGCCAGGTGCGCACCCAACTGCCTGGCAATGCCGCTGCCAAGCACGTGATAGTAGCGAGGGGGCTCCGCAAGCCCACATGACTCCTCAGCAAGCTCGCCGCTCGTGGCATACAACATGCAGCCCTTGTTTGGCAGAGCGAGCACCACGCAACCCTCGCGCGCAACAACGACCTCGCCAATGTTACGGCGGATCGCCTCGCGTAAGGGCAGCGCGCAGATTGGTTCGTGAGCAAGCACGCTCAAAGCGCGCTCGCGCAGTTCCTGCGGCGAGGCACTTGCCATATCAAGCGACAAGAGCAGGCGAGTCGCAAAGCGCCTAGACGCTCGAAAGTCCAAGACCTCCGCCCCGGAAGGCAGTGGCACGAGGCCCTCTGCCACCATTTTGCGGCCATCGACCACCTGTGCTCCGCGCGTGCGCGCGGCACGCGCCAGAATATTGCTCACTTCTCGATAGCAGCTGTTCGCACAACCGCGGGAAACCTGCCAAGTGGGAGTTATTACACACGCCTCCGCCTGAGGCCAGTGGCGCGCCACCTCCGATATAAAGCCCCTTACGTCAGCCGCTACCGTTGCCTTGTCGCAACGCTCCTGCACGTAGTTGGCACCCAGCTCCACGACGACCTTTGTGACGTTGTCCACTTGGGCGTCAAGGATGGACGACGGCTGAAACACCTGACCGGCCACGCTTTGGTTAACGAGCTCAAGTTCCAGATCGCGCGCCATGAGGGCGGGCCAAGTGCAGGCTGGGTCGCCGCAACAATAGCCTTGCGCCAACTCGTCGCCCAGCACGAGCAGGCGTGGGCGAGGTGGCAGCGGCTCCACGTAGGTTCCGTCGGCCCACAGCTCGCGTATCGTACAGCCGCGAAGGCATGGCAGCCAAAGGCACACCTCATGCCGAGTTCCCAATCCGGGCAGAGCCATCGTAGCCCCGCCAAAGCCATCTCCCGAATCGTCAACCATAAAAATGAGCAAGTCGTTCCTCGGCTGAAGGACCTCCCTCTGTTGGCCATCCACCTCAAGCGATAGGCCATCTTGCGGCTCGTCCCCACACCCTTTGAGCGTTGCCCTTGTTGCAGGCGGTTCCTCATCCAACCTAACCGCAAGCGCCAGGGTCGTCGAATCCGTCACAAAGCGCAGACACACGCCTGACGTCGCAGCCGCCATCTGCCTGAATTGTCCGGGATGCCAGGCAAGGCAACTCGAGAGAGCCCTCCGCTGACGGGTCCCAAATCGCTGGGGACGAGCCCAGCCATCTTGCTCGGCTGTCGTCTCGACGATACCGCACAGAAAATCGGTGGCGCACACGCTGGCAAGCGTGAGCGACTCCAAGGTCTCCTTCTGCGCGTTACCCATATATCGCATAGCGGCACTCTAAAAGAGCAGGTCTTCCAGCACCTGCAACACGCCATCCTCCGCGCAGGGCGGTGCTATGCGATCGGCCACCGCCTTCACGTTCTCTGGTGCATCTTGCATCGCGTAACCAAGCCCCACGAACTCAAGCATCTCCAGGTCGTTGTCGGAGTCACCAAACGCCACGCATTCCTCGGGCCTTATGCCATGGCGATCGAGCAAGTGCCTGAGTCCCACCGCCTTGTTGATTCCGGGACACATTACGTCGAAGTACCCGCCTCCCGAACCGGTGACGTCCATGAAGTCTCCCACCGTCTCGCGGAAACGCTCTATCTCACTCTTAACACGGTTCTCGTCCACCAGCGAAGAGAACATGATGATCTTGTCATCTACGTCACGAAAGTCTTCCACCCATTCAATGCGGGTGCTATAGAGTGACATGTCGTCAAAGAATGCCTGGTCGGTACCTCGTTCCACATAGGTACAACGCACTCCGATAAACGCAAAGGGCACGTCTCGCACATCGTGACATATGTCAATCATGCGCGCCACTGCCTTGTCCGAGGCATGAGCCACAAATACCTCATCGCCTCCGTCAACCACATATGCGCCACTTGCCGATACGATTCCCATGCGATTCGCGTACTCGCTGAAGAGACTCTCAACTTGGTAGCGTTGATTGCCGGTGGCAACCACAAAGCGTACTCCCAGGGCTTGCATGCGATCGAACAACCTGCCAAAACGTTCGTTGTCGTAGTGTATGTGATCCCGTAAAAACGTGCCGTCCTCATCTACGGCAACAAGGCGTATGTTCGGCATCCGCACCCCTCTCTCCGTGTAAACGGCTACTTATTGTAACGCCAGTTCGGGGCGCACCCCCAAAGAAGTGCAAAATCCTTCCCGCACAGAGTGATTGCCACGCGCTCAGTCAGCGCTACGTCGGCCTAGGGGTGCGAGGGGAGGGGCGGGATGAGCCCCACGTGCTCAAACAGCGCTTCGCGAACTGCGCCCGTGGGGCTCATCCCGCCCCTCCCCTCGCCCCCCCTTGCCCGCTTCGCGAACTGCGCCCGTGGGGCTTGCCCAGTACCGTCCCCACCTATCCAGGCGCTTCGCAAGCTAATAGTCGCGTTT
Organism: Atopobiaceae bacterium; assembly: GCA_017545665.1. GTDB lineage: Bacteria > Actinomycetota > Coriobacteriia > Coriobacteriales > Atopobiaceae > RUG440. Next base: position 16,442 of record JAFWKQ010000113.1, read on the forward strand.
ATCTTGCGTCTCAAGAGGGCTGACTGGTCTTTCGGGACACGCCCCCTCGAGCACGTGCTTCCCACTCGCGATTCTCTTACGCCTGCCCCCAACACGCATCTCCCCCTCCACACCGGGAGGTAGGCTCACCTTCAGGCGGATGCAACCGTCTCTTCGTTCCCAGCGCACGACCATGAGCCCACGATTCAGCAGCAAGCTTCCCTGGGCGAATTCGAGATGCGATGAGAAGCGCGGCGCAATGCGCACAAAGCGTGCGTTTAGCCCAACACAACTCAAGCCGAGCAAACCAGTCCACAACTCGTCATGCAAGTCACGTGCGTCTAGGCACTCCAACCGTGCAGTCTCCTGTTCGTCGGAAGTCCACACGCAACCCAGACGCTGTGGCCCCTTGTCGCTGTGTGGCGTATCCGTCTCACGTCCCCACACAAACGCCGACGGCACGCTTTGCGTAACTTGGCCTTCGCTGTCAAACACAGTCACGAACCAGGAATACGCATCGCCCGCATTGCCCGCTATACCGCCATAGCGAACCTCGTTAGCATCGCTGCTCACATTTCCGGAGTCCCAAACCACGTCCCCATGCGAGAGCGACACTACTACCACTCGATACGACGTCTGGCTTTCGCCGTTTTTGTTTGAGCCCAACCGCCAAGAAAGACGTATGTTGCCCGTCACGCCATACGGATCGCGCAAACCGTTGCACATGAGGTCAAAGACCGTGAGCACGCATCCTCCCCTGTCTTCTCGTATGGATTGGCCACGGGAATCCCTGAATCACGCAGCGCAAAGGGTGCGAACCAACCGCTATTCGCCCTCTTGCACCGCCTCGTAGAACTCGGCACCGTCATCGAGGCGCACCATGCCGATTCTTCCCCAGCCTGCGCCGCCCGCCGCACCGCAGTCTATGGCCCAGCGGTCGGCCACGCCTCCGGTCGCTTCGCACGCTCCCAAGTGCATGATCTGGCATTCCCCATCTTCGTTGCGCGCAGGGCGGTCAAAGCGGTCTGCGAGGTCCTCCACGTAGGGAACGGGCGTATGCCCGGCAATAACGATGGGACCCTCTCCGTCTTCGGTAAGAAAACCCGTTGGCTGCCCCCAAAACTCGTCTCGTATCCAGAGCACGTCTTCGGTATTCTGGTAGCGCAGAAGCGCTTCCATCGTGGTGTCTGTCCAGCGGCTACGTGAGGAAAAGTTAAGGGGTCGAATTCCCGCGTGCACCAACAGATACATACGGTCGCCCACCCGAATATGAGCGCCAAACGCAAGGTTTCCCACCCAGTCCAAAAGATCGATGAGCTCTGCCTCCGGAAGAGCGGCAAGTCCCACCGCCGTGGTATTGCCACCGTTCATCTCCCACTGAAAGCGTGTCATGGAATCGTCCGGATGTCTAATGGCGTCGAGCATCATATCCTCATGGTTGCCCATGAGTACGCGCGCATTGGCAAGACCTTTGCAGGTTTGCATAACGGCGACTGGATCAGGTCCCCTGTCCACCATGTCACCAAGAATCCAGATATCGTCCTCATCCGAGGGGGCAACGCGCTCAAGCAAACGCTCGAGCGTCTTGTGATGCCCATGCACATCCGAGAACACATAAGTCGCCATCTGCTGACCTCCTGTAGAAAACTCTACCCAAATTCGGCCAACAAGGCAAATGATTGGGTTCGCGTCCACACGAGCACTACGCACGCCGCTGCCGTTCGTGCCCACGTCCGCGCCGTCCGCACGCGGCTCCGAGCACGCTTCGCTCGCTCACTTCGCGAGTCGCCGCCAGCGGAACGGCGTGGCCCAGGGACATGGGCGGCAACTACACGCGCTCAATCAAACACCACAGTCTGGGCGGTAAATAAGAGTGCGCTAAGCGGCGCTACTCGGGTAGACGCGACACGTCCACCCACTCGCAGGGGTGACAAGCGCGCTCAAGTTCGTCAAGCGAGAGTCGAACGGCACTGCTCGAACTGCCTGCGGCGGGATACACGACGTCAAAACGCCGAAGAGACACATCCAAGTACACGTCGCACTCGTCGCTTACGCCAAAGGGACACACGCCGCCCACAGCATGCCCTATACGAGACTCGGCATCGGCAACCGGCAACATCTTGGGCTTGGTATGGAAACGGGCCTTGAACTTTTGATTGTTTATGCGGGCATCGCCCGCAAAGAGTATGAGCACTACCCTATCGCCCACCACGAACGAGAGCGTCTTGGCAATGCGCGCGGGTTCGCAACCAACCGCCTTTGCCGCAAGCTCTACCGTTGCGCTCGACTGATCGAACTCTTGGACGCGCCCTTCGAGGCCATACTGCGTCAAGTGCATTCGTGCACGATCGAGTGACATGTGCCGCTCCCATCATCTTCGAATCTCCTCGGCATAGTATAGGTTAAGAGATCCAACAGGGGTACCATTCGCCTGCACGCCCTTACTTGGCGTGGTGACGACGCCATGCAACGCGATGTTGCCACCCGCTCAAATAGCCCACCTCCACCACGCGGCCCCGTGGAAGAATGCCGAGCTCCGCAAGCTCAATTTGACGTATGAGCTGTCCCATCGTAGGCTCGAGGCGCGCCTTCTTTAGCGTGCATTCCCACACCACGAGTACAGTCCACCCCTGGTCAACCAGTTCCCTCTGGTTCCGCTCGTCCCGGGCGCGGTTGCGAGCGAACTTGGCTTCCCAAAACTCCACGTTCGTCTTGGGCGTCGAGAGGTTGCAGTGCGGGCAGCGATGCCAAAAGCATCCATTTACGAAGATGGCGATCTTGCGCCCCGGATAGCAGATGTCTGGCTTGCCGGGACACTTCTTCCAATGGAGCCTATAGCCAGGAAGTCCCGCCTCACGCAAATGACGGCGTACCAACAGCTCAGGCTTGGTGTTCTTGCTCTTGTTTGCCTGCATAACGTGGCGAGTCGCCTCGCTCGTGCGCGCCATTGCCGCTACAGCCCCAGATTCTCTACGTCGCGCACGATGTCGTCGGCGGTGAAGTGGTAGATCTTGAAGAACTCCTCGGTAGGTACGCGATCCAAGAACTCCTTCTTTCCGCCGTAACATAGCACGCGCATCGACGATGAGCCGAAGAAGCGGGCGACCTTCTCGCCAAATCCGCCGCAAAGGATTCCCGCCTCCAAGGTGATTGCCAAATCGTGATCGGCAGGGAGCGTGTTGAGAAGCCGCACGTCAAAGCTTGAGTAGTTGAGGGCTTCAATTATGGTCGCATGTATGCCATCGCGATCCTCGAGCAACTCGGCGGTCTTGCGTGCCAGCTCAACCGTGCTTCCAAGCGACAAGATCGCTATGCGAGAACCCTTACGCACCAAGTGCCAGCCGGTTGGTCGCATGCAATCGAAGGCATCTTTGTCGCCGTGAAGGACCTTCTCCGGCACACGGATAACCACAGGGCGCTCCCTTTGGTCCACCGACCAGTCGAGCATGGCCAAATACTCCTCGCACGTAGAGGGTGCGAGGCAGGTGATTCCGGGAATGTTGCTCGTCATTACGACGTCAAGCGTACCCGCATGCGTAGCGTCTATGTCGTAGAATCCCGCCCCGAACACAAGGACCGTCGCGGGAGATCGATTGAGTCCGAGCTCCTGAACGAATTGGTCGAACGCGCGCTGCGCGAAGGTGGCCATTACCATGAACACGGGCTTCGCGCCGCCGCACGCCAAACCCGCGCTAAAGGCAACGGCATGCTGCTCGGTTATACCCGTATCAAGGAACTGCTCTCCGCATGAGGCGCGGAAGTCCGGCGTGAGCCCCACGCCGGAAGGGGCCCCGGCGTTCACCACAATTACGCTGGGATCTTTTGCAATCTTCTTTCGCAGATAATCACGTGTGATCTGCTGATACGTAGGCTCTTTAGGCTTGGCATCAGCGCGGGTTGGGTCGTAGCCGCGCGGAATGGAATGCGCTTCCTCGGGGTTTTCCTCCGCCCAGGCCAGGCCCTTGCCCTTTTGCGTATGGATGTGCACTACCACGGGATGATCGATGTCGCGCACCTCTTGGAAGGCGGCCACGAGCGCCTTGACGTCGTTGCCCTCCTCCACATAGCGATAGTCGAGTCCGAGGGTACGGAAGAAGTTGTTTTTGCAGGTGCCTTTGGTCCGCCGGAGCTCCGCAAGGTTGTTGTATACGCCTCCGGAGTTTTCGGCGATGGACCTTTGGTTATCGTTAAACACCACAATGAAATTCGTTCCGAGCGTTGCCGCGTTGTCGAGTCCCTCGAAGGCCTCCCCGCCACTCAGCGAGCCGTCGCCAAGCACCGCAATCACATTGTGGCGCTGCCCCAAAAGATCGCGCGCCTTAGCCAAACCGCAGGCAAGACTCACCGCCTGTGAGGTATGTCCGGCCCTGAACAAGTCGTATTCGCTTTCGGCGGGATTCGTAAAGCCCGTGTACTCGTCATAATGCTCGGGATCCATGTAGCCACGCTTGCGACCCGTAAGCATCTTGTGCGTATAGCATTGATGCGAGACGTCGAACACGAGCTTGTCGGTGGGTAGGTTAAACACGTGATGCAGCGCGACGGTTGCCTCCACAAATCCTAGGTTGGGACCCAGATGGCCACCAGTAGTCGTTACGGCTTCGATCAAAGCGCCACGTGCCTCGCTGCAGAGAGACTGCAAATCGTCAAGGGAAAGGCAACGCACATCGGCAGAACTCTCGATGCGACCGAGAACGCCACTCATATGTCTCCTCTCCCCATAGAAAATCAATTCTAGTATGAAGCATCATGCGCGCGATGAGTACCCAAAGCCTGTAAAAAGCCTGAATCCCTACAACATAGCCAATGTTTGACCTTGTTTCACGGATTTAGCGCCTCCTTTGGCCACGGGAAACGGGTCTATTCCACTCGCTCCCCGCTAAAGTTAAGGCCGCCCGTAAGCGCAAATGCCGCGTCCGCATCAAACCCATCGTCCAAAACAACATGCAGCGCGTCCACCACCTCGGCAAGCGCGCCCTCATACAGGTCCCAGAACGATGCCGTAAGCGTCTCGCCGGTAAACGGATTACGCCACGGCTTGTGCTCGCGGTTGTCGAAGTCGCTCGTCAGTTCGGCGCGCACTCTGTGCGACATCGCTCGCACAAGCGAATACCGCTTCTTCAGCATCGGGGCCTCAATGCGAGCAAGAACGTCCGTCTTGCGTCCGCGCGGCGACCAAAACATGCGCTGCGCCAAACGGAAGCTGTACACCGCCAACGGATACACTTCGTTAAGCGTAGGTTCGTCCTCCGCAAACGGACCGATTGCCGAATCGCGATACAGGTCTCCCAAAACGGCAAGCATCTGATCGCGTCCACGCAGTACTTGCTCGTATGGCCTGTATGACTTTATGGTTTGGTTGCGTTTGGTAAAGAGGACCATCTCATCCAGGTCGCGCTCTATCTCGGCGTGTACGATGTTGCCATCCGAAGAGTCCAGCTCGCTTACACCCGCCTGGCATATGCCACGCTCCCAAAAGTACACAAGCGGATGAATCGCGCGATCGAGCAGATAGTGACAGGTAAATCCTGCCAGGTACGCACGGCCAACCTTACGCTCCTCCACGGGCAACCCGTCAACGGCTCGACGCATGGCACAAAAGACCTCGCTAGGCCTCTCGCTGTGCATCCTCGATCCCCATACCCTAAACTCCTCCATCGGCGGCAGGAGCAGTAGGTAGAAGAGAGGGTCGGGTCCCTGGTTTCCCAACAAGAATGCGTCGCGCTCGTCGGGGGTAAAGAGGTCGGTTACCTCAAGTGCCATCCCGTAGGCATCTTGTCCAAACTGGTCGTGCGTTAGCATGGCAGGCATATGCGGTCTCCTATCCTTACATGTATGGAACATGCGCATACAACACTTTAACACCATCCTGACCGCTGCTCACCGACGCATGTTTGTTTCCGCGCGAACGACAACATAAGATATTCTTACAAATACCGAAATTCGTGGAGGAAGCATGGCGCGCACCAAGTTTACCAAGGCCGAGAAGAGCTGGATTTTGTACGATGTCGGCAACTCGGCACTGGTGCTGCTCGCCACGAGCGTCATCCCGATTTACTTCAACAGTCTTGCCGCGGCAGATCCGGCCGTCGAGAAGGTCGCGGTGGGCGCATGGGGTGCCGCCGAAACCGTCGCATCTCTTATCCTTGCGCTGCTCATGCCCATTCTTGGTTCCATAGCCGACATGCAGGGCATGCGGAAGAAGTTTATTGTCGGTTGCGTGGGCACCGGAGCCGTTGCGACCATCGCCATGGGATTTCCCACCAACTGGCTCCCCTTTCTGGTCATCTACATCATGTCGGCCGTGGCGCTTAACTGCTCGTTCGTGTTCTACGACGCCCTTTTGGTGGACGCAACCACCGATGAGCGCATGGACGAAGTGTCCAGCCAAGGCTTTGCCTGGGGCTATGTGGGATCCTGCATCCCGTTTATCGTGTGCCTGCTCGTAGTGCTCAACGCCACGTCCCTTGGGCTCACCATGCAAACTGCCATGCTCATTGCCTTTTGCATAACTGCCGCGTGGTGGGTGGTCTTCACCATTCCCATGCTCAGAAACGTCGAGCAGAAGAGCTATAAGCCAAGGGAGCCTCACGCGCTGCGCAAGGCCATTGGCGGCATAGGCTCAACGTTGCGCGCCATATGGGCAGACAAGAGCCTACGCTACTTCATCCTCGCGTACTTCTTTTACATCGACGGGGTACACACGGTAATAAAGATGTCAACGAGCTACGGGTCCAACCTCGGCATCGAGGGAACACAGCTCGTGCTCGCATTACTCGTCACCCAATTCGTGGCTTGGCCCGCATCCATCGCGTATGGCAAGCTCGGCAAGCGCCTGGGAACCAAGACCATGATTCTCGTGGGTATTTGCGGCTACTTTGGCATAACGTTGTTCGCCGCATTCTTCCTCAGAACCGCAACCGAGTTCTGGATTCTGGCAATCTGCGTCGGGCTGTTCCAGGGCGGCATCCAAGCGCTGAGCCGATCCGAGTTCGGCAAGCTTTGTCCCAAAGAACACGCCAACGAGTACTTTGGCTTCTTCGACATCTTTGGCAAGTACGCCGCCATTCTGGGAACGGGACTCGTGAGCGCGTTCACCTTCATCACAGGCAACCCGTCGCTTGGCGTGCTTTCCATCGCCCTGCTGTTCGTACTGGGATTCATCGTGATGCTTAAGGTACCGGATCGACGATAGCCATTTTGCACAGCATACGCCGTTGAGGTTTTTGGACGACCACCGCGGCGCTCTGGCCCACGCCCCCCGCGCCTGCGTCTGCCCCGCTGGCGGCGACTCACGAAGTGAGCGAGCGACGCGAGCGCGGAGCCGCGCGCGGGGCGGACGCGGGCGCGGGGCGCGAGCGCGCTTTGAGCTGATTTCCGAACTGTTCCCGTAGAGGTATGACTTATTCTCGTTTTGATATAGTAAGCAAGCATGACCTCACGACTACTCGCGCTCTGGGAGCAAACATGGCAGCAAGAAAGAAGAAACGGACCCGAATCGAGCTGCTCGACATTGCCAAGGCCATCACCATATTCCTTGTCATCTTGGGCCACACGACGTCGAACACCGACACCATTATGTATCGACGCGTCCTCTACGCCTTCCATATGCCGCTGTTCTTCTTCCTCGCAGGCCTTTCCACGAAGCCCAAGGCCCTATACGGACACGAGGCTTGGGACGCCTTCCTCAAGAAGAACGTCCTTGCCCTCGCGGTTCCGCTCGTGATTTGGGGGCTCGTGTACGGTCCATTTTCGATCGCAAACTTCCCAAAGCTGTTCTACGCCTCGTGGGAATCCCTCACGGAGATGGGAACGCTCACCTCGCTTTGGTATCTCTCGGCATTCTTCGTGGCACGCATCATCGTACAGGCGATCGTCACGCTGCTCGATAGGTTGGGGCAGGGCGGCAACAACCTCATCTACGGCCTCTGCTCGCTCCCCTATTCGCAATCGGGCCGCTCTTGCCACGACTTGAGCATGGCTATCCGTGGTGCCTCAACGTTGCGTTTGTGGCGGCGGGCATAATCTTCACGGGAATCGCGGCTCGCCGGGAGATTCTGGTCTTTGCCGTACAACGAGGCATCGTGTTGTTTGCGAGCTTTGCGGTAAGCGTTGCCATTCTTTTCTTCGGCACCGTCGCGCGTGGGGACGCATGCGACCTCGTGCTCATGTGCGGAGCGCAGTACGGAAACCTGGTCTGGTTCTTTGTAAACAGTGCCGCCGGAGCGTTTGCGGTCCTTACGGGCTCCATGCTGCTTATTCGCATCGCTCGCGAGGGCTCCCGCCCGTTCAGCCTTGGCATCGTATCGTTTATTGGCATGAACACCATGGGCATCTTTCTGCTGCACAAGCCCATGCTGCAAGAGCTCCTTATGCCGTTCTTCACCAATCTAATTCCCGCTCCGCAACTCGTCGTGGCAATA
>JAFWKQ010000114.1 GCA_017545665.1 Atopobiaceae bacterium
AGAGCGCAAGAGCCGACTCATTACACTGCAGAGAGGGGCTCCTTGCGCAGTCGTTTTACGTGCTACGAAAGGAGACCCTGTGCTTTTGCTACTATTCGCGGCGCTTACATCTTGCGCTTGATGTCCTCCACGTCACCCTCAAGATCTGCCGCACGCTCGTCGTTCTGCTCGATCCAGCTCTTTATCTTTGCGATCTTTTCGGGGTCGAGGGTTGAGCCGAGCCGTGTGGTGAGCGTTTCGTTTTGGGACTTGAGGTACTCGATCTGACCCGACTTGCGCTCGACGACCTCCTGCAGGCGTTCGCTGCGCTTGCGACGCTGCTCGTCGCGAGCGGCGTTGTTGCCGTCCCAATACGACTTCTTCGCTTCGCTAAACGCCGCCCAGAGCGTGTCGTTTGCGGGTTTGCCCGCAAAGCCAATGGCCTTGTAGTCCTTGTCGAGCTGACGCATACGATCGCTGTTCTCGCGCGAGTACTCACCAGCCTCCGCAATCTTCTTTGCCTCATCGACGATTGCCCGTTTGGCATCCGCATTGGCACGCGCCTTGGCACGTCGCTCGTCCATATCTGCCTTGCGGCGGTTGCGGAAATCCCGACGGATGCTATTAAACGCATCCCACAGTTCCTTGTCCTGCTCGCTGCCGGAATTGCCAGCGGCCTTCCAGCGATCCATAAGCTCATCGAGCTTCGTGGCCGTAGCAACCCACCGCGTTACGTCTGTGGTGGCTTCGCGAGCCTCCTCTATGATCTGCTGCTTGATCTTTACGACTTCCGCTTCACGATGAGAGAAGAACTGCTGACGTGCCGCCTGGAAGTCTTCCCACAGCTTGTCGTTCACGTCCTTGCCGGCATATCCAACGGTTCGCCACTCATCCATGAGGGCTCGTTGCTCCTCGGACGTCTTTCGCCAATCGGTTGAGTCCGCTAGCTCCTTCGCACGCTCAATGAGCGCTTCTTTTTGTATGCGGGCAAGGTTCATGCGCGATCTGGCCGGGGCCACGCCCTCGGTCGCATCCATATCCACAGCCACGCCATCCTTGGCCTCATTGGCCTCGGACGCAGATGCCTCGGACTCAAGCGCTTCCGCAGTCGCAGGTTCCTCGACCGAGGGCTGCTCGTCGGCAATCGCGGCCTCCGGCTGCTCCTGCGCGGCAACATCTGAAACGGAAGGTGCAGCCTCCTCCTCGGTAACGGACTGCTCCCCCGCCGCCTCGGCAACCTCCTCGGGAGTGATGTCCTGCGAGAGTTTCGCTTCGGGCTCCATGGTACTTCCTTTCACAGACGCACGGTCCAGCCGTGCTGCATTCGTACATACAGCGTCACATTCTACCTCGGAATCGACGAGATAAAAAGGCTGTTTTTAGATTTGTAATGGCTTATCCGTGCTATTACTCTTTGCAGCCCTCTTTTGCGATCAGCTCGTCGCGAACCTGCTGGCGCCAGGCATCTTCCGCCTTCTGTATAGCCTCAGCATCACCAGACTCGCGCGCCCTCCTGTAGGCGCGCATCGCTTCCATAAACTCCAGCTCAGACCTGAGCTCTTCCTCGCCTTCCATACATCCTCCCCTACTCGCTCAGCCTCAAAGCATACTCCACGTTCGTGCCCGCGCCCACGTCGTCCCCGCGCGCGGCTCCGCGCTCGCTTCGCTCGCTCACTCCGTGAGTCGCCGATCGCGGAGCGACGTGGGCGCGGGCACGAACGGCAATCATTCCAAAACGATTGAGACAGTACAGTCTATCAGTCTCGTGCTCAACCGTTCCAACTGTTTTAGAATGGTAATGCTGTGTCGCAGCATGCGCCATACGCAAATTCTTATGTGTGACTTGGAGGAAAGAAACCATGCATCAATTTGGTTCGCGAAAAGTGGTTATCATCGGTACTGGCCGTGTCGGCAGTCACGTAGCCTTATCGCTTATGTTCAATCAGTTGGTAGACGAAATCATTCTATGCGACTTGAACGAGCAGATGGCATATGCCGAGATGGTAGACCTCAAGGACTGGACCTCTGCCCTCGACGTTCACGTGAAGGTTCGCACCGGCAGCTATGAGGACTGCGCCGACGCGCAATTTGTGATCATTACCGCGGGCCGCAAACGCAGGGAAGGCGAGACTCGACTGCAAATGCTCGACGGCACCTTCAAGATCTTGCAGGGAATAGTTGGCCCCCTTCGCGCCTCCGGGTTCAACGGGGTGCTCATTGCAGTCTCAAACCCCGTTGACGTGATTACGGAATACCTCTATCGCGAACTCGACCTCCCGCGAAACCACATCTTCGGCACGGGCACCGCACTGGACACCTTCCGCATGCGTCGTGCCGTGGGAAACCGCATTGCCCTCGAGCGTAGCCAGGTGGAAGCCATCGTTATGGGCGAGCACGGCGACTCGTCGTTCATACCTACATCTCACGTAATCTTGGGCGGAGTACCACTGCATGAGTACGTTCGCATGCGCCCCGAGCATGCCGAACTCCTTGACTTCAACAGTGTAAGTTCGCAAGTCCGCGCTGCCGGCGCAAACATCATTAAGGGCAAGGGCGCCACGGAATTCGGCATTGGGGCAACGGTGGCAAAGATCGCGTCCTCCATCATCCACAACGAGAAGCGCGTCATTCCCCTCTCGGCGCACCTCGAAGGCGAATACGGCGAACGCGATGTTTCCGTGGGCGTCCCTTGTCTTTTGGGTGGAGACGGCATCGAGAAGATCTTCGAACTCGAATTGCAGGAAGGCGAACAAGAAGCGCTTCACCACTCCTGCGACATCATCCGAGGCAGCTTTGCCACGATCGGCTAGGAGCCAAAAACGTATCTTGCATCCGCAGTGCCCGACCTAGGGCTGGCTCTGCGCCCATCCGCACCTCAAAGGACCTTTACGCCATCGGGGGGACGCTGGAGAGCATGCCGAGCGAGTTTCCGCGCGAAGCGCGGACTGTTCGAGCTCGGCGCTCTCCAACGACCCCCCTCGATGGCGTAAAGGTCCTCGGGACAAGAAACAAGGGGCCAGTCCTAGGTTAGGCCCCTCGCCACTCTGCAGATGCTACACGATGCCCTGCGCCATCATGGCGTCGGCGACCTTGAGGAAGCCAGCGATGTTGGCACCGGCAACGTAATCGCCCTCGGTTGCGTACTCACGCGCGGCGTCGTCGCAAGCGTGGTAGATGCTCTTCATGATGTTTTGCAGGCGTCCGTCCACCTCTTCGAAGGTCCAGGAGATGTGACCCGCGTTTTGGCTCATCTCGAGGCCGGACACCGCCACGCCACCGGCATTGGCAGCCTTGCCCGGGAAGAAGGCGACGCCGTTTTCCTGCAGGTACTTGGTGGCGTCGAGCGTGGTGGGCATGTTTGCGCCCTCGCCCACGATCTTGCAGCCACCTGCAACGAGCTTCTTGGCATCCTCGAGGTGCAGCGTGTTCTCACGTGCGCAAGGCAGGGCGATGTCGCACTTGACGCCCCAAACACCGCGGCCGTCTTCGGCATGCCACTCGGCGTCTGGACGATACTCGAGGTACTTCTCCAGGCTCACGCCCTTGTCGTTACCCGAACGCTTGGCAGCATAGATGCCCTCGAGCGCCTCGACCGAGATGCCCTCTGGATCGTAGATCCAACCCTTGGTGTCGGATACGCACACCACGGTGGCACCAAGCTGTTCGGCCTTTTGCACCGCATAGGTAGCTACGTTGCCAGATCCGTGCACAACGACGGTCTTGCCCTCGAAGGAATCGTCATGGCAGGCGAGGTACTCGGCTACCATGTACACAAGCCCGTAGCCGGTTGCCTCGGTGCGTGCCAAAGAGCCGCCAAAGGTAAGGCCCTTGCCGGTGAGCGTGCCGGTGAACTCGTTGCGAAGGCGCTTATACTGACCAAACATGTAGGCCACTTCGCGGCCGCCAACGCCCAAGTCGCCCGCGGGCACGTCGGTGTCGGGGCCTATGTGACGCGAGAGCTCAGTCATGAAGCTCTGGCAGAAACGCATGATCTCCATGTTGGACTTGCCCTTGGGGTCAAAGTCAGAACCGCCCTTGCCACCGCCCATGGGAAGGGTGGTCAGCGAGTTCTTGAAGGTCTGCTCGAAGCCCAGGAACTTGAGCATGCCGAGGGTGACGGTGGGATTAAAGCGCAGACCGCCCTTGTAGGGACCAATGGCGGAGTTGTACTCAACGCGCCAACCGCGGTTTACGTGCACCTTGTTGTTGTCATCAGTCCACGGAACGCGGAACTGGACCACACGCTCGGGCTCTACCAGACGCTCCAGAAGACCTGCCTCCTCGTACTCGGGATGCGCGTCGAGTGCCGGCTGGATGGTCTCCAAAACCTCAGTTGCAGCCTGTACGAACTCGGGCTGGTCTACGTAGCGTTCCTTAAGCTCGTCCAGGACCCTCTGCGAATAGGACATGGTTGCTCCTCTCGTACGTTCTTGCCCAACGGGCATGCCCCATCGGACTTTTCGCGGGTTAGGATACGCTCCCCCGCCTGTTTTGGAAGGCAAGCAACGAGTATGTAACGTTTTCTTTTATTGTGCGTAACCTTTGCGCAACCTCAGCCATACCACCAGCTGCGTGTTCGAACTCCCACATCTGCGCCCAACCCGTAGTCGTCGACTCGCAAAGCGAGCGCGAAGCCGCATGCGTAGACGGCATGGCGCAAAAGGGTGAGAACAGCTACCACTTGTGATTGGGGGGCGTAATCACCCGAAGCGCATGCGGAACGACATCGATGGTATAGTGGTCGTCAAGGAACGCCTCGCCATCCACCTGGCATGGCGGCTGCTCCTCCCCAATGAACACAACCTCCATATGCCGCATCTGCCGCAAGAGCAACTTTTTCGAGTTTACGTGCCGCCCAAGCCGAATGAGGCCAAAGAGCGCAAGAGCGTGAACGCGAGAGGGTTTTTCAACCGAAACGCACAGATCGAGAAGGCCGTCATTGGGAACGGCATCGGGGCAGATCTTAAAGCCGCCGCCATACGTCTTGCCGTTTTGCACGGCAAACGCCACGCCCATACCCTCAAGCGTCTCTTCTCCGTCAATAACCGCGCGGTATGGCCAACCGTACTGGTCGAGCGCAAGCATGCGGATGCCAGACGTGAGGTAGAGGGATGACCCGTGTTGTACGCCGAATAGGGAGCGGCGCCTCACCGTGTCCTGCGCGATGGCAGCATCCAGACCAAACGACAAGGACTGCACAAAATACGTGCCATTCACGCACCCAAGGTCCAACTCGCGCTCCTCGCCACCCAGCAGCTCCGACATGGCTCGTTCCGGATCGTTTTTGCTCATGCCTAGCGTACGGGCAAAGTCATTTCCCGTTCCCACAGGTATGATGCCAAGACGAGGCCTCGCATGCTCGGGGAGCTTCATAAGCCCGTTTACCACCTCGTGCACGACTCCATCGCCACCCAAGGCAATTACCGTCTCGTACTCAACGGAGTCTTCGGCCATACGAAATGCATCGCCCTTGCGCTCAGTAAGCTGGACACTACACGAACTCGCAATTGAGTGGAACGATGAGAAGAACCTCATCACATAGATAGCAGCGGCCTCTCCCCTCCCGCTATGAGCGGCAGGGTTGGCAATGATGAGTGTGTTGCCCAGACTCTGCGGTGACATGGTCGCCCCTCCATGGCTTCCCAAAAGTGAATTTGATTCTTTGCTTGTTCATTTTAGGGATGTGTCGCAACAATGGCTCGTCCCGCAAAACGCTTTGCCTTGTTTTTATGTTGCATCTTTAGGTAGTCTGGTATATACTTAAAAAGTTCGGGGCGTGGCGCAGTTTGGTAGCGCATCTGCTTTGGGAGCAGAGGGTCGCTGGTTCGAATCCAGTCGCCCCGACCATAATAATTCGAGGTCAGACCTAGTGTCTGGCCTTTTTTCTACTCTTTTGCGTTTATCATATAATGTACCATTTGCAATTCTTCCTATTTGCATAACGTTCAAATGAGGCACAAGTCTTTCCATACAGTCGCGCTCGCACCCCAAAGCACGCCTTTTAGACAATCCGAACGAACTTTTCCGCGAACGGTAGTTTCATTTTTTAAAATCCTGTTAATAGTGTAACGCTAACAACATGCTGTTTCTGGGATAAGGACCTACGCCGTCGACGCCGTGTACGACGCTTTGCCTTTGTCGACTCCCTTGGTTTTTGCCACGTTTCAACGGAAAAGAGGCTATAGTGAATCCTATGTAGACTTGCCCGCAATGCCGAAAGGACTCCCATGGCTCGCCTCATATACTTGGCAGACGACGACCCCGCCCTTCTTGAGGTCTTTGGGACTTTTCTGGAGCAAGCGGGCTACGACGTGCGTACGTTTCCCACTGGCGACGATCTCGCCGAAGAGTTTACGCGGCACGAGCCAGACCTCGTCGTTCTCGACGTCATGATGCCGGGAACCGACGGCCTTACCGTATGCAAGAATCTCCGCGCCGTCTCCAACGTGCCCATAGTAATCCTCACCGCCAAGGACACCGAGATGGACTACCTGTATGGCTTGGGACAGGGCGCGGACGACTATCTGACAAAACCCTTTAGCCCGGCGATGCTCGTCATGCGCGTTAAGGCCCTGCTACGTCGCGTGGATATGGGAGCGAGTGCCAAAGCTGATGGCAAGGAGACCCCAACGCTCTCTTACGGCGACCTAACGTTAAGCGAGAAAGACCATGAGGCACATGCGGGCACGACTCCGCTCACCCTCACCAAGACTGAGTTCGCCATGCTCGGCTGTCTTCTTGAGGCGAAGGGCAAGGCGGTCTCGCGCAGCGATTTGCTGCAACGCGTGTGGGGCATAGACGTTGAGGTCGAGACCCGCGTTACCGACGAGTGTGCCCGACGCATTCGTCGCAAGCTCCGCGATGCTGGAAGTTCGGTGGGCGTAAAGGCGGTGTGGGGCTTTGGCTACAAGCTCGAGCAATCCTCGTAAAACACGCGCTTTGGCAACGCCGCACATTCGACTGGCCACGCTGGGAGCCGCTGCGGTAATACTAGTTATGGCGGTTTCCATAGCGGCGTTCAACGTCTACGAACGCTGGCAGCTCGAACGCGAGGCTGCCGCTTCGGTGGATGATGCCTTGGGCTGGCAGGCCCAGGGCAACGTTCCGGCAACGAGGATTGCCTATACGTTCTATCTGGACGGGGACGGACACTTTACCTATGGCTCCCAGTCCACCTACACCCTTCTTGACGAAAAGATTGCCGAATGGTGCATGGAGCACCAAGAGCTCAACGTCGTACAAAGGGTTGAGACAATGGGCAGCACGTGCTATGCGGAACTGTGCGAGGTCGAAACCGACGACGAAGGGAGACATCGCTTCGACAAAGCCGAGCTTGCCTACGCGCTTGGCTACGTAGACGTTACGTCGCAGCTCGATCTTATCAAAACCATATCCATACTGCTCGCAATCATCGCGTTCTTGGGTGCCGCTACGGCAGGTGCGGCCGGCTGGCATGCCGGTCGTCGAATCGAGGAGGCACAAGATGCGCAAAAGCACTTCTACGAGAACATGTCGCACGAGCTCAAGACTCCCCTCGCCGCCATCCGCGGCTATGCGGACGGCATTATTGAGAACATCATGGATCCCGTACGATCCGCACACGCCATCGCACGAGAATCCGACCGCATGACACGCCTGGTTGAGCAGATACTCAACATCTCGCGCCTGGAGGCCGGAGCCATACCACTCAATATGGAGGAGGTGGAGATGTCTGACTTCGTGCAAGACGTGCTCATGCCCTTTGAGGGCATCGTTCACACACGCGGCCTAACGGTAGACCTCGAGCTCGCGGACGGTTCCGAGACGTTGGATGCAGACCTGTTTGGCCACGCGCTTGAAAACGTCATCTCTAACGCCATGAGACACGCGGAGCACAATGTGCGCATACGGTGGGATGGCTTGCGCCTGAGCGTTTGGAACGACGGCACCATGCCTGACCCCCAAGAGGTCTCTCACCTATTCGACCGCTACCGCGTTGGAACGGGCGGATCTACCGGCATCGGACTTGCGCTCGCACAGGAGATCGTACGTCTTCACGGATGGAACATAGGCGCGTCGCTCGTGGACGAAGGGATGCAGGTTACCTTTACCCCGCCCCATGTTGGTTAGGCACCCCATAAGCTGACAAAAAAACCCAGGCAATGTGCCTGGGTTCGTTGAATCCATGGAGCGGGTGACGGGAATCGAACCCGCGTCAAGAGCTTGGAAGGCTCTGGTTCTACCATTGAACTACACCCGCGTTCATTGGTACGGACAGTAATACTAGCAGAGTTGCCAACATATTCAAACGTGAATCCCTGTTGTGATGGCAAATGCACAAATGAGGCTCGCGCCTATGCCAAGCCTGCAATCCACTAAAAGAATTCCGCCAGGTCCCATGCGGTGAGTATGCCTAGGAGCCGCTCCTCCCGCTTTCCGTGGGCCGTGACGAACGCCATGCCAAGCCGCTGCGACTTCCTCAGGCGCCTCTGGAAGAGCTCCGCCACCTCTGTTGCAGGCGCATCCGCCGCTACGAACGCAAACCTCTCGGAATCGTGTTGGTCGAGCGGAAGAAGCTCTTGGACCACCTCAAAGGTGTCTTCGTCCTCAAACCCCACCACGCCGTTTTTGATGACGTGCGAAAGAAGCGTGTTCTCGCTAAAGGCGCCCACCACGCGCCCATCCTCAAGTATTGGTATGTGCGTGTAGCCTCCACTCCACATATCCCTCATGGCAGGCAAAACCAGGTCTTTCATACATGCAGACCGAATGTCTGCCGTACGCACGCAAAGATCCAACGCCACCGCGACATTCTCAATCCTTTCGATGGTTTGCTTTATGCTTCGAAGCATGGCGTCACTTGGAACAACCGCATACTCACCGTCCACCCGCTCGTTGTGTTGCAGGAAGTTTCGCACCTCCCTGCAATAGTTAAGATCATCTCGAATTGCCCGGAACCCCCTTTCGTTACGCACGAGCCATGCGACGGCGCCCACATCACGCGGTATGTCATACGCCTCGCGAATCGCACCCTCCAGACGGTTGTAGAGCTCTATGAACTCGGCTGTCTTGTCTATAGCCATGGTGGCATCCCCGAATCTCTTTTTGCTGTTTCGTTGCTTATGGTTAGCACATGTACCGTATACCGAATGTCACCCTGGTGCAAGGCCATGCGGTTGAGGGCGGCCACACGAACGCACGGGCAGACGCGCTTTTGGGAAATCTAGGTTACAAGTCTTGTCTAACATGGGCTCTTTCGAACCACTACCACTTTAGCGTGCTAAACTCGCGTGCGTCATGGGACGGCAGGAGCTGTCCGAAAACACGACAAGGGAGAGTTTGGTTCTATGAAGAAGATTCTTGCATCCATAATGGTCATCGCCATGGCAGCGGTCGTTCTGGTTGGCTGCTCAAATTCCGCCAGCAGCTCCGCAAGCTCAGCGGCAGGCTCTGGAAGCGACTCGAGTTCGGCCGCTGGCACGGCGTCTGGCAACTACGGTCAGGGATACGAGTTCAAGCACGGTTTCGACCTTGACTATCGCCCGTATTCCTATATCGACGACAACGGCAACAAGACTGGCTTTGACGTCGAGATGGCGCAGGCCGTATGCGACCACTACGGATGGAAATACACGCCGGTTCCCTTTAACTGGGACGCAAAGGATGCCGAGCTCAACGCAAAGAGCTGCGACTGCATCTGGTCGGGCTTCACCATGAACGGTCGCGAGAACGACTACCTCTGGAGCAAGCCCTACTCCGACAACACCCAGAAGATAATGGTGAAGAAGGATTCCGGCATCTCCAAGCTCACCGACCTCGCCGGCAAGAAGGTAGGAGTCCAAACCGCAACATCCGCATACGACCTCCTGAACAACGAAGAGGGGCAAAAGAAGCTTAAGGACACCTTCGCATCGCTTGAGGTATACGAGACCTACACCATCGCCATCAACGACCTGCAAGCTGGGGCAGTAAACGCACTTGCGATTGACGCGACGCGCGCGAGCGAGGCCATGGCAAAGGACTCGAATCTCGTATGCCTTGACGAGGCCCTTGGCAGCGAGCAATATGGGATCGGCTTCCGCAAGGACGACAAGGAGCTGTGCGACAAGATCAACGCCGCGCTGGACGACCTTGCCAAAGACGGCACGGTTGCCAAGATCGCCGAGAAGTATCCCGAAATCGCTGAGTACATAACGCTTGGCAAATAGTCTTTCTAGACTTCGCATCGAGGGCATTCGCCTCACCACCGTAACGACGGTGGAAAAGGCGGATGCCCTTATGCGGTATTTGAATTACGGTTTTGAAATCAGCAAGGAGCCACCGCGATGTCATTTGAAACAATGCTTTCCACCATGTCAATAGGCATGTTGCGCACGATCGGCATCTTTGCCCTAACGCTTTTGGGCGCATTGCCATTGGGAATGATCGTCGCATTACTAAAGAAATCGCGCTTCGTGGTTGTTCGAGCAATTGTCAATGCATACATAAGCATCATCCGCGGAACGCCACTTATGCTGCAGCTGTTGGTTTGGTATTTCGGTCCCTACTATCTGTTCGGCATGAACATCGGCGACTGGAGATACCCCGCACTCATTATTGGCTTTGTCGTCAATTACGCGGCGTATTTTGCCGAGATCTATCGCGGTGGAATTGAGGCCATACCCATTGGGCAATTCGAGGCTGCGGATGTCCTCGGCTACACGAAGACTCAAACGTTCATGCGCATTATCCTTCCGCAGGTAATAAAGCGTATCATGCCCGCCATCACCAATGAGGTCATTACCTTGGTCAAGGATACGTCACTCGCCTTTACCCTGGCATACCAGGAGATTTTCTCACTTGCAAAGCAGATCTCCGCGTCGCAGACATCGTTTATGCCGTTCATCATTGCGGGCGTCTTTTACTTTGTTGCCAACTATGTGGTGGCATTTGTGATGTCGCGCATAGAGAAGTCCATGGACTATTACAAGTAAGGGGACTGAACTGCCATGATTCTTCAAATGAGCAATATACGCAAGCATTTTGATGGGCTCGAAGTCCTCAAAGACATTAGCCTTTCGGTGGACAGCGGTGAGGTCGTGAGCATTATTGGCCCGTCGGGCTCCGGCAAGTCCACCCTGCTGCGCTGCGCTACGTTTTTGGAAACCATAGATGGTGGCACAATTGAATACATGGGTAAGGCCGCCACTCACACGGGTGCCAACGGAGCCGCGGAATACGTAAGTCCTCAGGAGCTCCGCAAATTCAAGAGCTACTACGGACTCGTATTCCAGCAATTCAACCTCTTTCCCCACTACAGCATTTTAAAGAACCTCATAGACGCTCCCATGCACGTGCAGCATCGCAGCAAGGAAGACGCCGAGGCGACCGCCATGGAGCTGTTGGAGAAAATGGGAATCGCGGACAAGGCGGACGCATATCCCTACCAGCTTTCGGGCGGTCAACAACAACGCGTGGCAATTGCTCGTGCCCTCGCCATGCATCCCGAGATACTCTTCTTTGACGAGCCCACGTCCGCCTTGGACCCAGAGCTTACGGGCGAGGTGCTCAAGGTAATACGACGGCTCGCCGAAGAGAAGATGACGATGGTCGTGGTTACCCACGAAATGCCCTTCGCCAAAGCCGTTAGCAACCGTGTGCTGTTTATGGACGGCGGCGTTATTGTTGAACAGGGCAAACCAGAGGACGTATTCGACAATCCGCAGGAAGAGAGAACGAAGAAGTTCCTGAGCGTATTTGAGAGGTAGGCTTGTGCGCTACCACATCTTCGATCCAACCGGCAACATAACCGCCTTAGTCAGCGATTCCGTGAGTCCAGAGTCACAGCCACGCATCGCCGCACGCATTATGGAACTCCATCCAGAGGTGGAACAGGTTGGTTTCGTGAGGAGTCCAGGTACTTCTCCCAGCGATTCCAGCCCAGGCACCGATGCCGATCTTTCGTTGCGCATGGCCGGAGGTGAGTTTTGCGGCAACGCAACCATGTGCGCGGCCGTTTACTATGCCATGCGCCAAAACGTCTGCCCATCCAGTGTGAGCTTGATCGTTTCGGGGGCAACGAGCCCTTTGGAGGTGCTTCTTCACGAGACCGATGAAGGTCTCTATGCAACAAGCGTACATATGCCTCCCGTTCTGGAAATCAAGACCATACGTCTGACACACGGGAATAGTCAAGACATGCTGCCGATCGTTTGCATGGAAGGTATATCGCACGTTGTCATTTGCAAAGACTCTCCCCTCTTCGAACTCCTGCATAACCGTAATGATGCGGAGCATGCAGTTCGGGCCTGGTGCGAGCAAGTTGGCGCAGAAGGCCTTGGCATCCAGTTTCTTGTAGCAACGTCCGGCGCCCATCTGCTCACGCCATTGGTTTACGTACCCGCGAGCAATACAACGTACTGGGAGAACTCCTGCGCAAGCGGCAGCGCAGCAGTGGCGGCATATCTTGGCATGCAAGCGCAAACGCCCGTGGATGTCACGCTGCGCGAGCCTGGTGGCACCATACGAGTGCTAGCCGACTACCCGGCAAATTCGATTGAGCTCCACGGACATGTGAGACCTCTGGATAGCCATTTGATTTGACCCCTGCTTCCCCTCACATCCCCATACGCACAGTCGACACAAAAAGAAGTGCCCGCCGAATAGGCGAGCACTTCCCATGGTTTTGCCTCTGACAGCTTAACGAGCTGCGGCCTGCAGCGCGGCGCGAACCTCAGCGGAGGTCTTGAGAGTCATGATCTTCTCGACGAGCGCGTCAGCCTCTTCGATCGTCCAGTTGGAGATGGTACGGCGCACACGCAGAATCGACGGTGCGGACACGGAGAACTCGGTAAGGCCGAACGAAAGCAGTACGGGGATGAGCAGAGGATCTGCAGCAGCCTCACCGCACATGCCAACCATGATACCGGCCATCACGCCCTCGCCGATGATGCGCTGCAGCGAGCGCAGTACGGACGGCTGGTAGGGGTTGTACAGATAGGCAACCTTGTCCTGACCACGATCGGCGCACATGGTGTAGCCAATGAGGTCGTTCGTGCCGATGGAGAAGAAGTCGCACTCGGCAGCAAGGATGTCGGCGATGAGCGACGCGGAAGGCGTCTCGACCATGGTTCCGACCTCAATGTCGCCGTTAAAGTCGACGCCCTCGGCCTTGAGTTCCTTCTTGCACTCCTCAACAAGAGCCTTAACCTGACGAATCTCCTCAATGGCGGTTACCAGCGGCACCATGATCTTGATGTCGCCATGAGCGTTGGCGCGCAGCAGGGCGCGGAGCTGCACCTTGTACTCCTCGGGATGATCGAGGCAGTAGCGGATGGCACGATAGCCCAGGAAGGGGTTCTCTTCCTTGGGAAGATCCATGTAAGGAATCTCCTTGTCGCCACCCACATCGAGCGTACGGATGATGACGGGCTTGCCCTTCATGATCAGGCCGACCTTTTGGTAGGCAGCAAACTGCTCTTCCTCGGAAGGAAGCTGCTGGCTGTCCATGAACAGGAACTCGGAGCGGAACAGGCCTACGCCCTCGGCGTCATGCTCGACTGCCGCATTGGCGTCACTGGGGTTACCGATATTTGCAACCAGGAGGACTTCCTTGCCATCAGCGGTAACCGTGGGCTTACCACGATAGGCCTCGAGAGCGGCCTTATCCTCTGCGAACTTGCGAGCGGCCTCGCGATAGGTCTCGAGCTCGTCGTCGGAAGGATCGACGATAACGGTGCCCTTGCCGCCGTCTACGACCACGAGGTCGCCGGACTTGATGTTCTTCGTTGCGCCCTCGACGGACAGAACGGCAGGAATCTCCATGGCGCGGCAGATAATGGCAGCGTGGGAGGTACGGCCACCGGTCTCGGTGACGATTGCGACAACGTGATCCTTGTCGATATCGGCAGTCATGGAAGGCGTAAGCTCGCCAACTACGACGATGGAGTTCTCGGGAAGCGTGGAGAGGTCTACGAGCTCCTTGCCCAAAAGGGCGGCAAGCAGGCCCGTGCGTACGTCGGCGATGTCGGCCGCGCGCTCACGGAACAGCTCGTCCTCCATCTGGGAGAACATGTCGTAATACATGGTGTAGGCATTGTCAACAGCCTGCTCTGCACACATGCCCTCAGCAACCGCCATGGTTACGGAGTCGATGATGCCATCGTCCTCAGCAAACTCAATATGTGCATTGAGAATGCCGGCCTCTTCAACCAGGCCCTTGGCCTGCATGTTGGCAATCTGCTTGTTGGTCATCTCGATGAAGGAGTCACGTGCGGCCGCATAACGTGCAGCCTCAGCCTCAGTGTCCTCAATCTTCTTGGGGGTATAGGTAAGGTCTGGCTCGATTGCGACACTCGCCACACCGATGCCGATGCCATCAGAGGCATTCACTCCACTGTACATTGCAATCTCCTCCTTCGTTCTCGTCTTTTCAGACGCTTTAACGGCAATACAAAACGCCAGGCATGTTTATACCAGGCGATATACATGATTTTACGCAGTCTTACCCATTTGCCTGTTGAGCGCGGCAACCACGCGGTCGATCTTATAGCGCTTTGCGATAGCCTTGCTACCAGCCGTTGCAGTGCCACAGGCAGAGGCGAAGAGCAGCGCCTCGTCGTAATCCGCGCCTTCCACAACCTTGGCCACAAAGCCCGCGACCATGGAGTCGCCAGCGCCCGTAGCGTTTACCAACTTAATCTTTGCGGTGGGAACGGTGTGCTCCTCGCCATACTCGTCAACCAGCGCCGCGCCATGGCCGCCGCAGGAAATGATGACGTTTTGCGCACCGAGCTCATGCAGCTTATGCGCGAAGGGCAGCGCCTCTTCGGGCGTCTCGGGGTTGGCATCGAAGATGCGGCCGACCTCATGGTTGTTCGGCTTGATGAGGAACGGCTTGGCAGACAGCGACTCCATGAGGAGCTGACCGGGGGCATCAACAACAAAGCGAATGCCGCGACCCTCGAGCCTACGCATAATGATGTCATACATGTTTGCAGGCAACGAATTGGGAATGGAGCCCGTAAGGATGAGCGTATCGCCTTCGCCAATCGTGTCGATGCGCTCAAGCAGCTCGTCAACCTTCTTCTGGCTGATCTTGGGGCCCATGCCATTGCAGATGGTCATAACGATGCCCTGGAGCTTAACGTTAATGCGCGTGTAGCCCTTCTCAAGACGAACAAAATTGCACGAGATACCCTTTTCCTGCAGTCTCTTGAGCAGATAATCGCCCGTAAATCCGGCAGAAATACCGAACGCTACGTTAGTAACCCCTAGCTCATTGAGCAAGGTAGAGATGTTAATGCCATTGCCGCCACAATGTACTTCCTCACTCGAGGACCGGTTGGTGAAGCCCATGTCCAAGGTAAGGGGATGCATTACGTAGTCAATAGCCGGGTTTAATGTTACGGTGTAAATCAACGCAAGCTCCTTCCAGCCCGAAATCCAATATATGTACCCGCAGTGCGAGAACCACCCAAATAGATATGTCTAGGGCAAGCTCGGCGTTAGTTGATCTTCCTCTACGCTACGTTTTACGCGCGTTTCTTGCCATGCAAGACGTTTGGTGCAAATGCTACTCCGCAAGGCCCTCCTCAAGGGCGGCAATAATCTCTGCCTCGTCGTCGGAGTCAAGTACGAGTTCGCAGAAATCAGGCTGCATAAGAAGTGCGGCGATCTGAGCCAAGACCCTAAGGTGCGTAGTCGTTGCCTCGTCATCGGGCACGTAGATAGCGATCGCGGCCTTGATGTCGGAGCCGTCCATGGACTCCCACTCCACCTTGTCCGCAAACTTGACGACCACCACAGAAACATCCTTTACGGCGGTGGACTTGGCGTGTGGAAGTGCAAAGCCGCCGGTCATGCCGGTGGGACCCTGCGCCTCGCGCTCGTTAAAGGCCGCAAGTACTGCGTCCTTGTCGTCCGTGATGCCAAGTTCAACGGCCTGTGCAGACAAAAACTCAATTGCCTCAGCCGTGTTCTTGGCGGAATTGTCGAAGAATACCTTCTTGACGAGCTTGCTCATTCGTTACTCCCATCTGTTCGTGCTGACTCAACAGCCTTATCAATACTTGTAGACCATTCTGCCCTGAAAAGCTCTGTGTCCTCGGTGACCGTACAAAGTTAGCGGTTCTACGTACTTCTGGACTACGAATGCTCGTGTCACGGAAGCGGGCAAGGGCCGATCTCGTCGTCCATTCAAACGTTTTTGCGTGAGGCGAAGCAAAGCCGCATTGCGAGCGAGGCCACTACGAAAGCTCTTCCGCGACGATGTATCGCGGCCTATGCTTGCTTTCTATATAAATCTTGCCAACATACTCCCCCACAATGCCGAGCGAAGTCATGAGGGCGCCGCCTACGAACCAAATGGAGACGAGCAAACTCGTCCATCCGCTTACCGCCACTCCTATAACAAGCGACACCAGAGCATATATGAGCATAATGACCGAGATAATCAGAAAGGCCAGTCCCGCAAAGGTAACAATGCGCAACGGCGTCACCGAGAAGGACGTGATGCCGTCAACGGCAAAGCCCACCATCTTTTTTAGGGGATACTTCGATTCGCCGGCAAAGCGCTCTCCTCGCCTGTAATACACCTCCGCAGTCGTAAAGCCCAAAGAAGGGACGATTCCCCGTAAAAAGAGATTGGCCTCTCCATAGCGCGAGAGCGCCTCGAGCGCCTGGACGTCCATAAGCCGATAGTCCGCCGAATTGGGTACCGTCTCGGTTCCCAACGCACGCATCATCGAATAGAACGCACTGGCGGTGCCACGTTTGAATAGCGTGTCGGTATCACGATTATCGCGCACGCCATAGACTATGTTGGCACCCCTTTCGTAGGCATCCAACATCCCATCCATGGCATCAATGTCATCCTGCAGGTCCGCGTCCATAGACACCGAGACGTCGCATCCGCGCTCCAGAGCCGCCATCAGCCCAGCGTACAACACGTTCTGATGGCCTCTGTTATGCGAAAGCGAAATACCGGTGAACACGCCTTCGTATTCTGGGTTATCGTGCAGCTCGCAAATGGTCTCCCACGTTCGGTCGGAACTGCCATCGTTGGCAAAGAGCACACGGCTTTTCGTGCTGATTCTACCCCCTCTTATGAGCGAACGAATCTTTTGCCACAGCCTCTTGGAGGTTTCGGGCAGCACTTCTTCTTCGTTGTAGCAAGGAACAACCACATAGAGTGTAGGACTCACGTTATTCTCCACAGCCAAATCTCCCATACGAGCATCTCGCATTCGTTTTGAGTGACTCATCCCCAACTTGAGGGAACGCACAGAATCAGCCTCGACTTCGCTCCAAACTGCAATCGAGCATACCAAAAATCACCATAGACGAAAGGCGCCAGGATGGCTATACTTTGACGGCAGCGTAATAGCGCATCAAGAGCGCCCTTAGCTCAGCTGGATAGAGCGGCGGACTTCTAATCCGTAGGTCGGGGGTTCGAATCCCTCAGGGCGCGCCAGAGTTTTCGCAGGTCGGATGCTATGTTTGACCTGCTTTTTTCTAGATGTTTTTCATTAGTACCAGGCGGTCCGCAATAAGGTACCTAGCGCTTGCGCGTTCCGAAATAACGAAGAGCGGGATCCGGCCAAAGCTCAAACGAAAGTTTCCCCTCCCCTTGGAAACACATAGGCACGTGGCAAAAGGCACGATGGATGGCCATGCACGATACGGGTGATAAAGCACGCTAAGGCTATGGAACGTTGTGGAACACGCGAAAAAATTGTCAAACAAAAAAGAGGCCAGACACACCGTCTGACCTCGTGTTTTATCTGGTGGGCGGTCAGGGGTTCGAACCCTGGACCTTGGGATTAAGAGTCCCCTGCTCTGCCAGCTGAGCTAACCGCCCGTGCACCTTCAAGAATGGGGTGGGTACAGGGGCTCGAACCCTGGACCTCCTGAGCCACAGTCAGGCGCTCTGCCAACTGAGCTACACCCACCATGTTGGCAACCTCTCTTGAAGCAGCCAGATTATTATGCACAACATGACGGATTATTGCAAGTGTTTCTGGCAACTTTTTTTGACAATCAAAAAAATCGTTGCCGTCCAAGCCCTCATGTCACGCTGCGGGCGGCAGATCGCCCAGCCGCCAATCCGTAGTCATGACACGCATGCGCTACTTAATATTAACGAACATGGCAATGGCGGCACCGGCAAAAAGCAATCCGAGCACAGGCTGTTGAAATGAGAACACCATAAATATCGCGAGGAGGACGCACACGATTGACCCTATGGTAAACAACCCGCCCAAAGGCGTGTTTATCGCGCGATTGGGAACCCACAGCCTACGCTCGTCCTCTTCCTCAGTCGGCTTCGGCTTCACCCTATTCACGAATTTGCTGGCGTTCGGCACTTGGCTCTTGGTGATCTCCATCACCCAGAGGCTTGCCCTTCCCCGCACAACGAGAAATGAATTGCCACTCGTCGAAGGCATCTCCTCGGTCCATGCTCCATAGGGAACGAGATCCTCGGTCTTAACGCTCTCTCGCGCCTCCTCGACATTCAGTATGCTTATGTCACGAACGCCTTCCAAAGGCATGCGCTGCACTTTGTTCGCAGTTTTAAAGCACAATTCCTCGTCTTCAATATACATGCTCTCGTTTTTGCGTCCGATTACACGCACTGAGCCCTTTGCCTTTGCCATTTGCACACCGTCCCTACACCATATTCATAAGCTAGATTATGATAGCCATAAAAGCGTGTCATATCACCCACAATTCTTAGCACCACAAGCGTCGCAACACGAAGGGAACGTCATATGGCCACAGACAACATCCAGAGGCTTCTTGAATTAGACCAACGTCTGGTAGAGAGGGTCGTGTCGCGCGACCGCGAATGGCAGGGAAAGATCTTTGCCGTGGAGCACCTCAAGGTAGAGCTACCAGACAAGAGCCACGACATGCGCGAGATCGTACGCCATCACGGAGGCGCGGGCGTCTGCGCAATTCGCGAGGGAAAAATCTGCTTGGTGCGTCAGTACCGCGTCGCCTTGGGGCGCATGACTCTTGAGATCCCTGCCGGAAAGCTCGATCCCAACGAAGACCCGGCAACGTGCGCCGCCAGAGAGCTTACGGAAGAGACCGGTCTTGTTGCAGGCAGGCTGGAACTGCTGGCAAACACTGCGGGTGCTCCCGGGTTCAACGACGAGAAGACCCGAGTTTTCGTTGCGTACGACCTCAGGCAAGGCGATGCGTGCCCCGACGAAGGAGAGCTCGTGGACGTGGTGTGGCTACCCGTAGCTGACATGGTCGAGGCCATCCGCGCCGGACTCATAGAGGACGCAAAGACCGTCGTGTCGGTACTCGCCGCAGCGGCAGGCATCATCTAGCGCAAGGTCTTCCCTCTGCCCGTGTGATGCGCGAGCGCGCTACTCTCCAAATAGTTCCCACATGGCAACGGCGGTGGAGGCGGCCACGTTTAGTGAGTCCACCCCGTTTGCCATGGGAATGATGGCCGTCCTGTCGCAAGCCCCTATTACCTCTTCGCTCAGGCCATCGCCTTCCGCCCCGAAGAACAGTGCCACCCGCTCCCCCACCTGATCGCGCAGTCCACGCAAACCGCTTGCGTTCTTGTCCAGCGCAAGGGCAACGCGCGCAAACCCACGCCAGCGCAATTCGTCGAGGAGGCAGTATGGCCAAGGCGTCTCCGCATAGGCCCACCTTACCAAGAACACATTTCCCATGGACACGCGGATCGCTCGTCGTGAGAGGGGGTCGGCGCAAGATGGGGCAACTACCACGGCGTCCGCGCCCAAGGCCGCCGCATTTCTAAACACCGCGCCCACGTTTGAAGTGTCGGTTATTCCCTCGAGCACCACAACTCTTTGCGCCTCGTCCAGAAGGCTTTCCGTCGTTGGCAGCCCAGGGCGACGCACAGCACAGAGCGCCCCGCGGGTAACCCTATAGCCAGTAAGCCGCTGTGCCTCGTCGGGAGGAAGCACGAACACGGGAACGTCGTCTGGAAGTTCGTCCAGCACGTCACCCATGGTCTGCACCCTGCGTTCGTCAAGCAGCAGCGAGAGAGGCTCCACTCCCTGTGCGAGCGCCACTCTAATGGCAATTTGCGACTCCACTATGGCCACGCCCCGGGCGGGATCGAGCGAGTTTCGAAGCTGGTGGTTGGTGAGACTCGTGTAGGCTTTAAGCCTTGGGTCAGTTGTGTCGCTCAAGCGTATAATTGTCATGGAGCAAGCCGTCCTTCGTATTAGCATCTCCCCATTGGGGTAACATACCTCTGCAAATGTCACAAGACAAAGCAGCAGAACGTGACCGTTGAGGTCCCTTTGTAAAGGGAGCATGCATGGATACTAACACGAGTAACGAGGCATCTTCAGAGAAGAAAGCCAAGCACATGCGCGAGGCGCTTCAGTCGCTTCCGTCATTCGACTTCGACGAGAGCCCTCAAAGCGCAGACGAGGCGGATTCCACACCCGCCGACTCTCCAAACGAGCCTCAGAGCGATTCAGACTCAGAGGTGACCATAGTTACGCACGAGATGCAAGTCGACGCACAGAAAGAAAAAACGGAATCGCCTTCCGAGAGCCCGGAGGAATCGCCCTCCGAGAGCTCGGAAGGCTCAACTGAATCCTCTGTGCAGGTCGACAGCCCCACAAAGCAGAGCGCACCTGTGGATAATGAGCAGAACCCTACAAGCGACGCCGAGGAAGAGCGCGCGAAGGCGGAGCAGCAAGAAGACGCCATAGCCGCAACCGCGGCCCTCTCAAGCCTCGCGCCCACCCCGCAAACATACTCAGACCCAGTTGAGCCTGCACAAGAGCAAACTGTAATGGCCACGCCCCTGTCCGAGCCCATTTCGGAGGGAATGCATAACTACGAGACCCCGTTTTCGCAAGAGGCGAACCAAGACGCAAGGCAGCGAAGGAGAAAGGTGCTCAGGCGCATCCTTATTGCCTGTGCGGCTCTTATAGGGGCACTCATACTTATCTACGTTGCGGTAAGTCTCTACTTTACGGCGCACTTCCTTCCCAACACCACCGTTAACGGCGAGGATGTTTCGGGGATGGCAATAAGCGACCTGTCGTCCTATGTGAGCAGCATAGGCGACAACTACAAAACCACGGTTTCCGGCGACAACGTTGATCTTAAGGTTTCAGGCAACGAGATCAACTTTGTGTACGATGGAAACGCCTACAGCAAACAGGCGTCTGAGCAAATAGATGCCTGGCGCTGGCCCCTAGAGCTCAACCAGAAGCACGAGTACGTGGTCGACCAGGCCATTTCGTATGACGAGGCCAAACTGGAGGAGCTGGTGCGCGCAGCCGTGGACAAGGCGAATGAGGGATCTTCCCAGCCCACCAACGCCACCATGAAATACGACGAGGCCGCAGGCAAGTTCGTGGTAGTACCCGATGCGCTGGGTACGGCAGTAAATCCCGACGCAGTCGTTCCCGTGGTGTCTCAGGGTGTGAGCATGCTTCAAACAAACATCACGCTCGGAAACAAGGAACTTGTCCAGCCCACCATAACCAAGGACGACAAAAAACTCAATGGCAATATCGATACCGTCAATGGCATGCTCGACAAGAAGATCACGTTGCGCATTGCGAACAAAGACGCAACGAGCATAGACAAGAAGCTCATGTCGGACTGGTTTACGCTCGACGAGCAGAGCAACATTAACGTAAACGCCGACAAGGTCAAGGAATGGTGCCACGGACCCCTCTCCGAGCAGTTCGACTCGGTCGGAACCAAACGCACCTACACGCGTCCCGACGGCAAGGAGATCACGGTAGAGGGCGGCTCGGAAGAGTACAACTATGGTTGGAGCTTGGATAGCGACGCACTCACCGACATTATTAGCCAGAACCTCAAGACGAATAACATAAGCCCCATAGAGGTCCCCATGCTCAAGACGGCCGCGACTTGGAACCCTGGCAAACAGGACTGGCCAGCGCGCTACATTGACGTCGACCTCTCGGAGCAGCACGTGCGCATGTATGACGAGTCCTCTAACGTCATTTGGGAGTCGGACTGCGTGTCTGGTGAGCCTGTCTATGGCGGTGGAACCGACACGGGCGTGTACTTTGTCTATTTGAAGAAATCGCCTGAGACGCTCAAAGGTCTTGACTACAACGGAGACGGACAGCCCGACTACGAAGTGCCCGTTACGTATTGGATGCCCTTCGACGGCGGAGAGGGTCTGCACGACGCGAATCGCGGAGCGTTTGGCGGCAACATCTACACCTATAACGGGAGTCACGGCTGCGTTAACCTTCCCTACTCAGCGGCCGAGGCACTCTGGGGTATCGTAGAGGTTGGCGATCCCGTAATCGTCCACTGGTAGTGCCTTGGCTGCGCACATGCGAAGATAAGCGAGACGCCCCAACGGTTTTTCCGTTGGGGCGTCTCTTTTTTTGCTTTTATGCCTTTACGCATTCGGTGCGCAAAATCATCCGGAACTCAGCTTTGCGATGGGTCCCGAGCGCTCTCTAGCGACGACGCTTCTTCTGCTTGCCCTTTTTCTTGGGACGGCTGTTGCGCCTCGCCTGACGGTTCTGCGGAGCAGCCGCTCCAGCGCCGCCCATGCGGGCGAGCTTCTCTGCCTCCAAGGGATCCATACCCATGTTGCGCATCATGTTGCCCATGGCCCTACCCATGCCACGCTGGTTGCCACCCATGGCCATGGAGCGCAAGGACCCCATCATCTTGTCCATCTGCTCCCATTGCTTAATGAGGTTGTTCACTTCCTGGACCGAACGACCAGAACCCTGGGCAATGCGTTTGCGCCTTTGTCCGTTTATGATGCGAGGCTTCGCGCGCTCCTCCTTTGTCATGGAGTGAATCATGGACTCAACCGGCACCAGCTGATCGTCGCTAATGTCGGCACCCTGCTGGCTCATGGCACGATCAACGCCCGGAATCATACCCGCAAGCTTGCGAAGACCACCCATCTTTCGTACCTGCTGGAGTTGGGAGAGCATGTCGTCCATGGTGAAGCCCTCCATGAGCATACGCTCGGCATCCTCCATGCTCTTCTCGTCAGAGAGCCGCTCTGCCTCCTCGATGATGCCTATGACGTCGCCCATTCCCAAAATGCGCCGCGCCATGCGGTCGGGATGGAACACCTCAAGCGAGTCGGGCTTCTCGCCCTGGCTCACGAACATAATCGGCTTACCGGTAACCTCGCGCACCGAAAGCGCTCCTCCGCCACGAGCGTCACCATCGAGCTTGGACATTATGACGCCGTCGAAGTCCATCCGGTCGTTAAACTCGTTTACAACGTTGACGATGTCCTGGCCGGTCATCGCATCGACGACCATGAGAATCTGATCGGGCTTCACGGCATCGCGAATGTCCACGGCCTCCTGCATCATTTGCTCGTCGATCTGCAGGCGACCAGCCGTGTCCACGATTACCAGGTCGTAACCGCTCTGAGGGGCAACCTGCTCGACGGCCTCTTTGGCAATGCGCACCGCATCGACGCCATCCCCCCGGTAAACCGGCACGCCGATCTCGTCGCCAATCGTTTGGAGCTGGTCGGCAGCCGCGGGGCGATGCACGTCGCATGCGGCCAACAAGGGCTTTCTGCCCTGCCCCTTGAGCAGGTACGCCAACTTGCCAGCCGCAGTGGTCTTGCCCGAACCCTGCAGGCCCACGAGCATGATGACGTTGGGCTTACGCGTCGCAGGGAGCTGCAGTTCCGCATCCGTGGAGCCCAGGAGCCTCGTGAGCTCCTCAAGCACAATGCGAACGACGTTTTGCGTGGGGTTCAGCGAGCTGAGGACCTCTGCCTCCAAGCACTGCTCCCTGCAACGCGCAACAAAGGCACGCACGACCTTAAAGTTTACGTCCGCCTCCAACAGAGCGAGGCGAATCTCACGCATTGCGACGTTGATGTCGTCCTCGGTAAGGCGTCCCTTGCCCCGAAGTTTGTCGAAGGTGTCTTGAAGCCTATCGGAAAGGCTACCGAATACCGCCATGTGCTACTCCTTCATGTCCGCGCCCACGAGCGCGCGGGCAAAATCGTTTGCGTTGAATCGTTGCAGGTCCTCTATGGCCTCCCCCACGCCAATGCGCAGAATCGGAAGCTTGAGCTCGTGCGATATGGCGACGGCAATGCCGCCTTTGGCCGTACCGTCCAGCTTTGTGATAATAAGGCCGTCCAAGTCCAGCGCGTCGTTGAACTCCTTTGCCTGCGAGAGACCGTTCTGCCCTGTCGTGGCATCCACCACCAATATGACCTTCACCGGCATGTTGGCCCGCTTGCGAGTAACGCGCACAACCTTGCCGAGCTCGCTCATGAGGTCGGCAGACGTGTGCAGACGGCCTGCGGTGTCAATGAGCACGAGCTGCGCGCCCGTCTGCTCGGCCTTCTCGAGCACCTCAAAGCACACGCTCGCCGGGTCGCTTCCGCGCTTGCGCGTTACCATCTCTATGCCTGAGCGCTGAGCCCACACCTCGAGCTGCTCGATGGCGGCCGCACGAAACGTATCGGCTCCACCTATGAGGCATTTGGTTCCCTGATCGTGAGCTACCTTCGCGAGTTTGCCCACGGTGGTCGTCTTGCCTGCGCCATTTATGCCCACAAACAGCACGCATGAGGGCAAATAGTCAAATGGATCCCACGTGCGTGGCGTAAACTCGCCGGCAATGCGGACGGCAAGCGCGTCACGAATCTGGTCGGCTCGAGTCAGGTTTTCGCGCGCTGCCTGCTCGCGCAAGTCGTCGGTAACCTGGAAGGCAACCTCCGCGCCCAAATCGCCCATCACGAGCGTGTCCTCGAGGTCCTCCCAAAACGCGTCGTCTACCTCGCCGCCCATGTAGAAAATCTCATTCATGGTCTCACGCGAGCGAGAGAGACCCTCCTTGAGTCTGTCGAACAATGCCATTAGGCCTTCACCATCCTTCCCGTATGATCGAGACGCTGCGAGACCACATGGCTTACGCCGTCGGCCTGCATCGAAACCCCGTAGAGTACGTCCGCATTTTCCATAGTCCTACGCTGATGCGATATTACTATGAGTTGCGTGGTTTTACGCAGCTCGTCTATGGCATCGAGCAGTTTGCCAAGATTGGAGTCGTCCAGCGCCGCCTCCACCTCATCGAACACGTAAAACGGCACGGTACGCGTCCTATACACCGCAAAAAGAAGCGCCAGCGCGGTAAGGCTCTTCTCACCACCGCTCATGAGCATCATCTTTTGTATCTTTTTGCCTCGGGGCTGCGCGACGACCTCGATTCCCGTCTCGGAAAGGTGGTCCGGATCCGTCATCTCGAGGTGCGCAGAACCACCTGGGAACAACAGGGAGAACACCTCACCGAAGTTGGCATTCACCTGGTCGAAGACAACAAGGAACTGGCGTCGCATCTTGCGTTCGATTGCGGCGGTGATCTTCGACAACGACTTGCGTGCGCTCTCCAGATCGCCAACCTGCTCGGCTATGTAGTCGGCCCTTGCCTTGAGCTGGGCGTATTCGTCCATGGCGACCTCGTTCACAGGACCTATGGATGCCAGCTTTCTGCTGAGGTCTTCCTTGCGAACCTCAGCTGCCTCACGGTCCTCGGGTGCGGGAATGGCAAGGGCCTCGGTAAGGTCCTCTCCCATTTCTTCGATGGCAGAGACCGCAGTCTGAACCTGAACCTCAACCTTACCCTTCTCCACCTTTAGGTCATTTAAGCGCTCTTGAGCCTTTTCAAGCTCATCGCGAGCAGCATCAACCGCTTTACGAGCGTTGCCTATGGTCTCTTTGAGCGACTCCGAGTCAGCCTCAGCCAATGAGGCTCGGTCGTCCAGCCGCTCCTGCCATGCAAGCGCACGCTCTTGTATGGCGCGATAGCTATCCTGCAGCGGCGCCACTCTCCTAAGACGCGCCCGCAGCTCAGCGACTTCCTTGTTGGCACTTCGCATGCCCTCTTCTTGCCTGCGTACGCGCACGCGCAGCTCGTCCTCGCGCGTTATGAGGTTGTTCTTGCGCTCTTGGACCGTTGCGAGCTTAAGACGGTGCTCGGAAACGCGCCGATCCGCATCGGCCTCCGACCTAGATGCCTCCGCTCGCTCGTCAGAAAGCGTTTCGGCGAGCTGTGCGAAATCCTGAGCCTGGGCGGCAGCGCGCTCTGCAGCCTCCTTGTGTCGTTCTATGGCAGCACGCGCATCCTGAGCCTTGCCTGCCGCCTCGCTCCGCTGGCGCTCGACGCGCTCTTTCTCGGAGCGCGCAGACTCCAGCTGGCCCTCCAGGCGTCCCACTTCCGCAGTGACTGACGAAAGCTCCCCGCGCAATCGAGCGGCATCCCCTTTGGCGCGCGCATTGAGGTCTCGCGCGTTCTGCAAATCTGACTCACATGAGCCTACGCGTTCGGTAGCTTCGCTCAGGCTTGCCTCAAGAGAAGCCATTCCCTCGCGCAACAACCTCATACGTCTCTTGCGCTCAAGGGAGCCTTCTTCGGCCTGCGTACCCATGCCAACTATCACGCGACCGTCGGGTAACGCAACCAAGCCTTCCTTCGTAACATAGGTGCAAGCAGGGTTTTTGTCATGTGCTTCTATTGCCTGGCTTGCGTTTGCAACCACACGAACGTCACCCAGAAGCGCCTCGACGAGCGCCTCGGCACCAGCGTGGACAGTGATCATAGCGTGCAACGGCTGACCTGGCGCCTCTTTGGCGCATTCGTTCGCGCGCACATCCTTGCGCACGACGGTAGCCCTGCCCTTTGCCTCGCCTATACCCACGGCAGCACTCGACAAACGCTCTGTTGCAGTGGCATCTGCCACAACCAACGCATAAAGATCCTCGCCGAGCAACCGTTCCACAAGCCCCTCAAATTCGCTCGGCACCTCAATGAGGTCTGCGAGGCGACACTCTACCTCCCGGGCGAGGCCGTCATCTTTCATCAGCTTCGCCACAAGGGGACTTGCGCTCTCCATCTGCTCGTCCACCGACTCCAACGCCGATAGCGATGCCTGTTGCCGCGTCAGAAGGTCTCGGGCCTCGCGCTCCTCTGCACGCGCGGTGTTCAGACGCTCCTGCAATTTGCGAATGCGACCCTTGGCATCCTCGGCTTGTCGATTTGCTTCATCCAGCTCCGTTTTGAGCTCACCTTCGCGTGTCTTTCGCTCTGCAAGCCGCGATGCGCCAGTCTCTAGCTGCTCGTCGAGCTGCTGTAGGCGATTCCTGAACAGGCCGTCCTCAACCTCCGCGTTCCCTATTTGGTCTCGCAGCTTTGCATGGGCCAATGTCTCTTGGTCCGCCGTACGCTGTGCGGCGCGTTGGTCGGCCTGCGCTTGCGCAAGGCGCCTGCCCAACTCCTTGCGCCGAGCCTTTGCCTCACGCGCCTTGGGCGTGAGCTCCTCAACCTGTCGCTTGAGCTCACTCCACTGCGCACGTGCGTTGCCGAGCTCCTCAGTCACGCGTCGGAGCTCCTCCTCCGCCTGCGCACGCTCCTGCTCGGCTGCGCTTGCGCTCGATTCAAGGCCCTCTATGCGCGCGGTCATATTGCGACCCTTTTCGCCGAGCAGTCGAACGTCCGATTCAAGCCGCGTAAGCTGGTCGGCAAGTCTCCTGCGCTGTGCTCCCAAGTCCCCGACGAAGATGCCCTTCTCTTCCAAAAGGCTTTGATAGCGCTCAAGCTCCTCAGTTCTCTGCTTGAGCCGAAGCCTGGCAATCGATACGCTCGCCTCGCCTTCCCTGGCCTGAGACAAAAGCCGCTCATGAACCTCCTGCAGCTTGCGAAGGTCATCCACGGCAAGGCAAAGCGACACCTCGCGCAACTGATCGGAGATTTCACGGGCCTGGCGAGCCTTGCCCACCTGTCGCTCGAGCGGCCGTAGCTGACGCTGGATCTCTCGATTGATATCTTTGGCACGGGTGAGGTTTTCCTCCATGCTCTTGAGCTTGCGCTCTGAGCGTGCCTTTCGGCGCTGGTGCTTCGATATGCCGGCAGCTTCCTCGATCAGCTCGCGACGCTCCTCTGGCCTGCTGGAGAGGATGGAATCCAGATTGCCCTGGCTAATGATCGAGTGCATTTCGCGCCCGAGTCCCGAATCATGGAGAATGTCCACGATGTCCATAAGACGGCACGGCGCGTTGTTAATAAGGTATTCGGACTCGCCCGAACGATATACGCGGCGCGTAACCGCAACCTCTGAGTGGTCTACGGGCAACGCGCCGTCGGAATTGTCAAGCACAAGCGTTACCTCGGCAAGGCTCACCGACTGGCGCGCGGAGGAACCCGAGAATATGACGTCCTCCATCGCCGACCCTCGCAGCATCTTGGCGCTCTGCTCGCCAAGAACCCAAAGGATCGCATCTGAGATGTTGGACTTACCCGATCCGTTGGGGCCAACGACCACAGTGAGGCCAGGATCGAACTCCATGGCGGTCTTGTCGGCAAACGACTTGAATCCGCGCAGGGTAAGAGACTTAAGATACATCCCCGTCCTCTCTGGGAAGCATGCTTACGCCACCCATGCCCATACTGGCCTCTTTGGCATAGCCCATCCTACGCAAGGCATCAAGCGCGGCAGCGGATTCGGACTCCTTCTTTGTGGACCCCTTTCCACGACCCACGCGTCGCGACTCGACGAATACGACGGTCGTGAAGGTGGGAGTATGAGCTGGCCCTTCCTCCCCCACGAGTTTATACGTCGGGCCACAGTGGAAGTCGCGCTGCGTTACCTCTTGCAGTCGCGACTTTGGCGAGAGAGGCCTCTTCGCAAGGTCGGGAGTCACGTAGCATAAAAGCGTTCTATTGACAAAAGCCGAGGCAACCTCCATGCCACCGTCCAAATAGAGCGCGGCCACAAGCGCCTCGTACACATCCTCCAAGGCCTTGTGCATACCACGCGCCTGGGTTCCTCGCTCTGAGTGCCCAAGCAGCAAGTATTGCCCCACACCCAAATCCTCCGCCACACGCGAAAGCATCTCTCCAGATATGAGTGTGGTGCGAATGTTGCTGAGCTCTCCCTCATTCATGCCGGGAAAGCGCCTGTACACGTGAAGCGCGACCAAAGTCCCCAGCACGGAGTCCCCCAAGAACTCGAGTCGCTCGTATGATGCCGAAACCGACTTTCCCTCGGCGGCCGACGGATGCGTTATGGCAGAGACCACAAGGTCCTGGTCCTCGAACTCATGACCTACGATCTGCTGTATTGCCTTAATTCGTGCGCGAAGTTTCAAACCAAAACCCCAAACCCAAGGGCTCCCTAGGCATTTTGAATGGCGTCCACGGCGTCGCCCACGGTCGCGATTTCGGCCAGCGAGTCATCGTCTAGGGTAAGGCCAAACTCATCCTCGAGCGCCGTAACCAACTCAAGCAAATCAAACGAATCGGCACCAAGCTCCTCAAACTTGAGCTCTTCCGTTACATTCGCCTCATCTACCTCGAGCGTCTCGCTCACAAGCGCAGCAACCTTCTTCAAAATCGTAGCGCGGTCCATGAAAACCTCCTCATTTCCGGGGACTCGCCCCGCATTGTAATGTGCACGCACAATTGTACTATACGTTCAACGGGGCAAGTGCGCCTCGTCCCAAAGAGCGCGTTCCACAGCTACTCGGCAAACGTGCTGGCCACCTTTTCCGTAAGCTGCCCACGGACCGCCGCCGCGCAGGCCAAGGTGCCTGCAGCCACCGCCTGGGCGCTCGTTGCACCATGCCCAATGAGCACCGGCGCCTTTAGGCCAAGCAGAATGGCTCCGCCGTAATCGTCGCCCGAAAGCATGACCTGCACATCCTTGAGCACGGGCTTGAGCAGCAGTGCGCCCACTTTGCCACGGATGGAGTGCTCAATGGCTGCCTTGAGACTCTTGAGAATGAACTTTGCCGTGCCTTCAAGCGTCTTGAGGGCAATGTTGCCCGTAAAGCCATCCGACACGATTACGTCAAAGTTTCCAAGAAGGATGTCGGTGCCTTCGGCATTGCCCACAAAGCCACAGTCCGCCTCCTTGAGCGCCTGATGGAAGGCCAGCGCCATCTCGGAGCCCTTGGTATCCTCCTCGCCGTTGGAAAGCAGGCCTACCCGCGCATTCCGAACGCCAAGGGCGATCTGTGCGTACGCGGCGCCCATCTGCGCAAACTGCACGATCATCTCGGGACGCACGTCCGCGTTCGCCCCCAAATCGCAAAACACGGTGGAATGGCCGTCCAGGCCAGGCATAGGCATGGCAAGACACGGACGCTTGATGCCCCGTATCCGTCCGACGCCCATGGTGGCAGCGGCAAATATCGCACCAGTCGATCCGGCAGAGAAGAACCCCTGCGCATCGCCCGCGCGCACAGCGGCGCAGCCCCTGACTATGCTGGAATCCTTTTTCTTGCGCACGGCCTCTGCGGGATGCTCTCCCATGCCAATTACCTCGGTAGTCACAAGCGGCATTGCGCGGTCGGTCGCATCGCAGAAGGGGACGACAACGCTCTCGTCTCCTGCCACCAATACGCTGAGGTCCTCATCCTTCGCCAGCGCCTGGGCAATGCCCTCGCAAACGACCTCAGGTTTCTCGTCGCCTCCCATGGCGTCCACGCAAATTGTTGTCATGCTTAGTTCTCCCCTACTCTTCGTATACAGACTGAAGAAGGCCGATCCCAGAAGGGACCGGCCTCCCAGGTCTCTGGTTCGGCTCTCGCTACTCGGTTACGACGATCTCGCGATCCTTGTAGTAGCCACAGCTTGGGCACACATGATGCGGAAGCTTGGGAGCACCGCAACGCGGGCACTCGGAACGTGCCGGAGCGGCGAGCTTGCTGTTGGCGGAGCGGCGTGTGTGCGTGGCGCCGCGGCCCTTCTTTTGCTTGGGTACTGCCATCGTTGACCTCTCTTGTCCTTCGTGCAACGTCTGCGAATCCGCAGGCGATCTTGCCATATACAAGCAGTGCTACATGGTAGCACATCACCATGTAAAACTACAATAACCACAACACAAACACGTAGTGAGCAGGTACTCCAGCTATCGTTCATGCCCTTGCGCCTACCCCGACCCGCATGCGGCTCCGCGCTCGCTTCGTGAGTCGTCGCCTGCGGGCCGCCACAAGCCAGAGTCGCCCGCCCCCGTGTCCGCTCCGACCCGCATGCGGCTCCGCGCTCGCTTCGCTCGCTCACTTCG
>JAFWKQ010000115.1 GCA_017545665.1 Atopobiaceae bacterium
GACGCGGCGAAGGCGGAAATCTTTGCCCAGCTGGACGCGGTCTGCCGGGGCGACTTCTCGGAAGACGATCTTCGCACCGCGAAGGCGGGTGTGATCTCGGACCTGCGCTCCATTCCGGATTCGCAGGGGGCGCTGGAAAGCAAGCCGCGCGAGTTCGCAACGTGACTTGGGCTGGCGAGGGGCGGGCGGGACGAGCTCCGCGCGCGCAGTTCGCGTAGCGCTGTTTGAGCACGCGGAGCCTCTCCCGCCCGCCCCTCGCCAGCCCAAGGCGACGTAGCGCTGTTCGAGCACGGTGCTTTCCAGCGTCCCCCGCGAATCAGGAGCGCCGAGTCTCGAACCTCTTTGTGCAGGTTGCGTGCGACGCTCGTTGTCTGCTATACTTCTGCACCGTCGTGCGTCCGCACGGCAATAAGTACACACGCGTGGCGACTTTCCGTCCGTGGTGCCCGCTTAGCAGCCAAATGGCGGGTGGATGGGAAAGGATGACCCTACGCGGAGGACCAACCACAGGAGGTAAGAACATGGCTGTGAAGATCAATATCCACACACTGCTTGATGCCGGGTGCCACTATGGCCACCAGACGCGTCGTTGGAACCCCAAGATGCGTCCGTACATCTTTGGCGAGCGCAACGGGATCTACATCCTCGACCTCAAGCAGACCATCATCAATGGCGACCGCGCCTACACCATGCTGCGCGACACTGCCGCCAAGGGTGGCACCGTGCTTTTCGTGGGCACCAAAAAGCAGGCTCAGGAGTCCATCCAGACGCAGGCTGAGCGCTGTGGCATGCCCTACATCAACCAGCGTTGGCTGGGCGGCATGCTCACCAACTTCGTAACCATGCGTTCGCGCATCGATCGCATGGAGGAGCTTGAGGCCATGGTTGAGGATGGCCGCATGTCTTCCTTCGTGAAGAAGGAGCAGGCTATGCTCACCAAGGAGCTGGAGAAGCTTCAGCGCAACCTGGGTGGCGTGCGTAACATGAAGTCTTTGCCCCAGGCCATCTTCGTGGTAGACACCAAGCGCGAGGAGATTGCCGTCAAGGAGGCAAATCGTCTGCACATCCCCGTTATTGGCTTGCTCGACACCAACTCCGACCCCGACCTCATTGAGTACGGCATTCCCGCAAACGACGACGCCATTCGTTCCGTCGCTCTGATGTGCGAGCTCGTGGCAGACGCCGTACTTGCCGGCACGGGCAAGGAGCAGATTTCCGCCGAGGAAATGATGAGTGGCGAGACCACCCCTGCCGTGGACGTGGAGTCCGCGACGGCGGCTGAGTAAGGTAGTGCTCATCCATAAGTATTGTCATAACCAATTGAGGAGGTTCCAATATGGCTAAAGTAACCGCTGCCATGGTAAAGCAGCTTCGTGAGATGACCGATTCCCCCATGATGGAGTGCAAGAAGGCACTCGTCGAGGCCGACGGAGACATCGAGAAGGCCGTTGACGTCCTGCGCACCATGGGTCTTGCCAAAGCCGTAAAGCGCGCTGGCCGCGACACCAACGAGGGCACCATTGCCGCCTACGTGAGCGAGGACGGCAAGCGCGGCGCGTTGCTCGAGCTCACCTGCGAGACGGACT
Organism: Atopobiaceae bacterium; assembly: GCA_017545665.1. Lineage (GTDB taxonomy): Bacteria > Actinomycetota > Coriobacteriia > Coriobacteriales > Atopobiaceae > RUG440. The sequence goes on from JAFWKQ010000115.1 coordinate 1,587, forward strand.
TCGTGGGCAGCAACGCCAAGTTCCAGGGCTTTGCCGCCGAGCTCGCCAAGGTCGTCGCCGAGCTTGCACCCGCCGACGTGGACGCCCTGTTCGAGTGCGAGATGAACGGCAACACCGTAGACGCCGAGCTCAAGGAAATGATTCACGTCATCGGCGAGAACATGAAGATCCAGCGCTTCGAGCGCGTTGAGGTGGAGCAGGGTGGCCTCGTGAGCTATATCCACCACAACGGCAAGCTTGGCGCCCTGGTGCAGTTCTCCTTCAACAATGCCGACACCATTAACAACGAGGAGTTCAAGTCCTTCGCGCACGACGTTGCCATGCAGGTTGTTGCCTCCGCTCCTGCGGGTGCCACGCGCGACTCCGTGCCTGCCGACGTCGTTGAGCACGAGAAGGAGATCTATCGTGCGCAGGCCGCCGAGTCCGGTCGCCCCGAGAAGTTCTGGGACAACATCGTTAACGGCCGCCTTAAGAAGTTCTATGAGGAAAGCGTCCTTACCGAGCAGGACTTCATCAAGGATCCCGACGTTACCGTTGGCCAGCTTGCCAAGAAGGTCTCTCAGAGCGTAGGCGACGAAATCGAGATCGTTGACTTTGTCCGCTTCCAGTTTGGCGAGTAAGCGGCAGTAAATAGTAGCTATCGTAGAGGTTGGCTAGAAATTCGGGCGGGTCCTTCGGGGTCCGCTCTTTTTATATTAGGGCGCCGTTCCCGACCCCGCACCCGCACCGCGGCCCGCAGTCGGCGACTCACGAAGTGAGCGAGCGAAGCGAGCGCGGAGCCGCATGCGGGGTGTGGTGCGGGTGCGGGGCCGGGAACGGCGACTCACGAAGTGAGCGAGCGAAGCGAGCGCGGAGCCGCATGCGGGGTGTGGCGCGTGCCCGGGTGGCGCGAGCCGCATGCGGGACCGGCGAAGGCACGGGGGTGTGAACTGTAACAAGGCGCATGGGCGGACCGTGATGGCAACCTACGATTTTTGTTACGTTCCTCTCTCTTCTGCTATTCTTTACGAGACGGAATAGAAGGAGGTTTGCGTGGAGGAGTATACGTACAAAAGAGTCCTTCTTAAGCTTTCGGGCGAGGCTCTTATGGGCGAAAAGGAGTACGGTGTTGATCCTGCCGTACCCCAGCGCATCGCGAAGAACATTCGTCCAGCTTGGGAGGCTGGAGTTCAAATAGCCATCGTCGTGGGCGGTGGCAACATTTTTAGGGGCGTATCGGGTGCTGCTGCGGGCATGGACCGTGCCCAGGGCGACAACATGGGTATGCTTGCGACCGTCATCAATTCCATAGCGCTGCAGGATTGCTTCGAGCGCAATGGGATGGATTGTCGCGTGATGAGCGCCATCGAGATGAGGCAGGTCGCCGAGCCCTACATCCGTCGTCGGGCAATACGCCATTTGGAAAAGGGGCGCATTGTTATTTTTGCTGCTGGCACGGGGAATCCCTACTTCACGACCGATACCGGGGCGGCACTGCGTGCGTGCGAGATAGACGCAGATGTCCTCATGAAGGCAACCAAGGTCAATGGCATCTACGACGCGGATCCCGTTACGCATCCGGATGCGGTGCGCTTCGACACCATAACCTACGCAGAGATGCTGAGTCGCGGGCTCAAGGTGATGGACGCCACGGCAACGGCGCTTTGCCAAGACAATCATATGCCTATAATGGTATTTCGTATGGAAGATGCGGGGGCCTTTGCGGGCGCTCTGCGTGGTGAGCACGTCGGTTCGACCGTCGTGGAAGGGAAGGACGAGTAATATGAGCATTCATACCGACAACGCCGAAGAGCGGATGATGAAGAGCATCGACTCGCTTGAGTACAACTTCGGGCGCGTGCGCACGGGGCGTGCGAATCCGCACATCCTTGATTCCGTTAAGGTTGACTACTATGGCCAGCCCACTCCCATTACCCAGCTTGCCGGCGTAAAGGTTCCCGAGGCCTCCATGCTGGTAATCGAACCGTGGGACAAGAGCTCTCTGAATAACATAGAGAAGGCCATACGGCAGTCCGATTTGGGCATTACCCCCTCCAACGACGGACACTCCATTCGCCTGCCGTTCCCCCAACCTACCGAGGAGCGTCGTCGTGAGCTCGTTCGCGACTGCAAGCAGTATGCGGAGGAGTGCCGCATTTCCATTCGCAACGCACGCAAGGATGCCAATCGCGCGATTGATCGTGACGAGGAGCTTTCGGAAGACCAACAGAACGTCGAGAAGAAGCGCGTGCAGAACCTCACGGACAAATACGTGAAAGAGGTTGAAGAGCGCCTTAAGGCAAAGACCGAGGAAGTAATGTCCATATAGGCAAAGCGCACGGTGGTCGCTTGACCTCAACTTGGGGACGAGCCCCAAGTTGAGGTCTCTTCCTAAAATAAAAGGCGTCTTTCAGAGTTCCATGCGGAAACGGAGCATTTAGTGCAGTTTGACGAGCAAAAGCTGCGGGAATACTACGCAGACCCACCCGAAGACATTCGACTCGACGACATCGACCTCGCGCGCGTGCCGTGTCACGTTACGTTGATCATGGATGGGAATGGCCGATGGGCCCAGGCGCGAGGCTTGGCCCGTCCCAAAGGGCATGTTGCCGGTGTCGATTCGTTGCGTGAGGCCGTCACTACCAGCGTTCGCTTGGGCGTGGATGTGCTAAGCGCCTATGCGTTCTCTACCGAAAACTGGCGCAGGCCGCAGAGGGAAGTCGATCTTCTTATGCACCTGTTTGCCACCACATTGCTCAAGGAGCTTCCGCTCTTCCATCAGGAAAACGTTCAGCTGCGCTTCCTTGGCAACATCGAGGCGCTCCCGAAGCAGACCTATAAAGTCTTCAAGGAAGGGCTGGAGCAGACCGCGGACCACGATGGGATGGTCTTTGCGCTGGCGGTGAACTATGGATCTCGGGCCGAGCTCGTTCGTGCGGCGCGCATGATTGCCAAAGAGGCGATGCAGGGGTCGCTTGACGTAGAGAAACTCGACGAAAGAGCCCTGTCCGAGCGGCTGTATACGCATGGATTGCCCGATCCGGAGCTACTCATCAGAACCTCCGGCGAGTTGAGGCTCTCGAATTACCTGCTATGGCAGCTTGCCTATACCGAAATGTACGTTACTGACGTGCTGTGGCCTGACTTTACCCGTTGGGACTATCTCAGGGCCATCCGTTCGTTCCAAGGCCGTGGGCGCCGATTTGGAGGAGTGGTCGAGTCGTGAGTTCCGAGCGTAGCGAGCATAGAGAACATGGCGAGGAGCCGGTAGGGCTCGACCGTGGCATTGAACGTCTGGAAAATCGCAGGGCCTCGAAGGAGGAGCAGCGCGACGCTGGCGAGCTCAAGGGACAGCGTGTGCGCGGATGGACGGAAAAGCTGCTCACCCGCACGCTCTCGGGCGTGGTGTACGTGGTGGTTATCATCGTTTGCCTGTTTGCCGGTCGCTATCCCACGGCAGTGCTTATGTCTGCCATGGGCTGGCTGTGCTGCTCAGAGTTCTTTCGCATATGCCGAATGGCCGGTCGGCGTCCAAACGAGATCGTGGGTCTGGCGGCCGCATTCGCCTACCCCCTGCTTGCCGTGCTCGTGCAACGAGAGATCCTTGTGGCGGTTACCTGCGTCCTTCTTCTTTCGGTATCCATTTGGTATGTGTTCAACCCACGCGTGAGCATAGCCGACGTTGCCATCTCGGCGTTTGGTCCCATATACACCTCGCTCACGCTTGCATGCCTTGCCTTGATACGCAATTCCGACAAGGGCCTTGACGGCGCGCTTCTTGCGCTGCTGGTCATTGGCTCCATGTGGGCGGAGGACTCGGTTGCCTATATGGTTGGGTCAGCCATAGGCACGCATAAGATGGCGCCGCGCATCTCTCCCAACAAGAGTTGGGAGGGCTTTTACGGAGGCCTGGTGGGATGCTTGATCGTGTGGTGCATCGGAGCGGCTCTGCACATAGGAGGGCTCACTTGGCCGATTGCCCTTGTCTGTGGTGTTGCGGAAGGCATCTTTGCGGTGCTGGGCGACCTATTTGAGTCGCGCATAAAACGTGGCGTGGGCGTAAAGGATTCCGGCAACCTCTTGCCCGGTCACGGTGGGCTCCTAGACAGAACCGATTCGGTGCTGTTTGGCGCCACCGTCGCCTACTTCATTCTGCTCTTTGGAGGTATTCTGTGAACATATTCGAAGACACCGCCGGCAAGGCGCCGCGTCGGCGACCCTTGCGCGTGGCCGTGTTGGGTTGCTCTGGCTCCATTGGGAAGCAGACGCTGGACGTATGCCGTCAACACTCAAATAAGGTGCGCGTCGTTGCGCTGTCTGTGTATGGGTCCTGCGATTTTCTGGTTTCGGCTGCGCGCGAGTTTGGCGTGACCCATGTGGCGGTTGCCAGCGAGGCCCACGCGCACGATGCTGTTTTGGGCGAGCTCCCAGAAGGCTGCTCGCTTGGCATAGGGCCTCAGGCGGTCGCGGCATTGACGGCGCTCGAAGACGTGGACTGCGTGGTATCGGCCGTGGTTGGTGCCGCGGGCATCCAGGCCGGTTTGCTCGCGCTACAGGCGGGCAAGGTTCTTGCGTACGCCAACAAGGAGTCAATTGTCGTTGGCGGCGACTTGCTCATGCCGCTCGTGAGGCCGGGACAGCTGATCCCGGTTGATTCCGAGCACAGCGCCATCTATCAGTGCTTGGTTGGGGAGAGGCCGCAAGATCTGCGACGCATTTGGCTCACGTGCTCGGGCGGCCCCTTCTACGGACGCGCCCGTGAAGAGCTTGCGCACATCACGGCGGCAGATGCCTTGGCTCATCCCACCTGGAGCATGGGACCAAAGATCACCATCGATTCCTCTACGCTCATGAACAAGGGACTGGAGGTGCTCGAGGCCCACCATCTGTTCGACGTGGACGTGGATGCGATACGAGTGCTCGTACAGCGGCAGAGCCGCATTCACTCGATGGTGGAGTTTGTCGACGGGTCGGTAAAGGCCCAGCTCGGTCCTTCCGACATGCGCATTCCCATACAGTACGCGCTTAGCTATCCCGAGCGTTGGGAGGCTCCGTGCGAGCCTTTGGACTGGTGCGCGGAGCCGCCGCTTACCTTGGGCGAGGCGGATGAGGAGGTATTTGGCTGCCTGGCCCTCGCTCGCGAGGCAGGCCGTACGGGCGGAACGTTGCCCTGTGCCATGAACGCGGCCAACGAGGTTGCGAATGCCGCCTTTCGCGAAGGGTCATGTGGATTTTTGGATATTGAGCGCACCGTGCGAGCCGTGATGGATAAAACGAAGGTAGAGCGGGTAGAGTCTTTAGAACAACTTGAGGACTGCGATGCGTGGGCGCGTGCTTGCGCACGTACCGTGCTACGGGAGGTTCGTCCATGAACATGTTCATAGGAACGCTCTCTGCCATCTTTTGGGGAGTGCTCGTTCTGTCCCTGCTCGTGTTTGTGCATGAGGGCGGACACTATCTTGCCGCACGTGCCTTTGGGGTGCGCGTAACGGAATTCTTCCTTGGCCTGCCTTGCAGGCTCAAACTCTCGCACAAGAGCAAATCGCATGGCACCGAAGTGGGCGTTACCCCGTTTCTGCTGGGTGGCTATAACCGCATCTGCGGCATGGAGGGCGAGCACGACGATCTTATGGCCCCCGCCTTTGCCATCGTGCAACGTGAGGGCATAGTGGAGGCCGAGGCCTTGGCTGCCGAGCTCGACGTGGATGTGGATCGCGCCTATACGCTGCTCCTGGGTCTGTGCGACCTTGCGGCAATCAAGCCCTACTATGACCCCGAGCGTGGGGAGCATCCCAACCAGCGTGATTATCCGGCGTCCTTCTCCACCATTGCCCGCGACGCAAACATGCTTACCGAGTACGACGACGGCCATGACTTTTCGCTTCCCGGCTTTACCGATGAAGGCGAGCCTCGGCCATTGTCCGACGCACAGGGGCAACTCAAAAGCGAGCTCTCGCACACCTACAAGGGCGTGAGCGTTCCCAAGCGGTTGGTAATGCTCATGGCAGGCCCGTTCGTTAACTTGCTGTTGGCGTTCGTGCTCGTGACGGGCGTATATGCGACCACCGAGTTTTCCTACTACGTAAACCAAAACGTGCTCGGCGAGGTGACGCAGGGCTCGCTGGCGCAAGATGCCGGCCTTCAGCCTGGCGACGTGATCGTGCGCGTGGGCGATGTGGAGGTAAAGGACTGGAACGGCCTGCACGAGGAGCTGGGGAAGAGCTGTGCCGCGGGCAAGGACTTCGACCTTGTGTACGAACGCAACGGCGTCCAGTCCACCGCGCACATAGACCTTCCCGAGGGTGAGCAGACGAGCCTCATTGGCGTCTCGCCGAAGAGCAGCACCTATCGCCTCAACCCGCTTGAGGCCATGCGGGCGGCCCTGGGTTATGGCCAGATGGTCTTGGAAAAGGTAGCGCAGCTCATCATGCCGCAGCACACCATGGAGGTGCTCAACCAGTCGAGCTCGATTGTGGGCATATCCGTCATGGCTTCCGAGGCTGCGGCTTCGGGCCTTGCAGACATGATTGCGCTCATGGCCGCGATTTCCATGTCACTGGGCTTCATGAACCTGCTGCCCATTCCTCCGCTCGACGGCGGCAAGATTCTTATCGAGATCATACAGGTGATCATTCGTCGGCCCCTCTCGATTCGGGCGCAGAACGCGGTTAGCTATGTGGGCCTTGCGTCCTTTGCTTTCGTGTTCATTGTGGCCCTTCGCAACGACGTGTTGCGCATCTTCGCAGGATAGGTGATTCGTTTGTTGGACAGGAACGACGTGGCGGCACGTGAGCGTACGCGGCAGGTTATGGTGGGTAACGTGGCGGTGGGCGGAGGTGCGCCCGTAAGCGTGCAGTCCATGTGTACGACCAAGACATCCGACCCAATGCAGACGCTGGAACAGATCGGGCGCCTTGCGCAGGCTGGGTGCGAGATCGTGCGCGTTGCGGTACCCAACGCCGATGCGTTGGATGGTTTTGAGCGCATTTGCGACGCGTCCCCGCTGCCGGTCGTTGCCGACATCCACTTTGACCATGAGCTGGCCATCGCGTCGGCGCGTCGTGGTGCCGCCGGCTTACGTGTGAACCCTGGAAACATCGGGTCGTTTGAGCGCGTGGATGCCGTAATAGACGCCGCTGGGGAATGTGACATACCCATCCGCATTGGCGTCAATGCGGGTTCCCTTGACAAGGACGTGGACGCACGAACGGACCTTACCCTTCCGCAAAAGCTCGTGGAGAGCTGTGCCGCCTTCGTGGCACACTTTGAGGAGCGCGGCTTTGCAAACATCGTTCTTTCCGCCAAGGCGCATTCGGTTCCAGTTACCGTTCAGACGTATAGGATGCTCTCGGAAGGTCTGCCAGAATACCCGCTTCATGTGGGCGTAACCGAGGCGGGCACGCTCAGACAAGGGACCGTGAAGAATTGCGTTGCCGTGGGTACGCTCTTGGAGGCAGGCATAGGCGATACCATGCGTCTCTCCCTCACGGCTGACCCCGTGGAGGAGGTCGACGTTGCATGGGAGCTTTTGTCGGCACTTGGCATGCGAAGGTTGCGCCCCGAGTTGGTGAGCTGCCCGACGTGCGGACGCACCCAAGTAAACCTCATTGGCATGGCCGAGGAGGTGGAGCGACGCCTGCGTGACGTGCGCGCTCCCATAAGCGTGGCCGTCATGGGGTGCGTGGTAAACGGCCCAGGCGAGGCTCGCGACGCAGATATTGGCATTGCCTGCGGCAAGGGGAGTGGCCTGATCTTCGTGGACGGCAAGCCCTTGCGCAAAGTTGCCGAGGCCGATTTGGTGGATGAGCTCTTTTTGGAGATCGAGCGCAGGTTTGGCGTATAGTGGCGTGATTTCTTAGGCCTGTTCATTTGGCACATGAATAAACGCATTGCTTGTTTTTTGGCTTGCTTCAAACATTGTGATTATAGGGTATTTGTCGCCAAGAACGATATGCATTGTTGTCGCTTGGGTAGCCTACACTTGGATGCAGCCATCTTGCTTGGAGTGAAATGAGTCTTTTTCATAGCATGCGGGACCTTCTGCTCTATGGGGGTCTTACGCAGGAACAGTTTCATATGGTGCGCGAGGACGCGGACAAGGAGAATATCAGGAGCCTGCAGGTATATGCCCCCATCGGAAGCGTCGCATTCTGTGTGCTCTTGCTGGCGAGCACCTTCATGGGCAATATTGTTGGGCAGAATACGTTCATATACATGGGAGCATGTATTGCCATGGGAATCCTTGCCCTCGTTTCGCATGCCTGCGCTCGCTCGGAGCATCCCGACAGAAGTGTTGTGAGGATTCTTACGCATCTGTTCATGATCGTGCTCTATGTGTTTGCCATTTGCGTGTCGATGAGACACGTAGAGTACCCTGCCGTATCTTCCATCGTGTTCCTTTTGGTTACTCCATTGCTCTTCGTGTCGAGACCCTTGAGCGTGGCAATACAGACGGCTTTGGCGACTGCGGCCGTGTGCATAGCTTCCGTTGCGCTCAAGGATCCCGTTATCGCGGGCGATGACGTGTGGAATGCCATAACGTTTGGTGGGGTGGGATTACTTGCGAACGTGTTTGTTACGCGCACGAAGTTCAGATCGCTGTATCAGGCGAACGAGATTGCCTACTTGAGCGAGACGGACGTCCTTACGGGACTCAAGAACCGCAATTGCTATGAGTCCCGGCTCGAAGACTATCCGCGTGGCGATGCGCGCGTGCTTGTGTGCGCTTACGCCGATGCCGATGGATTGCACGAGCTTAACAATACCAAGGGCCACGATGCGGGTGACGCGCTTGTGTGTGCCATTGCAAACGAGATGCAGAAGCTCTTTGGCGTGGAGCACACCTTTCGCATTGGTGGCGACGAGTTCGTTGGCTTTGTTCCGGATGGTGACGCGGACGATGTTCGCAGTCTCCTGAGTGACATGCGTGAGCGTCTGCTGGCTGCTGGACATCGGGTGTCGTGTGGTGCGGCGTCGGTTGAGGCTCGTACGGCCGACATGCGATTGTTGGTACGAAATGCCGAGAAAGAGATGTATAGCCAAAAGTTCGCTGCCGGAGCTGGCAGACCGCGCGAGGAAGTTTGACGCCCAGGGCCGCCCGTTAGTCCAGTGAGAAACCCACAGGCTATGCCTGTGGTGCTAACAACGGTTTTACCCTTAACGAGCCCTTTGTAACAGATTGACCTCGCTACTAGCATATAGGACGCGGCTGGCGGGCTGCGCGTTGCAGGAGCGAGGTCAACATGGACAAGCATAGCTTATCGCACACGAGCTGGGAGTGCGTATACCACATCGTATGGATACCGAAATACCGCAGGAAGGTCCTGTACGGGGAGACCAGGAGGGAGGTGGGAGAGATACTGCGGATGCTTGTGGACCACATGGACGGCGTGGAGATAGTGGAGGGCACGGCCTGTGTGGACCACATACACATCTGCCTGAGGATAGCGCCCAAGCACAGCGTGAGCCACGTTGTGGGCAGGCTTAAGGGCAAGAGCGCGATAGTGCTACACGAGAGGCACCCCGAGTGGCGCAAGCTGACCGGCAGGGACCGCACCCTGTGGGCGCGCGGGTACTACGTCAGTACCGTCGGGCTTAACGAGTCGATAATCCGCAGGTACATACAGCGCCAAGAGGACGGCAGCAAGATAGAGTAAGGCAAAGCCGCCCCCGTGGGGGGCCAGACGGCAACATCCACCCGCTGGCCGCGGCTACGCCGCATGTGTACTAAGCCGCTATGCGGCGTTAATAAACCCCCCGGCTATGCCGGGGGATGTTTAGTCACGGTGGACGGCCATGCCCCACGCCTGCGTCTGCGCGCATGCGACTCCGCGCTCGCTTTGCTCGCTCACTTCGTGAGTCGCCGCTTGCGGGCAGACGCAGGCGTGGGGCATGGCCGCCCATCTCTTTCGGAATCGGCGATTCTTGGGAATGGGTGAGGCCTTGAAGATGTTCCATCTGCTAGGATAGACGGGCAATCACGTCGTACAGTAGGAAGGATCGACGCGTGAAGACCTTTGCAAAGATGAGCACTACATATGCTCCAACCCTTAAGGAGGATCCCGCGGAGGCAGAGCTCGCAAGCCACAGGCTCTTGCTGCGTGCGGGCATGATCCGCAAGACTGCCGCAGGTTTGTATAGCTACCTGCCGCTCGCTTGGCGCTCCTTGCTCAAGATAGAGTCCGTCATTCGCGAGGAGATGGAGGCGATTGGGGCGCAAGAGATGCTCGTTCCCATGGTGACGCCCGGTGAGCTGTGGCACGATTCTGGCCGTTGGGAAAAGTATGGCCCTGAGCTCATGCGTATGGAAGACCGGCACGGTCGTGAGTTTTGCCTTGGGCCCACACACGAGGAGACGTTCACCGATCTTGTACGCAATGAGCTTCGCAGCTACAAGCAACTGCCGGTAACGCTCTATCAGATCCAAGACAAATTCCGCGACGAGATGCGACCCCGCTTTGGCCTCATGCGTGGCAGAGAGTTCATTATGAAGGACGCCTACTCCTTCGATGCGGATGTCGAGGGCATGCAACGGAGCTATGAGGAGCAAAAGGATGCCTATGCGCGCATTTGCGAGCGTTGTGGTTTGCAGGCGCTTCCCGTGGTAGCCGATTCCGGCCAGATAGGTGGTGACACGAGCGTTGAGTACATGGCCATTGCCGATGCCGGCGAGGCCGAGCTCGTGTGGTGCGACTGCGGCTTTGCCGCCGACACCGAGGCCGCGACGGCGGTCGTTACGGTGGAGGAGGGCCAGAGCGGCGATTTGGAGAAGGTCCTCACGCCAAACTGCTCGACCATTGCCGATCTTGCCGATTTCCTGCATGTGTGCCAGGCGGGGACGCGCAAGGCACTGGCGTTGGTCACAGGCGACGGCAAGCCGGCCGTCGTGTTTGTACCCGGTGATCACGAGATGAACGACGTAAAGGCGGAGCATGCCTTTGGCGCATATCATCTTATGACTGACGAGGAGATTGAGTACTACGGCTTGGTAAAGGGCTTTATTGGGCCCGTGGGTCTGCCCGATAACGTTGCCGCCTATGCCGACAAGAGCCTGCGCACGAGCGAATGGTGGGTCGTCGGTGCCAACGAGCAGGACAACCACTACGTGCACGCACATCCCGGGCGCGACTTCCAGATTGCCGACGACCGCTGGGTCGACGTTGTTACCGCGCAGGAGGACGACGGTTGCCCAAGGTGTGGCAAGTCCTTGCATGGCGCGCGTGGAATCGAGGTTTCGCAGGTATTCCAGCTGGGTACCAAGTACTCTGAGGCCATGGGAGCGACCTTTATGGACGAGGATGGCAAGGAGAGGCCATTCCAGATGGGTTGCTATGGCATAGGCGTAAGCCGTACGCTGCAAGCGGTGGTGGAGCAGCATCACGACGAGCACGGTATTGTGTGGCCTGTGTGTGTGGCTCCTTACGAGGTTGAGGTTATTCCACTCGATGCCAAGGGTGAGGTGTTCGAGGTTGCCGAGCGCATAGCGACGGCATCCGTGGAGGCCGGCCTTGAGGTGGTGTTGGACGATCGTAAGGAGCGCGCGGGGGTTAAGTTTGCCGATGCCGACCTTATGGGCTATCCCTACCAGGTAATCCTAGGCAAGCGTGGCGTGAAGAATGGCGTTGCCGAGGTAAAGGATCGTGCCACGGGGGAGCGCCAGGAGATTGCGCTCGATGAAGTGGCCTCATGGCTCGCAGATAAGGTTCTGCCGCTGCGTGCGTAAGGGAATTTATTGAAATTTGGGGAGCGTTCCCTGGGTTTTGGCTCGATATGACGTGCTGTGCCGTCGCGTTGACCCAAGCATTGGAATGCTCCCCATATTCGTGAGATAGAAATTCAGAAACCTGTATATTTAGTGGGAAATGAATGCGAGTAAAAGCCTTGAAACCAGCGGTTTTACGTTTTTGAACCGATTCATTTCCCGTTAGCTAAAATATGCAATGGGAAATGAACTTACATGTTTTTCGGGAATCCTGCGGTTTTGCACTTTTGAACCGATTCATTTCCCATTAGGAAATAACAATATGGGATAACGATCGTAACGAGCGGTGAATGGCAGCCCCAATCCTGAAGGACCGTTCGAATCCCCGCACCCGTGGCCGGCGCGCAAGCGGCGTCTCACGAAGTGAGCGAGCGAATCGTGTGTAGAGTTGCACCCGTGGCCGGCGCGCAAGTGGCGTCTCACGAAGTGAGCGAGCGAAGCGAGCGTGGAGCCGCATGTGCGCCGGCCACGAGCGCAGGGACACGAACGATTCGAACAGCCCGAACGGACCCGAAGCGGAGGAACGGAGGAAACTTTTTAAAAATAACGGTTGACCTTCGAGTCGGAATGCCCTATATTATTCCTCGCACCAAGCAATGGGGAATTAGCTCAGCTGGGAGAGCGCATGACTGGCAGTCATGAGGTCAGGGGTTCGATCCCCCTATTCTCCACCACAAATCCTGGGCGGCGGCATTAGTCGCTGCCTTATTTTTAAGGGCCTGTGGCGCAACGGTTAGCGCAGGGGACTCATAATCCCTGGGTTGGGGGTTCGAATCCCTCCGGGCCCACCATATTCTACGCGAGGCCAAGCAATGTGCTTGGTCTCGTTTTTTCAAAGTGCTATTCTACGGCAATAAGCAATTGGTAATATCATTTCAAAGCAAGCCGATAACGAGGGCGTACGTATCCACCGAACTAAGGGGTACCGTTGAACGTGTGCAAACCTCGTGTTCTCAAAGCGATCATTTTGCTATTGCTTGGTGTTGCGCTCACAACTGTGGTCGTACCAACCGCAGCATTTGCCCAAAAGTATTCGGAAGAGACTTCGTGTGCGAACGTATTTAGAGCTGCGCAGGACCAGAGCGTGTTCGCGCTCTCGGTGGAAACAGAGAAGACCAACACTCGCGTGGGCCGGCTACCATCGCATGAACCTGGATGACACTTGCCTTATGAAGAAGGGGCAGCGATTCTCGGTGGTGGCACAGCTTACGACCAACGAAAACGGCGCCATTATGTATCATGTTCCGGTCCATCGCGACGTAAACGAGTCGGCCATCAAGAAGTACGGTAAGGCCGTTACCTCATATGTGACGGGCGTGGTTAACGAGGGCGAAAGCTATGTAAAAAGAGGCAATGAGTGGAAGGACTGGTCGGAGGCCATAGCGGAGGGAAAAGCGGCTGGTGCCAAACTCGAGGCGGAGGGTGTAAAAGACCTGAATGCGCCAGTCGGCAAGCAAGATGGTGCGCTAAACCCGTATTATGATTATGACAACGTTTCGCTCAAAGCCTTTGCCGATGCCGCGACTGAGGAATCTGTGGCAGCGGGAAAAGCAGAGGGGAAGGCGCAAGCAAGGCAAGAACAGACGACGTCGGTGTCGCAGGCAAAGACCCCAAAGGTCGGAGATGTGTCTGTACCCAGCGAACTGTCCGTAGGGGCGTTTGCAACAGGGATCGTGTTGCTTGGCGTTGCGTATAGCAAGTTGGACGGAGGGCGTATCAACCACCCACGGTAAGCAAAAGGGGTGTGCGCCCCGCAAGTATCGAAGGCGCGCGAATCGCCACGCGTATGGATTGGAGTTACGATATGCGAACAATGGATAGCTTTCCCACCCACGAGTTGGATGGGATCAAATACAGGTGTGGCCATGTGAGTCCCTTTGGAGCAACGCTGATTAGCAACGACGCCGTGAACTTCTCGGTGTTCTCCAAGAATGCGACGGCGTGTGAGCTTTTGCTCTACCATCAGGGCGAGGAAGAGCCGTATGCCATATTGCCGTTCCCAGAGGACTTTCGCGTTGGAAACGTGTTTTCCATGATTGTGTATGGCATAAACTACGAGGAAGTGGAGTATGGCTATAGGTTCGACGGTCCCTTTGACCCCAAGGAGGGGCATTGGTTCGACAAGAGCAAAGTCCTTCTCGACCCCTACGCCAAGCTCGTTGCGGGACGTGAGACGTGGGGTCAGCGGCCTAACAACGAAAGCTCATTCGTTCATCGCGGCAAGATAATCCCGGAGGACTACGATTGGGAGGGCGACAAGCCCTTGGAGATCCCCCTGAACGACCTCGTAATATACGAGGCGCATGTGCGGAGCTTTACCATGGGGGCGGGCGATGACGTAAAGCGCAAGGGAACCTATGCGGGGCTGATCGACAAGATTCCGTATCTCAAGGACCTTGGCGTGAATTGCGTGGAATTGTTGCCCATTTTCGAGTTTGACGAATTCGAGAACAGCCGTGTAGTGGGAGATCAGCGCCTGTACAACTACTGGGGATACTCCACCGTCGGCTTCTTCGCGCCCAAGTCGGGCTATGCCGCGACGGGCTCCATCGGACTCGTTTCCGAGGAGCTCAAGAACATGGTCAAGCGATTCCACAGGAATGGAATCGAGGTCATGCTCGACGTGGTGTTCAACCACACAGCGGAGGGCAACGAGATGGGGCCCTACATCTCGTTTAGGGGCATAGACAACAAGACGTACTATCTGCTCACGCCAGATGGCCACTACTATAACTTCAGTGGCTGCGGTAACACCATGAACTGCAACAACGCCGTGGTGCGCAACTACATCCTGGACTGCCTGCGCTACTGGGTGAGCGTCTACCACATAGACGGTTTCCGTTTCGATCTTGCCTCCATCCTGTCCAGAGACTCTGCGGGTGCCCCCATGAGCAGCCCTCCGCTGCTCGAGGCCCTGGCGCAAGACCCCGTGCTCGGCAAGACCAAGCTCATAGCGGAGGCCTGGGACGCGGGCGGCCTGTATCAGGTGGGCAGCTTCCCCGCTTGGGGCAGATGGGCCGAGTGGAACGGCAAGTATCGCGACTGCCTGAGGCGATTCATCAAGAGCGAGGCGGAATGTGGTCCGGAGATGCTGCAGAGGATTCAGGGCTCTCCCGATCTCTACTCAAACCGCAGCGCCGAGGCAAGCATCAACTTCATCACATGCCACGACGGCTTTACCCTCTACGACATGGTCTCGTACAACGACAAGCACAACGAGGCAAACGGCGAGGCCAACTGCGACGGTGCCAACGACAACAACAGCTGGAACTGTGGCGCCGAGGGCGTTGTGGAAGACGAGGAAATCAACGCGCTGCGCAAGAGGCAGGTAAAGAACGCCGCCGCCTTGCTCTTGTTGAGCCGTGGCGTGCCCATGATCTTGTCGGGTGACGAGTTCTGCAACTCGCAGGGAGGCAACAACAACGCGTACTGTCAGGACAACGAAATCTCATGGCTTGACTGGTCCGGCTTGAAGAAGAACGAATCCGTGCACGAGTTCTTTAAGGCGATGATCGCCCTCCGCAAGGAACACCCCGTTATGCGCACGAAGCACTTCTATACCGGCCCGAACTCCAGCGGATATCCCGAGCTTTCCTTCCACGGCCAAGAGGCTTGGATACTCGATGCCATGCAACCCTTCAACACCTTCGGCTTTATGTATGCCGAGACGGTGGCAGACCATGGTGCCAGCCAAGACTGCTTCGTGTATTGTGGCGTGAACACGCATTGGGAGCAGCAGACGTTGGAGCTCCCCACCATTCCGAGCGGGATGAGCTGGCATAAGTATGCCTATACGGCAGAGGATGCCGTAGGCGAAAACAGCGAGGTCGTTGGGAGCTTTACGCTCATGCCCAGAAGCCTTGTGGTGTTGGTGGGACGGCAAGGGGCGTAAACGCGTTTTCGAACTGTGTGGTTAGTGGTGCTATGCTAGGAGCTGTGTTGGGTTAGGCAAACTACTAGAATACGAGGCGAGGTTGCTATGTCTGCGGAAGCCAAACGTGTGAAGATACTCACTCTAATTGAGCTCTTTTTGGGAGTTGCGCTAGTGGCGCTTGGCATTGTGTTGCTGGTTACGGGTGCGAAGAACGCCTCTTCCTACGTCCTTTGCGGCGAAGGGGTGGTCTCTTTGGTATTTGGTGCGCGCGGTGCCCTGATTGCCAACGTGCCCGCTCGCATAGGCAAGTTGGTTGCGTTTGGACTGGTGGTCCTTTTGCTTCAGTTGGCCTGTGTGGCTGCGGTTGTGTATTTTACGGGACCAAGCGAGGTGCCTCAGCAACCCCTGCCTGTTTGCGCGTCGGTTGTGCCTGCGGTCTTTACGCTGATTGCCGTCATACTTGCACGTGGCATGGCAAAACGAGCGGAACGCTAGCATGAGTCCGGATAGCCCCTATCCCGAAGAAGAGAGGGACCTTGAGCTGGCGCAGTCCCTCTGCGATTTCTTGCAAGAGTGCCCAAGTCCCTACCATACGGCAAGGGCCTTGGGCTTACGGCTTGAGGCCGCCGGGTTTAGCCGACTGGTGGAGGGCGAACCGTGGTTCATACGGCCGGGAGGGCGGTATTACGTAACCAGAAACGGGTCGAGCATCGTTGCCTTCGTGGTGGGTGATGGCGGGGAGAGGCCATACTTCTCTATTGCCGCGTCACATAGCGACTCTCCGACTTTTAAGGTTAAGACCGTTCCCGAACTCGCAGGCCCTGGCGACTACGTTCGCCTTAATGTGGAGGGGTACGGCGGCATAATCGAGCGTTCGTGGCTCGATCGGCCGCTGTCACTCGCGGGGCGCGTAATGGTTGAGAGGGACGGAGAGGCGCGTTGCATGCTATTTGCGCCCGATGAGGACCTTTTGCTCATACCCAGCGTCGCCATCCACCAAGACCGAAACGTCAACAACGACGGATCCCTTAACCGACAGGTTGACCTCTGTCCTCTCTTTCTTGCCGATGGCAGGTCCAAGGGCAGTTTTGTGGGTATGCTGGCAAAGAGGCTGGGCGTATCGGATGCCCAAGTGCTCTCGCATGACCTCGTCCTCGTTAACAGGCAGCGCCCTACGGTTTGGGGGAACGCGGAGGAATTCGTCTCGGGCCCGCGCCTGGACGATTTGCAGTGTGCCTTTGCCTCGCTCGAGGCTTTGCTGCGGGCGCGCGATTCGCAATCTACCAAGGTGCTTGCTTGCTTTGACAACGAGGAGGTTGGTTCTGGATCCATGCAGGGCGCGCTCTCCACGTTTTTGCCCTCGGTCCTGGAGCGTCTGTGCGAGTCTTTGGGAATGGGGCGAAGCGAGTATGTGCGAGCAATTTACAACTCGTTCCTCGTGAGCTGTGACAACGCACACGCAGTACACCCCAACCATCCCGAACTGTATGACGACGGTAACCGGGCATGGCTCAATCGTGGCGTCGTTATAAAAGAGTCGGCCTCCCAGCGCTATACCACCAACGCCGTGACACGCGCGTTCTTTACGATGATCTGCCGTCGCGCGGGCGTGCCAACGCAAACGTTCGCCAATCGCAGCGATCAGCCTGGTGGCTCTACGCTCGGGAATCTTCTCATGCGTCAGCTGAGCATGCGTTCGGTGGACGTGGGTTTGCCCCAGCTCGCCATGCACTCCTCCTACGAGACGGCGGGCGTGTGCGATACCGCTTATATGGTGCGTGCCCTGCGCGAGTTCTACTCGTCGGATTACTCGTTCGATGCGGACGAGTCCTTCGAAATCGTCAATGGATAGACCAAAATAGGGATAGGCCCCAAGTTGAGATTTCGCAAAACCTCAATTTGGGGCCTATCCCGATCTTGGGCCTAAAGGCGGTATGTTAGTCGCCGAAGTTGATGCCCAAAAGCTTTGCCTGCTTGACGAGCTGACTGTTGGGGTCGACGGTCTTCAGACGACCGGCTACGATGTTTAGCGGAACGCGAACAATGTCGCGGTTCTTGTCGGCAACCATGAATCCCCACTCGCCCCTAAGAATGCCGCTGGCTGCCTCCACACCTACCTGCGTGGCAAACACGCGGTCTGCAGCGCAGGGTGCGCCACCGCGCTGCGTGTGACCGGGAACCGCCACGCGAATCTCGCGACCGGTGCGCTCGCCAATCTCGTTGGCAATCTCGTAGGCAACGGAATGACCGCGAGCGGCGACCTTCTTCTGGTACTTCTTCTTGGGAAGCTTCGCGTCCTTTGCGGAAATGGCGCCTTCGGCGGCAACGATAATGGAGAAGCGGCTGCCGGTGCCGTCTCGGTGATCGATGGTCTCGATGACCTTGTTTATGTCGTAGGGAATCTCGGGAATCAGAATTACGTCAGCGCCACCAGCGATGCCAGCGTAGAGGGGGATCCAGCCCACCTTGTGACCCATGATCTCTATGACAAACACACGGCCGTGAGAACTTGCGGTGGTGTGGATGTCGTCTATGCACTTGGTTGCAATCTCGATGGCAGAGTCAAAGCCAAAGGTGTAGTCGGTGCCCCAGGTATCGTTGTCGATGGTCTTGGGAAGTGCGATGACGTTGAGACCCTCCTCCGAAAGACGGTTGGCCGTCTTGGTGGAGCCGTTTCCGCCGCCAACGACAAGGCCGTCGAGCTGCAGCTCCTTGTAGGTCTGCTTCATGGACGCAACCTTATTCAGGCCTTCGGGCGTGGGCTCGTCCAAGTACTTGAAGGGCGTACGGCTCGTGCCGAGCATGGTGCCGCCCTGCGTAAGAATGCCCTTGAAGTCAAGAGGGGAGAGCTTGCGGTAGTTCCCGTAGATCATGCCGCGATAGCCATCCAGAAATCCGTATATTTCCACGGGCCCCTTCTTTTGGGCATAGAGCGTCTTTGCCACTCCGCGCAGCGCCGCGTTGAGCGCTTGGCAGTCGCCACCGCTCGTGAGCATACCAATTCTGAGCATATGAGCTCCTCTCGTACATACAATAAGAACAGACCATTGGATTCTCGCACAAGCGATTCGGCGTATAAAGTCGAATGCATCAATTGTTACATATGACTTTTGTGGAGTGCGATTGGCGTGCAAGTAGCAACGTCTGCCGAGCAAAAAATACCGAAAAAGCGAAGCGCTGTCATCTTACTTGATTAAGTAAACTACAATGGCGCGGTAAAATGATGATGATTCGAGGAAGGCATGTTTGAGCACATCGTAGTACCCGAGCTTGCAAACTCCAACACATCCGTACTGGTGGAAGCGTTTCGTGAGGCTATGTCTGCGTCAAGTCCTGCCGCAGGTACGCAGGCGCTCATGGCGTCACTTGGCCAACTCTTCAAGGCGAAGCGCGCCTATATTTACGAGCTCCCACCAGAGGGCACTGAGTTCGTGTGCACCTGCGAGTGGTGTGCTCCGGGTGTGGAGCCAATGGCAGACGTGACTCACGGCCTTACCATGAACATGGCGTCTCGCTGGTTTAGCGACGGTGAGGAGCGCTCGCTGCTTGCCATACGCGACTTGGAGCAGTTCGCAAAGGTAAGTCCAGAATACGCTGCGCTCTTCTTACCACGCGCCATGAAGACTCAGATACTGGGCAAGCTCATGCGCGGCAACCGACCCATGGGCACCTTGGGATTCGACGATTCCGATCCGCAGATGTTCGATATGATCTGCGAGCTCATGTACCCCATTTGCGCGTTTGCCACCTCCACCGTAAACACACGCAACCTTTTGGGTCGCATGCGCTCGGTGGGTGTGGTTGACAAGCTCACGGGTGCCGGTACGCGTATGGCCTTCTACCAAAATGCCGAGCGTCTTCCCGCCGACATTCCCGTTGGCATGGCATATCTGGACATTGCGGGACTCCAGGGCATAAACGACGTGCGTGGCCATGCGGCAGGAGACGAGCTTCTTGTTGCAATACGCCAGATACTCATTTCCGAATTCCATGACGACCAGGTCTTTCGCATGGGTGGCGACGAGTTCCTGGTGGTGGTCTCGGGGACGGAGGAGCAGCCGTTTTGGGATGCGATGGCGCGAATCAAGATGCGCCTTTCCGACCTTTCCACCTACGTGGCCGTAGGCATTGGCTGGCAGAACAAGCTTGGCAACGAATACGATGCGTTGGTGCGCCATGTATGGCTTGAGTGCACTAACGCCAAACGCGAGTGGGAGCGGCGGGGCGGAAAACGCCTCGGATCCGATTCGGACGATCTGGATTTCGTACGCGTTGGCAAGAGCGGTGTAGCCATGGGCGATGGCATGGGCCATCTGGATTTGCCGTGCTATCGCAACGACGAGTTCTTCCGAAGGGCAAACATATGGTCCAACCATGTTGAGACCGATCGCATTTGCATGATTGCCTTCGACATTAACTACTTCAAACTTTACAACGACATGTTCGGGCGTGATGCTGGCGATGCCTTGCTGGAGAACTACGCTAACGGTGTGGCCAAGATCGCCGGCCAGCGCCATGGCGTGGCTGGCTACTTGGGCGGCGACAACTTTGCCATCGTGTTGCCAGTGCATGAGGGCTCGGAGGAGCAGGCCATCCGGCAGCTTGTGGAGTTCGAGCTGGGAAAGTACGACGTCGCGGAGGGCTTTGCGCCTTCTGCCGGCATCGTGGTGACGAGCGATCTGGAAGTGGGCATGACGATTTTGTACGATCGAGCGCTCGTTGCCATGCAGGAGGTAAAGGGAAGCTACACCAACCACATAGCCTTCTACGACGAGGGTCGCTATGAGCGCGAGCGACAGAACCAGCTGTTGCTCATTCAGGCTCAGGAGGCGCTTACGCGCAGCGAGTTTACCTTCTTCCTCCAACCCAAGGTGGACATCATCACCAACAAGGTGGTGTCGGCGGAGGCGTTGGTGCGCTGGTTCCATAACGGCGAGATCGTTCCGCCCTATAAGTTTGTGGGGCTCATGGAGCGCTCTGGCTACATATTCGCCCTAGATCGCTACGTGTGGGAATCGGTGTGCGCGTGGCAACGCTCCCTCATCGACCGTGGCATCAGCCCCGTGCCGGTGTCGGTTAACGTAAGCCGTGTTGACTTCTACTTCACCGATCTGGCAGATCACTTTAACGCCTTGGTCAAACGCTATGACTTGCCTCCGCGTCTGGTAGGGGTGGAGGTTACCGAGAGTGCCTATTCCAAGGATGCCGAGCTCATAACCGACGTGATTCATCGTATGCAGGAGTCCGGCTTCCTCGTGTTCATGGACGACTTTGGCAGTGGGTACTCCTCGCTCAACATGCTTCGTTCGGTGGCGGTGGACGTACTCAAGATGGACAAGGGCTTTATTGACAACGCCGACATACGCAACGGCTCAGACGCCATCATAGAGAATGTCATAAAGATGGCCCACATGATGGGTTTGCCCGTAATATCGGAGGGCGTGGAAACCGAGGAACAGCGTGACTCGCTGCGTTCCATGGACTGCGACTACGTGCAGGGTTACTACTACTACAAGCCCATGCCCAAAGAGGAGTTCGAGAAGCTCCTGCAAGATACGGGCGTCATAGAGCTGCACCATACCGACAACATGATTCTGGCGCTCAATTCCAACGTGGACCACGACGATGAAAACGCGCGTGCTGTCTCGTAGCTAGGCAAAGGGGATACTCCCCATTGCTTAGCCACTACCTTCGCTCAAGCATCGCTATGCGCGTGACATCGCGCGAGCGCTCGAAGTCGGGTGGAAGCATTTGCGTGCTCATGTCATGTGCCTGCATGCCGAGGGCTCCGATTTCGTGGATGCGTAGCTTTACCTGAGGGTCTGGGCACACGAATACCAGCATGCCCTTAGGCGCGATCAGCTTGCTTGCCAATGAGAGCAGCCCAACGTGGTCGCGCGAGCAGTCCCATTCGCTACCTCCGGCGTCCTTAGCGCCGCGCCATTCGGGGGCCACGCAAAGGACAAGGTCGTAGGCTCGCCGTGCCGCAATCTCGTGGCCGATCCATTTTCGGGGATCGTCGCACACGGTTTTGCAAGCCTTCGCTGCTGCCCCATTCTGGCGAATGAGCGGCTGTGCCTCCTTGAGGTGGCGTGGCGATGCGTCCACAAGGGTGCAGCCCGTCGCATTTGCCAAGGCAGCACGCACGAGAAGCGGGGCCGTGGGCGAAAAGAGGCCCGCCACGCGCTTGTGGCTTGCGTGCTGAGCCACGAACTGACGGAGCTCGCGCTGATCAAGGGGCAACGTTTGGTCGGGTCGCGAGAGGTCTATGGTAGCGACGAGCCCGTCCTCGCGCACGCGCACGTACATGCGGCTCTCCTCGCTTGATTGGGTGTGACCTGCTTCCTTGCTCTGCCAGGGGCAAACGAGCACATGATCCAAGGGAATGCCCAGAATCGCTGCCGCAAGGGAGGAGCCATCCGCCATCCTCTGCATTGCCAATTGGGAATCGATGGCGCGGGAACGGCGATGTTCCGCGATGCGCACGTAGCGAAGCTCGTTTTCCTCGCCCTTGTCAATTGACGTGTACAGGTCGAGCGAGAAGGCGTATTCGGGCAGGTCGGCATCGTAGATGCGATAGCTTTCCACACCGCTCTTTCGCGCCCATCGTGCCCTGTCACGCGCAACCTTGCGAAGGCGTGCGGCAAACTGGGCGCTGTTGGGAAGGGCGATGGGAACGCTCTGGCGCACGCCATCAAGCGAGACAAGTTCGTGAGCGCGATGCGGCTCCGTTGTGTCGTAGACGCGAATCCAGGTGGGTATGGGGCCGTTGTAGCAGGAGACGCAAGTGGACGGCAGACGGCCGAGCGAAGAGTCTATGCCTGCGTCGGGAGTAATGACGCAAATGCGCCAGCCGTTCGGCAGTGCCTGTGCGGCCTCGGCAAGCGATGCGTAGGCCTGGTGAAGCGTGGTGGGGGAGAGCAGACGTATTCCATAGGGTGGGTTTGTGGCCATGAGCCCCGAGCCTTGCGCCCACGCACCGCGCAGGTGTTTGCCCAAGTTGCAGGCATCGTCCGCGAAGAATCGAACCCAATTGCCCACACCGGCGCGCTGGGCGTTTTGGCGTGCCAGCTCCAAAACACCTTTGTCTATGTCTGACGCGGCGATGCGTGGCGCACCTTCGGGGGAGCGAACGGCGGCATGGGCGTCCCGCAGCACCTCGTCCCAAAGGTTTTGGTTGTGCTGCGACCATCCGAGAAAGCCCCAGCGCTCGCGCAAGAGGCCGGGAGCCGTATGAGAGGCGATGAGCGCCGCCTCGATGGCCAACGTGCCTGAGCCACAAAGGGGGTCCACGAAAGCGGCGTCCTCATCCGTGAGTGCATCCCATCCGGCGAGTAGGAGCATGCCTGCCGCAAGCGTCTCCTTAAGGGGTGCGGCGCTTTGCTCCCCGTCAATCCTGTATCCCCTGCGATGGAGTGACTCTCCCGAGAGGTTGAGGTAGAGGGTGGCCTTTTGCTCGTGCAATGCCACGTTTATGGCAACGGTTGGGTTGTGCGTGTTTACGTTCGGGCGCTGCCCGTACGTTTTGCGAAGACAATCGCAAAGCGCGTCCTTAACCTTGAGCGCGGTAAACTTGGTGTTTCTGAGGCTCTTGTTGGTGCCATGCGCCTCAACCGCAATAGTGGCGCCCATAGGGATGTGTTGCCCCCACGGGATGCGGCTGCATCCGTGGTAGAGCTCGTTTGCGTCACGTGCCTCCACGCGGGCGATTACGAGCTGAACCCTTGTGGCGACTCTGCTCCACAAACAGGCCACGTAGGCATCGCGCTGGCTTCCGAAAAAGCTCACTCCGCCCTTGAGCGGGCGTACCCTTGCGAGGCCAAGGTCTTTGAGCTCTTGCGCACAGACTTTCTCAAAACCTGCGGCACAGCGTGCGAAAAGTTCGAGCGTCTTGCCGTTGGACGCCGCGCGCCCTTTTGCGTTGCGAGGCTTGGTGCCCATAGAGTGCCACTTCCCTTTGCTATGCGCCTATGGCGAGCTTCGCCCCAACGATTCGGCGCAACGATTCGTCAATGCGCTCTTCGGATATGCTGCCTTGCTTTGCGGCTTCCAAGAGTCCTTGGTAGGCCTTTTTAAAATCCTTAGGCATGAGGATAAGATCGGCGCCTGCCTGAATGGCACGCACGCCTTGCTCGTTGCTGTCGCATGCCATTGTGGCGGCTTCCATCTCCAAAGAATCCGTGATAACAATGCCTTTGTAACCCAACTGCTCTCGGAGCATCCCTTGGATGATTGCGGGACTGAGCGAGGCGGGTAAGCCGCCCTCCACCTCCAAGCAGGACAGGTGGCCCACCATGATCATGGGAGCGTTGGCTTCTATTGCCGCCTTAAAGGGGGCGGCGGGTCCGTCCAGGATCTGCTCGGAGGAGAGGTGCGAGTAGATGCGTTCGCTATGGGAATCGCCTTCGGCATCGCCAATTCCCGGGAAGTGCTTGACGCAGGGTATTACGTTCGCGCGCGTGAAGGCCTCCAACTGTGCCAGTACCATGGGCGTGACCTCATCGGTTGAGCTGCCAAAGGATCGCTTTGCCATTACGGAGCTGTCGTTCGTCACGATGTCCGCCACGGGGGCGAAGTCTACGTTGAATCCAAGCTCCTTAAGATAGGTGCCCATGGTAAAGGCGGCGTCACGTGCCTTTTCGGGGTCCTTGGTGGCGCCAATGTCCTTTGCGTCTCCGACGTTGGGCGCGTCAAAATTGCTGTTGTCAGCCACGCGCACTACCGTGCCGCCCTCCTCGTCTATGCAGGTGAACAGGGGGATGCCACAGGCATCCTTGGTGTAGTTCTTGGAGTTTCTTAGCATCTCCGTCGTCTGCTTGGGATCTTGCAGATTCTCGGCAAAGTAGCAGATGCCACCGACGGGATACTTGGTAAGTGCCTCGCGTGTGGCGTCTCCGGCTGCCACGGCAACACCGACGTCGGTTA
This sequence comes from Atopobiaceae bacterium, assembly GCA_017545665.1. Lineage (GTDB taxonomy): Bacteria > Actinomycetota > Coriobacteriia > Coriobacteriales > Atopobiaceae > RUG440. The sequence goes on from JAFWKQ010000115.1 coordinate 26,126, forward strand.
GGGCTTCGGGCTTTACCACGAAGAGCTGTGCCACCTTTTGCTCCAAGGTGAGCTCGGATATTATGCGCTCAACACGTGGATTGCGTCCGGCAATCTCCGCCTCTTTTGCGCGCTGGCGCTCTTCCTCTTCCTGTGCGATGCGTTGCTGCTCTGCGGATTCGTTGAGGTTGCGCCACAGGGCAAAGCCACCGACGCTCAATAATGCAATAAGTAAGAAGACGATGATGGTCTTTGGCTTGGGTAGGCGTCCGCGCGCGGATGGCGAGCCGGGTTGGTTTGGCCCGCCGGTTCGTTTGTGTGGCTTGTTTTGCGCGGTATCGTTGTGCGTAGACATGTACGCTCCGTCCTTTGCTCGGAAAACTGCGCGTGGCGCTCCTCTTGTTGTGAGCGTAAGAGTATAGACTGTAACCACTAGTGTAACGCAGAGGACACAAAGAAACCCTTTACGGCACAGGTTGCATATTGTCGTGGTACAATGCAGCCCAATGTGTACTCTTTACTGCAATCCATTAAGGAGAGGTCATGGAGATTAACGTTACGCAAGACGGCAACAAGGCCACCATTGCACTTGAGGGCAAGCTCTCGGTTGCTACGAGTCCCGATTTGGAAGCTGCGATTCAGGGGCTGCCCGAGGATACGAATGAGTTTATTATTGACCTTGCGAACCTCGAGTACATCTCTTCCGCTGGCTTGCGCGTCTTGGTGAGCACCGAGAAGATCGCTGGTCAGCGCAATGGCAAGATGGTTCTGCAGCATCCCAACGAGGAGGTTGCCGAGGTCTTCGATATGACCGGTCTGGCAGATGTATTTACGATCGAGGCTTAGTCTAGGGCTGTTTGTAAGTATTTTGTTTTGTGACTAGGCGCCTGGGTTTTCCCAGGCGCCTTTTTTGTTGGGAGAGCGGTTCGCGATTCCGGAAAACCCTTGCTGGATTCGCGAATGGTGCGGGGCCCAGCGGATGGGTTTGCGCGAATCGGCCACACTGTGGCCAAAACCAGCAAACCTGCCCGCACCGTTCGCAATCCCGGCAAGCGGCCCGGGGCGTTTGCCGAGATCGCGAACAGTGCGGGAGCGTTTGCTGAGATCGCGAACAGTGTGGACCGATTTGCTGAGATGCGCCACAGTGTGGCCGTTCCCAGCAAGTCTCCCCGCGTGTTTGCTCGGATCGGCCACGCTGTGGCTAAAGCCAGCAAGTCCCCCGCACCGTTCGCAATCCCGGCAAACCGAGCCAATAACTCCGAAAAAGCGAAAAGCGAATGCCGTCCGCTTGCCGCAAAGAAAAGTTTCTCGTAAGTGATTGTGTCTTTTGCAGGTATCCTAGTATCTACGTATAAGTTTGAGTAAGGAGGGTTCTATGTTTGAATTTGGCAAGCGCGCGGCATGCTTCGCTGTTGCGGGAACGCTGGCACTCGGAGGCCTTGCAGGTTGTGGAGCCCAGCAACAGGGTTCTTCTGCGGCAGCTTCTTCTTCGGCTGCGCCCGAGCCCACCACTGCCATGGAGGTCTATGAGCGTTATGAGGCCAATCCAAACCACAATAATGTTCATTCGGATTTTACCTACAATGTAGAACTCTCGTTAATGGGTCAGGCAGTCGATTTTAGCGGTACCACAACTTGCGATAAGGTTGGCGATGCTTCGCATGAAACGAATAAAATACAGGCCATGGGCCAAGACACGACAACCGAAGAGTACGTTGAGAAGACCGCAGACGGTAAGTTCGCTCATTACAGTTCGGCTGACGAGGATGGCAAGACCACTTGGACCAAGATTATCTCGGATGTAAGCGATCTTGATAGCCTGTTCGTCAATAAGGATATGTTCAAAGACGCAAAGCTCGAGAAGACTGATGGTGGCTATAAGATTACAGTCGCCGGTAAGGATTTCTCGGCCGCCCTCACCAGATTGGGCGTCAATAACTCGGCATCAATGATGGGTGGCGATAATGCGCTTTCCTATGCGTTCAACAATTCTGAGGCTGTGTTTACGTTCGACAAGGACTGCTTGCCCACCGATTTGAACTATGCCTATAGCGCTGATGCTGGTGCCGCAACGAGTTCAAGCAGTTCTAGCAGTGCTAGTAGCTCGAGCACCACGACTGAAGAGGCCATTTCCGTGGATGCTTCTGCGAAGGTTGACGTTAAGATGAAGTGGACTGACTACGGCAAGATTGATGCCTCTAAGGTTGCAGTACCCGAGGATGTTAAGAAGAACGCCGTCGATGGCGGAGAGATTTTGATTTCTGATTTAGCAGATGCGGCCAATGCCGCTGCCGAGGAGACCGCCGCTAGCAGCTCGAGCTCGGCCGCGTAAGCGAGTAGCTGCGAGTGGACATATTTTTGCGCATGTGATGGCACGGAAAAAAGTGCTTGTGTGCAACGCGCGCATCTGCTAAAGTACTTTGCGCAAGGGCGATTGGCTCAGGGGTAGAGCACATCCTTCACACGGATGGGGTCGCTGGTTCGAATCCAGCATCGCCCACCAGAAATAACAGCAGGCCAGACGGTGTGTCTGGCCTGCTTTTTTTGTTAGGGTTTTTCGTACAGTTGTGGGTTATGTATCGTTGAGAGAAATTCTGATGATTTGCGAGGGGCATGTGGCGGGGTATGAGTAATGCCTGAATGCTTCAGAATGCGTAAGTATTGATGTGGCATTTGCGCATGTGTTTAAGTGATTTTTCTGACGCCGTCTACCTAGTGAAATCGTACCACTCACGTCACTTAAAGGTAATCCATAGCCATTCAGTTGTATGAAAGATACATTATACATGTTGAATTATTGTGCTCTTGTGGTGAGTATGTTTAAGGGAGAGGGGAATCGAATGCTAGAGAAGTCCATGAGAATCGCCGTAACGATTACGCTCGTACTGTCTCTTTGCGCTTGCGGTGCGAGCGGGGGGAGCCAGCCTACCTCTAGCGCACAATCAGCGTCCGAAGTAACTCAATCGAAGGTAGAGGCTGCCGAGACGAAGGACGAAAAGAAGAGCGATTCTAAGGTCGATAAAATTGATCTCTCCCTCGAACGAGGAAGCATACGGTTCAATCGGGTTGAGCGGGCGAACGATGATCTCACGGAAGCTGAGAATAGCCTTGTGTTTGTCTTCGACTACACTGGTGCAAGTGATGATCCTATCGCACCGCTTTCAACTTTCATCATCAGCTTTTATCAGAATGGTGTTGAGCTGACAGATAGGCCTGCGTACTCCTCCAAGGGCGGTGAGCAGTACGAGTTGGTAAAGGCAGCGCTTGGCGGAGTGATGAAGGGTGGCACTTCGACGTTCGGCCAGTTGATTACGCCCAAGGACAACAGTCCGATTACTGTTGTGGTGAAAGGCAACGCTACGCTGGAGAAAGACCAACAGATGATGGAGGTTGCCATCGATAGCGTTGGAGGTGGCGAAGCCTCGTCTAATACCGCAGGAGCAAAAGACAAGGACGCGGAAAAACCAGCTCCACAGCCATTCAAAGTAGGCGATACCGCGTCGAACGAACAATTTAACGTTACCCTAACAGATGCAAGGGTTGACTCAATGTTATCGTCGGACGAGTCATCAACATATTGGGAGGCTGATAACGGCTCTGCATTCGTTATACTTGAGTTTGATGTCACAGCACTTACTTCCGACCAGCTTCCGGTGGATGGTAAGGCACTTGCGAATCTAGTGGCGAACTACAACGGAGATATCTATAAGAATTGGAAGTTCCAATATGTGGAGGGACAGCTATGGCTTTATTTCCACAATACATACCTTGACGCGAATATACCCTGCCACGTCTATGCATGGACAAATGTCCCTGTCGAAGCGATTAACGGCGGGAACCTGTCTGTGAGCTTAGATGTTGCGGGAGGCCCTCGTACCATTACTATTCGATGAGATTATTGAGAAGTTTTCATTTAGATTCGCTGCCTTTGTTAGGGCCTTACATAAGGCATGAGTTGAGAATATAGTTATTATAGAGTTACTATGATCTTGGAATTGCGCTTACGCTTGAGAGGCGTGGGCGCAATTAATTTTAATATTGGGAATGGGCGAGTCAATTGGTCGAAAGTTACGAACGGGCACGGTGCCAGGCAGTTTTTCCAAGAGTTATAAAGATGCTTGTTGCAAGTTGTAATGCTAAGAATTGACAGGGACGAATCCTTGATCCGAGGGGAACAAGTTATATATAGGTATAATAGGTGAGCTGCGTAAAACGCCGAAGGTCCTTAACTGAACGGTAGATGTGAATGGATAACAATTATTCCAAGCCATAAAAGGCACCTGTTCCAGACCATCGGTATAGTGTTCCAGGTATCGATGCCCGTTACGAATACTAGTACCCTCTCCAGAGGATCAAGACCCTGCATAAGGGGACTGTCCCTTATGTACGGTTTGCCATGGACTGCGCCTTTGTTGTGGTGGCTCCAAAAACGGCCATGAGGCTTGGTACAATATCACGGATTGTTCTATGGAGGTATGCCTGTGATTGCCTTGGCCGACAAAATCGAGAAGTCCTTTGGCGGACGTCTGCTGTATAGCGGTGCCACACTGCAGCTCAACGCCGGTGAGCGATGGGCGCTCGTGGGCCCTAACGGCGCGGGCAAGACCACCCTGCTCAAAATCATCATGGGGCTGGAGTCCGCAGACGAGGGAGCCATAGCGTTTGCCAAGGACACCTCGCTTGGCTACCTGGAACAGGAAACGAAGATCGACGGCGAAAAGTCCGCCTTGCAGGAAGTACTGGACTCCGCAACGCTGATACGCGACTTGGAACGCGAGATCGAGGAGCTCGAGCACGCCATCTCTGCATCGGAAGAGGGGGTCGAGCAGGAGCGTCTGCTCGATCGCTACGGCGCGGCACAGGATCGGTTCGAGCGTCTGGGCGGCTACGAGCTCAACGCTCGCGCCCGGGCCATCCTCGGCGGACTGGGATTTCCCATTGAGGATTTCGACAAGCCCGCGCGTGAGTTCTCGGGCGGTTGGCAAATGCGCATCGCCCTTTCCAAGCTGCTGCTTCGCCATCCCGACCTGCTGCTCTTAGACGAGCCCACCAACCACTTGGACTTGGAGAGCGTGCAGTGGCTCGAGCAGTTCCTGGCGTCCTACGACGGGGCGGTGCTGCTCGTGAGCCACGACCGCACCTTCATGGACGCCTGCGTGAGCCACGTCGCCTCGCTGGAGAATAAGCGGCTCTACACCTATACCGGCAACTACTCCAGCTACCTCAAGCAACGCGAGGACAATTTGGAGCAGCTGCGCGCCAAGCGCGCCGCGCAGGAGCGCGACATTGCGCACATGGAGACCTTCATCGAGCGCTTTAGGTACAAGCCCACGAAGGCCAAGCAGGTGCAGGAGCGCGTAAAGCGCGTGGAGAAGATCCGCGAGGAGCTGGTGGTGCTTCCCGAGTCCCACCAGACGGTTCACTTTTCGTTTCCCGATCCCCCGCGAACCGGTGACAAGGTCGTGGAATTGAGCGGTGTCTCGAAGCACTTTGGCTCGAACCACGTGTACGACGGCGTGGACCTCACGCTCTATCGCGGCGACCACGTGACGCTCGTGGGACCAAACGGTGCGGGCAAGTCCACGCTCATGAAGCTCATCGGCGGGACGTTTAGCCCCGATGGCGGCACCATAGAGCTCGGCAAAAACGTGACGCATGCCTACTATGCCCAGCACCAGCTGGAGAGCCTCAACCCGGCCAACACCGTCATTGGCGAGATGGACGAGGCGGCTCCGGGATGGACGAGCTCGGAGGAGCGTCGACTGCTCGGCGCGTTCCTGTTTCACGGCGACGACGTGCTCAAGCGCGTGTCGGTTTTGTCGGGAGGGGAGCGTGCGCGTCTGGCACTTGCGAAGATGCTCGTCGCCCCCGATCCGCTGTTGCTCCTCGACGAGCCCACCAACCACTTGGACATCGACTCCGTGGACGTGCTCGAGCGCGCGCTCAAGGAGTTCCCGGGTACCATCGTGCTCATAAGCCACGACGAGCATCTGGTGCGCGCCATATCCAACAAGGTCATCGACGTGCGCGACCACATGGCAACGGTTTACGACGGCGATTACGAGTACTACAAGTTCAAGCGCGCAGAGCTTGAGTCGGAGCTGGCCCAAGATTCGCCTCAAGGCCAAGCGAGTGCGAAAAAGACGGCCGGCGGGCCAAAGGCGGTCGCCTTGCCCGAACCGAAAAAGCCAGCGGGGCGCAACGTGAAGACGCGCGAACAGCGTCGAGCGGAGGCCGAGGCGCGCCAGGCGCAGAGCAGGGCCCTCGCGTCTACCAAACGTCGTTTGGCTGAGGTCGAGGCGGCGCTTGGTCCTGCGCAAAAGCGCTATGCCGAGCTTATGGAGCTCATGGCGTCCGAGGAGCTCTACAACGACACGAACGCCTTTGACAAGGCCATGAAGGAATACACGGCACTTTCCAAGAAGATTCCCTCGCTCGAGGAGGAATGGCTCGAGCTCACCGAAAAGATGGAGGCTGGTGCATAATGGCCAAGCACTTCAAGGAAGAACCCGTCCAAAGCACGGCGGTAATGAGGAAGCAGCGCGAGGCGGCGCCGCCACGCGTGAACGTCGAGCACACCCAAAGCTCCTTGCCCTATGGCCAGGTAGCCTCGTATCGCTCTGCCATCGCCGACGCGGCGCCAACGGGCGAATACTTCATGGGAGACGTTCCCGCCCGTGGGGGAGCGCGCGCGGTGGGTCGTGGGTTCTTGCTCCTGTTTGCGTGGATCGTCCGCCTGTGCGCCATTGCCACCGTGCTGCTGGTACTGCTCAACTCGCTGGGGTTCCTGCCTTTGCGACCCACCATTACGGTAGCCACCGACTTCGTGACCGCCTACTTGCCCTGGCGCACCCTTGGCCTGCTCGAGGTGGACACCCCCTTTGGCGGCACGTTCAGGGGCGATCTTGCGCTCATTGCGGTGCTGCTCTTTGTGGTGGACTGGCTGCTGTGCAAGGCTCGCGCGGCATTGAGGTAGGGAATCGCTATGCTAGGCCTCTCCATCTCCGACCTTCCCTTCATCATTATGTCCGTGGCAATCGTTTTGGTTGCCACGGTGCTTCACGAGGTGGCGCACGCCGCCGCGGCAAACGCCCTGGGCGATCCCACGGCCAAGGAGCGTGGCAGGCTAACGCTCAACCCCATGGCTCATCTGCATCCCGTTGGCTCCATAGTCCTGCCGCTTCTTATGGCCATTGCGGGGGGTCCCATTTTCGCGTTCGCCAATCCCGTGCCCTACAACCCCAACCGCCTGCGCAACCCCATACGCGACGAGGTGCTGGTGGCGCTTGCCGGACCGGCGTGCAACCTTGTCCAGGCACTTGTTGGTGCTGGAATATTCCGGTTGCTCTATGCGGCTTTGCCCCAAGCGGGTGGCAACGCGGACCTCATGGTTTTCGTTTTGCAGATTCTCTCTAGATACGTGTACCTCAACCTCATGCTCATGTTCTTCAACCTCATCCCGTTGCCGCCACTGGATGGCTCAGCCGTCATCAGCCCGTTTTTGCGCGGCAAGGCGCGCGATTGGTATTATGAGGTGCAACGCTATGCCCTGCCGGTGTTGCTGGGCATTATGTATCTCGTTCCCATGGTACTGCACATAAATCCCGTGGGAATATACCTCGACTACACCGCGGGCAACCTTGCCCCCGTTCTCCTGGGAATCTAGCATGTCGTACCGAGTAAGGACACAGGCCTTTAGCGGCCCCTTTGACCTCTTGCTAACCTTGGTGAGCCGACAAAAGCTCGCCATCGGATCCATCTCCATTGCCGAGGTTGCCGACCAGTACCTTAGCGAGGTGCAGCGCATGGGGGAGATGGACCTCGACGTGGCAAGCGACTTCATCCTCGTGGCCTCGACCCTCTTGGACATGAAGGCGGCCTCTTTGGTGCCATCTGAGCCTGTGCGTCGACCGCTGGAGGATCTGGAGGAGGACGACCTGGCAAACCTGAGCCCCGACGAGGCACGCGAGGTCTTGGTGGCAAGGCTGATCGCATACAAGCAATTTCGTAACGCGGGTGCTGCGCTGGGAAGTCGCATGGAGGCGGAATCGCTCATGGTGCCGCGCACGGCAGGGCCCGATCCGGAATTCGTGGGACTCATGCCCGACTTCCTGGAAGGCATAACGCTCAGAAGCCTGGGGGTCATATGCGCCGACCTTACCGCGCGTCGCGAGAGCTTTCTCTTGGACGCGGAGCACGTGGCGCCACGTCGCATGCCCATCGTGCTTACGGTGGCGGCCGTGGATCGCATAACGCGCACGCGTGGCGTCGTGACGTTTACGGAGCTTTTGGATGGCGATGACTCTCCGGAAGCCATTGTCTCCACGTTCTTGGCCATGCTGGAGCTCTTTAAGCGCGGTTCCATTACGGTTACCCAGTCGCAGATATTTGGTGAGATAGACATCGTGCGCGTGGAGGGTGCGCCAGCCTTCGAGCTGGATGAGGAGGCCCTCACGAGTGCAGGTGAGGAGGAGTACTGATGCGAGACGTAACCCCTTTGGACCAAGGCTCGCTCATGGGCGTGTTGGAGTCGTTGCTGCTGGTGTCTGCGGACGCAGTGCCGGCGCGCGACCTTGCGCAGGCGGCGGGTGTAGAAGAGGAACAGGCAACCGAGGCGCTTGAGGCCCTCTCTGCAAACTACGCGGACGCGAACCGAGGCATCCAGCTCCGCGAGGTGGCGGGAGGCTGGCGCCTATTTACGCATCCGGCCTATCACGACCAGGTGGAGGCCTTCGTGCTCTCGTGGGACAAGCGCCGGCTGTCGCAGGCGGCATTGGAAACCCTTGCCGTCATCGCATACCATCAGCCGGTGTCGCGAGAGGGAGTGCGTGCTGTTCGCGGCGTCAACTCCGACGGCGTCATTGCGTCGTTGCGTCAGAAGGGTCTGGTACGCGAGGTTGGCAAGGACGCGCGTCAGGCGGCGCTGTTTGGCACGACGGTTAAGTTTCTTGAGTCCTTTGGCCTTCGTTCGGTTGGGGACCTGCCGCCACTGGAGGAGTTTGCGCCCGACGAGGAGTCCAGGCGCTTCATTCAGGAGCGGCTTTCCGGGCGCAGCATGGAGGTCTCGTTGGAGGAGGCAAGCGAGGACTTGGACGAGGAGCAGGAACTCTTGGACAGCGTGAGCGAGGACGACGCGGGGGAGACTGGCACGAGCGAGCCCGGCTTGGGCGAATCCAATGCGGACGAGTCCGTCGCGGAAGAGCCTGGTGCTTCACTCGGGGAAGAGGGTACCGAAGATGAGTGAGGGCGAGCGCGTGGTTCCCATGCGCTTGCAGCGGTTCCTGGCGCGCGCGGGCGTTGCGAGCAGGCGTGGCTCCGAGAAGCTCATGACGGCAGGTCGGGTGTGCGTGAACGGCGAGGTGGTAACCCAGTTGGGCAGCAAGGTAGACCCTGCCTGCGACGTCGTTACGGTGGACGGGCGCGAGGTGCAGCTTGCCGAGCACGCCACCTACCTGATCCTCAACAAACCCAGTGGCTACCTTACCACCATGAGCGACCCGTACGGCAGGCCTTGCGTCGCGAGTCTCGTTCCCACCCAAACGTATCCCGGGCTTTTTCCGGTAGGCCGTCTGGATGCCGACACGACGGGTATCCTGCTGTTCACTACCAACGGTGACGCCTCTCAGCAGATGCTTCATCCCTCCAAGCATGTGTCCAAGCACTATGTGGCGACAGTGGAGGGTACGCCCACCGAGCGTGAGCTGGACCTGCTGCGCAAGGGCATTGTACTGGACGACGGTCCCACGCAGCCTGCCGAAGTGGAGATCATGGATGCCGCGAGGGGCCGGGAAAGAACCACGACGCTTGGCATCACGATCCAAGAGGGGCGCAAGCATCAGGTTAAGCGCATGTGCGAGGCCATTGGCCACAAGGTGGTTCGACTTCATCGTGACTCGTTTGGTCCCTTGCGGCTCACCGATTGTGCCGAGGGCACGTGGCGCCTGCTCACCTCCGACGAGGTGGCCAAGGTCGAGGCGCTTGTCTCTTCGTGAACTGGGGGATGCTCCCCTGAGTCTTCTTCGTGCTATCGCCCTACCCGCATGCGGCGACTCACGAAGTGAGCGAGCGCAGCGAGCGCGGAGCCGTATGCGGGCAGGGCGATGGCACATAGGCACGTAGGCGCGAACGGTCAGTGTCTCTTCTGGTAAAAGCCTGTAGATTCGCAGATGATAAGGGCACGGCGGTGCATGAGGGCTATGTTTGGGCCAAAATCGTGCACGTACGTCACGAAATAGGAGGTACGACGTGAAGGTAGCCATAGACGGTCCGGCGGGTTCCGGAAAGTCCACCATAGCCCATGAGCTTGCCAAAAGGTGCGGGCTCGTTTTGCTAGACACCGGGGCGATGTATCGCTCCGTAACCCTTGCTTGCCACGAGCGCAAGATAGACGTAACGGACGACGAGGCCGTTGCAAAGGTGGCGCAGGAGATTTCGATTTCGTTCGGCACGGCAGACGACGGCACGCAAACGGTGGCGCTCGACGGTCGCGACGTGACGGCAGAGATTCGGACGCCCGCCATCGACGCGGACGTTTCGGCGGTGTCGGCAGTGCCGGCGGTGCGTGAGGCCATGGTTGCCCAGCAGCGCGAGCTTGGCAATGCCGGCGACGTGGTGGCTGAGGGTCGCGACATCGGAACGGTGGTGTTTCCCGATGCCGAGGTAAAGGTGTTTCTTACCGCCAATCCCGAGGCGCGAGCGCATCGCCGCGCCCTTCAACGTGACATTGTTGATCCCAAGCAGGAGGAGGCGATACTTGCCGACCTCAAGCGGCGCGACAAGGCCGATTCCACGCGCGACGTCGCCCCGCTTTGCGCGGCCGAGGATGCGGTGCACATCGATTCCTCGACCATGACCATAGAGGAGGAGGTCGCGCAGATATCTGCCCTCATAGACGAGGCTCGGGCTGCGGCAGATGCGCCTGCGGAGGACAACGCGCCCGCGGTGGCCACGGAGGCTTCCGGCAAGCCAAAGAAGGCTGCGAAGAGCGAAGACAAGCCCGCCGACCCAAACGAGAAGTTCTACGAGGGTGCGGTGCGTGAGTACGGCTTGGGGAGCCGCGCCCTACTTGCGGCATCCATTGGTCTGTGCGGGTTGTTGAGCAAGACGCTGTGGCACTGGAAGTTCGAGAACGGTCGGACGCTGTGGGACGCCGAGGGCGGCCAGATGGTGATCATGAACCATGTTTCTATGATCGATCCGGTCATTATAGTGGCAAGCGACTGGGCGCACGGTCGCCGCATGCGCGTTCTATACAAGAGCGAATTCGACAAGTATAAGATTGTAAACTGGTTCTTTGCTCGCATCGGTGCGATTCCGGTAAAGCGTGGTACGGCAGACATAAAAGCCGTGCGCCGTGCTCAGCGTGCGTTGCAGCGAGGCGAGGACGTGCTTGTGTTCCCTGAGGGAACGCGCATCTACTCCGACGACCAAGAGGTCGAGATTCATGGCGGCTTCGCGCTTATTGCCCAGCTTGCCAAGGCACCGGTTATTCCCGTGGCCATCGTGGGCGCGCGAGACGGAGCTCCCGGTGGAAACAAGCCGTTGCGTCCGGGCTTCATATGGATGCGCGCGGGCGATCCCATCACCTTTGACGAGTTGGGCGTGAAGGGTCGCAAGAAGCAGGCGAGCGCCATGGAGAAGGTGGCGATGGAGCGCGTATATGCCCTGCGTGACGCCCTTCGCAAAGAGCATCCGGGAAAGATGTAGTCATGGCGCGCATTGTGGTTGCGCAGGAGGCCGGAGCCTGCTTTGGTGTGGAGCGTGCGCTTGGGATGGTACGCAACGCGGCACGGGAGGCAACTGCTCCCGTGCACACGCTCGGTCCTCTCATCCACAATCCCCGCGTGGTGGCTCAGCTCGCTGCCGATGGGGTTGGCGTGGTGGAGGATTCCTCGGAAGTGCCTGCGGGTGACGTCCTATTCATGCGAACTCACGGCGTGGCGCCACACGTGGAGGAGCGTGCGCGCGAGCTTGGACTGCAGGTGATTGATGCCACGTGTCCCTTCGTGAAGAAGGTGCATGTGGCAGCCGAGCGACTGGAGCGCGAGGGTTACCAGGTAATCGTGGTGGGGGAGGCCGGGCATCCCGAGGTCGAGGGCACCGTGGGCCATGCTCCTGGCGCTCTGGTGGTTGGCTGTGTTGCCGATTTGGATGGCGTGAACATCGCACGCCGTGTGGGACTGGTGGTGCAAACGACGCTCGCGCAGGACACCCTGCGCGAGGTGGTGGCGGCGCTCATTGGGCGTTGCGACGAATTGCGCGTAATGGATACCATCTGCGATGCCACGAGCAAGCGCCAGGAAGCAGCGGCAGAGCTCGCGCGGCGCGCGGACGTTATGGTGGTCATAGGCGGTCGCAATTCCGCGAACACCACGCATCTTGCACAGATTTGCGCGGCCGCATGCAAGAGAACCCACCACATTGAGCTGCCCGAGGAGCTGGATGCCACGTGGTTCGAGGGAGCGGAGCTCGTGGGCATCACTGCCGGTGCATCCACTCCCGCCGAGCAGATCGACGAGGTCCGTGTGCGCATTGAGCGGTTGTTGCCCTAACTTGGGGCCTGTGCCTAATAACATCAGACAATGGGGAGTATCCCCTTTGCCTGTACCCTTTGCCTGTCGCCTGCCTAGCCAAAAGTTACGTTCATCCTTTTCTATTTCATATTTTACGTCTCGGGCAAATGCGTTTACAAAGCCTGGCATAGGATGCTGAAAGTCAGTTTAGGTGTAGTAGCCTGAAGGAAGGATGAAAGATGAAAAAGAAGGTATTGGCGTTCTTCATGGCACTCGCGATGTCGTTCGCGTTTGTCGCTCCCGCCTATGCTGCCGGACTCAACTCAAACGAACAAAACCTGCTAAAAGAGTTCAAAGCAGAGATGGATAAGTGGCCCTTGGACGACGATCACAAGAATCAGTACTACGGCGAGGCGGAGAGCGCCCTTAACTGGAAAGGCTACAAATAGATGGGACAGTTTGAAGAGGGACTGAGGAACAGGAGAAAGGAAGTCCCGGAATGGCAGACCCCAGGCACCCAAGGAAGTTCAGCGAGGAGTCCGAGCGGCAGATCGTCCAGCTCTATGCCAACGGCAAGTCGGCCGGCGGCATAGGTCGTAAAGTTGGTGTAAGCGAAAGTCCTGCGCGAGCAACACCGTTTGAACGGGTTGTGGCCACCGCCTAGAATCTGAAATCACCACAAAGTCAGGTTCTAGAGAAAGGCAGTGACCGCAGCATGGACAACAGCATAGAAGATGCGAGGGCGGCCGACGTCGCCGTGGAGCTGGCAACGGCGCCGCGCTTCGAGGACGACACCGTCAACTTGCAGGAGCTCATCCGCCACCTCTCCGATGACTTGTCGTGCCTGTCTATAAGCCCCGCTCGTAGCAAGCTCTCCCGTGCCGCCCGTGCTGATGCTCCTTTGTTGTCCTGGGAGAGCCTTCTGAAATAACTCCTCCGTTCTTGTCGGTGACTGCCGACGCCGGCCTCGTAAGTGCTGGCGCCCACCCGAGCATTGTCGCAGCTACGTGCGCAAAACGCACACTTCGGCGTTGAACATGCTCAACATACCCATGGCATATGACACAAGTAGGACGAGCGGGCTGCATATCGCGCGTCGGCATACTGCGTAGGGTGGACGCAGGGTACGGCTCCCCGGCTCATGGCTCGGCGGCGAGCCGCGGCATGCGGGGTGCGTGCTACACTTGGTGCAAGGAGCGCAGGAAAAGAGGGAGAGAATGGCACGCACGATCAGCATAGGGGCGCAGGGGTTCGAGGACCTGCGAACGAACGGGTACTTCTACGTGGACAAGACCGGCTTCGTGCGGGACTGGTGGCGCTCCGGGGACGTGGTCACCCTCATATGCCGCCCCCGGCGCTTCGGCAAGACGCTCAACCTGGACACGGTTCGCTGCTTCCTGTCCACCGAGCTCGCCGGCCGCGGTGGGGAGCTGTTCGGCGGTCTGGAGGTCTGGGCCGACCCCGGCATGCGGGAACTCCAGGGCACCGTGCCGGTGGTGTCGCTCAGCTTCGCGCGCGTGAAGGGCACCACCTACGCCGAGACGCTCGCGGGCCTGAGGCGCGTGATCCGCGTGGCGGTGGAGGCCCACGGCTACCTGCGGGAGTCGGACGCCCTCACCGACGGCGACCGCGCCTTCCTCGACCGCGTGTCGGACGACATGCCCGCCGAGGTGGCGGTCGACGCGATCAACCAGCTCTGCGCCATGCTGCGCCGCCACCACGGCACGGCCCCGGTCGTGCTGCTCGACGAGTACGACGCGCCGATGGAGGTCGCCTGGACCCGCGGCTACTGGGACGAGGCCTCCGCCTTCATGCGCCAGCTCATGAACGCCACCTTCAAGACCAACCCCGCGATGGGGCGCGGCCTTATCACCGGCGTGACGCGCGTGAGCCGCGAGTCGATCTTCTCGGACCTCAACAACCTGGTGGTCGTGACGACGTCGATCCCGCTCTACCAGGAGTGCTTCGGCTTCACCCAGGCCGAGGTGGACGCGGCGCTCGACGAGTACGGCCTGGCCGACAGGCGCGACGACGTGCGCCGCTGGTACGACGGGTTCGTGTTCGACGGACACGCGCACATCTACAACCCCTGGTCGCTCACCCAGTTCCTGCAGTTCGGCGAGTTCCGGGCCTACTGGGCCAACACGAGCGGCAACGGTCTGGTGAGCGAGGTCGTGCGCCGCGGCGACCGGCGCCTCAAGGCCGACTTCGAGGTGCTGCTCTCGGGCGGCGAGGTGGAGAAGGTCATCGACGAGCAGGTTGTGTTCTCCGAGCTCGCCACGGTGCCCAACGCCGTGTGGGCGCTGCTGCTGGCAGCCGGCTACGTCACGAGCCCGGGGTCGGTGCCGAAGTTCGTGGAGACCACGCCGCGCCCCCTGCGGCTCACCAACAAGGAGGTGCGCCTCGCCTTCGACCGCATGGTGCAGGGCTGGTTCGACGAGGCAGCGTCTGACTACGGGGAGTTCGCCGACGCCCTGCTCGCCGGCGACGCCGAGGCGATGGGAGACTACCTCTCCGAGGTGGCGCTCGCCTGCGCGTCGTCGTTCGACTCCGCGACGCGGCCCTCCGAGCGCTCCGAACCAGAGCGTTTCTACCACGGCCTGGTGCTGGGGCTGCTCGTGTCCCTGCGGGGCCGCTACTCGGTGGAGTCCAACCGCGAGAGCGGTTACGGCCGCTACGACGTGGCGCTCGTGCCCACGGACGGCGCTCAAGGCGCCGACCCCGCCGTCGTCATCGAGTTCAAGGTGTTCGACCCGTGCCGCGAGGAGACCCTGGCCGACACCGTCGCCCGCGCCCGCGCCCAGATCGAGGAGCGCGCCTACGCCGCGGGCCTCGCCGTACGCGGCATCGCGCCGGAGCGCATCCGCACCTACGGCATCGCCTTCCGCGGCAAGGAGGTCCTCGTCGGCTGACGCCGGTGGGGCACTCTTCCAAGAAAGGTGCCCCATTGGCTCGCTCACGAGCCAGCTCGTGTCGCAAAAGTTGGTGTAAGCGAAAGTCCTGCGCAGGCACCGCCGTTTTAAAGGGGTGCGGCCACCGCCTAGAATCTGACTTGTCGCGATTTCAGATTCTAGGCAATGGCCGTTTCTCCTACCTAGGGGCCAGTCCCGGGCTTACACCAACATTCCCGACGCGATCGCTAACTGCTGCCTTTAACCGAATTGGATACGGCAGCATAAGGAACGTATTGGAGTTTTATTTGGCGGGTGTCGTAGGTATTGCTGAAAGCAACACCGGCATCACCGACGAAGAGATCGTTGATTTGCTTTGCCTGAGTGTGGGCCATACTGCGAGTTGATATTCACAATAGCATCAGACAATGGGGAGTATTCCCTTTGCCTGGTCCTTGCCGTATGTGCGCACGAACTCGTCCATGGGAAGGGGTCGCGAGAACAGGTACCCTTGCAGGAGGTCGGCCCCAATGCCGCGGAGGTCCTCGGCCATCTCCTCAGTTTCGATGCCCTCTGCCGTTATGGTGTAGCCAATGTCCTTGAGTCCGCGCACAACCACGGGAATCAGGTTTCCCTTACCGCTGCTGTAGCTGCGCACGAGCGACATGTCCAACTTAATGTTGGCAAATGGATAGTCCGAAAGGCGAACGAGGTTGGAATAGCCCGTTCCATAGTCGTCGAGAGAAAACTTAAAGCCCATGTTTTGCAGCTGAACGATTTGGTCCTTTACGAGGTCGTAGTCGATGATGCTCTGCTCGGTAACCTCAAGATGAATCACGTCTGGCGATACGCTATATTGCTCCAGGACGCTCCCAAATCGCTCGGCGATGTCGTGTTGGACGCACTGAAGAGGCGAGAGGTTGATGTTGATCCACTGCAATCCGAGCTCTTCAATATCGTGTGTGGCAATAAATGCGCAGACCTTGCTGAACACCTGTGCGCCTAGCTCATCGATAAGCCCGACGTGCTCGGCAATGGGAATGAACAGCGTCGGCGAAACAACGCAACCGTGCTCGTCGCGTATGCGCGCCAACGCCTCGGCCCCAACCAGCTTGCGGGAGTCGCTCTGCACTATTGGCTGCAGAAAGACCTCGACCTCGTTGCGTTCGAGCACGCCCTCGAGCGTTCTGAGCGTCGCAACCTGCTCATACACCTCACTGATGCTGAGGGTGTCCTTGCTCGAGTCGGACGCCATCGATATGTCGCGCTCAGCGCTCTCGAGCGAAAGCGTGAGGGTGTTGATGATTTTGTCTGCCGTGCTGAGACCCGAGCTTTCGTCGATGTTCACAAAGAGCACGCTGAGGTTGAGCGCGCTCTCCCCGGTTTCCCAGGGCTGTTGGAAGCGTTGGCGGATCTGAACGTGAACGTCCTCCCAGTCCACGTTGTCGTCTCCTGTCATTGCAAACTGACCGGATCCCATATAGAAGAGGACGTTTTTGGGAAAGGTATGCGTAATCCAGCTGCTGATGTCACCAACGGTATTGTCGATGCGTTCGCCACCAACAATGACTCGCTCTTGTTGGTAGTTCTTTATAACCATGCCCATGAGGTGCATGCCGCCCTCCTCAAGGGCCTCGGAAAGCACGAGCCTGAGTCCGCGCTTGTTGTATGCGATTCGTCGCTGGTCGATAAACAGATGGGGGTTCATAAACCCAAAGAAGATGATGGTAATGGCTATGGTGCAAAAGGTGTCCATTACCAGCACCTTGGGAAAGAGGAGCCGCATGCCATATCCTGCCAGCAGCGCGGCGTTATAGGCAATAGCCACGTTTCGCTCGTAGGGGCGCAAGCCTTGGCCGCGGATTATGAGAGCGAGGATCGAAAGGCCAACGTAGAGGAACGAGCACACATAAAGCATGTTGTAGAGTGGCCCGCTGTGATACCCCGCGTCGTCGATGCTAAAGATCGCGCCCGTAAAAACGCTCGTCACACAAAGTGCCTGCGCCAGCCAAAAGGGAATGGAGAGGATGGCCTCAAGGCCACGTCGAGCCCCAGAGGCCACGTGCACCACCCGTAGGCAGAAGCGATAGAAGCAGTACGACCTGGCGAAGTAGAACATGAAGTAGAGACAGTTGGCCACATACAAAGCGATCTGGCTCACGCTTTGGTAGTTTTGGCATGCCAATGTGGAGACGATGTCTGTAACCATGACGCACAGCTCGATTACCAGGAGAGCCTAGAAGGTCCTGTTTGCGCGTATAGGCAAATGAGGCTCGCTAAAGTAGAAGCCCAGTATGGTTAGCAGCAAAAGCGCACAGGGTGTCTGAAAGCTAAAATCCCACATAATCCCCCTCCTTTCCGCAAATATAATCATAGCATGATACTCGTGCGCAGAGGCAGGCTGCACTTTTATCTGCTCCATATGTGCGTATGGAGTACTTCTCGGTGAGCGTGCTAAAATCTGGGGCTGAACGTTTGTTTTTGTCGACGAAAGGTGGCCATATGGCCAAACCGATAGTAGCTGTGGTGGGACGGCCCAATGTGGGCAAGTCCACCTTGGTAAACCGTCTTGCGGAGCGACGGGAGGCCATCGTGCACGAGTCGCGAGGCGTCACGCGCGACCGCTCATATCACGAGACGGACTGGAACGGCCGTGAGTTCGTTCTGGTTGACACGGGCGGCATCGAGTCCATCCACTCCAAGGACACCTTTGCTCCGCGCATCCGCGAGCAGGCCCTCATTGCCTGCGAGGAGGCGGACGCCATCGTGTTTGTGGTGGACGGAACGGTGGGGCTCACCGACGAGGACGAGGAGGTTGCCCGAGTCGTGCGGCGCTCGAAGAAGCCTGCCTTCCTCGTGGTGAACAAGATCGACGATCCCAGCCAGGAGCTGGCGACCTGGGACTTCTACTCGCTGGGAGTGGGGGAGCCACGCCCGATCTCCGCTGGTCACGGTCACGGTACGGGAGACCTCCTGGACGAGGTGGTGGCCGCGCTACCGCCCGAGCACGAGGGGGAGGACGCGCTTTACGAGGACGCCCTCAACGTGGCCATCATAGGCCGCCCGAACGTGGGCAAGTCCTCGCTCACCAACAAGCTCGTGGGCAGCGACCGCTCCATCGTAAGCGATGTGGCCGGCACGACGCGCGACGCCGTGGACGTGGTGGTTTTGCGCAACGACAAGCGCTATCGCCTGGTGGACACGGCGGGCATGCGCAAGAAGTCTCAGGTCCACGAGGACGTGGAGTACTACAGCATGGTGCGCGGTCTTATGGCCATGGACAAGGCCGACGTGTGCCTGCTTGTAATTGACTCGTCGGTTGGCGTTACCGAGCAGGACCAAAAGCTTGCCGGCATGGCCATCGAGCGCGGGTGCGCATTGGTGATCTGCCTCAACAAGTGGGACCTCGTTACCACCGACCAGGCACGCGAGGACGTGGAGGCATCCCTGGCGCGGCGCATGCCGTTTGCCACCTGGGCGCCCCACATACGCATTTCCGCACTTACGGGCCGTAGCTGCCTTCGTGTGCTCGACCACGCGAGCGTGGCCGCCGCAAACAGGGCGAGTCGCGTGCAGACCTCCAAGCTCAATGCGCTGCTTGAGGAGATTCGGGCGTCGGGTCATACGGTTACGCAGCGCAATCGCCGCCTCAAGCTCAACTATGCCACGCAGGCCAACACCTGCCCTCCCACGTTTACGTTCTTCTGCAATGCGCCAGATCTTGTTGACGACAACTTCCAGAGGTTCTTGGAGAATCGTCTTCGAGAGCGCCTGGAGCTTGCGGGAACTCCCATACGTCTGAAGTTTCGTCGAAAGGACTAGAGATGGATCCATTGGTCCTCCCAACCGCCATAGCGGCCATCATTTCGTTTCTTATTTGCGGCATACCGTTTGGGCTGCTCATCGCATCGGCCATGAACGGCGTGGACGTGCGCAAGACAGGTTCGGGCAACATTGGTATGACCAACGTCGCGCGTTCCGCCGGCGGCAAGGCCGCCGCCCTCACCTTCATATTGGATGTGGGCAAAGGCGCGGTGTGCGTGCTCGTTTCCAAGCTCGTCATTGCCAACCTGTGCCTTGCGGGCGACATGGACATGCTCGCGCACAACACGGCGTTTGGCTGGGTTGGCACGGTTGTGTACGCCGCCTGCGTCTTTGGGCACATATTCAGCCCGTATTTGCACTTCCACGGTGGCAAGGGAATATCGGTGGGGTTGGGCGGAGGCCTCGCCGTGTACTGGCCCTTGGGCCTCAGCATGCTGGGCGTGTTCCTGGTGCTCACGATTCCCACGCGCTACGTGTCGCTGGGCTCCATTGCCGCCGCCGCAAGCCTACCGATCTTCGGCGTCGTGTATGGCGTGCAGTTCGCGGCGCTCATACCGCTGGTGCTCATAGCGGTGGTGGTCATTTGGTCGCATCGCGAGAATATCGGGCGCCTCATGCGGGGAGAAGAGCGGCGCTTCTCGGTGGGCAAAGACAAAGGCGGGAAGTAACGTGGGTACAGAAGAGCGCTCCTTGGTTGCCAAGCGCGTCTGCGTGATTGGCTCCGGCTCGTGGGGAACGGCCGTAACCTCGCTTGTTGCGCCGCGTTGCGAGCGCATCGCGCTATGGTGCCATGAGGAGAATGTGGCCAAGGGCATAAACGAGACCGGCCATAACCCCGGGCAGCTGCCTGATTTCAAGATTTCTTCCAAGGTGTGGGCCACGACCTCGCTTTCCGACGCCGTGCGCGATGCTGAGGCCATATTGTTGGTGGTTCCCTCTGCCTTCTTGCGCAACACCTGCGCGCAGCTGGCACCATTTGTTGCGCCAGACGTGCCGGTTCTCGTCCTTACCAAGGGCGTGGAGCGAGGCACGGGCTGCCTTATGGCCGATGTGGCGGCGCAGGAGCTTGGGGTGCCTGAGCGCATAGCAGTGCTCAGCGGACCCAACCATGCCGAGGAGATAAGCCAGGGAACCATATCGGCCGCGGTGGTGGCGGCGCCTCAGGCAGGCGTGGCGCGCTTTTTCCAGCGGCTTCTGGTGTGCCCTGCCTTTAGGGTGTACGTTACCGATGACGTTGCAGGCGTGGAGGTGTGTGCCGCCGAGAAGAACGTCATTGCCATTGCCTGCGGCATTGCCGTGGCGCTGGGAGCGGGCGACAACACGCTTGCGGCGCTTATGACGCGTGGCCTTGCCGAGATAAGTCGCATCGCCACGGCGATTGGCGCGGACCCGCTTACCTGCATGGGCTTGGCGGGCATGGGCGACCTGGTTGTTACCTGCACCTCTCGGCACTCTCGCAACCGAACCTTTGGCGAGGCGTTTGTGGGAGGGGAGTCGCTTGCCGACTACCAACGTCGTACCGGCATGGTGGTGGAAGGCGCCGAGGCGGCGGCGAGCATATTGGAGCTGGCACGGGCACATGACGTGCAGGTGCCCATTACGCAGGCCGTGCACGATCTGCTGTATTCCAACATGCCCCTGAGCCAGGCCATCGACGCGCTCTTGGGTCGCAGTCCCAACCAGGAGTTTTACGGCGTCGACCGCTAGGTGGGACAAAGGGGACAGTCCCCTTTGTCCCGCTTTTGGGGAATGGACAAAACCAAATGATAGAATCGTTGCAAGAATCGCATACGAACGGGAGCAACACATGGCAACTAAGGTTCGAATAGCGCCCTCGATCTTGTCTGCAGACTTCCTCCATTTGGGGGACGAGCTCGAAAGCGTGAGCAATGCCGACTACATCCACTACGACGTCATGGACGGCGACTACGTGCCCAACATATCGTTTGGCCCCGGCATTTTGCGTGCGGTGAAGCGTGGAACGGATTTGCCCGTTGACGTGCATATGATGGTGAGCAATCCCGACGAGACATTTCGTGACTATCTGGACGCCGGGGCAGACATCCTCACCTTCCACCTGGAGACGGCCAAGCACGCCCATCGCATGGTGGACGAGATTCACAAGCAGGGCAGGCTTGCGTCGGTGGCGATAAACCCCGGCACGGCCGTCTGGGCCCTCGATGCCATCATTGACTGCTTGGATATGGTGCTCATCATGTCGGTGAACCCAGGCTTTTCGGGTCAGAAGTTCATTGAACATACCTACACACAGCTGAGAAAGCTCACCGAACTCTGCAAAAGCCATTCCGTTCGACCGCTCGTGGAAGTAGACGGAGGCGTGTCTGCGGCCAATGCCGCGCAGGTGGTGGCGACGGGTGCCGACGTGCTGGTGGGCGGAAGCGCCGTCTTCGATGCGGACGACCATGCAAAGGCCGTTGACGACATGCGCCAAGCGGGCATGCGGGGCTTGGAGATGAGAGGCCAGTGACAACGTTCAGGAGGGCTCGCGTGTATTTGGACTACGCGGCTTCGGCTCCCATGCGCCCAGAGGCAATAGAGGCCGAGCACGCCTATGAGCTAGCACCCTATGCGGGAGCAAACCCCAACTCGCTGCATTCGGCCGGACGGGAGGCGGCCCGTGCCCTAGACGGGGCTCGACGAGATTTGGCGCGCCTTCTGGGAGGTCGCTTTAGGCCTGCCGACATTGTGTTTACCTCGGGTGGCACCGAGAACAACAACCTTGCGATTGTGGGCATGGCGCAGGGAGCGCGCGCCAAGGATCGAAAGAGGAAGCGCGTGCTTTTGTCGGCCATCGAACACGATTCGGGCCTGGACGTGGCACCGCACCTTCGTGACTTGGGCTTTGAGGTGGAACTGCTCCAACCATCGCGCCAAGGGGTGGTGGTGCCTGAGGTGTTGGAAGAGTCGCTTGGGAGCGACGTTGCCTTGGTGTCGGTGATGGCCGCAAACAACGAGACGGGTGTCTTGCAGCCGATTGCAGAACTCTCCCAATTGGCCAAATCGTCGGGAGCGTCGTTCTACACCGATGCCGCCCAGGGCTTTGGCAAGGTGCCGCTTGACGTGAGCCATTGTGATGCGGTGGGGATCGTGGGCCACAAGATCGGTGCTCCGGTTGGCACTGGGGCGTTGGCCATACGTGGTGGCGTGCCGATGCGTCCCCAGACCTTTGGCGGCGGACAAGAGCGCGGCATTCGCCCTGGCACCCAAGACGTTCGTGGCGCCCTGGCCCTGTGCGCAGCTGCCAAGGCGAGCTATGCGAACCTCGCGCAAAAAAGAGCAGCGGTGGCGGCTCGGGCGGAGCGGCTGTACCGGTGCATCTGTGCGGAGGACACGCATATTTTGCCAACCACCACTACGAGCGTGGGGGAGGACCGTCTGCCGGGCATGGTAAGCGTGCTGGTTCCCGGTGCGGATTCGGAGTCGCTCGTTCTGCGGTTGGATGCGATGGGCTTCGAGGTGAGCGCCGCATCGGCATGTGCGAGCGGCTCTTTGGACGCAAGCCACGTTCTTACGGCGATGGGGATTCCGCGCGACCAAGCGTTGGGCTCCCTGCGCGTGTCGTTTGACGAGCGCGTTTCTGAGCACGACCTTGACGCCTTTGCGGATGCGCTGCTTGCCGTTGTTTCCGACCTTACGGCATGAGCAAGGGTCGGCAACGCCTGAACCCGTGGCCCAATCTAGCAATAATTACTGCAATAGATATAAATTAAATATCACCTTACTATATTGTATAAAAACGATTAGAATATCTTACGCGGAAAGAGAGGCAAGGAACCCTCTCTCCGCAGCAGACTCAAGATAGTATTACATCTGAGCTGCCTGTCCGCTATATCGTGACGACTGTAAACAGAAAGAGGACTCCTATGGGAACCGCAAGTATCTACGATGTGATGACTTCCAGGCGGGAGGTAAATGCGAACCAAAGGGCTTGGAAGTACATTCGGGACCTGAACGAAGTGACGGCTGGCGATCTGAACAAGACGGCCATCATCGACGGTAACAAAGAATACACCTATGGCCAAATGTTTAGAGAATGGGAGCGCCACGCCTCGGTCTTTTCCGCTCTGGGCATGACGGAGAAGGAGCATGCTCGGGTTGGCATCCTGGGCTCTCCCAGCGCTGAGACCATCTTCGCGTTTTACGGCCTCAATATGGTGGGCGCAGAGATTTCGTTGGTGTCGTCGTGGACGGCGTTCAATTTCACTCGCGTCAAAGACTCCATCGTCATGGAGAAGCTGACGGATATTATCCTCACCGACGATTTGGTTCAGCAGGATCTCGTTCGGGAGCTCTTGCTTAACCGGAAGGAGCTGGGGCTTCGTCATGTGATTATCCTGCATGTGCCCATTGCAGGCCCCGCCACCATCCCCATGCTGACGGCGGCTCAGGAGGCCAAATACGCTCTCGTGAAGACGCTCTATCATCCTATCTGCATGGAGACCCTGCTGGCGGCATATGGCAACCATCCGGTCCATTACGCTTCCCAGGAGCTCAGCCAAACCGCATTCATCCTTCATACCTCCGGCACCACGAGCGGAGTGGGAACGCCCGTGCCTCTGTCGGACAGCGCGTTGAACGAGGCAGTGGCGAGGTTCTTGATGGTGAAGGATCTCTCGCTGCCCGAGCATCTGGTGACCTCCATGATAGTGGATCTTAGCAACTCCTACGGCATCATCACCCAGGTTCATTTGCCCTTCGCCGTGGGCGGGACGGTGGCCGTCGTGCCGTTTGGCATGCTGAATCCTTGGTTCTACAAGGCCGTCTCGGCCTATCGCATCTCGTTCCTGTTTACCATCAACTCCATGTTCGAGCGTTGGATGAGACTGCCCGAGGACACGGTATTCGACTTCTCCAGCCTGAAGTTCGTGGCCCTTGGTGGCGCGGCGGTATCGGCGGCGGAAAAGAGGCGCTACCACGAATTCATCGAGGCCCACGGTGGCAAGGACGTGACGATCCTGAACGGCTACGGCCTGTCGGAGCTTGGCGCCGCCTGCTGTCTGTCCTCGCCGGATCTGGATGACGAAGCCATCGGCTATCCGATGCCGGGGATTGACGTCCGGCTCTGCGATGACGAGACCGGCAGCTTCTTCTCCCCCGAGGGCGAGACCAGCGAAGGCGTGCTCTACTTGAGCAGCAAGTCAATGGCCACGCCGACGCTGGACGGCGAGGAAGTCATCAAAGTGCAGATGATCGACCAAAAGCCCTATGTATGCACCAACGATTTTGTACGTGTGGATGAGGACGGAAAGATCACCTATCTGGGCCGTGCCAACCGCTTCTTCCTGCGTGAAGAGGGAAGGAAATACGAATCCGGAAGGGTGGAGGCGGAGTTCTCCCGCCTGGCATCCATCGAGAACTGCGGTATCGTGCCTGTATACCACAAGCAGAGTCATGAAAGCGTCCCCATGCTGTGCGTCAAGACCTTGGACGATGCGGGCGACCCCAAGGACGTCATCGTCCAGGCGCTTAAGCAGGTGTTCATCGACGATAAGACCCTGCCGGAGGAATACGTTCCCCTTCAAGTGATGCTGGCGGAGAAGCTTCCCCTGAACGCCAACGGGAAGGTCGACTTGTTCCAGCTCAACAGGGGCATGGTCGATGGCGAAAAGTACTCGGTGGAGCCCGTTTACGAAAACGACCAGCTGACCGATTTCGAGCTGGCCCCCGTCGAGGAAGGACCTTCGGATATCGTCCAGATGGCTATTGACGAGATATCCGACGGCATGAGAGAGAGCATGTCCACAAACAAGTTTATGGAAATACTGAGGAAGGAATCCCCGTCCATGAGCGACATCAGCGAAGCGTTGGTTGGGAATCTGGATTCCATGAACCAGATGTACCAGCAGTCAATGAGAAATACGTTCAGTATGATGGGTCAGACATTCCCCTGGTTCAGCCAGTTCACGCCTCCTCAGACGCCCGAAATGGTCAGCATAAGGGAAATGATGTCCGATGCCGAGGCAGTGATGCCCGACATGCAAACAATAGCGCAGGACATGCAGGAGATGATGGCGAACGCTCCGTCCATGATGAGGGGCATGGCACAGGCCATGCTGCCGATGTTCCACCAGCAGCACGTCCAGATGCTGTCCAACATGGGCAAGATGAATCAGATTGCGTTCGATGCGACGAAGCGCCTCCACGAGCAGAACGGCGAGATTGTCAAGGAGTGGTTCGCCATGGCCATGAAGATGACCGGCGCAGAGCCCAATGGGGCGAAGGAGTAGAAGGCCAAACTCAACGAGACTGAGGCAGCAGGACAATCGTCAATCAACCTGACTTTCCTCACCGTATACGGGGGCGCGAAGCTACTGGAGTTTTTTCGCGCCCCCGCTCTTCCAGAGCGACGCTAACGTGTAACATATAAGAGCAAACTGCCGCCTGGAGGTAGCCATGAAAGAGACAGAAGCGCTGGTGCGCATGCAAGAGATCGACCTCGCGCTTATGCGTGACAAACGCATGTTGGCCAACATGCCGCAAGCAAAAAAACTGCAGGCCGTGAGTGCTGCGCGCAAGAAGGTGGCCAGTGAACTCACCAAGATCGTGGGGCTTCGCAAGGATGCCCAGATGGATTTGGACGAGAACGAGGCCACGCACTTGGACCTTGAGGAAGAGGCGACGGCCATTCGCCAGAGGTATGAGTCGGAGACCTTAGGATACCGTGAGATCTCGGACCTGGAGGCGCAGCTCACCACCATTGCAAAGCGCATAGAGAAGCTCGAGTTCAAGCACAAGGACCTGGCGGCACGGCTGCAGAAGGTGCAAAAGGCGGAACGAAACGCGCTTACCGTTGACGAGCAGCTCAAATCCGAGGGTGTTGCACAGCTGCGTTCGCTCAAGGAGCAGTCCGCCGATATTGAGCGCGATATGGCCGCACTCACTGCCGAGCGCGCGCAAGTGCGCGGTGAGGTGTCCGACAGGGTGCTGGAACGCTACGATAAGGCGATGGTACGCTTTGGCGGCATGGCGGTGGAGACGTTGCGGGGCAATCAGCCCTCCATTTGCAGGGTAACGGTCCCCCCGAGCTCATTTGCCGACATACGCAAGGGTCCCAGCATTTCGGAATGCCCGTATTGCCATCGAATACTCGTTACAGACGGCATGTTCGACCTCGATGAGTAGGGGGCGTCACTTGTCTTCGAGCTTGCATGGGCCAAAGGTGCTCCTATGCGTGAATGGCGGCATTGCGGCATACAAGGCCATAGAGGTGTTGCGACTGCTGCAGACGGCAGGTTGTGAGGTAAGGGTGGCGAGCACCGAAGACGGCTTGCGCTTTGTGGGTGCCGCCACGTGGGAAGGTCTTACGCATAGGGACGTCGCCTCGTCGCTGTATGGGTGGGCAGAGTCGGCCATTCCCCACATCATGCTCTCGGAATGGGCGGATGTCGTGCTCGTGTGTCCGGCCACTGCGAATACTATGGCAAAGATGGCGGTAGGCATTGCTGATGACCTTGTCTCTACGACCCTTCTGGCGGTGCCTCGTACCACGCCCGTGGTGGTTGCCCCCGCAATGAACGTGAACATGTGGCAGGCGGTGCCGACCCAAGCCAACCTAAAGACGCTGCGCGAGCGTGGCATATCCATTGTGATGCCAGTGGAGGGTCGGCTTGCCTGCGATGCCGTGGGAGAAGGAAAGCTTGCGTCGGTGGATCAGATCGCCCGTGCGGTCCTCGACGCGGCGGACTCCCGCACGTCGAGCAAGTCGATGGCCAGCCTCAAGGTGGTGGTGACGGCAGGTCCCACGCACGAGGCCATAGATCCCGTGCGATACATAGCAAACGCCTCCAGCGGCAAGATGGGCTATGCCATTGCTGCCGAAGCCGCGCGAAGAGGCGCTTGCGTTACCCTTGTTTCGGGCCCCACCGCGCTCGATTCGCCCGAGGGAGTCGAACGAGTGGATGTGGTCTCGGCGGCTCAGATGCACGAGGCCACCTTACGCGCCTTCGATGATGCGGACGTCGCAATTTGCGCAGCGGCAGTGGCAGACTACACTCCCGCCCATCCCGCAGACCACAAGCTAAAGAAGGCACACGAGCACCTTGACGTTATCGAGCTCGTGGAGACGGCAGACATTCTCGCCGAACTCGGTCGCCGCAAATCGCGGGACGGTCGGACACGTGTGGTGGTGGGCTTTGCTGCCGAGACGGACGACCTGGTGGCGAACGCGCAGGCCAAGCTTGTGCGCAAGGGATGCGACCTTGTGGCTGCCAACGACGTGACGCGGGAGGACTCGGGCTTTGGCAGCGCGACCAACCGCGTGACGCTCGTATCTGAGTCGGGCATACGGGAGCTGCCCACGCTCACCAAGGAAGAGGTGGCGGCGTATCTGCTCGACGAGGCGGAACGTCTGCTTAGGCGCAGCTAGGGTCAAAGGTCTTGAGCCATTCCCATGAAGGAGAATAGTATGGAAATTGTCGTCGGCTGCCACCTTTCCGCGGCACAGGGGTTCGCCTCGATGGGTCGAACCGCAAGCGAGATAGGTGCGAACACCTTTGCCTTCTTTACGCGCAATCCCCGTGGTGGCAACGTAAAGGCGCTTGACGAAGGGGACGTCAACGAGCTGAGGGCGCATTTGGCACAAGAGGGCTTTGGAAAGCTCGTGGCGCATGCTCCCTATACGCTCAACCTGTGTTCTGCCAAGCCCGGGGTCATTGAGTTTGCGCGACGTGCGATGGCGGAGGACTTGAGGCGCCTTGAGTCCCTTCCGGGCAACTACTACAACTTCCATCCGGGAAGCCATGTTGGGCAGGGTGCCGACGCCGGCGTCAGTCTTATTTGCGAAGGTTTGGACGAGGTGTTGGACGAAGGTCCCCACACCACCGTTCTGTTGGAGACGATGGCGGGCAAAGGCTCGGAGGTCGGACGAAGCTTTGAGGAGCTGGCCCGTATAATGGAAGGCTGCAAGAGGGGGGAAGCGCTGGGCGTCTGCTTGGACACGTGTCATGTGTGGGATGGCGGATACGACATCCGTGAAAACCTGGATGGCGTGCTGGACGAGTTCGACCGTGTCATTGGTCTTGAGCGCCTAAAGGCACTTCACCTTAACGATTCGAAGAATCCCCGTGGCTCGCACAAGGATCGTCACGAGAAGATCGGACAAGGGGAGCTGGGCAAAAAGACGTTTGCGGCGGTGGTCCAGAACCCACGCCTAAGAGGGCTTCCCATGGTGTTGGAGACGCCTAACGAGCTGGATGGATACGCGGAGGAAATCAGGCTCTTGCGCGCGCTTGCCGCGCGGGAGGAGGAATAGATGGGAATACTCATAGGTGCGGACCGCCTTGGCCACGAATGGCCTGGCAAGCGCGTGCTCACCAGCCAGACGATGGGCGTGTATGAAGGTGACCGCATTGGTATCGTTGGCCAGAACGGCGACGGAAAGTCAACGCTTCTCTCGCTGCTTGGCAAGGAGATGGAGCCCGAAGAGGGGACGATAACCTATCGTGGTGGCATTGCGGTTGGCATGCTCGGCCAGTCAGACAGGCTTGACAACGACGATACGCTGGGACATGCCATCGTGGGCGATATGCCTACCTATGAGTGGGCATCGAACGCCCGCGTAAGGCAAATACTGGAAGAGCTGGTGGGCGACTTGGATTGGGAGAGTCGCGTGGGCGATCTCTCGGGCGGGCAACGGAGGCGTGCCGACCTCGCGCGGCTCCTAGTGGGCACGTGGGACGTGCTCCTAATGGACGAGCCCACCAACCACCTGGATCTCCATGCCATACGCTGGCTTGCCAAGCACCTGCGCGATCGTTGGACAGGTGGCGAGGGCGCGTTGTTGGTGGTAACGCACGACCGTTGGTTCTTGGATGAGGTGTGCACCTCCATGTGGGAAGTCCACGACGGGAAGGTGGAGCCCTTTGAAGGTGGCTATTCAGCCTACATCCAACAACGCGTCGAACGCGATCGGCAGGCCGCTGTGGCGGAGGAGCGGCGGCAGAACATGCTGCGCAAGGAGCTCAACTGGCTTGCACATGGAGCAAAGGCTCGCACAAGCAAGCCAAAGTTCCGCATAGATGCGGCGTTGGCGCTCATAGAAAACGACCCACCCCTTCGAAACCCCGTCGAGTTGCATCGCATGGCGATGAGCCGACTGGGAAAGCAAGTCGTGGAGCTTAACGAGGTCGAGGTACGCTACCAAGATGAGTCTGGGACGCCCGGAAGACCCGTGCTCGATGGCATAACGTGGATCATAGGGCCAGGGGACCGCGTGGGCATACTCGGTGAGAATGGCGCAGGCAAGTCCACGCTGCTGCGCGTTCTGGGCGGTTTGCAGCGCCCTACGCGCGGACGGGTGAAGATCGGAAAGACGGTGCGATTTGGATGGCTCGGTCAGCGATTGGAACGTCTTGGCGAGCATGACGACTGGCGCGTGCAGGAGTTGCTTGGCACGTTTAAGCGTTCATATGTGGTGGAAGGAAAGGCACAAAGCCCTGAGCAGATGGCGGAGCGTCTGGGTCTCGCGCGCAAGGAGCTCATGAGCTACGTACGTGACCTGTCGGGCGGACAGCGTAGGCGGCTTGCGATCCTTTGCGTGCTCATGGAGGAGCCGAACGTTCTGATTCTGGACGAGCCCGGCAACGACCTGGACACCGACATGCTCGCCGTCGTGGAGGACCTGCTTGACACATGGCCAGGCACGCTGGTAATGGTGAGCCATGACCGAGCGTTGCTGGAGCGCGTAACCGACGACCAGTATTCGCTCATAGACGGGAGGCTCGCGCACTGTCCTGGCGGCGTGGATGAGTATCTGGAGCGGCTCGACGCGAGGCTGAGCGAGCAGCGAAAGAGCGTGCGACCAGTTCCTGGCGAGGCGGCAGAGCCATGTGAGCGAAAGCCGAGAGGCCTCTCCAATGCCGAGCGTCGTGAGTTGAAGAAGCGCTTTGACGCGGTGGAGCGGCGCATCGCCAAGGTATCGGGTGAGCCTGATCGCTTGCGGGACGAGCTGGAGGCCGTTGACCCCACCGACTACGAAGCACTCGTTGCCAAGCAACGCGAAATCGAGGAGGCACAGGACGAACTCGACGAGCTCGAGACGCAGTGGCTGGAACTGAGCGAGCGACTTGGCATAGCGTAGAAAATCTCCTTGATGACTCTTGCAACGGTTCCGTTGCGCTGTTGTTGTGGTTTCGTGGTTATTATTGCTTCTTATGACAGAACGAAGTGAGAACGATTTAAATTGACACTAGTTCCATCCCTTCCTTAAGCGCAGACCGATGATTTCATCGGCCTGCGCTTTTTTTCTGGTGCACCTAAGGTGAACCCCGGACAGGGGGCAGGCCCCAAGCTAGGGTTCGCGAAACCTAGCTTGGGGCCTGCCCCCTGTCCGGGGTCCCCTGGTAAGTACGCCGCGGCACGCCAGGTGAGAGAAGCCTACATCAAGCGGTTCTCCACCGATTTGTACGGGTCGCTGTTCTCGATTTTCTTAACCAGTTTGCGAATCACGATTATAGGCACAACGAGCAGAACGATGGTGCCCACGCCTCCGACAATCTTCTTTATGTCGTTTGCGAGGGTGTCCTCTTCCTGCACCTGCTCTTCTGCAATCATCTTTGCCATAATGCGCCTTTCTCCTTTGGGGTGTGCATCATTCTAACATGGCCGATGGCTCCGTACTATGCGGGCACAATAAAGTGCAGTGCCGCCTCAAAGACATATATAGAGAGCAGGCCGAAGAACGCAACGTCGAGCACGCCTCGCGGTATTCTGCGAAGGCCAAGGTCCATAAGCGGGTATACAACCCATACGATCAGGGTTGCCGCTATGGTATAGACCATCGAGTTCTGAAGACACACCTGGCCCATGAAGTTGAAGGGCATGTCCCTGTAGTCCCATAGCTCGTAATTCTGGTTTGCCACCATGCCAGTCCCAAAGTCGATCGAGGTGCAAATGAGGCCATTGATGGCGAACGAGCAGGCTAGTGCCGGGAGAGTTCGACCCTCAAAGTGCTCCACCAGCTTTTCCTTTACGGGATGCAGGAGCACCACCACCATGGCAAGGGCTATGCCCTCTGCCGAGAAGGGGAAGAGCCATTGGTCCCACAGCATGGCATTGGTGGGATCGTAGCCTCCCATAAACACCCCCGCGATGATGAGCCTGCAAAACAGTATTTCGGCCCAGTGGCCCAAAAAGGAGAACACGATGAAGTAGATGGCAAGATCGCGCCAATACGGCCAGGTGCGGATCCGCTCGCGTAGAGGTCGATCCCAGCTGTGGCCATCTCCTTCTGGCTTGCCGGTTATGTCCACGCAGAGCACTTCGCGAGGATGGCGGGCCAGCGCGAGGTAGGTAACGGTAACGATAGCCCCCACGTATTCCACCGTAACGAAGGCGGCGCTCGCAAAGGGTCCGAGCAGCGCAAACACCGGGGCGTTGGCGTGCATGGCAAACATGTCTATGAGCGAAAGAACGGTGCAGACGCTCGTTGAGACGATGCAAAAGGGAATGGTCCAACTGGCGCGCCGTTGCAGCATATATACTGCCTGCGCCGACGTGCATAGCTGTATGCAGGCTCGCAGCATGGAAAGGTCATACACAAACCCCAGGTCTCCCTTGGGGTTTATGAGCGCGGCATAGCCAAATCCAACGAGCATCACGACCACGTAGTAGATTTGGATTATGCGGAGCTGTGGGCCTAACGGCTTTCGCCCGGCAGTCGAAGCCGGGCGGCCAGATCCTCTTTTCGTTTTTCGCCCGACGCTTATGGTCGGGCGACTGGATACTCTAATCTGCACGGTTACTCGCCATGTAAATCGTTCTTGGGTGCAACAATGGTGCCGGCGGCTGCGAGAATGTCCAGCTCATCGGTGTTGAGCTCGCGGTACTCGGTGGGCTGCTCCATACGCTCGAGCTCCTCTGCGAGCATATTGAAGGTCTGCAGGCGCCTCTTGCTCAGATGGGAAAAGTCGTAACGAAGCGCGGAAGAATCGAAGTTTGTCATGGTAGTTCCTCTCTCTAAAATCTCATGTCACACAGTACTACGTTAGTGGCGAGAAAGTGTCCCAAAAAATTTTCGCTAACAATAATACTGTGCAAACTATAATTGGTTTGCCAGATGCGATATGGAGTCGCATGGCTACCACGGTATCACCGTATTAGTATAGAAAGAGGGTGCGCATGCGTTTTAAGGCAAAAGGCGGACGCCTTACTCGCGACGACCTTGACGGTCTGTTTAACGAGTATTATCCGCGAATATTCAACTATCTGTACTATCGCACACTCGACAGGGCGCTTTCCGATGACCTCGTGGGCACAGTCATGCTCAATGTCGTACGCAAATACGAGACCTTCGATCTCGAACGCGGCAACTTGGACGCCTGGATCTTCCGGATCGCGCGCAATACGCTCTTTAGCCATTTTAGGAAGAGCAAGATCGAGGTAGACCTGGATGCGGTCCCGCAAATGACGCTTTCATATGAGGACGAGGATGCGCTTGACGACAAGGGCGAGATGGTGCGGGGCCTGCTCGAAGTGCTCACCGACGACGAACGCGAGTTGGTGTATCTAAAGTATTGGGAGGAGCTCTCCAACAAGGAGATCGCGGAGCGCCTGGGGCTCAATCCCTCCACCGTTTCCACGAATCTGTGGCGCGCGAACAACAAGATGAGAAAAGCGATGCCCAACGACTAGCCTGCTGTGCTAGAGTCCTAGGGTCTTGGGACGAGTAGTAACGCAACGAGGAGGATTCCAAATGAAAAACGCTACTCTACGCAACCGATATGCCGCTGCCGTTACGGCTCTATGCCTGGCGGCGCCTCTTGCCTTGTTTGGCTGCGGCGGTGCCCCCGCGAGCTCGCAGAGCGACTCTTCGCAGAGTACGGAGCAGTCCGGTAGCTCGCAGGGCGCAGATGCCGGCCAGAACGCCTCAAGCTCGTCTGATTCGGGCGTAAAGACCGCCATGAGCGAGGACGGAAGGCTAGACCTCCTGACTCTCGTAAACAAGGAGTACGCGCTGCCCGACGGTTGGGAGGAAAAGCTCGACCTCGTGAAGGTAGACAACTCCAAGGGCGAGACCGTGCAGATTGACAAGATCGCCGCCAAGGCATTCGAGGAGCTACAGGAGGACCTTCGAAAGAACGAGGGGATTACCATAGAGCTCAACTCGGGATACCGCAGCGTCGAGGAGCAAAAGAGGATCTGGGACCAGTTCATGCAGGAGTACGGCGAGGACTATGTTCGCGAATTCGTGGCAAAGCCTGGCCATTCCGAGCATCACACGGGCATCGCGCTTGATGCGTTCCTCATCGAGAACGGGATTCCCATCCTTACGAACGAAGAGATCTTCGCACACGAGAGTACGTGGAAGATCATTCATTCCTATTTGCCCAAGCACGGCTTTATCCTTCGCTACCTAAACGGCCAGGAGGACATTACCGGCTACACCTACGAGCCGTGGCACTACCGCTATGTGGGCGAGCAGGCCGCGAAGGAAATCATGGACAAGGGCATAACCCTCGAAGAGTACCTAGACAAGAAGCCCAGCACCTCTATGGCTGCGTCCGCAAACTCGGGCAGCACGTCATCGAGCAGCTCCAGCAGCGACAGCTCGGGCTACGGCAGCACGAGCACAAGTGGATCTGACTCGCAGTACGGTAGTTCGGGCTCCACCTCAGAGTCCAGCACTTCAACCAGCAGCTCTGCCACAAGCTACTAGGTCTGCGCTTCGTCTTTTGCCGCCCATTGGCGGATTGGTTGCGCACTGCCGCTCGCTATGCAGTATCTTTTTATGAGAACTGCATGCACGGCAGGCAAAGGGGAGTGTCCCCAATGCCTGGAATCAGGCATTGGGGACACTCCCCTTTGCCTGCCGCGATTTGAGCAAGTTTGGGGCATGGCGAGGCGTCGGGGGGAGCCTATGGAAGCTACATATGATGTTGTGGTTATTGGTGCGGGCGTATCGGGTTGCGCGGTTGCCCGAGAGCTCTCGCGCTACAACGCGCGCATATGCGTCGTAGAGCGCGAAGAGGATGTGTGCTGCGGCACGTCCAAGGCCAACTCTGCCATTGTGCACGCAGGGTTTGATGCCCAGACGGGCACGCTCATGGCGAAGCTCAATGTGGAGGGCAACGAGCTTATGTGGCAGCTCGCCGAAGACCTTGACTTTAAGGTGAGGCGTTGTGGCTCCCTGGTTGTTTGCACCGACGAGAAGAGTCGGCATGGCCTGGACGAGCTCCTTGCACGTGGCGAGGCAAATGGTGTCCCAGACCTTAGGATAATCGAGCGGGACGAGCTCAAGGAGATGGAGCCAAACATCTCGGACACAGCCGTTTGCGCCCTGTGGGCACCGAGTGCCGGCATTGTGGACGTCTTTGGGCTCAACATCGCCTTGGCCGAGAATGCCGCGCAAAACGGCGTTGAGTTTGTCTTCAACGCCGAGGTGATTGAGGTCGCGCGGCAGGCAGATGGCACGTGGCTGGTTAAAACCGACGTTTGCGACCTGCGTGCGCGCTGCGTGGTGAACGCTGCCGGCGTGTACTCGGACGCAATCCATAACATGGTTTCAGACGAAAAGATCCAGATAATCCCTCGCAAGGGTGAGTACATGTTGCTCGATACCACGGCGGGATCGCACGTGAGCCATACCATCTTCATGCTGCCCACCAAAATGGGGAAGGGCATTTTGGTGAGCCCGACGGTACACGGTAACCTGCTGGTTGGACCGACTGCGAGCGACGTGGAGGATCGGGAGGGAACCGATACGACGGCGGAGGGTTTGGCTGAGGTGGCGAGCAAGTGCGCGCTTACGGTGAAGGACGTTCCGTTGCGCGAAGTCATAACGAGCTTTGCTGGCCTGCGTGCACATCAGCCTGGCCACGAGTTCATTATTGGTGAGGTGGCGGGTGCCCCAGGCTTCGTGGACTGTGCGGCAATAGAGTCGCCGGGCCTTACCTCGTGCCCGGCAATTGGTCGCATGGTGGCGGATATAGTAAGGTCGCTCCTAGGCCTTGTCAACAAGCCCGATGGGAGCTGGGTGGCAAAGCGCAAGGGGTTCGTGACCTTGGAGGGGGAACCTCTTGAAGTGTGGGCGAGTTTGGCCAAGCAAGACAAGGCATACGGAAACGTCGTCTGCCGCTGTCGTCACGTTACCGAGGCGCAGATCGTGGATGCCATCCATAGGCCTTTGGGAGCTCGGTCGCTTGATGGCGTCAAGCGTCGCGTAACGGCGGGCATGGGGCGCTGCCAAGGCGGGTTCTGCTCGCCCAAGGTCATGGAGATTCTCGAACGAGAGTTGGGCATGGCGCCTGAGGACGTAACGAAGGCAGGCTCCGGTTCGGAGCTCCTGGTACAAGAGGGGGGTGAGTAGCGTGGAGAGGCGCGACATCGTTATAGTTGGTGGCGGTCCCGCTGGGCTCGCGGCTGCCATCTCGGCATACGAGCAGGGTACGACCAACATTTGCGTGCTTGAGCGCGATGTGCAGCTGGGCGGCATCCTAAACCAATGCATCCACAACGGATTTGGCCTGCACACCTTCAAGGAGGAGCTCACCGGTCCCGAGTATGCGCTGCGCTACATCAAGCGCGCGAAGGAACTGGGCATAGAGTGTCGCATGGGTACCATGGTGCTCGACGTGTCGGCAGATCGCGTGGTTACCGCCGTAAACGAGCGCCAGGGCGTCTTTAGCATTCAGGCGGGTGCCGTCGTGCTTGCCATGGGATGTCGCGAGCGTCCGCGCGGCGCCCTCAACATTCCGGGATTCAGGCCTGCGGGCGTCTATACCGCCGGAACGGCGCAACGCCTGGTCAACATCGAGGGACAGATGCCTGGCCGTGAGGTGGTCATTCTTGGTTCGGGAGACATCGGCCTCATAATGGCACGCCGCATGACGCTCGAGGGGGCGCATGTGGCCTGCGTCGCCGAGCTCATGCCCTATTCGGGCGGTCTCAAGCGAAACATAGTCCAGTGTTTGGACGACTACGGGATTCCTCTGCTCTTGAGTCACACGGTTACGCGTGTGGAGGGCAAGCGTCGCGTGGAGGCCGTGTGGGTGGCACAGGTGGATGAGTCGCTGCGACCCATCTCGGGAACCGAGCGGCGCTATGCTTGTGACACGCTGCTTCTCTCGGTTGGCCTGCTTCCCGAAAACGAGCTTTCCAGAGGCGCCGGCGTGGAGCTCTCGCCGATTACGCGCGGGCCCGTAGTGGACGAGCATCTGCAAACGAGTGTGCCTGGCGTGTTTGCCTGCGGAAATGTGCTGCACGTGCACGACTTGGTGGACTATGTGAGTCAAGAGGCAGCCGCAGCCGGCGTCTCCGCCGCTCGCTATGCCCAAGGGTCAAGGCAAACGCGCGAGGCAGACAAGAGCGCCGCTCGCATACCGGTGCTTGCGCAGGATGGCGTGCGCTATACCGTGCCCTCCTCGATTTCGCCCGACCTCATGGACGACAAGCTCACCGTGCGTTTTCGTGTTGACAATGTATACAAAGACCGCTTCGTGTGTGTGTATTTGGGAGAGGATCGCATCTCGCATCGCAGGAAGCGCGTCCTGGCACCTGGTGAGATGGAGGAAGTCGTGCTCAAGAAGACGGACCTCACGTCGCGTCCCAACATCGATCGCATTGTTGTAAAGCTCGAGGAGGAGTAGCCATGGCAGAGGAGAGACGCGAGCTAACCTGCATCAATTGCCCGCTTGGATGTCTACTCACCGTTACGATCTCCGACGGCGAAGTGATTTCGGTGGAAGGCAATACGTGCAAGCGCGGCGAGGTGTACGGTCGCAAAGAGGTAACGAATCCCACGCGCATTGTAACCACAACCGTGCCGGTGGACGGTAGTGCCACCGAGCGCATGGTATCGGTGAAGACAGCATCCGACATACCCAAGCCGCTCATATTTGACGTGATGGCCGCACTTTCGGGCGTGCGCGCGAAAGCCCCCGTTGCCGTAGGCGATGTGGTGCTGGCTAACGTGTGCAACACGGGCGTGGACATCGTGGCCACAAAAGAGGCGTAGCATACAAGGAAAACCCTAGCTTGGGACCTGTTCCCAACTAAGGCTGGGTTTGCTGAGAATCGCCACCGTGAGGGTGCGTTTGCCGGGATTGCCCACACTGTGGCTAATTCCGGCAAATCGTGCCGCACCGTTCGCAAAGCCAGCAAACGTTTGCCGAGATTGCCCACACTGTGGCTGATCCCGGCAAGCCCCGCCGCACCGTTCGCAATTCCCGCAAACTAGATGCGAGCTTTTGCCGCTGCGCTTTGCGGCAAGGTTGTTTGCAGCTTTATGCGGCGCTCCTGTATTATGTCTCGATAGAGGAGGGCTATATGATAAAAGACGCACATGGCAACAACCCGACCAAGGGACTATGGCTTCGGTTCCTTGTGCTTATCCCCGTAGTCATTGCAATGATTATAATATCCCAAGCGTACATTAGATCGAAGTGCGCCACCTACGATGCGTGGACGCCCGTGTATATGGAAGGCGACTACAGCAATCTGAGCCTTGAGGACGTGAAGTGCGAGCATGCGGGTGTGGTGGAACCCGTGAGCGTGCAACGCGGTGCAAACGGCGCGGCATGCGTGACGTTTAAGGCATTGTCGGACGGCGAGACGATGGTGAGCTTTGGCAATGTGCAAAAGGGTCCGAAAGACGAGGTCTGGTGGGATTTCCGCGTGACGCAAGGTGCCATAATCGAGGGCG
The DNA here is from genome assembly GCA_017545665.1 of Atopobiaceae bacterium. Taxonomy (GTDB): domain Bacteria; phylum Actinomycetota; class Coriobacteriia; order Coriobacteriales; family Atopobiaceae; genus RUG440. Next base: position 63,991 of record JAFWKQ010000115.1, read on the forward strand.
GGGTCAATTTCTCGGGCTGGGAATCAGTGCACATTTGCGTTTGTGTATTCATTGCGATTTGCGCCGCGCTCTTTGCGAGCGTGGTCGTTCGCCTGTGGCGGGCATCGTGGTACGGATACGAGATGGTGGCCGGGGGAGGCGGGTTCGTGTTCTTCGCCTTCCAGAGCGCGTTCTTTATCTTGCTTTATTTGCGTGGAAGCTATCTTGAGTTTGCGGACATTGCGTACGACATTACCAATATGGTCTCCTGGTTCGTGTACTTAACCTTTTTACCCATGGGCATTCTGGCGGTGCTGGTGTCGATAAGCAACATTTGGCTCATTCGCCACGAGGGGATGCGTCCGGTAAATCTTCTTGGCATTGCGGTGAGCGTTGTTTATGCCATCGTAATCTTCCTTTGGTTCCATTGGTGGAATATGGGGGCCGACCTGCCCCTTTCGTTTGAGGTGTTGCAAGTGGTGGACTCGGTGCTGGCGGTGGGCATAACCTTTGGAGAGTGCCTGTTGCTCTCCACCATTGCGTGCGCATGGCTTGCCTCACTCCACGTGCCTCGCCATGGCATGGACTATCTCGTGGTATTGGGGTGTGGAATTCGCTCTGACGGTACGCCGTCGCCCCTTCTTGCGGGGCGTGTGGACAGGGCGCTTGCGTTCGATCAAGAGCGCATAGGCGCAGGAGATGCGCCGGTAACCTTTGTGCCGAGTGGCGGGCAAGGTCCAGATGAGGTTATGAGCGAAGCGCAGAGCATGAAGGATTACCTTTTGAAGAAGGGCGTCGACTCCAACCGTGTTGTGATGGAGGGCAAGTCGAGCACGACGCAAGAAAACATGGCCTTTTCGCGCAAGGTAATAGAGGACCACGCAGGCATGAATGCAGATGAGTTGAGCATCGCATTCAGCACCACGAACTATCACGTGTTTCGCGGCTACGTGTGCGCGCATCAGGCTGGTATGGTGGTTGAGGGGATGGCCAGCAAGACCAAAGCTTACTTTTGGCCGAACGCCTTTTTGCGTGAGTTCGCGGGCTTGTTGGTAACGCAGTGGAAGGGTATTCTGCAGACCTTCCTCATAATTGCAGTTGTCTATGCCTTTGCCGAGTACATACTAATTCTTAGCTAGTCTTTATAGAGCACAGCGACTGCTCTTTTGAGACTGGCCAAAGGACAAAGGAGGGGACTCCATGGAAATCGACGCATTCGCTCCGGGGTCGCTGGGTTCGCTTTCGCCCGACTTCGAGAACGGAGAGGATCCGCTTGACGGCGAGGAGGCACTCGAGCTCTTTTTGGAGTGGGTTGAGGCCCGAGGACTTACGCTGTGGGAGCACCAGGAGGAGGCGCTTCTATCGATTGCCATGGGAAATCACGTTGTATTGGGCACGCCCACGGGATCGGGAAAGTCGCTGGTTGCTGTGGGCATGTGCTTTATTGCGCTCGCTGCCGACTACACCTCCTACTACACCGCACCCATAAAGGCCCTCGTGAGCGAGAAGTTCTTTGAGCTCGTGGACCTGTTCGGTCGCGATATGGTGGGCATGATAACCGGTGATGTGGCCATAAACCCAAATGCTCCGGTAGTGTGCTGCACGGCCGAGATCCTTGCGAACCAGGCGTTGCGCGAGGGGGAGGACACGAGCGTCGCGTGGGTGGTAATGGACGAGTTCCACTATTACGGGGACCCAGACCGAGGCTGGGCATGGCAAGTGCCGCTGCTCGCCTTGCGAAATACCAAGTTCCTGCTCATGAGCGCGACGCTTGGCGACGTGACGCACATAGCTAACTCCTTGGAGGAGCGCACCGGCACCGAGGTGGATCTGGTGCTGGACGCACCGCGACCCGTTCCCCTGTCGTATGAGTTCGTGGAGACGCCGCTGGAGGCAACGGTGGAGCTTGCGCTGAGGGCTGGTGACGCGCCGCTGTACATCGTCCACTTTGCCCAGGATGCGGCGCTCAAGAGTGCACAGGCTCTCGCAAGCTACGGCGTTTCCACCCGCGAGCAGCGCGATGCGGTAAAGGCCGCATGCAAGGGAACGCGCTTCTCAACTGCCTTTGGAAAGACGCTCCAACGTCTTTTGAGTACGGGTGTAGGCGTGCACCATGCGGGGATGCTGCCCCGCTATCGTCTTCTTGTTGAGAAGCTCGCCCAACAGGGTCTCTTACCCGTTATCTGCGGAACCGACACCTTGGGTGTAGGCATAAACGTGCCCATACACACCGTGTTGCTTACGGCGCTGGCAAAATACGACGGTCGTCGGCAGCGCAGGCTCAACGCGCGCGAGTTCCACCAAATTGCCGGTCGCGCCGGTCGCGCCGGCTTTGACACCGAGGGCGTCGTACTCGCACAGGCCACTCCCTACGACGTGGAGAAGGCAAAGGCGATGGCCAAGGCGGGAGGAGACCCAAAGAAGGCTCGCCGCATACGCGTGGGAAAGCCGCCCGAGGGCTATGTGGGTTGGAACAAGGGGACCTTCGATCGCCTTACTTCCGCCTCTCCCGAACCGCTGCGCCCTCGAATGAAGGTGACGCACTCCATGGTTTTGGCCGAAGTGTGCCAGGGAGGCGACGCGCTGCAGAGGATGCACGAGCTCATAGACGTCTCCGCGCAGGACGACGAGCAGAAGCAGACGTTGCACACGCGAACGAACGAGATCTTCGCCACGCTTATGGATGCGGGCGTGGTGGTACGCGAGGAGCTGCCGGACGGTGGGGCGGACTACTACACGACGGTGGACGTGCCAGACGACTTTGCGCTGGACCAGCCCCTCTCACCTTTTTTGCTGGCCGCGCTTGAGCTGCTCGACCGTGAGTCCGAAACGTATTCCATGGACGTCGTATCGCTGGTGGAGGCCACGCTGGAAGACCCGTACCAAATACTGAGGGCCCAGGAGCGTGCCGCACGTGACGAGGCGATGTCACGCATGAAGGCAGACGGCGTGGAGTATGAGGAGCGCATAGACCGCTTGCAGGAGGTAACGTATCCCAAGCCGTTGGAGGAGCTGGTAACCGCAGCCTTTGCGCAATACTGCGAGAAGGTGCCGTGGGCCAATGACTACGAGCCACACCCCAAGTCGGTGCTGCGCGACATGCTGGAGACTGCCTCGGACTTTAAGGGCTACATCCAGCGGTGTGGTATTGCGCGTGCCGAGGGCGTGCTGCTGCGCTACCTCTCCGAGGCGTATCGTGCGCTTGACCGGACGCTTCCGCTCGATGCGCGCGACGAGAGGCTGCACGACGTCATTGCCTGGCTGGGTCTCGTGGTGCGCTCGGTTGACTCCAGTTTGGTGGATGAGTGGGCACGCTCAGGCGAGCTTTCCGACGAGGCGCTCGCTCCGCCGCCGGCACCCGACGAGGTCGTGCACGACCGTCGCGCGGTGACGCTTCTGGTGCGAAACGCGCTCTTTGCGCGCGTGCGGTTGGCCGCCCACAACGACGTGCGGTCGCTTGGCGAGCTTGATGCCGATTGGGGATGGCGTATGCCGCGCTGGAAGGCGGCGCTGGATGCGTACTTCGAAGAACATGAGGAAATCCTTATTGATGCGGACGCGCGATCAACTTCCTTCTTCATGCTCGATGAGGCGGCCGAGAAGTCCAACCACACGTGGCACGTGCGCCAGACGTTCAACGACTCAGAGGGCGACCGCGACTTTGGCATCGATGCCCAGGTGGATCTGGATGCCACGCAAGAGGCAGGCGAAGCCGTCTTCTCCGATTACCGTGTGGGTTTTGTCGAGGAACTGCTGGACCTCTGACGCGTCTCCTCGGGCAGCGAAGCCTGTTTTTGAGGGAAGGGGGACTACGCGTTCTTGTCAATGCGTCGAACGGCAGCGGTATAGAGTGCGCTTACGGCAAAGCATATGATGCCGCCTACGATGAACGCGATGACTCTGGCAACGGAATCTGTGGCACGCACGTCTACGGCAACGATCTTGAGCACGCTCAGCAAAATCACTGCGAGACCGAAGGGACGCAGTGTTTCCAGGCGCCGCGCGAAGCCAAGCCCAACGCAGGCAAGCGCCGCGAGCATGGCCACAACAGACACCACGGCTCCGCCATCCCGCCCAAGCAGGCCCTGGGCAACGCACGTAGACCAAAGCACGAGCATAATGCCACCCAACACCTGCTCGAACCTTTCGCATCCCTGCGAATTGCGTGCAATGTGGACGAACCGCACCACTATCGTGAGGCATGCAAGAAACGATGTGGCAACGGCGAGTATGGGCGCGAAGGAAAATACGTTTGCATAGTACTGGGGGCCGCGTGAAACAATCGCGACGCAGGTAAAGCAAACGAGTGCGAATTCGTTGAATCGCAACGCCACGTAGGTCGGATGGGAGAGGCGCAGCCTGCCAGAAAGACCGGCACATGCAATGCCACCGACGACGAGCATCGCACTGGCGTGGGCTGCGAGCTCACAGAGTGGGGCGGGCGCACCACACGTGGCCCAAACCGGCCAGAGCGATATCTCAGTACCTATGATGCAGACGAGCAGAACGCCGATTGACATCCTGGCGCGCTTCTCTTGCGGCAGAGCGTGACACCAAAGAAAAGCGAGGCAATCTAGGAGCAGCAAGTAGGCTATGGCAAGAGCGGCAGGTGCCAGTGAATTGAGAAAGCCATAGCCACCGCATATCATGAGCATCGCGTCCAAAGCCAACGATACGCCGGCACCCATTTGCAAGCGGGGCTCACGAAGCACCGAACCCGAGAGCCACAGTGCCATTGCTACGAGCACAACCAACGGAATCGTTCCGCCGGGCAGTGACTCGACTTGGCGTATGAGGAGCAAAGCCACGCAGGAGATCGCGCAAAGACTGACTGAGGCAATCGACATGCGAGCATCCAGCATGCGTGCCTTATTGAGGACTAAAGAGAACGCCCATCGAACCATTACGAAGGCGCATGTTATGAGCGTGACGATCGAGATGTCCAAGCCGATGAGCGATTCGTTGCCCATGCGCAGAAGGGGGAGGTAGACGTCGAGTCCGAGCGAGGCGAGCCAAAGGACTGAAGAGGTGGCATGTGTGGCATAGTCCGCGTTGGTTGGCCTTTGCCCGTCTTTTGATCGTCCACACACCATGCTTATGAATAACGACAGTATGCTCGCAACTACCAGCTGCGTTACCATGGCACAAATATAGGTGGGCCAATCCGACGTGCTGAGGCGATGCCCATGTGACCAGCTTATCTGCAAGCTCACGAGGATGCATACGGCCATCGAAATGAACGCGGCAGAAAGGCGCGCCCTGCTTTGCGACTTCAGGCATCCGAGCACCACGATGAGGCATGCCGCAAGCTGATAGCCAACCAGCAGGGGAAGCTGGACGAGTTCTATGCCGCGCGAGTAAGCGAAGCACGTTGATATGGCCATGCCAGCCTGCGCCACCACGCTGAGCACGATCGACCGTTGGCGTATGGAAAGCAAAACGCACGCTACGAGCCATGCGAGCAGTAGGGTTGAAGCCAGTGCGTCTGTGAGGTAGCCAAAGTACAGGTAGGTTAAGAGCAGCGAAACGAACACGGACCCAAGTCCGCAGCCCAGCAATGCCTGCGAGAAGGACGAGCGATTTCGCGTGCTTGTGGCAAGTCCCGCGATGGTAAGCGCTGCGCTTAGGGCGAAAAGCGACGCACAGCGGATTTCGTTGGTGAGCATGGGCGCCACGAGGACGCCCAAAAAAATGAGTCCGGCAAAGATGAGCAGTGCGGCCAATACGCCAAGTACGCGCGTTCCAAACAAGTTCTCAAACGACGTTCGCGTGCGCGGACGCTCTTGCTGCGGCGGCGCTTGTGGCGTATGCGAAGGCTGCTCCAACACGGGCTGCGATGGAGTTCGTTGTGAGGGCATAGTGCTCATTGCGGGCGGCACGGGCCCAGCGTTTGGCATAACTGTTGTCCGTGCCTGCTGGGCGGTCCTTACGGATGCAGTCGATGCCTTAGGCATAGCGTTCGGTTTTGCATGCGAGTCAGGCTGCCACGGTGCTTGTGCGGATGGGGGAGGCGGTTGCCGCGCCGCTGACTTTCGCGAGCCGTTTTGCATCAGCTCGTTGAGGTCACGTTTGAGCGCGCGAACCGTAGAGTAGATGTTTGCCACCAATACGGTAAGCAATATGAGCAGAACCATAATGAATGCAAGCTGAATCTCTAGCATGGTTCCTCCTTCCGCGCTAGCGCTAATGCTAACACTCAACGGACTATTGATGCGTTGTCCATGCCATGAACTGAAGGCGGCAAGGCCTGGGCGTGCGCTTGAATAGTGCCCATGTTTATGACTTCGCAAAAATGCACCCCCATTCGTTCGTTCAATTCCGCCAACTATCGAAAAAGTGACTTTATAGGGGTTGTCACGCGCAAACTCGATGCTAGGATGCAAAAAAGGGAGCGGATAGGAATGGTGGTGAGCAATATGGACAAAGTAATAGGCGCTGGACTGGTAGATGAAGTCCGTGGGGTGCGCAATAACCCGTACGAAGGTATGGGAGTGTATGTGGCGCGCCACAACAAAGAGAGGTTGCGCTCTACCACAAAAACACGCAAAAGCGCCGAGACGCGTCGTCGCATCATGGAGACGGCTTCGGAGCTTATGGTGGAGCGTGGCAACACTGCGTTTCAGATGAGCGAGATTTCGCGGCGCTGTGGCATGTCAAAGGGAGCTCTGTACTATTACTTTGCGGACAAAGAGGACTTGTTGCGCGCTATCTACAATAACGAGATCGGAGAGCTGGTCCGATCCATAGACTGCGCGGTCCAGAAGGCGGACTCCGCCAAAGAGGCCCTTCGCGGCGTTTGTAGCGTCTATGCGGATTGCGTACGCCGACAGGGTCCGCTTGCCATGGCGCTTGTGCGGGAACTTGTGCTTGCTCGTGAGAGCGGCGAGGGCAGCGACGGTGAGGGTGCGCTTCACCATATTGTGAGCGTGGTAGCCGAGCAGATGGAGCGTGCCAAGACCGAGGGCGTCATACGCTCGGACGTGGACGTGCACCTTGCGGCGGTGTCGGTATGCGGCGCCTTTGCCTTTACGGCCATGAGCGCCTCCGATTCGTATGGCCATATTGATGGCAATACGTTCGAAGAGGATTTGTTCGATCTCGTGGTAAAGGGCACTGGAGCATAGTTTTTGCATCTCGCTTGCAGGCATCCGAACACACGGACAGCAAATACGCTACAATCAAGTGACTCGTCAAGAGGCGTCTTGCTAGAGGCGCATAGAGTTGAGGGACCGAGCCCAATGACGCTCCGGCAACCTCCCATCCGTTGGGAAAGGTGCCAATTCTCGGCAGCCAGCGCGGTTTGGCTTGGCTGGAAGACGGGGACGTTTGAAGAGCCCGGCTCACAAAAATGCGCCCCTGTTTTAGGGGCGTTTGTCGTATTTTGTTGCACGTGCGTTTTTGCGTCGAAAGGAGCTGGCCGTGGCCGTGAAGTCGTACCTCTTTACCTCGGAGAGCGTAACCGAAGGACACCCCGATAAAATCGCAGACCAAATCTCGGATGCGATCCTGGACGCCATCCTTGCCAAGGAGGCTCATCTTGAGTCGGAGGGGTATGTGGCACCCAATGGCGTGAGCGCCTCTCTTGAGAATGTGCGCTGCGCATGCGAGACATTCCTAACCACCGGTACCGTTATAGTGGCCGGCGAGATTCGCACGCAAGCCTATGTGGACGTACAAAAGATTGCGCGCGACGTTATTCGCGGCATTGGCTACGATCGTGCCAAGTATGGGTTTGACTGCGAGACCTGCGGTATCATAAACATGATTCATGAGCAGAGTCCCGACATTGCGCAGGGCGTGGACGGCACCTTCGACCGTATGGAGGTGGATGAGCTCGACCGCATTGGGGCTGGCGATCAGGGCATGATGTTCGGCTATGCCACCAACGAGACCGACGTGCTCATGCCCATGCCAGCGTACCTCGCGCAGGGCATGGCCCAGCGTTTGGCTGCCATACGCAAGGATGGTACGCTTGACTACCTGCGTCCCGATGGCAAGACACAGGTAACGGTTCGCTACGAGGACGACGTTCCCAAAGAGGTGTGCGCCGTGGTGGTCTCCACGCAGCATGACCCCACAATCGAGGACATGTCGGTTATAAAGGCAGACATGATCGAGCATGTGATTGCGCCCGTGCTCGACGAGGTGGGCATTGCGTGGGCAAACGCGAAAATCTACGTCAACCCTACGGGACGCTTCGTAATCGGAGGACCCATGGGCGACACGGGGCTTACCGGCCGCAAGATCATCGTAGACACCTATGGCGGGATGGGCAGGCATGGCGGAGGCGCCTTTAGCGGAAAGGACTGCACCAAGGTCGACCGATCCGGTGCGTACGCAGCGCGCTGGGTGGCGAAGAACGTGGTGGCCGCAGGGCTCGCGCGGCGATGCGAGGTTCAGCTGTCGTATGCCATAGGAGTGAGCCATCCGATTTCGATCATGGTGGACACCTTTGGTACGGCAACGGTGGATGAGCGCGAGCTTGAGCATGCGGTGAGAAAAGTGTTCGACCTGAGGCCCGGTGCCATCATTCGAGACTTGGATCTTCGCAGGCCCATTTTCCAAAAGACGGCTGCCTATGGGCACTTTGGACGAGAGGACGCAGACTTCACCTGGGAGCGAACCAATCGCGTGGACGAGTTGCGTGCGGCGCTTAGGTAGCTAAAATGCGAGGTGAAGCTGGCGTCTGCGTTGTTGCGCGAAGATGGGCGGTGTGATGCGGCGGGAGTCACGAGCAGAGGAAATTGCGCAGGAGATCTTGTCGAGCGAGCGCTATGCCAACGCGCGTGCGTTTGAGGATCGCGTCTATAGGGACGAACCGATTCTGCGTACGGGAGCTCAGGCGTTTAGAGGCGCCGTCCGGAAGGGAGGCTTTGGGTCAGCAACAGGTTCAACTCCTAGCGTGGGCGCCGATCGTTCCAGGCTCTCGCAAGACACCGCTTTGCCCACCGAGTACAGGCGCATGCGTGCAATCGCTCGCAGGCAGGACATGCGAGGGGCCTATGGAGGCCAATCTGCGGGCAAGGCTCACCTTTTCTACCTGCAAGGCAAGTACATGGAGAGCTTTGAGGAGGACTTCGACGGGCAGACCTACTTCGATCGCTATTACCCATCCTATGAGGAGATGAGCAACTACCAACTGCGTTGCTATTTCTCGTGGAGGACGCGCTTGCGTGCGGGACAGACTCCAAACGCGCCTCTATCATTTTTGTTCGTGCATGCATATGAGTTGCTGTGCGGCATAGGAGTGCGGCCGGGCAAGGAAGGCTTCGAGGTACTGAGTGACTTTGCGATGGCATATGCTGGCGCGAGCCCCGCCTTCGATGTGCACATGCGTCAATGGCTCCATGACTACGTCGTGTTCTTTGGTCTGGAAGAACCCCTTGCACCGGATTGCCCCTCGTCGTTTCCCTATCCTGCCGTATCGGTGCTGCGTAGGACAGAGGACTTCCTTTTGTCAAAGGGATGTTCGATGGACTGGTGGCAGCATGATCGCGAAGGATTGCCGAGCGCTGGTGAATTGTTGGACGCACTGTGTGTTCTCTCGCGCTATAGGGCTGAGCGTTCGCGTTTCGTAAAGACGCATAGAGAAGACGTTGCCGAAGTGTGTGCGCATGTATTTGCACAAATGGTGGACCATTGCAAAAAAAGACGAAGAACCGGATTCGTCGAAGGGCTCTTTGGCCCACCCACGAAGAGATACTACACCATGTTTGCCTCTGCGCTTTTTTGGGCGCCCGAGCGACATCCCAATACCATTTATGTGGTAAGCGATAGCGAAAAGTTCGAATGCAGAGGTGGCATATGGATGCGAGAGCTTCCCTGTCGTCGCGCAGAGACTAGCAAAGAGCTCGGTACGCTGCTCCATGCCATAGACGCACGTCTTCGAGTTGCGACGAACGACTCCCATCCGCTCAAGCAACGAGCTTTGCCCAAATACCAGGCAAAGTTCGTGGACGAGGCGATTGCCGCTTTGCTCATGCGCAGGAAAGCCGAGGAAGCGGCGCGCATACGAATTGACCCTTCGCGCCTGGCGAGCATCCGCTCTGCCGCAGCACGTACGCGCGAGGCGCTGCTTACCGACGAAGAGCGCGTAGAGGATACGAACGTATCCGCGAGCATGGATTTGCCTAAATCTCAGCCTCAGGCTCAACCTCAACTTGAGAAGGAGCCGTGTGTCCCAAATGATGCTCTTGGCCTTAACAGCGAGCAGATGGAACTTCTGCAAAGCCTTCTGGCAGGGGATAAGCCCCAAAAGACGGACTCGCTATTCGTCACGTTGGCAGTCGATGCCATAAACGAGGCGTTTCTTGATGTGGTGGGCGACACGGTGGTGGAATTCGACGGAGAGACTCCCGTGCTTGTGGAAGACTACGCAGACGACGTGCGCGCTGCCTTGTAAGGCCTGTCCCCTAGCATGGTTTGCTGCTCACGCCCGCGCGCTTGCGCCCGGCTCGCATGCGGCGACTCACGAAGTGAGCGAGCGAAGCGAGCGCGGAGTCGCGCGGGACTGGCGCAAGCGCGGGGGCGGGCACGAACGGGAGGACCGTTGACATATTCATGTTGGAAATACTGATTGCGAACATGTGTACGTGGTGATATACTGATTGCCCGTCTAAGGAGAGCGATTCCATGGCAAACTCACAGCAACAACCCCATGCGCCCAAACGCATAGCCACCGTGCTCATCAACTCCCTCAAGGGTGGCGTGGTGCCACGGATTGGCCTGCCCTACATCACGGTGGGACGCGAGGCCGAGATCGGTGCGCTCCTGCGCGACCTAGATATCGTCGCCGATGGCGGAGCGTCGTTCCGCTTCGTGGTTGGGCGATACGGCAGCGGCAAGAGCTTTCTTCTTCAAACCATCCGCAACCATGCGATGGGGAAGAACTTCGTGGTGGCAGACGCCGACCTCTCACCCGAGAGGCGCCTGCAGGGTGGCAAGGGGCAAGGTCTTGCGACGTACCGTGAGCTCATCCGCAACCTCTCAACAAAAACGAGGCCCGAGGGTGGGGCGCTCACGCTTGTGTTGGACCGATGGATAGCCGGTGTGCAGTCGGCCGTAGCCCAAGATGGGATTATGCCTAACGAGCCAGGCTTTGATGGCGAAGTCGAGCGGCGGATCTATGCCATCATTGACGATCTGCAGCAAATGGTTCACGGCTTCGACTTCGCGCGACTTTTGGCAGAGTACTACCGTGCGCACTTGGAGGCAGACGATCAAACCAAGGCTTTCGTTACCAAATGGTTCCGTGGCGAGTATCGCACCAAAACGGAAGCCAAGGCTGAGCTTGGGGTCTCCTGCATCATTACGGACGACGATTGGTACGACTACGTAAAGCTTCTTGCACGCTTTTTGGTTGGCGCGGGTTACGAGGGTCTCGTGATCCTGGTAGACGAGCTCGTAAACCTGTATAAGATCCCCCATGCCATTGCGCGTCAGTACAACTACGAGAAGATCCTTACCATGTACAACGACGCCTTGCAGGGTCGCGCGGAGCATCTGGGCATCATTATGAGCGGTACGCCTCAATGTGTGGAAGACAGGCGGCGCGGCCTGTATTCGTATGAGGCGTTGCGTTCGCGCCTTACCCAGGGACGCTTTGGTCGAGAGGGCATGCTGGACCTTTTGGCGCCCGTCATCCGTCTGCAACCCCTTACGCACGAGGAGCTCCTTGTGTTGGTGGAGAAGCTCGCAAACATCCACGCCGAGCTCTTCGGCTATAAAAGAGCGCTCACGGAGGAAAACCTGGTTGAGTTCCTCCAGCTCGAGCTCGGGCGTGTGGGTGCGGACTCTCACATTACCCCGCGCGAGGTTATCCGCGACTTCATAGAAATGCTCGACATCATGTGGCAAGATCCCACGGTTACGGTGGCAGGCCTGCTTGGCTCGAGTACCTTCGTGCATGCCGTGCCAGATGGCGATGACGGCGAGGGGGGAGACGTTGCCCCAGGATATGCCGAGTTTAAGATTTAGCAAGGCAGGGGAGGTGCTGTAGCTCTTGTCCGACGTATTCGACAGGTATGCCCCTTTTGTGCAAGACTTTATATACGAGCATGACTGGGAGTCGCTTCGTGGCATCCAGGTGGCGGCAGGGGAGGCCATTTTCAATACGGACGCAAACGTGCTGCTAACGTCCTCCACGGCATCGGGCAAAACGGAAGCGGCGTTCTTTCCCATCCTCACGCTCTTTGACGAGGACCCACCTGCCTCGATCGGTGCCATATACATCGGTCCGCTCAAGGCCCTCATCAACGACCAGTTCTACCGACTCTCGGACCTCTGTCGTGAGGCAGACATACCGGTTTGGCACTGGCATGGTGACGTGAGCGCCTCGCATAAGGCGCGGCTCATGAAGAAGCCGCGGGGAATACTTCAGATAACGCCAGAGTCACTGGAGGCCATGCTTTTGCATAGGCATTCCGCCATCCCCAAGCTCTTTTGCGATCTTAGGTTCGTCGTCATTGACGAGGTTCATTCGCTTTTGCGTGGCGATCGCGGAGGACAGACGCTTTGCCTCATACAAAGGCTCTCGCGTATGGCGGGTTGCAATCCACGACGCATAGGGCTTTCGGCCACCATAGGCGATCCCGAGGCGTGTGGCAGGCTCCTTTCGCAGGGTACGAATCGCATTACCGTGGTTCCCCGCGTTGAGCCTGGCAACCAAACGTGGCGGATCTCGATGGAACACTTCTACACGTATGGCCCACAGGCGGCCGAGGCGTTTGGCGCCGTTCGCGTGGGATCGGGCTCGGTGCACGTGGACGCCATAGTGGAAGAGGTGGATGCGCAAGACAAAGGCCTCCCATACCCTGCGTCCCTTTCCCAAGGTCACCCGTTCGAGGAATGTGGCCATGTGCATGAGGAGGCCTCCCTTGCGCTTGACGGACAGGGCGACAATCCCGCGCCCGCCAACGCCGACCCCGGCATCGGGTACATATATGAGCACTCGTTGGGTCACAAGTGCCTGGTGTTCTCAAACTCGCGCGAGGATTGCGAGGCGGTTACCACAACGCTTCGAAGCTACTGCGAGGCGAACGGCGAACCGGATCGCTTCCTTATACACCACGGCAACCTCTCGTCGAGCTTTCGCGAAACGGCTGAGGACCTCATGCGCGACGATGAGTTGGCCCTCACTACCTGCACCACGGCAACGCTGGAGTTGGGCATAGACATCGGCAGGCTGGAGCGGGCGTTCCAAATTGACGCACCGTTTACGGTGAGCGCGTTTTTGCAGCGCATGGGCCGAACCGGAAGGCGGGGGGCTCCTCCCGAGATGTGGTTCGTTATGAGGGAGGACCCCCCTGAGCCGCGCGCCATGGTGAGCGAGACCGTTCCCTGGAAGCTCTTGCAGGGCATCGCGCTCGTACAGCTTTATGTGGAAGAGCGTTGGGTCGAACCGCCGCGTCTGGACCGCCTGCCATACAGCCTGCTCTACCACCAGACGCTTGCCACCCTTGCGTCCTGTGGCGAAATGTCGCCAGCGGCTCTGGCGGGACGCGTCCTCTCGCTTGCGTACTTCCATCGCATTGACCAAGACGACTATCGTGTGCTGCTTCGACATCTGCTCGAGACTGACCACATAGAGCGTACCGAAACGGGAGGACTCATTGTTGGCCTTGCCGGAGAGCGCATTACCAACAACTTTCGCTTTTACGGCGTGTTCGTGGAGAGCGAGGAGTATACGGTTCGAAGCGAGTCCCAGGAGCTCGGCACGGTGGTGCAGCCGCCTCCGGTGGGCGAGAAGCTTGCCATCGCCGGCCACGTGTGGATTGTTGAGGAAATAGACCACAAGCGTCGTTTGGTATACTGTACGCAGGTAAAGGGTAAGGTGCCGGCCTACTTTGGTGAATGCCCGGGCGACATAAACACGCATGTGCTGGAACGCATGCGCGAAGTGCTACGCGAGCATAAGGATTACCCATACCTGCGCAACAACGCGCGTGCACGACTTGCCCATGCGCGCACCGTTGCCATGAACGCAGGCATTACGCGATCTCCGCTCGTTAACTTGGGTGGCGATACCTGGGCACTCTTCCCCTGGCTTGGGACGTATGCATTCTTGGCGCTGGAGCGGGTGATCAAGCTGCGGCTTCCGGCAAGGCTTGGCATAAAGGGCGTGGACGTGTCGCGCCCGTACTTCATCCAGTTCCGCATGAAGGCGAGCGGTGACGAGTTTATAGCTGCCTTGCAGGATGCCGTTTCGCAGGCGTTCGATCCCATCGAGCTGGTGTATCCGGCCGAGGTGCCGGTGTTCGACAAGTACGACGAGTTCCTTCCGGCCGAGCTGGTACGCAAAGGCTTTGCCTACGGCGTGCTGGACGTCGACGGCATGCGCGAACGCGTGCTGGAGTGGCAGTGCTAGTCTGCGCGGGGGAGGGTTATCTGCGCAGGCGTTTGCTGGGTTTGCGAACGGTGCAGGTGTCCGCCGTCGGATTTGCTGGCTTTGTCCACACTGTGGCGGATCCGGGCAGGCGTTTGCTGGGTTTGCGAATGGTGCGGACGGCGGGGCCCGGATTTGTTGGCTTTGGTCACAGTGTGGCGGATCCGAGCAAGCGTTTGCTGGGTTTGTCCACACTGTGGCCGATTTCCGCAAAAACAGCCGTTTAGTTCCGCACCGTTCGCGATCACAGCAAACTCGGACGCTGGAATCCCGCACCGTTCGCGATCACGGCAAACGGCCCGCCGCGAATTAGCGTATTGCGGGTAGGGGTTCCCTCGCAAAATGCAATCTTATGGCATCTCATCCGCAAAACTCATTCGGGGTTTCTCAACTTGCGGTAGTATGTATGTGTTCGTTAGGAACAATCCTTGCCCAAATGCAGGGGAACGGAGGACAAAATGGGACTTCTTAAGGCTGGCATCGGTGCTGCTTCGAGTGCGCTTTCCGATCAGTGGCGCGACTACTTCTACTGCGATTCGCTCTCTGCGGACGTGCTTATGACCAAGGGACAGCGTCGCGCAAAGAAGGGCACGAACAAAGGCAGCGAGAACATCATTACCGATGGCTCCATCATCGCGGTAAACGAAGGCCAGTGCATGATTGTCGTGCAACAGGGCGAGATCATTGAGGTGTGCGCCGAGGCGGGCGAGTTCGTGTTCGACAACAAAACCGAGCCGTCGATTCTATATGGTGGCCTTGGTGAGGGCATAAAGAACACCTTCGCGCGCATTGGCTATCGCTTTACCTTTGGCGGTAACGAGGCCAACGACCAGCGCGTGTACTTCTTCAACACGAAGGAGATCATGGGCAACAAGTTTGGCACTCCCACACCGGTGCCCTTCCGCGTGGTTGATATGAACATTGGCCTGGATACCGACATCTCGGTGCGCTGCAACGGCGAGTACTCCTACAAGGTTGTAGACCCCCTGCTGTTCTACAAAAACGTGGCCGCAAACGTTGAGGGCGACTTTACGCGCGATCGCATAGACAGCCAGCTCAAGAGCGAGTTCCTCACCGCGCTTCAACCTGCGTTTGCCAAGATTTCCGAGCAGGGCGTGCGCTATAGCGCCGTTCCCGGCCATACCATGGAGCTCGCTCAGGCTATGCGCGAGGTGCTTTCGCCGAGTTGGACCGAGCAGCGTGGCATTGCCATATCTGCCGTGGGCATCAACTCCATCGCGGCCAATCCCGAGGACGAGGAGCGCATAAAGACGCTGCAGATGACGGCCGTCATGCGCGATCCCAACATGCGCGCCGCCAACCAGAGCATGGCAACGGGCGATGCCATGCGCACCGCGGCCGCAAACGAGAACGGTGCCATGATGGGCTTCATGGGCATGAACATGGCCGCCAACGCAGGCGCCGGCATGAACCAGCCGGGCATGTACGATGGCGTTGGCCAGCCCTATCAGTACCAAAATGCCTACAACGTGGCTGGAAACGGCGGCTTTGGCGGCCAGCAGGGTGGCGCTGGTGCCTGGAAGTGCGAGTGCGGCACGCAGAATACGGGCAAGTTCTGCATGAACTGCGGCAAGCCGAAGCCCGCGCCCCAACCTGCGGGTGGCTGGGCCTGCCCCAAATGCGGGGCGCAGAATACGGGCAAGTTCTGCATGGAGTGCGGCACGCCCAAGCCGGCAGACGATGGCTCTTGGACCTGCGAGTGCGGCACGCAGAACAAGGGAAAGTTCTGCATGAACTGCGGTAAGCCGCGCGCATAGGCACGATCCGTTTCGGGTGGCGTCTCTATCGGCAACTTTGGCTTGCCGTGTCTGCCCCTAAGGATTCTATCAATCCTTAGGGGCAGAATGCTCTGCCGCCGGAGCCGCTTCCTCTTTTGGCCCAAAGTACGCGATGGAAAAGGTTCGTATGACATACGCACATGTTGTTCCTGACATATCTACCCGTGCCTTCGGCGGTTCGTTCTCCTACGCCGTGCCCGACGAGCTGGTGGGGCAGGTAGGGGTGGGCACCACCGTACTCGTTACCTTTTCGCATCGTCCTGCGGTGGGGTATGTGGTGGGTCTTTCGGATGCGCTTCCCGAGGGTGTGGACGAGGCTGCGGTGCAAAGCGTTGTTCAGGTGCTCGCCCCTGCCGCCTTCGATGAGGGAGGAGCGGACGTTGCGGCATGGATGGCGCAGGAGTATGCGTGCAATTTGCCTGACGTGCTACGTCTGTTTTTGTCTCCCGGTCAGCGTGTGCGCGTGAGACGAGACGAGCAGACCGATAGTTGGCAGTTGGTAAACGAGAAGGCGGGCCCGGTTGACGAGAGATGGGTATCGCTCGTCGAGGAAAAGCGCTCTTTTGTCCCACAGGCGAATGCCACAAGGCAGCGCAAGATTCTGGAGGCCCTCAAAGAAGGTCCCATGCGCATGGCCGAGCTCAACGCAACGATGGCGGGGTCTGCGGGTGCCGTTCGCGCGCTCGCTCGAAAAGGTGTTGTAAGAGTTGAGAAAAGGCGCCACGTGCGTGGCGGTACAGATACCACGCTTTCCTCTGCCGAGGCACCGCGTCCACAGGCGCTTACCAAAGGGCAGCGCCAAGCGCTTGAGTCCATAGGCCGCGCGTGTGCGCGAGGCAAGGGCGACGTAGTGCTCGTAGACGGCGTTACCGGATCGGGAAAGACTGAGGTCTATTTGCAGGCTATCGAACGGTGCCTGAACGAGGGAAAGGGCGCCATCGTATTGGTGCCGGAGATCTCGCTTACTGCGCAGACGCTCGGCCGCTTTCGTGCGCGGTTCGGTGACAAGGTATGCGTGCTGCACTCGCGTCTGTCGGTGGGGGAGCGCTACGACCAATGGGACTTGGTTCGTCGGGGCATCGCCCGAGTTGTGGTAGGAGCTCGCTCGGCGTTGTTTGCTCCGCTCTGCGACCCTGGCGTAATCATAATCGATGAGGAGCATGAGGGCTCATACAAGCAGGACAGCGCCCCACGCTACCATGCCCGCGAGGTTGCCGCGCGTCTTGCACGCATACGCGGCTGTGCGCTTGTGCTCGGCTCCGCCACGCCATCCCTCGAGAGCCTTGGTCGCTGCAGGGCGCAGGAATGGGGAGGCGTGCGGTGGGAGCGCGTCTCCATGCCTGAGCGACCTGGTGTGGCCGTGCTGCCGAGCGTGCAGGTGGTGGACATGGCGGATCAGTTTAGGGGCGGAGGTAGATCGGTATTCTCGGCGCCGTTGGCACAATCTCTCATAGAGGTCGCAAGGAGGCGCGAGAAGGCGGTGCTGTTGCTCAATCGTCGCGGCTTTGCGAGCTTTCTCATGTGTAGGGAATGCGGCTGCGTGCCGGAATGCCCTCACTGCTCGACCTCTCTTACCTACCACGAGCGTACGCGCATGCTCGCATGCCATACCTGCGGGCAAAACTGGCCCATACGCGCCTATCCCGACCCAACCACCAGCTGCCCGAACTGTGGCAGCCGCTACATGGGTGCCTTTGGCGTGGGGACGCAGCGCGTCGAGGACGAGCTGGGGTTGCTTATGGCAGAGGCAAACTCAAGCGGTCCGGTGCAGATAATACGCATGGACGCCGACACCACGAGGAAGAAGGGAGCCCACCAAAAGCTGTTGGAAGAGTTTGACGCAGCCGAGTGTGCCGTCCTCGTGGGAACGCAGATGATCGCCAAGGGACTCGACTTTCCCGAGGTTACGCTCGTTGGCGTCGTGAATGCCGATACCACACTCAAGATGCCTGACTTCAGGGCGGGCGAGAGAACCTATGGGTTGCTTGAGCAGGTTGCGGGACGTGCGGGAAGGGGAGAAAGGCCTGGCAAGGTTATTGTGCAATCGTACTGGGCGAGCCATCCCGCCATACAGGCAGTGGCGCAACACGACCGCTCCCTGTTTTTGGAGGCGGAGCTCGCGCAGCGCGAGGAGGCGGGGTATCCGCCCTTTACGCGCTTGTCCAACGTGATCGTGTGGGGCAAGAATGACTCGCAGGTTCGCAATGTGTCGGAGGAGCTGGGCAGGTGTGTGCGCGATGCGGTGCAAGGAAAGGCTGGTTGGGAGGTGCTGGGGCCGGCAGAGTGCACAAAGGCCAAGATAAAGGACAGCATCCGTCGCCACGTCGTGGTAAAGTCGCCAGGCGATTCGATGCCCGGTGAACTGTTGGGCGCTATTGTAAAGAGTGTCAAGGTGCCTCGTGGCATAAACGTCGCCGTGGACGTGGATGCTCACGACCTCATGTAGACCCGCCTTAGTTCGCGTCCCGCGCCCACGCCGCCCCGCATGCGGCGACTCACGCAGTGAGCGAGCGAA
>JAFWKQ010000116.1 GCA_017545665.1 Atopobiaceae bacterium
CCCGCGCCCACGCCCCCGCATGCGGCTCCGCCCTCGCTTCGCTCGCTCACTTCGTGAGCCGCCGCCCGCGGGGGCGTGGGCGCGGGGCCTGGACAACCCTTGCTCAAGAATCGATGCGAACTATGATGCGAACGTCAAGAAGGAGACGGAGGTCGCCGCGTTCAGACAGCTTTCTCGAACCGCACATAGGATTGCCCCCAAGGGAAGACGGTAATTCCCCTGGGGGCAAGTCTCGTGCAAACTTAGCAGTCCTTTGGTGGCCAGCACGGCAACCGAAGTTCTCTACGTAAGCTCAAGGGTTATTTAGCACACGACGGAACGCTCGACGTAGTCGATGCCACGCTCCTTGGCGACGGCATTCGTAAGGGTGACGCGTGCAATCTCGCCCAGAGCTTGCTTGGTGAAGAAGGCCTGATGCGAGGTGACCACGACGTTGGGGAAGGAGCACAGGCGTGCGGTGATGGAATCTACGAGCTCGCCGGAGCGGTTGCGGTAGACGTTCTCGTTCTCTTCCTCATACACGTCGAGACCCACGGCACCAAACTTGCCGCTCTTGACGCCGTGAATGATTGCCATGGTGTCCACCAGGCCGCCGCGGCCGGTGTTAACGAATATGACGCCATCCTTCATCTTGGCAACGGCATCCTCGTCGATCATGTGATAGCTGTCCTTGTTCAGGAAGGCATGCAGCGAAATGAAATCGGCCACTTCGTACAGTGGGTCGTAGCTCACACGACGATCGGGGAAGCCGACGCCCTCGATCAGGCAGTTGGCCTTCTCGTCGTACACCATATCGCCGTCGGCGTTGTACACCGGCACGTACTCGTCGACGATGCCTGCGTCCACAAGACCCTTGTTGGGACCAAGGTCAGCGCCAACGACCTTCATGCCATATCCCTTGCAGATCTTGCAGAGGGCTGCGCCAATGCGACCGGTGCCAATAACGCCAGCGGTCTTGCCAATGAGCGTCTCGCCCACGAGGCCGTCCAGAGAGTAGTCGTTCTCGCGCACGCGGATGTATCCCTTGTGGATGCGGCGGTTGGCCGTCTGGCCAATGGCCATGGCGTGCTCGGCAATTGCCTCGGGGCTATAGGCAGGCACGTTGGTTACGGTAAGGCCGAGGGACTTAGCCATCACGTGATCTACGGCATCAAAGCCTGCACAACGCATGAGGATGTGCTTGACGCCCAAGCCAGCAAGGATCTCAACGGCCATGGCGTTGATATTGGCGTTTACAAACGCGCATACGGCGTCGTAGCCCTGTGCCATGATGGCGGTACGCCACGTGAGGTTGGTCTTGGTAAAGGTGATGTCAACCTCAGGGAAGTCCTTGAGCTCGGCTTCAAACGACTCGCGGTCATAGCTGGTGGCACCAAAAAACAGAAGCTTCATGTTCTTCCTTCCGATCGTGCGCGGCCATACGCCACGCCAACAACGCAGATAGTGAGATAGTAACGTACGGCACCTCAAACGGTCGCAAGGTATCGGTGACAGGTGGCGAGCGGAAGGTGTTTGCCCTCGGGCTTGGAGACTGGCGCTGCCCACCCGGCGTCTTAGCCGAGCGCACTTTTCTGTTTGCGGGCTTCTCCACCGGGCGCACTTTTCTGTTTGCGGGCTTCTCCACCGGGCGCACTTTTCTGGTGACGGGCGAGGCCGTGCGCACTTTCCGCTCCACGAACGTCCCCACCGTGCGCACAAAAGGCCGATTTGTGCGCACGGTGGGGAAGGTTGTGGACGGGAAAGTGGACCCGACGGGAGGCGCGGCGCCCAGAAGTGCGCGCTGCGGTAGAGGACGACATTATCGCTGACAACCCTTGCGACTGCCGCCACCCAAAGATTTGGGATGGTAGCCGAACGCCATGTTCAAACGACCTCACTTTGGGCTATCCTTGGACACATCGTGCAACCGATTGCCCGCAGATGCCAGCGAGGGGGAACAATGACAAAGGTTTTTGACGTATCCAACAAGCGTACAAAGATCGTATGCACCATGGGTCCTGCGACAGAGGACGATGAGGTACTGCGCAACCTCATTCTTAATGGTATGAACGTGGCTAGGTTCAACTTCAGCCACGGGAGCCATGACTACCATCGCAAAAACATCGAGCGCGTCCGCGCCATTGCCAGCGAGCTCAACACTGCCGTGGCCATTCTGCTCGATACCAAAGGCCCCGAGATCCGAACCGGCGAACTGGTAGACCACCAAAAGGTCACCCTCGAGACGGGAAAGCAAATCGTTCTTACCACCAACGAGATACTTGGATCTTCGGAGTGCGTGAGCGTCAACTACGCGAGGATGAACGAGGACGTAGTGCCGGGATCTACCATCCTCGTTGACGACGGTCTTATCGAGCTCTTGGTGGAGTCGGTGAAGGGGACCGACATGCTCTGTCGCATTATCAACGGCGGCGAGCTCGGTGAGCGCAAGGGCATAAACATCCCCGGCGTGAACGTTGGGCTTCCTTCCGTAACCGATCAGGACGAGGCCGACATTCGCTTTGGCTGCGAGCTGGGAATCGACGCCATTGCGGCATCCTTTATCCGCGACGCGGCAGGCGTCAATGAGATCCGCGAGATCTGCTACGACATGAACACTCCCGACGTGCTTATCTTCTCGAAGATTGAGTGCTCGCTTGCCGTGGATAACGTCGAGGAGATAATCGATGCCTCAGACGGCATCATGGTCGCCCGCGGCGACTTGGGCGTGGAGATTCCTGAGGAGCGGGTCCCCTACGTGCAAAAGACCATTATCGACCGCTGCAACCGCACGTACAAGGCAGTTATAACTGCCACCCAGATGCTCGATTCCATGATTCGCAATCCCCGACCCACGCGTGCAGAGGTGGCGGACGTGGCCAACGCAGTGTACGACGGAACCGACTGCGTCATGCTCTCTGGCGAGACGGCGGCGGGACTCTACCCCGTCCAGGCGGTACGTACCATGGCCTCCATCTGCGTCGAGTCCGAGAAGCACCGCGCCGAGAATCGCATCCTGCCCGAGCGCGACGGTATTCGCAACGTGAACACCACCATCGGCAGCGCCAGCGTGCTGATTGCCGACAACATCGACGCCAAGGCGATTCTGTGTCCCACCCACACCGGCCGCGCTGCACAGCTGATTGCGGCATCACGGCCACGGCATCCGATTTACGCCTTCTCGTCCATGGAGCCGGCCATTCGCCGCACCTGCTTCTATTGGGGCGTCAATGGCGTTCTTACCGAAGAGCAAGACACTCACGTCGATGCCTACTACAACGCATTGGATATCGCAAAGGAGCGCCAATACGTACAGCCAGGTGACCTCGTAATAGTGACGGCAGGCAATCCGAACACTACGCCTTCCGACGAGACGTACGTCTGCTCGACGAACATGATCGAGGTCGCGCAGATCAAGTAACCTTGCTACGGCAGACAGGCCTAGGACCCTAACTTAGGGACAGGCCCCAAGTCAGGATTTGAAAAATCCTGACTTGGGACCTGTCCCCAGTTTTGTTCATCGCGCTATTTCCTAAGCTTCTTTATCTTTTCGGAAATGGCCCTCAGCTCGTCCTTGTCAAGCTCATCCAGGTGCTCGAGCTTGTGCAAAACCGTCTCTGCCGAGGCATCCAGCTCGGCTGCGCGTCTCTCGTTGAAATAGTCCACGACGACTGCTGTGGTTATGGCCGTGGCCATGAGCGCATAGAGGGAGCAGCATATTGTGGCAACTCGCCCAATAGTGGTAACTGCCGTAAAGTCTCCGAGACCCACCGTGAGCGACACCGCCCAAAGGAACCACAGCGCGTCGCCGTATGTGTCGACGCCAGGCTCGGCTATGAGCACTACAAGCGCGCAGATGGCATAGGTTGCCAAGAACCCAATCGCAACCTTGTTGACGCCCGATCGCCTGAGCACGATTCTAAACAAATGAAAACGCTTCATGGCACCTCCCGCTGCCCTATGCAGTATGACACATTTGTGACAAAACCCTGATGGTTTGGAGGGGGAAGTGCCCAACTGCCTCACGGTAATCTGTTCCCAGCGTTAAAGGACGAGTCATTACCAAAGAAAAGGAGCAGTCATGAAGCGCTTTACCACTTCGATCACCTCATTTGTCGCTGGCTGCGCAATCGTTGCCTCTCTTGCGGGCTGCGCAACAGCAACCACATCAGTAACGGCAGGCAGCACAGATGCTCCAAACGCTCTGCAGGGCGCATCCATTTCCACAAAGACCGCCAATGCCCCCGCTCGTACAGGCCAGCGTTCGAACGCGAGCTCCGCAACTGTGCTTGTATACATGAACGGGTCCGACCTGGAGTCCTACGGCGGCGAGGCCACCTCCGACATCGCCGAGATGCTCAAGGCGAACGTGGGCGAAAACGTAAACGTCCTCATAGAGACGTTGGGCACCAAGCAGTGGCAGCAATTCGGAATCGCCTCCGATCACACGCAGCGTTATCGCCTGAATGGAAACAAGCTTGAGCTCGTGGACGACAGCCTAGGACAGCTTGACACGACCTCTGCCAGCACCCTTTCCGACTTCATTCGCTGGGGCACGCAAAACTACCCGGCCGATCGCTACATGCTTCTGTTTTGGGACCATGGAGCAGGCCCCGTGTACGGATTCGGCTACGACGAATTCCAAAGCGACTATGCCTCCCTGTCCCTCGCCGAAATCCAGAGTGCGCTCAACGACAACTCAAACGTCCACTTCGACCTCATTGGAATGGACTGCTGCCTGATGTCTAGCATGGAGACGTGCAAAGTGCTCGCACCGTACTGCGACTACACGGTCCTTTCGGAAGACTTTGAGCCTGGCGTGGGCTGGAGCTACCAAAGGTGGCTCTCCATGCTGGAAAAAGACCCGGGAATCGCCACTACCGAGCTGGGCACCGCAATCGTGGACGACATGATCTCAGCCGTTAAGGCAGATCCCGAAAACGGCGACGCCACGCTCGCCCTCATAGACGAATCCCAGGCAGACAACCTCTACAACGCATGGATAAGCTTCGCATACGCCAACAAGGACGCACTTCTGAACACCAACTACAGCCAACAGACCGAAGTGCACGGTCGCCCCGGCCTCCCAGGCAGCTCTGGATCCGGCATGAGCTCAGGCGCCAACGCGACGAACAATACGGGACACGGCCAGCACGGTCCTGGCCATGGACCAGGCAGCAATCAGAACTCCGACTACGACTATGGCTACGACTATGGCTACGACTATGGCAGCGAGGCTGAGGATGGCTTCGGATCCGCACCTGACTTCGGAAACAGCATGCATGGCGACATGGGCGGATACGAGTCTTGGGACTACGACATGAGCTACGTCACGATGTCCGACTACTACGTCACCGATATCATGGCAGTGGCGTCCTCCATCGATTCCGACCAAAGCAAGGCGCTGGAGAACGCCGTGAGCAACGCCATCGTCCACTACGGCTGCACGGATGGCGAACAAGGCATGACCGGCATCGGCGTCACCCTACCCTATGGCGACGCAGAGTTCTACGACGAGCTCGTTGACGCATTCACGGCGTGCGGCATAGACAAGGACTACGTCGCCTGGCTCGAGGCATTCGTAAGTGCACAGAACGCCAATGGCTCCTTTGACTATAAAAACTTTGTCGAAAGCTGGCCTGGGTGGGAAGACTTCTCCATGGGAAGCGAAGACTATGGCACCGGCAAGGACTACGGTTGGTTCGACCAGTACGCCGCATAGCAGAGCAGGCTGTAGCCTCAACTTATACGGGCCCCGAGTTGCGATCCTGCAAAATCGCAACTTGGGGCCCGTCCCTCAGTTGAAGGCCTGGCATTCACGCGCTAGTCTTCGGCACCAATCAGAAGATACGCCTTTGCGTCCAGGGGCTTTCCGTCACGCCAGCGCAACTTCACGAACGCGGGATAGCAGTATATCTTGATCGTCTCACCTTTGAAACTCACGCGCTTGGCATACGGGACCTGTGCCAGCTCATGCCAGCGATCGTCGGCCAAACCCCACTCCTGCACTTGCGTCATTAGACGGACAAGTTCCATCATGCTCGAGCCATCACTCCAAGCATCGGCGTTAAAGCGCAGGCTTGCCCCAAGAGTGGGCAAGGCAAGCCCCTCCTCGCTCACATCGAATTGGAACTCAAGGTCAAAGCTTGTTCGTGCGAACGTTTGTATACGATCCACGAGCTCGTCATTCACACACGAGAAGCCCACTTGCTCCAAGTCCCTTCGAAGGGCCTCTGCGTCATCCGCATACGTTTTCTGCAGCTCTTCGTTCAACAAACACTCAACGCGCAGCCACCGAGCGCCATCGAAACCGGCACGTCCAGGAAATACGCCCACGTAACAGGCATACCACTGCACTGGCATGCGACTGGCAAAGGTGCGATAGGCATCGCATAGGTCTGCCCGGCCGGCCGCTTCCAAAAACGCCAGGGGAACGGAAACGTCTGGGCCATTTACCAGAAGCTGAACTGCTGGATGATCCAAGTCGCCCGTGGACGAATCGTAGCTTAGGAAAAGCTGCCGAACGGTACCGTTTGGCTGATTCGCAAACCACGAAAGCGCCTGGGCATACACACCACCCTGTCCCGGATAGCTCACCTGCTTTCCAGACACATCGTAGTACTCTGCGGGTACGTGGACGTCAAACCAAGGATCACCTAATAGCGGCAGCTCAATCCACATTTCCGGAAAGACCTCTCCCGTTATGCTGCGCTCGAAGGCTTTGTGACCCGCCGCGGCACTACTTCCAAACAGGATTTTCTCCCGCCCGTCCTTGGCAGCCAGGGAATAGATAATGTCGTAAATCATCACTCGATTCATAGTGTCTCTTCCTGTTGCCGTGCTCCAACGTTGGATCGTTAAGATGCGCGCCAGCCCTAGATCGCATAGGGATTGCCCGGAGTCTGCGCCCCTTCAAACAGCCGCTCCATGCCTATCCCACGCATGCGCGTAATGAGGTCGGCAAGTTCCTCCTCAGTAGATGGGAAGCCCGAAAGAATCCAGGCGATGGTCATCTGTACCGATGCGGTAACGTGATAGTAGGTGGCAAGGCGCAGCTCCTCGGGAAACGGCTCCTCCCCCCAAAGCTTTTGGTGCCATGCAAGGTCAAAGGAGCGAGCGCGCTCCAGCATGTGGTCGCATAGGTTATTCTGTCCGCCGAGCTTGCAAGCCTGGCGCAAGAATTCTCCGTGGCGACGCATCTGCCGCAAGGAAGCCGCCAACTCGTCGCGGTACGCAAAGCCCGAGGACGCATTGTTGAAAGTTGGCACCATACGCTGCTCGTATACCTCACAGATGAGGTCGTTCTTATCAAGAAAGTGGTTGTAAAAGGTCTGTCTGGAGACGCCAGACTCCTCCAACAGCCGCTTGACCGTAATTTTCTCCAACGCGATTCCATCTTGCTCAACGAGTTTTAGCAAGGCGTCAATTACCAGCGATTCCACATCTATTGCCACGGCGAGCACCTCCAACAAGAGTATACGCCATGAGTGCGCGTTTGCTTACCAAGACGTTGAGGCATAGAGCTGAGGGCAAAGCCTTGTAGGATATCTCTACCATAGAAATGCCACGCTAGACACACACAGACAAGCCCAAGCGCTTGTCCACGTGTAAACTAAACGAGAGCCCCAGCCAAAAGACCAAGCGATCGGGAACAGTGATGATTTTTGTAATCCGACACGGGCAGACCGAACTCAACAGCGCACATGCCCTGCAGGGAAGAAGCGATTTGCCCCTAAACCACACGGGCGTCAGACAGGCAGAGGAGGCAGGCAGGGCACTTCGCAGCGCAAACATTCACTTCGATCGCGTGTACTCGAGCCCCGCGCAGCGTGCCGTGCAAACGGCGCGAATCGTTTCGCCAAACACGCCCGTGCACACCGATGACAGGCTTCTGGAGATGGACTACGGCCCCTATGAGGGTATAGACCTCACTTGTCCGCCGCCCGAGATCGTAACCTTCTTCAGCGACTTTACGCACAATCCCGCCCCAGAGGGAATGGAGCAACTCAGCGAGGTCGTGGCACGCACGGGGGCATTTGTGGAGGAGATTCTCGCACTCCCCCACCACACGCTCGTCTCCACCCACGCCATAGCCATGAAGGGAATCTTGGAGTACCTTACGCCCGATTCCCAAGGCGGCTATTGGTCCAAGTACATAGGCAACTGCGCCATATACACCATCGACCCAACCGGCAGCCAAGGTGGTATCCCCACCGAATGGCACCCCCTCTCCGATAGTGCATAAGGCTAATCGGCAAACCGTGCCGACAATTCTTGCGACGCGCTCGTGTTATGGGTAGTTGCAGAGCTTGCGCATATATGCGCAAGCATTCGAAGGGAGTCGATAATGAGACGCACATCACATTGCCCGTTCGCCCTCGTGACTACGATGGCGCTCGTACTCGGCCTTTGTACAGCTTGCTCGAGCCAGAGCACATCGAGCTCCTCAAACGTTTCGGCCTCCTCGGCCTCTTCAAGCGCATCGTCGAGCCTTGGTACGCCCCCGCCCTCCAATGCCAGCTCGTCCTCCAACAAAACGCCTCTGGACGAGAGCTCGATTCTGCGCTTCCAAAACGACGAGGGGGCGAAGAAGCTCATATCCGACATGGAATCCAAGAGGCTTCCCGTCGAATGCAACGTGCTCTACGACCAAATGGGATCGCGTCCCGACGTCACCGTAACCGATCCGACAACGATTGAGCAAGTATACGATCTAGTGAAGGCCATCCAGGTTATCGGACCATCGGGCATGTCCATTACCGACAGCTATCACCACGTGTCTTTTAAGCTGCAAGACGGAACGCAAGTGGGCTTTGGCTTCGAGGGAGAGGGTAACCTCGTGACAGGCAAAACGAATTACCTTGTCGTCGGCGACACCCAGCTCTGGTCTTTCGTTCGTCGCCTGCAAGAGCGCACGACGACGAGTACGCCCCTTTACGCCATAGACGCTACGGGAGATGTCGACCTCATCTCGCCGTTGCCGAAGGGCGCCGCCGAGGGAGATACCGTGTCGTTCGTCACTGCGCAAGTTTTGGGCGGCTCACCGCAGGTCCTCATGGACGAAAAGCCGCTTGAGCATGTACCAGGCTACGCAAATGTGTATGCCTTTAGCATGCCCGGTCACAATGTGAGTCTGTCCATACAGCTGGTGGATGACGGCGCTGGCTCATAGTCCGTTGCTGGAAGGCCCCTTTGGGTAGGGCAGCGAGAAGCCATTCGGCCTACTGGCCCCTGGCAAAAATGGCACGGTTTGCCGCCAGCTCTACCTCGTCGTCGAGCGGTTCGAGCTCGGTCACACCATACCTACGCTCCATCGCCCGCAACAGCAGATAGTCCGCGACGCCGGGATTTTTGGGCAACAGCGGCCCGTGCACGTAGGTGCCAATCACGTTTTTGTATAAACAGCCCTCCTGCCCGCTCTTGCCGTCGTTACCCCAGCCAAAGAGAACGCTGCCAAGCGAATCGACGCCTGCACCCAAGTAGGTGCGACCGCCATGGTTCTCAAACCCCACGATCGGCTCACGCGCGATGCGACTCTGAACGCCTATGTTGCCTATCAGGCGCGGTGAGCCCCTGTCGGTATAGAAGTCAACCAGTGAAAGCCCGCGAACTTCCTCATCGCCCATCGAATAGCTATGCCCGAGCAGCTGATACCCACCACATACCGCCAGCAGCACGCCACCGTCCTCTACAAAGGAGGCGAGCTCCCCTTGCTGTTCCAAGAGCTTCTCGCACACGATCTTCTGATCGCGATCTGATCCGCCGCCTATGAATACGATATCTGTTTTCGAAAGATCGGCCTTCTCTCCCACGAACACCTCACGCACATTACACGCAAAGTGCCGCCACTCCAACCGCTTGCGAAGCACCAGTATGTTTCCCGAGTCGCCATAGAGGTTGAGGAGTTCCGGATACAGATGCGCGATGCGCAATCCGCGACTGTTTTCGCGGCGGTTGATGACTCCCGCGTTATTCATTGGATTCCGCCAATCGTCTTAGCTCTTCCTCCGCAGGTACAAGCGCCGAGTAGTTGGTAAGCACGTAGAGTACGCAGTCAACGGGCAACATTGTCGTCTGGTTCAGCGCATCGCTCACCCCATTGGCAAATGACGCGCCAACCCCGGCATACTTGAGTCGCACCAACAGGTCGTGCGAACGGAGCCCTCCGCACATCACGCATCCCACATCCCTACGCCCGGCAAGCAGCTCGAAGTCCACATCCCATATCCAGGAGACGTCACGACCGTCGTTGGGATTGTCGTTCACCACCACAAACACGGCCTTTTGCCTTTGGTCGCCAAGCAGCAAGGCAATGTTCTGATTCATGCCCGTTGGGTTCTTCGCGAGGTTGAGGAGCACATTACGCTTTTTTGCAACAAAGCGCTCCTGCCTTCCGTTATGGGGATTCACCGCTTCCACCACTTGCTGTAGGCTTTGCTCGGCAATGCCTACGAGCTGAGAAATCGCTGCCACTGCCGTGAGGTTGTACGCCATGTAGGCGCCAGAGAGCGACGAGCGGAGCGCCACCTGCCAAGGACGTGCGAACACATCGCGCGTCACCGTAAGCCGTATGCCCGTAGCACCCACGCGTACCTCGGTGGCAAAGAAGTCCAAGCGCGGACGGGCGAATCCGCATGACGGACAGCGGTAGTCGCCTAGCTGCGCATAGGCATGGCTTGCGTACGTAAGCTCCTCTCCGCATGTCTGACAAAACCGTGCCTCTGGCACGCGATCGCGCACGATGTCCATCCCATCCCGCACGCCAAACGAAAGCACCTGCGTACCGCTCTCTTTGGCACGCAGGGCAACGGCCCAACTTAGCGGATCGTCCCCGCAAACGACCAAGACCGTATTGGGTGAGGAGGCAAGAGACTCCACGAGCACATCCTGAACGTGGTCTATCTCGCCAGTGCGATCGAGCTGATCGCGAAAAAGGTTGAGCAACACAAGATAGGTAGGCTCAAGCTGGGGCAACACATGGGCGCACGAAAGCTCGTCTACCTCAAGGACGGCCCAGTCGGCCTTGCCGCGAGCAAGCAACGCTGACGTTACCCCAGCAAGCATGTTCGCGCCCGCACGATTGCACAGCACCCGCTTACCGGAGGCTTCCAACGTCGCGGCGACAAGATTGGTCGTGGTTGTTTTACCGTTGGTTCCGCACACCACCACACTTCCCTGTTGTACCTTGCGCCGCAGATGGGACACAGCTTGGGGATCTATGGCCAAGCACACACGGCCGGGAAGCTGCGAAGCATCGCGTCGCAAGACGCCATGAAGCACCGCGTGCACCGCCCTGCCCGCGGCGGCAGCCAACGAACCCGTTACGCTCATCGCTCGCCCCCCATCGACCAGCCCTATTGCCTGGCAACGGTTATACCTTGCTCACCTTGCGAAACCATGACACACACGTTGCCTTAGCGTTTCGGGAAGCCGAAACCCCTGGAGCCCTTTTGCGCGTGCCTTAACGCATTGCGCACATCGAACCCCAGGGGCATACGTTCTGGCGTATCGTACGCTACTCGAACTCTTGCGCAGCGTCCTGGAGCTGTTCGATGATGCCTATGTGCTGCGGACAGGCCGCCTCGCACTGACCGCACTGTATGCAGTCGGAGGCTTTCACGCCATCTCGCGTGGCAAAGCCGTAGTTACTCTTTCCCTTCTCCGTGCCATAAAGCGCCGCGCGATTGAGGCTCTCCATAATGGACGAGATGGGCATGCTTACCGGACAGTCCTCCATGCAGTAATGGCAGCCTGTGCACGGCACCGCAATGAGCTCGGCCAACTTGGCACGAGCGGCCGCCAAGGCTTCGAGCTCGGCCTGTGTGAGCGGTGAGAGGCCCTTGAGCGTCTGGAGGTTCTGGCGCATCTGCTCTATGCTCGACATGCCACTCAGGCAGGCGATGAGCCCTTCCGTGTTCATGGCAAAGCGCAGCGCCCACTCCACCGGCGTACGCTCCGGGTTGGCGGCACGCAGAACCTGAGCCACGGGTTCGGGCGGATTGGCCAGCGTGCCGCCCTTTACCGGCTCCATTATGACCACGGGCTTGCCGTATGCCCGAGCGACCTCGTGCACCTTGCGGGACTGTACCGACCCGTCTTCCCAGTCCGCGTAGTTGATCTGCAACTGCACGAACTCCGCGTCATCCGCATGCCGATCGAGCACGCCTCGCAAGGTATCGGCGTTGTCGTGGAACGAGAAGCCCAGATGGCGAATCCTGCCCTCACGCTTTTGCTCCAACGCCCAGTCCCACATGCCCCACTTCTCAAAGAACTCGGTACGCGTTCCACCCAGATTGTGCAGGAGGTAATAGTCCACATAATCCGTACCCAAACGCTCAAGCGATACGTCCAGTTGCGCCTTTGCCTCCTCGGCGCTCTTTGGGCCAAGCCACGCAGCGTTCTTCGTGGCGATGGTATAGCTCTCACGTGGATGACGCTCAATGAGCGCCTGGCGAATGGCCTCCTCCGATCCGCCGTATGCCCAGGCGGTGTCGAAGTACGTACCACCAGCCTGCAAGAACTCGTCGACCATCTGAGAGACTTGCGGAACGTCTATGGTCTCGTCCTCCAGCCGTGGCAGCCTCATAAGGCCGAACCCCAGTTTGCAGGTTTCCTCTCCCAAGTAACCCATGGTGTCCCTCCATCACATGTTATGCCTTGCCGTCAGTCTTAGTATACCGTCGCATGACTTTACCGATATGCCACATAGGCCGCTAACGGCATACATATATCGTTGCTCACACCCGTGCCTGCGCACAACCCGTGCAGAGACCACGCCGTCCCGCACGCGGCTCCGCGCTCGCTTCGCTCGCTCACTTCGTGAGTCGCCGCGTGCGGGACGGCGTGGTCTCTGCTTCGCGCTCGCTCACTTCGTGAGTCGCCACGCGCAGGTCGGCGGGAACGCGGCGCGGCATCAACAGTTGCCAGTGTACACATGGGCAAGGTGACCTCGCGCCACGTCGGCGAGGTCGTAGACGTGGCGCACTGGCGTCGGTCCCACATCGCGCTTTCGCCACGCGGGATGGAAGCGTGTCACATGCAGCACAATGCCAGGGTCCACGCTCGCCAACCACGCCGCCAACTGGCGCATCTCGTCCTCCGAGTCGTTGACACCGGGAACGACGAGCGTCGTCACCTCCAAATGGCAGGTGGGCGTCGCCGCAAGCAGCTCTATCGTGCGCTGTACGCAAGACAGCTCGCCACCGAGCGCACGATAGGTCTTGTCGCTAAAGGCCTTGAGATCGATGTTCGCCGCGTCGATGAGAGGGGCAACCTCTTGGACGACGCGCTCGCTCACGCATCCCGCACTCACCAGCACGTTGGCAAAGCCAGCCCCATGGACGAGCTCTCCCGCATCGCGTACGTACTCCCAACACACCAAGGGTTCGTTATAGGTATAGGCTACTCCAACCATACGAGAATCGCGACACCGCGCATCCTCCGCCAGTGCGACCAACATGTTCGGCCTCACCTCACGCCACGCAACGTCTAGTTCCCCCACCTGGGAAATGCCTGCGTTCTGACACCACGGGCAGCGCAAGTTGCAGCCATAGCCTCCCAACGAGAGGACCGTCGATCCAGGGCGCCACCGCGCAAGAGGCTTCTTCTCCACGGGGTCGATGGCGATTGCGGTTAGGCGGCCATAGCCGGTGGGTCTTATCGCACCGTCCACATTCGCACGCGCACGGCACGCCCCATGCGCGCCTGGCGGCAGCGCACAGCCTCGTGGACACACGTCACAGCGTATCGCATTCGAACCCAAGCCGGCCTCCCTCCTCATCATTGGGTACAAAGGGGACAGTCCCCTTTGTACCCAAAGCCAAAAGTGGGCCAAAGGGGACAGTCCCCTTTGTCCCACTCACAGATGTCGAACGACCTCGAATCGCTCAAGCTCGTAGTCGTCAAAGTCCAAGTCGATATGACCCTTTTGGGCCGCGATACGCAGCTGCTCCCCAACCGAATCCACACCATCGAGGTCGGGAAGCAACAGACCGCGTCTCCCATCGCGCGTACTCACAATGACGCCGTATCTCGCGGGATCAAGCTGCCCAGGCGACTCGATCTTCTGAGGCTCGGTAAGCACATCCACGTCGTATACCAAGTCGTCGAGTTCGTCCTCTCGTACCGGCCTGAAGCGTGGATCGCGCGTACCCGCCGAAATCGCGTTCGCGCAGATCTCGGCAGCAAGTGACGGGCGCGTCGGGGCAATGGTTCCAATGCAACCACGTAGTCGCCCGTCAACCTTAAGCGAAACGAAGCAGCCCGCCCGCGCGCCCGTAAGTTCAGCGGGCAGGCCAAGGGGCACATCCATTGTCCTGTGCTCGCGCACATACGTCTCGAGCGAGGCGCGCGCAAGGCGAACGTAGGGATCCTCAGCTGCCTTGCGTGCGGCCAGATCGTCGCCACGCAACCGAAGGTAGGCGCTCACGCGGTCGCAGGTCTTGTCTGCCCCCTCTTCGCTCGCTGGCTCAAATGCCGCCACGCCATACCCCACGCCAAACGGCCCCTCATACGAGAGCAGTTCAGAGCGAACGGCCGTGCAGTGCAGGGAACCCACCATAAGCTGGAAGCTTCTGAGCCCGCACTCAGCCGCGCGTTCCGATAGAGAAGGATCCATGGCAAGAACGTCCACCAGATCGCCGCGCGCGAAGTCGCCCGTAATGCGCTCGTCGAATTTCGGTCCCTCTGGCACGAAGCCATAGGGACCCTCCTCCAAGAGCTTGTGAGACAAGTCACCCGAGGCAAGCCACACCACACGTCGTCCCAGTGCCTGAGCAGCATCACGAAATGCGAGTCCCAGCTTGTAATGCTCAACAGGTGAAAAGCCCGAGAGCCCCATACGCACGATCTGGAAGTCCTGGTAATGTCGTTGGATAAAGTGCAGCGCAATCATGGTGCCATGGTCGAGCCGTGCGTCGCGTTCGTAGTCAGTGCCCGCCTCAATGCCTCGTTCGTCGCAAAGCGCACACGCAGCTTCGACGAGCTCGACGTCGTACACCGCGCGATACGCCGCTTGCGGAGCACCATACTGCGCAAAGCTGCCTCGAGCTCCACGACCGGGAGATATGTGAAAGTAGTCTCCGTAGGATGTGGCATGCGGCGACGAGACGATTACCGTTTGTGGGGCCAGCGCAGCAATTCGACGCCCCACCTCCTCGCAGGCGTCAACGGTTGCTTGAATACCCCGCTCTTTGCCTCTGCCTACCGCCGGAATTATGAGCGGTGGATGTGGCATGGCGAATGCTCCCACTATGGCCATGTCCCTCTCCTCTCTTTTCTCTTCTCTCATATTGTAAGCCCTCCACGAATCCATGCCCAAGTGCCTTTTGGGAACTCTACACTCATTCAAATGTGTCCAAAGGGGACTGTCCCCTTTGGACTCAACCGTTAAGGCGTACCAAAAGACAACCTCCAAAAAGACAATCGGGATACATGCTTGAGTGTCATACACTAATGCCATCACCATTATCCAAACACAGGAGGATCCATGGGAAAAGGGGTTAAGATTTGCACCATTGGCGGGGGTTCGAGCTATACGCCCGAGCTCATGAACGGCTTCATTAAGCGCTACGACCGTTTGCCCGTGCGTGAGATATGGCTGGTGGACGTGGAGCGCGGTAAAAGGAAGCTCGAGATTGTGGGTGCCCTCGCACAGCGCATGTGGGACGCATCCGGCTACGACGTAAAGGTCCATCTCACGCTCGATCGCCGCGAGGCGCTGCGCGATGCCGACTTCGTAACGACTCAATTCCGCGTGGGCCAGCTCGAGGCACGCATAAAGGACGAGCGCATTCCCTTCTCATATGGCATGCTGGGCCAAGAGACCAACGGTGCCGGCGGCATGTTTAAGGCGCTGCGCACCATTCCCGTGATCTTGGACATCGTAAAGGAGATGGCCGAACTCTGCCCCAACGCATGGCTCGTCAACTTTACCAATCCTTCCGGCATGGTAACCGAGTCTGTGATTCGCTACGGAGGGTGGGAGCGCTGCATAGGGCTTTGCAACGTGCCCATTGGCGCCATGCGAGAAGAGCCAAAGCTCATAGACAAAACCACAGACGAGCTCGTGTTCCGCTTTGCGGGCATCGATCACTTCCACTGGCACCGCGTCTTCGATGCCAACACCGGCTCCGAGGTAACGGCGCAAGTCATCGACGCCATGCTCGACCCCAGCAAAACCGACGGCACGCCCGCAAACATCCACGACATCCCGTTCGCACGCGAGCAACTTGAGCACCTTGGCATAATTCCTTGCGCGTATCATCGCTACTACTACCTGCAGTCCGACATGCTAAACGACGGCCTGAAGGAATACGCCGACCCCCAAAAGGGTTCTAGGGCGGAACAAGTCAAGACGGTTGAGGACCAGCTCTTCGAGCTCTATCTCGATCCCGAGCTCACGACTATGCCCGAGCTCTTGTCGCAGCGAGGCGGAGCCTACTATTCCGACGTTGCCACCGAAACGATTGCCGCCATCCACAACAACGCCAACGAGCACATCGTATGCTCCACGCCCAACCGTGGTGCCATTCCCGACCTGCCGAGCGATGCCGTCGTACAGGTAAGCAGCTTTGTGGGAGGCGCGGGAGCCCAGCCCGTGGCATTTGGCCCACTACCAACCTCCGCGCGTGGCTATCTGCAGCTCATGTGGAACATGCAGCGCCTGGTGGAGGAAGCGGCCGTTACCGGCAACTACGGCGCTCTGCTCGAGGCCATTGCCCTCAATCCGCAAACGCCGGGAGGGGCCACGTCAAAGCAGGTGGTTGACGAGCTCCTGCTTGCACACAAGCAGTATCTGCCGCAATTTGCCAACAAGATTGCCGAACTCGAGGCGGCTGGGACGACCATAAAGGACCCCGTGGTGCGCGAGCTTTGCGAAAAGGGCCTCTAGAAAAAACAGGCTGAGGGGCCGTGCGCACTTTTCGGCCCGCGAGCTTTCCCACCGGGTCCACAAATCGGCTATTTGTGGACCTGGTGGGAAAGATTGCGAAACGAAAAGTGCGCACGGCCCTCCCGTCAGGCTGCCCAAACCTCCGTGTCCATAAGCACATGCAAGGCAACCGCCAACGCAAAGTTATACAATGGGTGCCGATGCTGGAAAGGAGTGTCCAAGCATGGTCTACGACAACATTCTGGATGCAGTCGGCCACACACCGCTCGTTCGACTCAACCGGATTCCTGACGCCAGTTGCGCTCGGGTCCTCGTAAAGTTCGAGGCGACGAACGTAGGCGGATCCATAAAGACTCGCACTGCCTTGCAAATGATTCGTGCCGCGAGGGACCGCGGGGAGCTGCGAGACGATTCCATAATCGTAGAGCCTACCAGCGGAAACCAAGGCATTGGCCTTGCCCTCGTTGCGGCCGTGTTGGGGTACAGGGCAAAGATCATCATGCCCGATTCTGTCTCGGTCGAGCGACGCAAGCTCGTGGTGCATTATGGGGCAGACGTACTGCTGGAACACGATGACGGCGACATCGGCGCATGCGTAAACCGATGCATCGAGCGAGCCCTGCGCATGGCACGCGAAGACCCCCGAGTCTACGTACCACAACAGTTCGAGAATCGCGACAACCTCGCTGCGCATCGCGAACACACCGCAGCCGAGATCTTGGCCGACGCCGATGCGCGCATAGACGGCTTCTGCTCAGGGATCGGCACCGGCGGCACCATTACTGGCGTGGGGTCCATACTGCGTGCGGCCAACCCCAACATCCGAATTTGGGCAGTGGAGCCGCAAAACGCCGCCATTCTTTCGGGACGTACGGTTGGCACACACCTGCAAATGGGCATCGGCGACGGAATCGTACCCGATATCCTCGACAAGGATGTCTACGACAACATCTGCATCGTTACCGACATCGAGGCCATGGAGATGGCACGCCGCCTTGCGCGCGAGGAAGGGCTCATGTGCGGCATCTCGAGCGGCACAAATGTGGTTGCCGCCCTACGGCTCGCCCGCGAGCTGGGACCCACCAAGACGGTTGTGACCATCCTGCCCGACACGGGCGAGCGTTACATCTCCACCAAGCTCTTCTGCGGAGAGGAAGGGCTCACGTTTTAGCACGGCATGACAAGAGACAAGGACTTGCGACAAAGGGAGGAGCAGCTATGGGCGTTTTTAGGGACGACTTCTTGTGGGGAGGTGCCTGCGCCGCGAATCAGTTCGAGGGCGCATGGGACGCAGACGGAAAGGGCGACTCCGTTATTGACCACTGCATTGGCGGCGTGTTCAACAAGCAGAAACGCATTACCATAGAAATTGACCCCAACCAGCTCTATCCCAGCCACGAGGCCATTGACTTCTACCATCACTACGAGGAGGACATAGAGCTTTTCGCGCAAATGGGCTTCAACGTGCTGCGCACCTCTATCAACTGGACGCGCATCTATCCCACCGGCCTTGAGGATGAGCCGCTCGAGGCTGGCCTCGCCTTCTACGACAAGGTCTTCGATTGCATGATCGCGCATGGGATGGAGCCGCTCATCACCCTCTCGCACTACGAGCTTCCCTACGAGCTCGTGCGCCGCTACAACGGCTGGGCAGGCCGCGAGGTCATCGCGCTCTTTGAGAAGCTCTGCCACACCGTGTTCGAGCGCTATAAGGACAAGGTCCGCTATTGGCTCACTTTCAACGAGATCAACTGTGCCACGGCCGAAATGGGCGCCATGTACGGCACGTCCAACTTGCAAGGGTTCGAAGGCGGTCGAGATGAGCTCTACGTCGGTCCCCAGATTCGCTACCAGTCCCTGCACCACCAGTTCGTGGCCAGCGCACGCGTAGTCAAATATGCGCACGAGCACTATCCCCAGTTCAAGATGGGCTGCATGACGGTATACCTGCAAACCTATCCCGCAACCTGCGATCCTGCCGACCAGCTTGCCAACCAAAAGAACATGCGCAACCGCGTGTTCTACACCACCGACGTGCAGGTGCGCGGCGCCTATGGTTGCTATTGCAAGCGCCTGTGGGAAGAGCAGGGCGTCACGATTGAATGGGAGCCCACCGATGCCCAGGAGCTGCGGGAGGGCAAGGTGGACTTCCTCTCGTTCAGCTACTACATGACCAACCTCATCGGCACCCATGACGACTTGGAGGAGACCGAGGGCAACATCGTTGGCGGCGGCAAGAACCCCTACCTGGAGGCCAGCGCCTGGGGATGGCAGATCGACCCCGACGGCCTGCGCTTTGCGCTCAACGAGATGTACGATCGCTACCAGATTCCCGTTATGGTGGTGGAAAACGGCCTTGGCGAGTTTGACAAGAAAGAGGACGACGGCAGCGTGCACGACACCTATCGCATCGACTACCTGCGCAAGCACGTGGCGGCCATGAGGGAGGCCGTACGCGACGGCGTCGACTTGCTTGGCTATACCTGGTGGGGCCCCATCGACCTCGTGAGCCATGGCACGGGCGAGATGCGCAAGCGCTATGGGTTTATCTACGTCGACAAGTACGACGATGGCACCGGCGACCTCTCTCGCTCCAAGAAGGACAGCTTCGAGTATTACCGCCGCATCATCGCATCCAACGGCGAGGACCTCGGCTAAGCGCGGAAAACTGCCCGTTCCGAGGGCGCGGGCAGATCCGCGAGGCG
The DNA here is from genome assembly GCA_017545665.1 of Atopobiaceae bacterium. Lineage (GTDB taxonomy): Bacteria > Actinomycetota > Coriobacteriia > Coriobacteriales > Atopobiaceae > RUG440. Next base: position 19,573 of record JAFWKQ010000116.1, read on the forward strand.
ACGCTGGAAAGCGAGCCGTGCGAGTTCCCGCACGCAGCGCGGGCTGTCCGAGCACGGCGCTTTCCACGCCGCCGGACGTACCCGCCCGCTGATACTAGAACCCCAACGTATCGTTGACCAGAATCACGTGGATTCGTCCCTCGTGGCGCGAGTAGCGCGTCATGAGGAACTGGCAGCAAATCGTGTCGGGCGACTTGCAGTCAACGCAAGACCCAGTTTTCGAGCACGGCGTATTGAGGCCAAAGCGCTGCACGTTTATGGGGGCAGCCACGTTGCGCGCACGCTTCATGGCCCCGTCCACGTCGTCGCACACCTTGTTCATGCCAACCACAAAGACGACCTTCTTCGGCCCTTGGGCTATGGCCGACACGCGATTGGCGTTGCCGTCTATGTTAATGAGCACGCCATCCTCCGTCATCGCGTTTGCGCTCGACAAGAACACGTCCGCGTCATACGCTGCCAACATAGCCGCACGCTTGTCTTTGTAGTCGTCACGGTCTATGAAGTTGTAGTCGCCCTGCTTGAGCGCATCGGGCAATCCAATGGCATGTACGCTCTCGCCGCCGCCCATGGTTACGCTGCTGCCCTCGGGAATGAGCTCAAGCGCTATTCGCAACGCCTCCTCCCTGCTGGGTGCGTAATAACCCGTCATATTGCGCGAGGCCAGGCCCTTGATTACCTTGATTGCCAAAAGCTCGTTTCGCTTGAATTCGAACTCGTTCATCTTCTCTCCCCTCCATCGTTTAAAATTTGTCCCACACGACACCATGTGACGACACATCGTCTTGCCGCTAATGCTTGCAGATGTCATCCTCCCCCATGAGCGTAATGTCGCCTGCCACAAACTTTACTAGTACATCGCCCACGCCAGGCGTCTCACGGTCCACATACACCTTTACGCCGGCCTGCGTAAAGCGCGTGAACGGCGGATATCCCATTCCCGCAGTTATGATGGCATCGGCACCCAAGCCCATCACGTGCTCAATCACACCGCCACACCCCATTGCATCGTGATCGGCGTTCTTTACCGCCGTTACCGACAAGGGCTTCATGCTCTCGTCCAAATCAACCACGGTAAGCCATGGGGCATGGCCAAAGTGACCACTTCGCATGCTGTCCAGAGTCTCGTCCGTTTCGCAGGGCACCACTACGCGCATAATGCGTTCCTCTCACTATGAATACATCTCGTAGGAAGGTATTCTAACGCAACGCAGACGCCATGCGCACATGAAGGAACGACCTGGGTCCTACACGCCTTCCACATCCCGCTCTCCTGCGCCAGCCCGCATATGGCTCCGTGCTCGCTTCGCTCGCTCACTTCGTGAGTCGCCATATGCGGGTCGGCGCAGGAGAGCGGGATTCGAACGGCGCACACACCTCAAACCAAGTCCTCGCGCGTCGTCTCGCTGCACAGGACGCATCGGTTGGCCGGCAGCCAGACGCTCCCCCACTCAAAGGGCGTACCGTCATCGAGCCGAACGAGCTGATCCATGTTGAGCACCGGCGCATGTTCGTCGCATTGCAACCACACACCGCGCGCCGTACCTGCCACACAAGCGCTATAGGTAACCGCGGAGTGGCCAATGTCGCGACCGCTCGTGCGCTCCACGGCGGAAAACACGCTCTCGCGCTCAAAGTCCGCCTCTTCCAAACCGGGGCACGCCACCATGTTAAGGTGGCTCTCTATGAACATAACGGGCTTGCTCCGCACCGAACGAACGCGGGTAAGAAAGAGGTGCCTCTCTCCACGACGTAGACCCAGGCGTTTTGCGCATATCTCACCAGCCGGCTCCACGCGCTGCTCTATAACGTGCGTCGTATAGGGAATGTCCTGCTCGTCCATGGATTCGGCAAACGACAGGAGCCGCGTGTTGCTTGGCCGTGCCATTAAGGGCTGGGTTACAAACGTACCCCGTCCCCTCTGCTTGGTCAGCAATCCCTCGTCCACTAACGTCTGGATGCCCCTGTGCACGGTTCCGCGCGAAAGGCCCAGCATCTCCATAAGCTCATGCTCCGAAGGTACGGGCTCTCCGACACCCCACTCCCTGGCATAGATCTTCTCGCGCACCAAATCCGAAACTTGTTCGTACAGGAGCGCCTCAGAATCCTTTCGCACGCTATTCTTGTTCATTGACCGGCCTCCCCAAATACGTGGGATTCCCTCCGCGTGCATGCACATGCAGCCCCTCACGCAGCACGCCGTCAACCTCAGCAAAGGTCTGTTCAAAGTACTCTGGCGAGAGAAGCGCGTACGAGGAAGCGGGCTCAACGTCTTTTGCTTGGTTTTGGTGCACGATACGCTCTTGCGCCCGCACGGCCGCAATTACGTCCTCAGACGCTATGGGATACTGCGCAAAGCGCGCGCATGCACGTATGAGTTTCTCGTCAATCTGGGGGACCGACGATATTCTGAGCGTTCGCCCAAACGCATCGAAATCGGCTTGCTTTTTAATGCGTGTCCGCTCGCCAGGCTTCACCCCTATTCGGGCAATGTACTCATTGGTACGTAGGTTGTAATAGTGGTCGCACAGCAGATGCGCCCACGCGCCGAGCGTAAGGTCGTCCGTTTGGGCTCCAGACGCATAGAGTTCATAGAAACGCGCTGCATTGGGTGTGGGAACGTAACGCGGATCGGCAAAGTGGGTCTCTTTATATGCAATCTTGTGAGAAATGGGCTGAACAACATAGCCCACGTAAATGTCGGGAACAAAGTTGCCAAACAAAAACAGGTTCTTATCTCGTATGCCCAGCTGGTCCAACGACTCGCTCGCAAAGAGCCGTTCCACATGGGCCGTATGTATATTCCAACTCGGCATATGCCCCTCCCTTATGCAACGGAAATCAGTTTAGCGCATTCAAAGTGGGCATTGGGTACAAAGGGGACTGTCCCCTTTCATTGGGTACAAAGGGGACTGTCCCCTTTCATTGGGTACAAAGGGGACTGTCCCCTTTGGCCCGCTTTTCCCTGCAGTTGGAACCAGGAAGGCCAAAAAACTCCCTGGCCACGCAACGTACGTAACCAGGGAGCCTCATGCGAACAAAAACAAGCGCTAAGCCAAGATTATTTGCCAGCCTCGGTCTTGATGTTGTTGGCAATCCAGAACATAAGACCCGAAAGAGCGAGACCAACCAAGCTGCTGGCCTGGAATCCACCATTCACGATGGACATGATGATGCCAATTACGGAGAAGGCCAGACCGATGATGGCGAGAACCCACACAGGCATAATCTTCTGGTTGTCGTTTGCGGCACGAATACCAAGAATGCCCTCAATCAGGGAAATGGCGCCACTGACAACAGAAACAATGGTAATAATCGTGAGACCGCCAGTCGCCACTGCCTGCATGCTGGAATCAACCCCAGCTTCTGCCAGCTGAGCACTCGAAGCCGCGCCAACCATGCCGCCTGCAACGCCTGTCATAATTGCAAACAAAATGGCAATTGCACCACCGATTATGTTGAGGATCGAAATGACCAACAACGCTTTCTGAGAACCGGAACGCTCCATAACATACCTCTCTTCCTTCGTCAGCCCGCCCTTTGCGAGCTGTGGATACCCTAATGGAGGGTACCTTATTATATGTCCATATGCCATGAGTTCAAGCGCAAACTTATATATGCTTTGAAGTTATTGCACAAACCGTAACACGTTGATCGTAACATGGACGTACGCGCACGCCTTGCACTGACAAATGGCATTTGGCTCGCTATATCCGCACAATCGCCTGTTCGACGATTCGTGCGCTTCGACGCCCCGCCTCAACCTTGAAGGTCGAGTAGTCCACATGTGCCCCGCCATCCGCCTGGTCCGAGATAGCACGTACCACCACAAAGGGCACCTGCGCCAAATAGCAGGCTTGCGCAACGCCTGCGCCCTCCATCTCGGCGCAAAGCGCTCCAAATCGGGAGACGATGGTATCCTTCGCCTTGGCGTCACTCACGAACAGATCGCCCGTGGCAATGCGTCCCACATACACATTCACCTCGGGGGCAACCTGTTGCGTAATCTCCACGAGGGTATCCCTCAGACGATCGTCCGCCTTAAACGCAAGGCAGTCTATGTCTGGAATCCGACCGACTTCGTGACCGAGTGCACTGGCATCCACATCGTGTTGCACCAAGTCGTCAGAAACCACTATGTCACCTATGCGCAGGCGCTCATCCAACGCTCCTGCGGCACCGGTATTCACAACGGCGCCCACACCAAAGTGCTCAATGAGGGCAAAGGCGCACAGGGCAGCGCCGACCTTGCCCATGCCACAGTTCACCACGACGGTCTCTGTCGTGCCTAGCATACCTTCATAGAAGTCCCTGCCCAAAAGCGAGCTCTGTCGCACAGCTGTAAGGCTCTCCTTTATCAAAGCGATTTCGGTTTCTTCCGCGCCAATTATGCCAACCTTCATTTCCGCCCCAATCACCCCGCGTATCCAAATACAAAAATGCTTTAGAACGAACACGCCACAATCCTTGTGCCAATCCAAAAGCAGGTGTTTTTTATCGTCGTATTCTATATGGATTCATCGACAAGCGCGACCAAAAACGCAATCACCACACTGAGCGCGATGAGCCTTGGCATTCTGGTGTCTTCGCTCTGCAGAAGCCCAAACAGGGCCATAGCGATGGCGACGGCGACGGCGACGGCGACCATCATATCGCAAGCCCTCTTCTCTGGACTCGTGTTTGAGCCCAGCGGTCCATCCGAGAGTATCTCGTACGTGGGTCCTTGGACCTGAAACCACAGCTTAGGGAAAGGCCCCAGATTAGGGTCAAAAAACCCAAACCTGGGACCTGCCCCCGACTTGGTGTCCAAGCCTTACGAACGCACCTCTCCGCCCGTGCTCTTAAGCACCTTGGTGAGCAGACGATTGTGCGCCTTCTCCACTTCCTTGGATGTCAGCGTGTGATCGTCCGCCCTATACGTCAGCGAGAAGGCCATGGACTTCTTGTTCACACCCACGCGCTTGGGATCGCGATACACGTCGAACAGGCGAACGTCGCGCAAGAGCTTGCCGCCCGCAGAGGTAATGCGCTGCACGAGCTGCTCGTAGGTCATGCTCTCGTCCACCACTATTGCCAAGTCCATCTCCACCCCAGGAAGCGTGGGCACGTCCTGGTACGGCAAACGGTCTTGTGCCAGACGCAGAAGCATGCCTACGTTGAGCTCAAAGCCAATAACGGGCTCGTGGATTCCAAAGAGATCGAGCGTCCTTGGGTGGATGTTGCCCACCCATCCAAGCACGGACCCACGCACCACAACCTCAGCGGCAAGGCCTGGTTGTAGCCAAGCGGTGCTTTCGGCTTCGGGAATGCGATAGCGCACCTTTTGGACGCGCAACTTGTCCAACAGTTCCTCCACCACGCCCTTGGCATCGAAGAAGTCGAGCTGAGGATACCTACGGTTCCAGGTGTCGTCATCCCAAGAGCCGGAGAGCACGCCCGCCACGAAGGTCTCCTCGTCTGGTAGGCTCTTGTTCGCACGGCCAAACAGCAAGCGCCCAATCTCGTACAGATGCACGTTGTTGACGCCGTGGTCCTTGTTGTATGCAACGGCGCGAAGAAGACCGGGCAGCAGGTCGCGACGCATCTCGGACTGCTCGCTCACCAGCGGACGAATGATCTTTACCGCCTTCCCCTTAACCTCGCGCGCCATGCCCATACGTGCCAAGTCGCGCGGGTCGGCAAAGCAATAGGTGGTTGTCTCGCACAAACCACAGGCACGCAGCGCCTTGCCAATCATGCGAATGCGCTGTTGGTCCACCGTAAGACCGCCGGCGTGATTGCGTGCGGCCGGCAGCGTGGGCTCGACGTCGCCCTCACCCCACAGGCGAACGATCTCCTCCACAAGGTCGATCTCGCGAGTGAGGTCGGGACGGTTTGTGGGTGCCACCACCTGCAGCACGCCCGACTCCTCCATCGTCACGGCGCATCCGAGCCTTTTGAGCCTACGTACCATGAAATCGTCCTCAATGGGCGCGCCACAGATGGCGCGCACGCGATCGCAACGCAAGGCAATCGGAGCGGCTTCGATTTTGCCGGGGTACACGTCCACCATGCCACGCACTACCTCGGCACCGCAGCACTCCTCAAAGAGGGCAGCAGCCACATTGGAGACCACGTCGCACGCATCCGCATCGACCTGACGCTCGTAGCGGATGGATGCCTCGCTCATGAGTCCCAGGCTACGACTCGTGCGACTGATGCATCCCGAGTCGAAGCAGGCGCTCTCCAAAAGCACGTCTACGGTGCCGTCGTCAATATCGGAATTCAGGCCACCCATCACGCCCGCAAGTGCAACCGCACGCTCGTCTCCGTCCGAAATCACCAGCATGTCGGGAGTGAGTGCACGATCCTGCTCGTCAAGCGTAGTGAGGTGCTCGCCCTCATGGGCCAGGCGAACCACGATATGGCGCTTTCCGTCGCGCTCCTCCAATTTGCCCAAGTCAAACGCATGCAACGGTTGGCCGGTAAGGAACATGACGTAGTTTGTCACGTCCACCACGTTGTTTATGGGACGCGCGCCCGCCGCCGTCACGCGTTTGGCCAGCCATTCGGGCGAGGGGCCGATCTTCACGTTGCGAACCACGCGCGCCGTGTAGCGACTGCAGAGCGCTGGGTCGTCAATGTGCACGTCAACCATGCTGTGAACGTCATCCTCGCCTTGAGGTCCCACGCCATGCTCCTGCTGCACCGCAGGAAGCGTAATATGCGTATCCACATCGTAGATGGCACTCACTTCCGTGGCGACGCCCGTCATGGAAAGGCAGTCGGGCCGATTCGGCGTCATCTCGCAGTCAAGCACCGTATCGGACAAGCCCTTGTATTCGGCAAAGGGCATGCCCACCGGAGCGTCAGGCGGAAGGATCATGATGCCTTGATGGTCTCCGCCAAGGCCCAACTCTCGCTCCGAGCAGTTCATGCCACACGACTCAATGCCACGGAGCTTGGATTTCTTGATCTTGAAGTCGCCCGGCAACACGGCCCCGATCATGGCAACCACGATCTTGTCATCCTGCTCGAAGTTCTGGGCGCCACACACGATCTGCAGTGGCTCGGGGTTTCCGTCCGCGTCGACGTTTTGAGTTCCCACGCCCACCTTGCAGAGCCACATGTGATCGGAATTGGGATGAGGTTCCTTGCTGAGGACCTGACCGATTACCACGTGGTCCAAATCTGCGCCCACGCGCTCCACACCCTCTACCTCGGTACCGGTGCGGGTGAACTCTGCCACCAGCTCTTGGGGATCATCCGGAATATCCACCAGCTCTTTGAGCCATTCGTAACTTACGCGCATTTGCTTGCCTCTCTTACTAACGTGTCAACTAGAACTGACGCAGGAAGCGCATGTCGCCTTCCATGAGCATGCGCAGGTCGGGCAGGTCGTAGCGAAGCGCCGCCACACGTTCGACGCCAATGCCAAAGGCAAAGCCGGTGTACTTCTCGGGGTCGATTCCCACGTACTCGAATACGTTGGGATCTACCATGCCACAGCCCAAAATCTCCAGCCAGCCAACGTTTTTGCAGAAGCGGCACCCTTCTCCATGGCATACGCCACAGCTCACGTCCACCTCGCAGCTCGGCTCGGTAAACGGGAAGAAGTGCGGGCGATACCGCGTGGCCCGATCCTTGCCAAAGATCTCGCGGCAGAAGTAGTCGAGCGTTCCCTTAAGGTCGCCAAAGGTAATCCCCTCGTCGACGACCAATCCCTCTACCTGCGTGAACTGCGGTAGGTGGTTGGCGTCGGGAGTGTCGGGCCTAAAGACCGTGCCAGGGCAGATCATATAGATGGGCGGCTTGTTCTCCTCCATGTAGTGCACCTGCATGCCCGAGGTCTGCGTGCGCAACAGCACGTCGGAGTCGCCCAGTTGCAGGGGCGGCTTGCCCTCTGGCGCGTTGTCCACAATGTAGAAGGAGTCCTTTGCCGAGCGACTCGGATGGTTCTCGGGCGCATTGAGCGCCGTAAAGTTATAGTAGGTCGTCTCCACGTAAGGACCGTCGGCCACGATGTAGCCGAGGCTGCAGAAGATGTCCTCTATCTCTTCGCGAATCTGGCTGATAAGATGCTGCGTACCCAGCGACAAGCTCCTGCCGGGCAACGTGACGTCGGAAGCCTCAGCCTCCATGCGCGCATTCAGCTCCTCCTTGGCCAGTTCGAGCTTACGCTGCTTTAGCGCCTCGTCCACATTTGCGCGCACCGTATTTGCCATCTTTCCCATGGCTGGGCGCTCTTCGGGTGGAATCTTACCCATCATGCGCATAATGGAGGTAAGCGATCCCTTCTTTCCCAGAACCTGAACGCGCAGCTGCTCAAGCGATTCCATGGAAGTTGCCTCGGCCAGGTTTTTTATGACCTGCTCCTGAATCGCCCTGAGATCGTCTTGCATTGCCATCTACAAAACCCTTTCTCTACAACAAAAACCGTCCTCGCAGCTGCGCATTCGCGCAACCCCAAGGACGGAATGATCCGCGGTACCACCTCGGTTGAGCACATCGGTTTTGTGTCCGAGCACTCCACTCGTAAGTCCCGTGTCGTGGGACAGACGGCTTCCCTACTGAGCCCGAAGATGAGCCGTTGAGGTTGCGGCTGCTGGAGTGAACTCCGCGCGTCAGCCATCGCAGGCACCTTCCAGCCAATGGGCGCCCTCTCTCTTGACCCGGCACGCAACGCACGAACCTCTCCGTCATCGCCATCGGGTTGGTAGGATAGCACAAGTGCGAGCCCTTTTCATTTCCTTCATCGCGGCCACAAACCTTTGGGTGCAAGGTGGAGGGGTTGTTGCCCACGTGCCCGCGTCCATGCCGTCCCGCATGCGGCTCCGCGCTCGCTTCGTGAGTCGCCGCCCGTGGGACGGCGCGAGCGCGTGGGCCAAAGGGGACTGTCCCCTTTGTACCCATTACGCTATGCACCAAACGGCCACTCTCTTGCCGCCAGGGCTTCAATCGCCTTGGCTACCGACTCGTCTTCGCACGTGCCTATGTGCCAATGAGCGGCGACGGCGGCATCCGGAGCCGCATCGGCCACCGCAACGGAATGGGGCACATGGGCAAGCATCTCCACGTCGTTGCCGCCATCGCCGAACACCACAACCTGGTCCAACCCGATGCCCAGCGCATCGCACATCACGTCGATGCCGCTCGCCTTGCTCCAGCCAATCGGCTTGATGTTCAGAAAGCCCGCCATGGGAAGGTCGAAACCCACGCCCTCTATGCGGTCATCCAAGTACTCCAGGACTTCGCGCGTGTATGCCATATCGCCCGCCACGAAAACGTTCGCCTTCTCTATGTCGTGGGCGGGAACGTCCGTCACGTGGTGCGACTCTCGCGCATACAGAGGAAAACTTTTCTCCAAATCGGCCACGTCGCCCTCAACAAGCAACGGCACGCCATCCTCAAAGCAGATAAGCCCCGCATGTCTCACGTTTGCCAGCAGCTTAGCTATGCGAACAAGCGGGGCGCGAGGCAACAGCTCCTGATGTATGAGAGCGCCGTCCAAGAATACTTGCATGCCATTGGTTGCAAGGCAGGTGGCACTGCAGGTCGCATCGCCACCAAACGTCACGGGAATGTACGAAAACCCTCGGCCACTTGCTGGGCCAACATGAATCCCCGCATCCTGTGCGGCATGGAACGCCGCCCGCACCCTGTCGCTCACCTGCTTCTTCCCATAAGGCAGAATCGTACCGTCTATGTCAGTAAGGATGAGTCGAATGTCCTTGTTAGGCATGATCTTGCCCTTTCGTGCTTTGGGGCACCTCGTACGTTTCGCAGGCATGTGAAAAGCGTCGGATGAAAAACTCTCGCGCGCTGACAGCGGAGCTGGATTCGCCGAACATGTCGAACCCATGGTAGCAGCCCCTGTACTCGCGGAAGTCCGTTGGCACACCCGCACCACGCAGGCTGGTCACGTATGCAACCGTCTCATCCAGAAACGGTTCGAGCGACCCGACGAAGGTGATTGCAGGCGGCAAGTCCCCGTAGTCCGTCTCACGGGCGGGCGCCGCGTAGGGAATGATTCGTTCGCGATCCATTCCCTCGAGGTAGCGATCCCAAGCCAGGCGATTGAGCCTGCCATCCCACACGGGAGCCTCGTTGTGTGCAGAGGATGGCGTAGGGCGGTCGTCCAACATGGGATAGAGGGGCATCTGACACGCAACGCGCACACCATCTTGCCCCGCGCGCAGAAGGTCCCTCTCGTATATGCAGAGAGCCGCCGTCAGCCCTCCGCCCGCGCTCTCGCCACCCACAAAGAGTTTGTCGCTACGCACGCCCAGCGCGTCCGCATGCGCACGCAACCACATAAGGGCAAGATGACAGTCCTCCAGACCTCCCGGAAACGGCATCTCGGGAGCGAGCCGATAGTCGGGACACACCACAACACAGGGACGCTCGCGCAGCATGTGCGGTGGCATACCCATATATGCGATCTCAGGAAAGCCGGTTACGTATCCGCCACCATGGATCCAGAGCACGCCCACCGCTTTCTGCGATGGCCCTGCCCCACCACCGGGGGCCTCTTCTTCAGGCTCGGCCTCTTCCGCAATCGCGCTCTCGCGCCGCAACACCAGCAGGCGCAGGTTTGTGCCATCCCCGCGCGGCACATACACATCGCTTGCGTCAATGTCGGTTGGAGGCTTGAAGCCTGGCATCACATAGGGCGCACCCGTCGCGGGATTGACGGGACGCGCCTTCCACAAATGGGGCAGGGGCAACTTTGCTACGTCGAGCGCATACCCACGCATAAGAAGATCCGTCTGGACCTTGTCTTTCCAGTCGCCCACGGCTATGGCCTCACGGCGATGCCATCCACGTAGGTCTCAACAACATTGAGCTCTGGGTCAAACACCACCAGATCAGCTGCACGGTCGGGAAGGATGGAACCGCACCGATCTCCCATGCCCAACGAGCGGGCAGGGACCTCGGTTGCCATGCGTATGGCCTGCTCCGCGGTGACGATGCCCCAGTCCGCCACGTTCTTTACCGCCTTGGCGAGCGTGAGGGTACTGCCCGCAAAGTTGCCCCCGTCCTTGAGGAAGGCCGCGCCATCGCGGAGCTCTATGGGCAGCTCGCCAATGAAGTAGTCGCCATCCGGCAAGCCGCCACAGCTCAGGCAGTCGGTAATAAGGACGACGTGCTCCCAGCCCTTAGCACGCACGAGCGTCTCGCATACCACCGGGTCCACATGCAGCCCGTCACAGATAAGCTCTGCGTACACGCCCTGGCTCGTCATTGCGCACCCCACGATACCCGGATCGCGATGGGCCATATCGGCCATGCCGTTGAAGGCGTGCACCACGATCTTGGCGCCCGCAAGAACCGCCGCCGCAGACTCGCCGTACGTTGCCGAGGAGTGGCCAATCGCACAGCGCACCCCCGCCGACGTCGCCTTTGTGATGTATTCCACAACTCCTTCGCGCTCAGGGGCAAGCGCGCTCTTTGCAATGAGGCCGCCCGCCTTCTCCTGCCAGCGTTCCAGCAATTCGAACTGCGGATCGATGAGGTAGCGCGCATTCTGAGCGCCCTTGTGCTCCTCCGTAAAGAACGGTCCCTCCAAGAAAATACCCTGAATCTTGGCTCCTACGAAGTCAGGGTTCCCCTGCTGTATGCGGTTGGCCTCGCACACGCCCGCGCACGCCTCGCCGGTTTTGTCTATGCCAGCCGTAAGGGTGGTGGCAAGCCAGCTCGTAGTGCCGCATCTGGCGAGCCCCTCGCTCACGGCGACGACGCCCTCAGGATCGCAATCCATAACGTCGTGGTCCATGAAGCCATGAATGTGAGTGTCAACAAGACCAGGAGCAACCCAACAGCCCATGCGGTCCACGATCTTTACGCCAGATGGCTCGTCCACGCTCACCTGCCCAAACTTCCCATCTTCCACCAACAGATATCCAAAGCCGTCTATGCCGCTGGGCAGTACGAGCCTATCCGACTTTATTGCGAATGCGGTCATGAGTGCCTCCTTTGGTCAAGCGCTTCTTTGATTCCGAGCACCATCATAACCCCATGAGGCCCTGCGTCGTTGCTCCAGTCGGCTTACGGCCCTCGCGTACAAAGGGAATCCCAATGTTTACCTGTGCAAAGTAGCAATCGAACCCTCCCAAAGCGAGGGAAGCGTCGCACACAATGATGGGTGCACAAACAACGATGAGTAGTCCCAGACGGCTGGATTTGCGAACAGCGCGGGTATCGGATGCGCCGGTGCACGAACCGCCAGGATTTTGCGTGATCTCCCACAAAACCCCAGCTCGCGCGAGATTGGCCCGGCGACTCTGGCGGCTCGTGTACAATTGGAGCTTCGCCGTTGTACACGAGCCGCCAGGAATTCCGCAAAACCGCCGCAAAAGGCCAGTTGGGCGCGAATGGTTGAGGATTTTTTGGCGGCTCGTGCACGCCCTGTTTTTTTGCGCCTGCACACGAGGCGCCAATGAAGCGCAAAAGCCGGCGAGTGTGTCAACGCCCCCGTGACACGCCGCCATACCAACGCATAAAAAACGGCTCGCCAACATCGTTTTCGGCGAGCCGCCTGGTTTATACACCCGAGACGCTACTCCTCTGCCTGCCCCGATTCCTCGGGAAGCTCCGCAGCCTTGTCCTCAGCCTCAGCCTCCTCGAATTCCTTCTCAATATTGCGAACCTCACGTGCCGCCCATGTGGGCATAATCTCGTGCAGATACGGTTTGGGCTTGCCACGCATGTATACCGCCGACGGATGAACAGCAATGCCTTGGTTGCGCAATTGCTCCTGAAGAAGAAAAACCGGGCGACGCGTAAGCGCCGAGCTGCCAAACGTAACGGCCTTTCCCACGAGCTCGGCAGGAATGTTGCGTATGTACTCCTCCATGCCAGGGTCGAGCTTGAACTTATACAGCGCGCCGCCAATGAACAGCACGTCTACCGGTTCGGTAATCGGAGCGCGCGGGTCGTCGATCGAGATTGGTTCCACGCCGGTACCCTCAGAGACTATCTCGGCCATTTCCTTTACGTGACCTCCGCGCGACTGATATCTAATGGCTACTTTCAAACTCATTATTCCTCCCCTATGTCTCGCAAGCATGCGCGACATTATAGCGTAGGACAGCCCTGTTCAACCCTTCGCCCAAACACATAGAAAACGCCAAGGGGAACATGCGCTACGTGTGCATGCTCCCCTTGGCGTGTCATCAATCAACAATGGACGCAGACCCTCGCCCGTCCACGGCCAAACGTAGAGCAATTACCCCTGCATCGCTTGGAAGGCACTGCCATACATGGCCGCATCGTTACCCAAGCTCGCCGGCAGGATGCGCGTGGAGATAGACGGCGCAAGGCAGTACTTGCGGAAGGCCGCTCGAAGCTCCTCGGCGAAGAGGTTAAAGCCGCCGGCAACCCCGCCGCCCACAAGGTACATCTGCGGGTCAATGATCACCGAAATCTGCGCCATGGCATACCCCAGGCAGTCGCACATGCACGAAATGGCCACTTTGGCAGCCTCGTCGCCCGCACGACAGGCGTTGAACACAGAGAGCGTGTCGGTGGGACCAGAAAGCGCCACGGGCTCCTGCCCGAGCTTCTTGCACTCCTGCTTGTACACACGGACGATGCCCGACGCCGAGGCATACTGCTCAAGGCAGCCCTGACGACCGCATCCGCAGCTTGCCGTCTCGTCGCGGTTTACGGTTATGTGGCCAATCTCTCCACCAGCGCCAAAGGCACCCGACACGATCTTGCCGTCAGTCACCACGCCGCCACCGACACCGGTTCCAATGGCCACCAGCACGAAGCTTGTGGCGTCCTTGGCAGTCCCCTGCCAAAGCTCGCCAAGCGCCGCTGCGTTGGCATCGTTCACAAAGGCCAGGTTCGCACGCGAGAACGTGCGTTTGAGCGCAGCCTGGAGCCCTTCGGGGTCGAGCTCGATGTTTGCCAACATGCCCACCTTGCCGTCATCGTCAACAGGCCCCGGCACGTCCAAACCCACGCCCACCACGTCGCCCGCGCTCACGCCATTGTCTTCCAAGAGCTTCTTTAGGCCCTCGGTTACAACGGCAAAGGCAGCCTCGCTCACAATCTCGCCAGTGGGAATCTGGGTTGCGGCCTCAAGGGTGCCCTCGGTTGAGAACATGCCCGCCTTGATGCTCGTGCCACCGATGTCGATACCCAAAACCTTATCCATGGTGCGCTCCTCTCGCATGTGCCCACACAAACAAACTGATAAGGCCATACTAGCCGTTGACACAACGATGCGCCACGTCAAGTAATGTGAGCGGTCGCAGATATACAAAGCGGGACAAAGGGGACTGTCCCCTTTGTCCCGCTTTGCGTTACTGCCGGTAGTAGCCCAAGAATCGCTCGATCTTGTCGAGGGCCTCTCCCAGGATGGCACGTCGCGGCAGGAACACGATGCGGAAGTAGCCGGGCGTATGCCAATTGAATCCCTTACCTGGCACAATGAGCACGTGCTCGTCCTGCAGCAAGTCGAGTTGGAACTGCTCATCATCGGTAATGTTGAACTTCTGCGGGTCTAGGCGCGGAAAAACGTAGAACGCCGCCTTGGGCTTTACCACGCTCACGCCGTCTATGGCACGCAACCGCTCGTACACGAAGTCGCGTTGGTTGCACACGCGACCGCCGGGAACAACATAGTCCTTTACGGACTGATGCCCCCCAAGCGCCGTCTGCACGATGGACTGCGCGGGCACGTTGGAGCACAGGCGCATGTTGGACATCATGTTGATGCCCTCAATAAGACCGCGTCCCAGTCGCTTGTTGCCGCTAATGGATATCCAGCCAACACGCCATCCCGCAATCATGTGGCTCTTTGAAAGGCCATTGAAGGTAATGCAGAACAGATCCGGCGCAAGGCTCGCGATGCTCACGTGCTCCTCGCCATCCATCACCAGGCGATCGTAGATCTCGTCCGAGAGAATGATGAGCTGGTTCTCACGCGCGATCTGAACGATCTCCTCAAGCACTTCGCGCGGATAGAGCGCGCCCGTGGGATTGTTGGGATTAATGATCACGATGGCTTTGGTGTTGCTGTTTACCTTGGAACGCATGTCATCAATGTCGGGCATCCAGTCCGCCTGCTCATCGCAGAGGTAATGGACGGCCTTTCCCCCGGCAAGCGTCACGCAGGCAGTCCACAGCGGATAGTCGGGGCTCGGCACCAGAATCTCGTCCCCCGTCTCTATCATGGCCTGCATCACCAAATTGATAAGGTCGCTCACGCCGTTGCCGGTATAGATATCGCTCATCGTCACGTTGGGAATATGCTTAATCTGGTCGTACTGCATGATTGCCTTGCGCGCGCTCCACAAGCCATGGCTGTCGGAATAGCCCTCCGTCTCGCGCAGCTGCGTGGCCATGTCTATGACCACCTCGTCGGGCGCCCTAAAGCCAAACGGCGCGGGATTGCCGATGTTCAGCTTAAGAATGTGAACACCGTCCTCCTCCATCCGCTTGGCTTCGTCGAGCGCGGGGCCGCGAACGTCGTAGGACACGTGGTCGAGCTTGCTGGATTTGGTAAAGCGTCGCATGGGCCTCTCCTTCTGTTCGTTGAACTTGTTGAGCTCGCTTTTTCTTTGATCCTGTGGCTCTTCGTTGCCGGCAAGCCACTCCTCCGACACGTCCAAGGCCTCCGCAAGGACGCAAAGCATATCCGGCCGCGGGGTGGTCTTACCGCTTACGTACTGGCTGAGCTGGCTTTTTCCGAGCTTTTGTCCACGCGCGGCAACCAGGCGCAACACATCGACCTGCTTGAGCCCCTTGTCCCTCATCGCTTCCTGCAGGCGTTGGGAAAACAGATTCTGCATCGGCTACTCCAAAAGTTCAATTTAAGACAAACTAAATTGAACTCACCATACCACGGGTGTGGATAAGTTCAAGTGTGAACTCAAAAGTTCATTTTGAGTTCATCTACATGGATTCCGATGCGGGTCGCGTGGCATCGTTGGCCGCAAGGATGGGCCCCTACCCTTCGCTATTCGTATAGGTATCGACCACGCCGTTTCGCTCGCGGACTTTTTTGCGTCCATACCATACGCGGTCCGCTTTCGAAAACCACATTCCCGGCTTCTCCTTGGAAGTCGATTCGGGAACCGAGTATTCGGAGTCGAAGGAGAAGCCCTCCCCAACTGCAAAGCTCTCCAACCCCGGACAATGGCCAAACACTTCCCGACTACTCAAATTCGACGCATCCCAACCGGATAAGTCAACAGAACGAAGAGCCAGGCAACCGTCGAGCATGTTGTTGGCGTCTTTCAATTGGCTGGTGTTCCACTTTGACATATCCAAGCTCTCAAGCGCTGCACAGCCCCTGAACATATACGAGACATCCTGGACCTTCGACATGTCCCACCGCGATACGTCAACGTTCCTGAGCTTTTGGCAATCGGAAAACATACTTCCCATAGCGGTTACCGCAGAGGTATCGAGCGCGGCGGTATCGAGGGCTTCGAGTTCCTTACAGCCGCTGAACATTCTTGCCATACTTGTTACCTGCGAGGTACTCCATCTGCTCATGTCCAACGAAGTGATGGACTCGCATTCGCAAAACATCTCTGTCATATCGAGCACATGGGAGGTGTCGACTCGTCCCATGTCGATGGTGCGCATATGGGAGAGCCCCGCAAAGAGATTCGCGCATTTTGCGGGAAACACGACTCCATCCTCAAGCCGGGCCGCGGTGATTTTCTGCTTTAGGTACGTCCATGGGGAACTTCCTTTGCCATGCTGGCCTTTGTTGTCCTCGCCCGTTCCAGCCTCAATTACGAGCACATCCCCATCAACGTGCCAGTTACACGTTCCCCATGTGCCCGTCGTTGAAAGAGGCGTCGATTCTCTTGTTTGGGGCTTCGGACCAACCCGCCAAAACATGAACCACGCCATTCCGACAATCATGACCTCCACGATCGTGCTCACAATAACCAGGCGCAGCAGTCTGCCCGCTCGCTCGGGGTCCGTTTTTCGCATCTTGTGGCTTAGATAGAAACCAAAGGGAGGAAACACAACCGCCAGACCAAGAACCCTACCCCATATGAGAGGATACTTCTTGAGATCCGTGTTCATCGGTCAGCCTCCATCACTCCAAAGGTGTATAACTATCACACCCATTGTACTCAATTGCCTCACAGGGCATAAACGGTAACCAGAGTTATAATTCGACGGTTCAACACGCCAATATTCGATTCATCGCACCGTACTTGGGGGTTATTATGGGAGGCGACATGAGCGTTTAATCGCGCAGTAGCCCAACGGACGGAGCATAGCATGGCAAGAAAAAAGAAGAGCACCAAAGACGCACCCCTCTCGATTCCGCCGTTTCTAACCAGCCCTCCCACAAAGAGGGATAGCAATCGCTCGATGGCCGAGTCTGCAGCCACGCCACAGGAGGACGAGGTCGACGCGGTAATGCAAACCGTTATGGAGGCTGCGGGCGTGCCATTTAACGGCGATAACACGAAGGACGAGGCAGGTGACGAGAAATTGACAAAAGACGCCTCGAAAGAGGAGTCTTCCACTGCCGAGTCCAAGACGGAGGCAAAGACCGCGAAGAGCGCAAGCCCGACGGACGACCACGAGCCCGAGCCCGAACCCAAGGCTCCAGCAGAACCCGCGGCCGAGCCCAAGGCTCCAGCCGAGTCCGAGCCCACCTTGCAAGAGGATCTCGCCAACCTTGCGCGCATCGAACGCAAGCTCTTTGCCCATCGCTACGCATCCGCAGAGATAGAGACCTTTGGCGAGTGCTTGGACCCACCCAAGGCCACCGCAGATCGCGCCGAGGCGCTGGCAGTGCTGGTTGAGGAGAATCACGAACTGCTGAGCGACGCCAAGGTGGGAAGCATGCTGGAGCGCCTCGCAAGCCGCTCCAACGAGCTTGAGCCAATAGTCGCAAAGCAAGTGCAGGTGCTCGCGCGCGATCGTCATCAGCTGGTAAGCGTCCCCGCATCCATGCAGGCAAGGCTCGTACACCTTCAGGCGGAGTCCTATGACGCGTGGCTGGCAGCAAAGGCCACAAACGATTGGCGCTCGTTCGCTCCGTACTTGGATCGTATGGTTTCGCTCAAGCGCAAATTGGCCACCGCCATCAATCCGGACGCCGACCCCTACGACACCTTGCTCGACATCTACGAACCAGGAACCAACCGCGCCTTTTACAACAACTTCTTTGCTCGCGTCAAGCAGTGCGTGGTGCCGCTTCTCTCCTCTATCTCGATGAGCGGGCGAACCCTCAGCCGCGATTGCGTGGCGGGGCGCTTTGACGTTGCACGCCAATGGGAGCTCGCACGCGACATAGCCCAGTTGGAGGGAATCGACGAGGACGCCCACTACCTCACTTCCACCGAACACCCCTTTTCGGAGGCAATGACCAGCAACTATGCCGTAACCGCAGCGCACGTGAAGGCAAACGATCTTACGAGCAATGTGTTTACCATGCTGCACGAGGTGGGGCACAACCTCTACGAGCAGGGGGTGGACGCATCCTACAACCGCACGTCGCTCAAGGGCGGAACCTCCATGGGCATGCACGAGGCACAGTCGCGCTTCTTCGAGAACTACGTGGGTCGCGACAGGGCCTTTGTTCCCGTTCTTCTTGCGCTCATGAAAAACAGGTTCCCCGGTCAGCTGAGCCGTCTGACGCCAAACCAGCTGTATAGGGCCATCAACAGCGTGTCTCCCTCGCTCATTAGGGTCGATGCCGACGAGCTCACCTATCCGCTACACATCCTTATTCGCTACGAGATCGAACAGTTGCTGCTGGCGGGAAAGGCCACGGCACGCGAGGTGCCAGGGCTCTGGGCAAAGCGCTACCAGTCCTATATTGGCGCAAACGTCACCTCCGACACCCAAGGCGCGCTGCAGGACGTGCACTGGGCACAGGGCATGTTTGGCTACTTCCCCACCTATGCGCTCGGCAACGCCTATGCGGCACAGCTGCGCGCCAAGATGATCGAGGAGGGAATGGACTGGGACGGCATCCTCTCTTCCGGCGACCTCTCCCCCATTCGCGCTTGGCTGCGCCAACGCGTGTGGCGCTACGGCCGCTCCAAGGATCCGTCCGAAATCATACAGGACGCCTGTGGAGAGCCCTTTAGTCCCCGCCATTACGCAAACTACCTCACCCACAAATATGCCGCCCTCTACAACTTGCGATAGGTAGTGCAGCCCAATCGCGGCGTACCCACACCAACAATCGCCTCACGAGAGGAGGCGCCATGCGCGCACTTGTACAAAGGGTAACCAAGGCCAGCGTACTGGTAGACGGTCAGACGGTAGGCTCGTGCAATCACGGCCTCCTGATCCTTCTTGGGGTCGGGCCAGACGATACGGAGCAGGTCGCCCAACGGCTTTGGAGCAAGATCTGGAGACTCCGCATCTTTGCTGACGACGCAGAGAAGACCAATCTTTCGTTGGCGGACATAGACGGTGAGGTGCTGGTCGTGAGTCAGTTCACCCTCTATGCCGACTGCCGCAAGGGAAATCGCCCCTCATTCGCAAAGGCGGCGCCGGCAGAGCTGGCAGAACGGCTATACGAGTGTTTTTGCGCTTGCGCTGCCAAGGATGCCCGTCATGTGGGAAGAGGCGTCTTCGGGGCAGACATGCAGATTGAGCTCGTGAACGACGGCCCGTTCACCCTTTGGCTGGACATGTAGGAACACTGCCAAATTCATCCCTTCACAAATCCTTCACAGTGTGGCATCATCTATGCACGCAGTACGACCCAAGGGAAAGGAATTGTTATGAGTCTTGTCAGCGAGTTTAAAGAGTTTATCAACCAGGGCAACGTTATGGACATGGCCGTCGGCGTCATCATTGGCGGAGCCTTTACCGGCATCGTCACAGCGCTAACCGACGACGTCATCACGCCGCTCATCCAGCTTGCCGCTGGTGGAGCTCCTGACGTCTCGGGTCTCATGATTCCCGGCACAAACATCAACATCGGCGCCTTTATTTCCGCTGTGATCAACTTCCTCATTGTCGCGATCATTGTATTTTCCATGGTAAAGGGTCTCAATAAGCTGAAGGAGGCCACGGCCGCCATCACCAAGAAGCAAGAGAAAGAGGCCGAGGCCGCTGCTCCCACCTGCCCGTTCTGCCTTGAGGAGGTAAAGGAGGGCGCCACGCGTTGTCCGCATTGCGCAGGCGTCTTTGACAAGCCCGCAGAGGCCAAGTAGTCGGCAGCCCCTCAACAAGGCAAGCTCTCAATAACAAGCCCCCGGCGTTCATATCATACGATCGCCGGGGGCTTTGGTATGCGCTCCCCCGCGCCTGCGTCCGTCCCGCATACGGCGACTCACGAAGTGAGCGAACTCAGCGAGCGCGGAGCTGTATGCGGGACGGACGCAGGCCCGGGAGCGTGGACATGCTAACGGAACTGTTTATGAAGTATGCGCATGCAATGTGAGCTTTTCCCCTTTGGAACATAAAAGGTGTACCATGTGTCGGCTTTCGATAGAGGCGCGAAGGAGGTCGCATGGACATAGGGAACTTCTACGCAGGGGCAGAATTCTTTGCCCACACCTGGTTAGGGGCCCATTTGGAAGGCGGCGGCGTAACCTTTAGGACCTACGCTCCGGCCGCGGATGCCGTAGACGTCGTCTTTGACCGTGGCACCGTTGCCATGGGCAAAGTCGTAGACGGAAACTTTTGGGAAGCCCACGTAGACGGCGTTGGCGCGGGAGACGCGTATGAATATCGCATCTTCCACGACGGCGAGCCGCACAACCACTGCGACCCCTATGGCTACGGCATGGACCTGCGCCCGGGAAGACGGTCCATCGTTCGCGACCTCTCGTTCGAGTGGCACGACGACGCTTGGATGGCCAGACGCTCCACTTGCATGGACGAGCCCGTCAACATTTACGAGCTCCATCCCGGAAGCTGGCGCAAGCATAGCGGAGACCGCAAGAGCGGCGAGGTGGGTGACTGGTACACCTACCCCGAGCTCGCCTACCAGCTTATCGACTATCTCAAGGAATGCGGATACACCCACGTGGAGTTTCTCCCGCTCATGGAGCACCCCTACGACGGCTCGTGGGGATATCAGCCCACGGGGTTCTTCTCCCCCACCAGCCGCTATGGGACGGCCCACCAGCTCATGGAGCTCGTGGACCTGCTGCATGGTGCGGGTATTGGGGCCATACTGGACTTCGTCCCCGTTCACTTTGCCACAGACGACTACGCGCTGGCCAAATACGACGGCACGCCGCTCTTCGAGTATGCCGACGACGAGATGGCAATAAGCGAATGGGGCAGCTACAACTTCGCACACTCCCGAGGCGAGACCCGTTCCTTCCTGCAAAGTGCGGCCAACTATTGGCTTGGGGCCTATCACTTTGACGGCCTGCGCATGGACGCCATAAGTCGCATCATCTACAAACAGGGTGACAAGAACCTCGGCGTCAACGCGTCCGCCGTGACCTTCGTGCGCAACATGAACGGGGGCCTGAAGTACCTCAATCCCGGCGTCATGCTCGTGGCGGAGGACTCCACGGATTACCCCGGCATAACCACGCCGGTAAACCAGGGAGGGCTTGGCTTCGACTACAAATGGGACATGGGCTGGATGAACGACACCCTCAACATGTTCCGCACTCCCCCGGCGGAACGAGGCGAAAACTACCACAAGCTGTCCTTCTCCATGATGTACTACCACAAGGAGCACTACCTTCTTTCGCTCTCGCACGATGAGGTCGTGCATGAGAAGGCGACCATAGCGCAAAAGATGTGGGGCGACTACGACCTCAAGTTTCCGCAGGCTCGCACGCTGTACCTGTACATGTATGCGCATCCGGGCAAGAAGCTCAACTTCATGGGATCGGAATTTGCGCAGCTGCGCGAATGGGACGAGCAGCGTGAGCAGGACTGGATGCTGCGTCAGTTCCCCGTGCACGAGTCCTTCCTCTGCTTTTGCAAGGAGCTCAACCGCATCTATGCCGACCACCCCGCCCTCTGGGCCAACGACTACGAAGGTGGCACCTTTGTATGGCGCCAGGTGGACGATTGCACCAACGTGGTCTACGCCTTTGAGCGGCGCAGCGCATGCGAGAGAATGCTCTGCGTGTTCAACCTCTCGAACGAATGGCATCGCAGCTATGACGTGCAACTCGGGAGCGCACGGCGCGCCAAACTCGTGCTCAACACGGACTGGCACCGCTTTGGCGGAGAAACCGATCAGGACGACTGCAGCTGGTTCAGGCTCATGGGCAACAAGCTCACCTGCACGCTCGCGCCCTTCTCCGGCCAGCTCTACTTGGTAGAATAGCCCCGAGCAACAACGAGCGATGGTATGGAGGCGCCATGATAGACGAACGATGGGACGCATTCGTCATATACGTTAACGCTTATTACGCCGTACAAGAAGCCTATGACTCCGCACGGCGCAACTGGGAAAAGCCAGCGGATGGCCTTGTGGCGTTCTGTCGCGACGGAAACCCCTTTCTTTGGGACGCACAGGGATCGGCGGAAGAGGAGCTTTACAAAGGCTTCTCCAACAGTTTCCGCACGCGTTTTGAGGACGGGCTTTGCACCGGAGAAGACGGCTATTCCTTCGCGCGCGAATGGCTCGCAGGGCTCGAGGGCGATGTCTACGGCACGGAACTCGTCGCGTCGTTTGACAGCATCACCAACGAGAGGGATTTCGCAAAGGCATGCTCGCCCGTGGCGCGCCAACTGCACACTCGTGCCACGCGCGTGGAGCTCACTCCCCAAGACACTCCCTTGCCCATGGAGGCGCCCATCACGAACCAACCCTCCAAGGCAGACATAGAGGCCGTAATCGCGCTACTGGCCAAAGGCGACGAGGAGTATGCCGCCAGCCTTCGCGCACGTCTCTCGGAAGAGGGCGAGTAGGGTCAGACATGGGGATCGCAAGCATGCTTCGCGCATGGTGGTGGCGCCTCAACGCACGGCGCTATGACACCATGTTTGGCACTGCCAAGGTCTACTTGGCGCCTTGGGAAAACACCCGCATACGTGTGCTCGATTTGGATGGCACCTATCAGTCGGCAACTTACATAGACAATAGATGGTGTGACGTGGCCTTCCCCTATCTGGCGCTTTACGACTGCATTTTTTCGACCGGTCGCCAAACGAAGGAAGTTTGCATGCTTGGCGGCGGGGGCTACGCCTTTCCCAAGCATGTGGTTGCCCATCGGGATGGCGCACGCATCGACGTCGTTGAGGTCGATCCGGCCATTACCAGCATCGCGCGCGAGGAGTTCTTTCTGAACCGACTCGAGAAAGAGTTTGGGGCCGTTAAGAGCGGCAGGCTGGGCTTAATATGCGATGATGCCCTCGCCTACCTAACAAGCTGCGCCAAGTCCGGTCGCACCTACGACGCCATACTCAACGATTGCTTTGCTGCAGGCGAGCCTGAGACATCGCTCGTAACACCCCATGCAGTTCAAACCATAGCCCGCTGCCTCTCACAAGGGGGGCTCTACCTCACCAACGTCATCACTGCCCTGGAGGGTGAGCAGGCGGGTCCCCTCGTGGACTTGGTAGACACGCTCTCGGATGCGTTTGCGCATATTGGCGCCTTAACCTGCGACCGCATGGAACCAGATGAGCGAGACAACGTGGTTATCGTTGCGTCCAACGCGCCGCTGCGCATCGAAGATGCCTTGTCTCTGTTCGACCGAACGCGTTAGCGGCACAGTTATACTTGGTTTAAGTGTGCCGCTCATCCTTACGCATGCGCTGTTCCGCGAGGTCTAGCATCGAGCTCAGGTCCTCTCGCTCCGAGAATAGCGCGGCACCCACAAAGCAGTGCAGGCGAATCTTTACACCGGCAACCTCATGAATGCCCCTGACGGCCTGGATGAGCTGCTCGGTTGCCTGTGCCACCTCGTCTTCGCTCGTTACCTGCTTGAGCGCCGCGAACTTGTCGCCACCAATTCGCGCCACCGACCCGCTTACGCCAGACGCCTTGGTAAGCGTACGCGCCACGGCCTTGAGCACCTGGTTTCCAAACGAGCGCCCATGCACGCTGTTAAGCGCACTCATACCATCGATATCTAAGATAATGCCTGCGAAGTCCAGGCCGTTGTCCTCATAGGACTCCTGATACGTTACCGCAGAAGACGCAAGTCCCTTGAGGTTGAGAATGCCAGTAAGCTGGTCGGTTTCGGCCATGCGGTCAAAGCCGTCAAAGATGAGCTTTCGCGTGCTTTCGCTCGGTTTCGTCTGATCCGTGAAGTATCCCAGCATGCCCACGACTTCCCCGTTTCGCCAAAGGGGAATTTTGCTGGCAAGAATCTCGCGCACGCCGCCACGCGCAAGGCAGGTGCCATGGGCATTGATCACGGAATCGCCTTCGAGCACGCGCAATTCGTTGTTTTTGAAGGGGTCGGTATCAACATGCCAACCCATCTCCTCGTCGTTCTTTCCCAGCACGTCATTCACTGAGTCAAAGTCGTAGAAGTCAAGGAAGTTCTTGTTTACGCCCACGAAGCGCCGATCTGCATCCTTCCAAAAGATTCCCGCAGGTACGAGCTCGACGAGGGTATCCCAGAGGAGCGATTTGGGTATTTGCTCCGAATTCGTCATGGTGGCAACCACGTCCCTGTTGGCCCTGCGCACGCACACCAAAACCGTATCCTCGCCGTCAATCCGAATGGGAACGATGACTGCCGTTATCCATTCGTACAGCCCTGTTGGCATCAGAGCCCTAAAGGCCTCGGCAATGGTGCAACCATCACTCGCATTAGCGCGATCGATTACCGTGGAAAGGTCCATGAATCTTATAAAGCGCTCGCGATCCTCGGGGTGCACCCTCCTACCGCAAAACGCATCGATTGCCTCTTCGAACGGTGTGTTCGAGTCAACCAGAGGAATCGTCGTAGAGCCCCTATATATGGTGGTTACCGTACGTTGGGGCAAGCTGATGATATTCACCTCGTCATACACCGCATACAAATAGCGCATGGCAATCTGCAGGCGCCGCTCTTCCTCCAAATCGGAGAGGTGTGAGAGGTTCATGAAGGAAACCAACAATGCATCCACATTGTCATGGGACGCGATGAATCGAACCTTAAAAACGCAATGGCGCCCGTTTTCCAACACATCAACCGATTCCACGTCTCCCGACGCCACGGCAGCACGAATCGTCTCGCGCATCAGGCGTCCCTGACCATCCTCCCCCTCAGATATGCGCGCAGCCATTTGGGTCATGGTCCCCATGCCCACATCCCTCACCATCTTAACGAAGGCATCGTTGACCACGGCAAAGCGGATTTCGCTTGCCTCGCGCTCCAAAACGGCAAGCGGAAGGATGTCGGCGAACATGTTCTGCCCAGGTTCACCGTCCCAAGGAAAGTCAAAGGGATCGGCCGAGAGCGAGTTAATGCCACCAAGGCGATCGTAATAGCCATGCAACGAAGACTGCTCCACAAACAGCTCGCCAGACAGCAGGCGCTCTACGTTATTATTGCTGGGAACAGGCTTCCCAATAAGGTAACCCTGCGCGAACTCACACCCTATGCCACGTATGAAATCGAATTGCTCGGGCGTTTCCACGCCCTCTATAAGCGTGTGCATGCCCAATTGCTTGGCCATGTTTACCACCGACGCAATGATCACGCGCGAGCGTGGGTTGGTCTCGAACTCCCGCAAAAACGCCATGTCGATCTTTACCACATCAAATTGGTAATCCTTGAGCGTGTTCAGCGACGAATAGCCGCTGCCAAAGTCGTCCAGCCACACTTGGTAGCCCGCAGACCTAAAGCGCTCGACGTTTGCAGACAAGAGCTCGAGGTTTTCGTTCAGGGCGCTCTCGGTTACCTCCAGATGCAAGATCTGACGCGGCACATCGAACTCCTGCCTTGCTGCCTCAATCATCTCAAACGCATCGCACAGCTCGAAGTCCAACCTCGAGAGGTTTACGGAAACGGGAATGCGCCATTTCTTATAGCTACGAAGCTTCCGCCATTCGGAACAGACATGGCGAATCACGAAGGCATCGAGCTTGTGGATGAGTCGCGATTGCTCCAACACGTCAATGAACACCGCTGGCGACAACATGCCGTAATGTGGGTCATCCCATCGAGCCAGCGCCTCGAACTCGCACACCTCGCCCGAAATCGCCCGTATGATTGGCTGGTAGTACACCTTGATCCAGCCGCTCTCCAAGGCACGGTCTATATGAGACTCAATGTATTTGCTGCGCTCAATACGCCAACTCAAGGCATCGTCAAACCAGCGATATATGTGGTCGTAGCGATGGGCAATGCTATCGCAGGCAGTCTTTGCCCTATCGCACGCCAGGCCAATGTCAAGCGAGTCGTCGTCAATCACATAGATGCCGGCCTTCAGCCCCACGTTCGCGTTGCGACCAAAGGAATGCAGCTGGTCGTGTATCTGAAGAATCGCCTCTTCCAAATGGTTGCTCACGCACACCAGCAGGAAGTGGTCGTCAGAAAACCGCGACACCAAATAACCGGGAAACGCCGTCTGTATGGCGACGGCCATAAGGTTAAGGAGCTTGTCGCCCTCATTAAAGCCATAGCGCTCGTTGAACGCGCTAAAGTTTTCCAAGTTGAAGTAAATGAGGTAGACTTCCTGCCCAAACTTATGCCCATAGCGCACGTATGCCCCCGCGTACTGCCTAAAATAGATCATGCTGGGCAGCTTGGTAAGGCTGTCGTACTCAATGGAAGCCTGGGTGCGCTGTGGCATCTTGACTCATTTCTTGTTATGTGCCTTCTGTGTATCTAAGAATGCCATACCACGATAGAATAGTCTCTTGTTTAGGGAGAAAAAGTGAGAAAAAATAAAAAAACACGCGAAATGCTAATTGGTGGCATTGCCTTCCTCGCAACTGTGCTCGTCCTGTATGTTACCGGCGTTGGATGTCCCATAAAGCTCGCAACCGGCATATCGTGCCCGGGATGCGGGATGACAAGGGCATGGCTCAGCGTGCTTTTGCTGCGCTTTGACCTCGCCCTCGCCTATCACCCACTGTTCTGGCTTCTCCCCATAGTCATCGCACTCGTTTCGTTTAGAAAACGGATGCGCCCACGTCTCTATACCGGATTACTCCTTGCATGTATAATTGCATTTCTCAGCGTTTGGATTGTGCGCCTCTTCCTACCCTCGGACTCAGGCGTACTCTTCTCAAACCTGTTGCATGAGGACGTGGTGTCAATAGGGCCGCCAAAGTGGCTCCAGCTCATCCAGCACGTGCTCGCAAGAACTGTTTGTTAGCAATTGGAGGTACTATGTTTTGCCCACACTGCGGTAGCAACGTCCCGGACGGCACGCATTTCTGTCCCAACTGTGGCAACCAAATAAGCCTGCAGAACAATACGGGCTATGGGAATGCGCAGCAAGCCCAAACGCCGCCCAGCCCGACCTACGGGGCCCCAGCGCCCACCCAAATGACGTCCAACCCAACCCCCACACAATCGTATGGAAGTCCCATGCCAGGATCAGCCGGGCCGCTGCGCACCGACCGTGACATCATTATGTACATCCTGCTGTCCATCGTAACGTGCGGAATCTACTCCTACTGGTATATTTACCAGCTCTCGCAAGATGCAAATGCCATTTGCGCTGGCGACGACGAGGAGACGCCGGGTCTGCTCATCTTCCTGCTGCTGTCCTTGGTAACGTGTGGAATCTACTCCTACTACTGGATGTACAAGCTTGCCAACCGCCTGCAGGCAAACGGCCCGCGCTACGGCATAACGATTCAGGAGAACGGATCCGACGTGCTCCTTTGGCTGGTCCTTGGCATCTTTACCTGCGGCATCTGCGCCTACTTTGCCATGAACATCATCATAAAGAACATGAACGCGCTTTCCGCTTCCTACAACAGCGCAAACGGATACGCATAGGCGAGGGCGAACTGGAAAGGAGCAGCATGATCGTTCGACGTGCCACGCTGAATGACATGCCCGGAATCAAATGCTCTTGGGTCAGGCCTTAGACGTGCATCGTGCAGGTCGGCCTGACCTTTTTCGTGCCCATACAAAAAGTTCACTTCCGAGCAGCTGCGTCGGATAATCGCTGACGACGTGCGACCCCTATTCGTTGCCGTAGAGGAAAACTCGCCTGCGGGACAAATCCTTGGGTATGCCTTCTGCGTGTTCCAGCAGCATCTTGACGACAACATCCTTACTGACGTCTTGACCCTCTGCATCGATGACCTCTGCGCAGACAAAACCTTGCGTGGCAAAGGGGCGGACAGAAGAATCTATGATTGCGTCGTGGAATTCGCGCGCGAGCAAGGCGCCTATAGCATTACTCTTAACGTATGGACTCTGAACAAGAGCACGCATAGGTTCTACGAACATCTTGGACTCACGCCGCAAAAGACGGGAATGGGGTTCATACTGTATTTTCCAGGCAAACATCGCCAGAGAGGATTCCGTGCATGTCCGACAGAAACGCAAATAATACGCAGCACCCAGACAGACCACGTAAGAAGCGCAGGCCAGACACAACGCGGAAAAAGGGGACGCGCAGGCCGAACCCCGAGGCGATGCGCAGGCCAAGACCCGAAGCTACGCGCAGGCCACGGCCGAATGCAGGGCAAAGTCAAACCGGCGACCAGAGGCCAGCGACTTCACAACAGCCAAGGACAGCACGAAGACCGGCTGGTAAAAGGCCCACAAAACGACACGCGGGCTCGAATCGTAACTATGCACCTCGCCATACCACGCACCCGCGCAAGCGTAGCCGCACACCCATCGTGGTGGGGTGCATCGTGGCGCTAGTGCTACTCATGGGCGGGTTCTTTGCCGTCCGTGCCTTGATACCCCAGCACCAAGAGGCAACCTCATCTGAGTCGCAGGCAACCGGCGCCTCGACGCAACAGCCCCAAACCACCCAAGCCAACCAAGCTGCGAGCAGTAGTAGCAGCGACAACAAGGAAACTGCATCTGGCTCAAGCGAAGCGCAACCAAAGAGCAACGTAGAGGTGCCAAAGCGCACCGGCGAGCCAGCCTCCATAAACGTCATGATGATCGGTGACGTCCTCATGCACGACGAGATCATAGACAGTGGCGCCCAAAGCGACGGTTCCTACAACTTCGATTTTGTGTACGACAACATCAAGGAATACATCGATGCGGCCGACTGGCGTATCCTCAACCAAGAGACGGTTATGGGCAGTCCCTCCTTAGGCTATCACCTTACCATGGGTGCCGCTGGACCCAAGATGAACACCCCTACCGCTTTGGCCGATTCCGAGGCTCGCTTTGGCTTCAACACCATTCTTAAGGCAACCAACCACACGCTCGACTTGGGATATGACGGGCTTGGCCATGAGCTCGACTATTGGAAGGCCACCTATCCAAACATACCTGTGGTGGGCGTGAGCAACCCCAATGCACCCGACGACAAGTCGCAAGACTACGTGAACAACGTATACATATTCGAGAAGGACGGCTTTAAGGTTGGCATCCTCAACTATACCTGGGCCACTAACGAGAATATCGACGCAACAACCGACGCAACCTACATCTCGTACATGTCTGAGGACAAGATTCGCGCAGACGTTGAGAAGGCACGTGCTGCCGGCGCAGAGATGCTGGTAGCCTGCCCGCATTGGGGCATTGAGTACGACACCACACCCTCCGAGGAGGAACAGACCTACTCCAAGCTCTTCTGCGACTTGGGCGTAGACCTCATATTCGGTTCCCACCCACACATCCTGCAACCAGTTGAGCTCCTACAGAATGCCGAAGGTCACAAGACGGTGTGCTACTATTCCATGGGCAACTACGTGGCGGCAAGCCTCATGGAACCTGACTCACTCGTTGGCGGCATCGCGCGAGCGACGCTGAATCGTGCGGAGGACGGCACCTACAGCGTATCTGCCGCAAGCCTCGTTCCTACCGTAATCTGCCATACCTACGGTCCGAACATGACCGCCTTCCCCATAACAAAATGGACAAATGACCTTGCGGCACAAAGCACGCGCCCGCAGCTCACGCCCGACTATGCGAATTCGTTCTGCGCGAACGTGCTTGGCCAGGGCTATGACACCTCAAGCGGAACCTACACGCTCGACGTAAACGGCAAGGCTCGCACCGTATAAAACCCGCTCGAAAGCCCCGTGCCAGTCCGCTCGGCTCAGCGTTCGCTACGCGATTCGCCGGCGGACAGGGGTGGCCCCTCCGTTTGCCACTCCATACGCAAGGCCTCCATCATTGGAAGCGGTGTTTACCAGCCATACAATCTAAACAAAGATGCCCACCACGAAGGCACACAGTCCGCCAAGAACCATGGTTGCCGGCAACGTGGTGAACCACGCCTTCACAATGCTTCCGGCAACTCCCCAGCGAACCTTCTTTGCACCTTTGGCACTGCCTGCGCCCATGATGGCGGTGGTTACGACCTGCGTCGTGCTTACCGGAGCACCGAAGGCAGTCATCGTCTCGATTGCAATTGCCGATGAGGTTTCGGACACAAAGCCTACCACGGGCTCGAGCTTGGTTACGCCAGCACCAACGGTTTTCATAATGCGCTGGCCGCCAATGGAGGTACCCAGCGCCATGGTCGCCGCACAGAAGAGCTTGACCCACAGCGGCACGCCCGATCCCGCCGCCAGCTCACCACTGCCAATGAGGGCTAGGGTAATGATGCCCATGGTCTTTTGCGCGTCGTTGTTGCCATGACTATAGGCCATGAACATAGAGCTTACGATTTGTGCCTTGTGGAATAGGCCGTTCGCCTTGCTCGGTCTCCAATTGGCAAATAACTCGAATACGAGCTTCATGAAGAAAAATCCCAAGGCCAATCCGATGATGGGCGAGGTGAACAGTGGTATTACCACCTTCCACAGCACGCCCTCCCACATGATGTGCTGAATTCCGCCCGAGAATACGATGGTGGCTCCAATGAGGCTGCCAATAAGCGCATGGGACGAGCTGCTGGGTATTCCCTGCCACCATGTGAACAAGTCCCAAATAATGGCGCCAAGTAGCGCCGCGAGAATCACATAGAGCTCTAGTTGTACGTCTATGAGGCCATGAGCGATGGTCATAGCGACTTTCTCGCTCATAAGGGCGCCGATGAAGTTCATGGTGGCGCTCATAAGAATGGCTACGCGCGGGGGAAGTGCACGGGTATACACCGTCGTCGCAATGGCGTTCGCCGTGTCGTGAAACCCGTTAATAAACTCAAAGGTAAATGCGGCCGCAAGTACGGCCAGAAGCAGTCCGCTAAGCATTTTTCATTACCACGCCCTGGACGATGTCGCATGCGTGTTCGCATGCGTTCAGGGCGAGCTCCATGCGGTCCAGTACACGTGACCACTTCATAATTTCCAAGGTCGGGACGCCCTCGCGGAAGAGGTCTGCCAACGCCATCTTATACACGGCGTCACCCTCATCCTCAATGGCGTCCACCCCAAGCGCAAGTTCCATAACCGTCTTGTCCTTTTTGAAATTGGAAAGGCGATCCGTGATCTTTGCCAACTCTCCGATTGCCTGTACGGTTATGTCCGCAAGCTTAATGGCCTCGGGGCGCATGTCCTCCACGCCAAAGAGTTCGAGCCTGCTGGCGGCAGCCTCCATATAGTCAACTACATCGTCCATACGCTTGGTAAGGACGCCTATGTCCTCGCGGTCGAACGGCGTAATAAAGGAATTGGAGAGCTCCATAAAGATCTTCTTTGCCTGATCGTCGCAGACGTTCTCGTAGTCCTTCATGCTGCGAACCAAGAGTCTATTGGAGGGATAATCCTCAGAGAAAATCTTCTTGTATACCTCCCCCACCGTCACGAGCTTTTCGCCATACTCCCTAAATAGGCGGTAGAAGACGTCTTCCCTACGTTTTACTCTACTCATATGAGTTCACCTCTTTCTGGGTGTGCGACCACGAAGGTCGAATGCATTGTACGAGATGTATCAATATGTGTCACTAGCCCGTCGCCGAATTGAGGTGTTTTTGCCCTAAAGGGTTCATACGTTAAATACTGATAAGCTATTATGCCTATAACAACATCAGCGTTTCTCCATAAGTGTCCATCCTGTACAATACGCGTCGTTTACGTTTTCGTTCAGCAGAGAAAAGAGATTCACCCATGTCACTTGACACCTGGAACGTAGGCTTCCATCTTCGCTCGCCAAAGTACTGGCTCAACGACCCCAACGGACTCTGCCAGTTTGGGGGAACCTATCGCTTCTTCTATCAATACAACGATTCCTGGCCTCACGCCGACCAAAAGGCTTGGGGGCAATTCGCGTCGGAGGACCTCGTTCATTGGCGTTATGAGGGCGTTTCCATAGAGCCCAGTATGTATGAGGACAAAAACGGCGTCTATTCCGGCACTACCGTAATCGAGCGTGGGGCCGCGTCCGATGGAACCGATTTGTTGAGGGCTTACTATACCGGTAACGTTATAGATCCTGGCCCCAACCACAGTCCCATGGACTGGGGCCACGTGGTGGAAGGGCGTGAGGCAAATCAGATAACCTGCGTCTCTACCGATGGCGTGCACTTTGGGCCCAAGCAGGTCCTCCTCAGGAATGCCGACTACCCCAATAACTGCAGCCTACACGTGCGCGACCCCAAGGTCTGGATTCAGGATGAAACCTATTACATGCTACTCGGCGCACGCGATACGCTCGATACGGGTATGTGTTTGCTATACAGCTCGCCCAACGGCCTTAATTGGAACATCGTGCACGAGATCCGACCCCAATACCCCTTTGGATATATGTGGGAATGCCCCAATCTCGTCTCGTTGGATGGACGTGACTATTTGGCAGTGTCACCCCAAGGTCTCCCCCGCGAATTCGATCGGTGGCACAATCGGTGTCAGGCCGGATACTTTCCCCTTCCCTCCGCCGTACTCTCTACGCAGGAAGTGGATGAGCGCACCTTCGTCGAATGGGACCACGGCCACGACTTCTATGCGCCACAAACCTTTGTCGACGAATCAGGGCGGTCGATTTTGGTGGGTTGGCTCGGCGGCTTCGATCGTGCCTATGAATACACGCCAGACGGACTCGACTGGTGCCACTGTCTTACGGTGCCACGCCTGCTCACACGCGACGAAAGCACAGGCCTCCTCTTGCAGAATCCCGTACCCGAGCTCGACGACTTGCACATAAAGCGAGAGGACATACGCGCAGACGCACCAACCGCCATACCGGGACGTTTTGCAGACATAGCGCTTGCAGGCATCCAAGGAGAGGGATCGCTCTCGCTCGACGACGACATCGAGGTATTCTTTAAAGACGGGCGCCTGGGACTTCGCTATGCGCTCCCTTCGAGCGCCGCTGGCCGAGAAGAGCGTTCGGTGCCTTGTGAAGCGCTTTTTGACCTGCGCGTACTCGTAGACGGTTCGGTTGTGGAGGCATATGCAAACGGAGGCGCCTTGGTCTTTTCGTCACGCTGGTTTTGCACTCAAAAGCCCACGCTCAGCGTGCAGTCGGCCTTTAATGCTGCACAGGCATGCGTATGGTCCATGGAGGACGCGATGCGTAAGATGTATGCAACGGCAAAGGCGCCGCGACTCCATATGGACGGGCGGATTCGCTAAGGCTCAAAGCATAACGGGCGTAACGGTGTAAAATGGTACAGACGTCAGACGAGGTGAGGAGCACACATGGCAACAGGATCAGCTAACCTCATAGCATTCGAAACCGCCCTCGACCAGCGAGGCATAAAGTACGCAGAGCTCGAAAACGCCAAACAACCGGCGGTTCGCATAGGCTACAGCCTGCAGAACATGAACCACCTTGATGTCTTCTTCTGGTTTGATGAGGATGGCGAGACCATGCACTTTGGCAGTGGCGTGGTAGCGCACGTTCCCGAGAACAAGACCGAAGAGGCGCTTAAGGCCATCAATGCCGCCAACGTAAACTATCGTTGGCTTACGTTCTTCCTCGATAAGGACAACGACATCGTGGCAAGCGGAGACCAGATACTTGCTCCCGATGTGATTGGTGACACCTGCCACGAATTGTTGCAACGCACGCTCAACATCTGCGACGAGGCATATTCCACGTTCATGAAGGCCATCTGGGCATAACGCTGCCCTAAATTGGTAACAGGCCCCGAGTTGAGATTTTGGAGAACCTCAACTCGGGGTCTGTTTCCAATTAAGCGTACCACCCCTACCCTACCTAGTTCTTCTCTGCGAGATCCACAAGCCGCAGGAAGTCGGTGCGCAACTCTTCTGTGGGCTTTCCCACAAGCTTTCGAATCCCATCGTAGGAGGATGACCCCTTGAACTCCGAGTCACGAAGCAGCATGCCGAACTCCGTTACCGCCGCCGCGAATCGCCAGTCGTCGCCGGGATCGTCACTCCAGCTCTTGTCATCTACCACGAGCTCCTGCTCCTGCACGGCCTTGCCATCGATTGGCATATAGCGCAGCTTGGCCGTAAGCCACTCCGCCCCATTGCTCGTCTCCTGGGACGACTTTTCGTACTTGAGGTTTGGCACGTCTATGTTCATGGCCGAGTCCACAGGTACGATTTCGTATACAACCGTAAACTGACTGGATGGCCCCACCTCGCCGGCATCCTTGGCGTCGTTTTTAAAGTCCTCAGCGGCCATGGTACGATTCTCGTAGCCCACCAAACGATAGCCCTTAATCTTGGCGGGATTGAACTCTACCTGCACTTTTACATCATTCGCAAAGGGTACCAGATTGGCCGTAAGGCGCTGTCCGAACACACGCTTGGCTTCCTGCTCGCAATCGATGTAGTGATACGATCCGTTGCCGTGGTCGGCGAGGGTCTCCATCTTATTGTCCTTGTAGTTCCCAGCGCCAAAACCCAGAACCGAAAGGTACACGCCGCTCTCGCGCTTTTTGTCCACAAAGTCGTGCAGATCGCTTTCGCTGGTCATACCTACGTTGAGGTCGCCATCGGACGCCATAACAATGCGGTTCACGCCGCCTTGTATAAACTGCTTTTGCGCTATGTCATACGCCATACGCAATCCCGCCTCACCATTGGTCGAGCCATGCGCCTTGAGTCCACGAATGGCCTTCATTATGGCTTGCTGGTTGGTGCCGCTCTCGCCTTCCAGGACTACCTCTTCCTCGCCCGAGTAGGTAACGATGGATATGCGATCCTTCTCACCCAGCTGGTCCACAAGCTCGCCAAATGCGCTTTGAAGGAGCGGGAGCTTGTCTGGGTCATCCATGGACCCCGACACATCAATAAGAAACACCAGGTTGGCACCTTTTTCGCGCACGGCCTTGTCCTCAGGCGCCGTGGCATAGCCCAACACCAACAGATTGGTGTCCTTGTTCCATGGGCATGCACCTGCTCGTGCGTTTATGGCAAAGCCCTTCCCGTCCTTTGGCGCCTCGTAAGCATAGTCAAAGTAGTTGACCATTTCCTCTATGCGAACTGCTCCGGTGGGAATGATGTTCTGGCTCTCCAAATACCGCTCGTCAACATCCGCGTCTTCAATCACATCCACTGGCTTCGACGTCTTTTTCGAGTCCGTCTTCTGTTCCTTATTGGAGTCGGCGCTCACCTTAGTCTTAAAGCCCTGTGTAAGCATACGGCGCAAGTTTGCGTAGCTTGCGGTGTCAACATCTGCGGAAACCGTAGATAGCGGACTGGTTTGCGTAGACACAAACCCGCTCTCGTTTATCTTGCCGTACTCCTCGGTGTTGAAGTCCGGCATCGACGGCACATAACCGTTGGTCATGGCAGAGTCCGCGTCCGTCATTACTTCTAACCCCATGTTTTGGGCATCGCCCATAGACGTAGACTCTGCCGATGGGCTCTGCTGCCCGTCTTCCCGCTTTTGCTGCTCGGTTGCCTGCGGCTGTGAGCTCGATTGTGACTGCGAGCTACTTTGCGGTTGCTCGCTCGGCTTGGCACCCTGGCTGTCGAACGGTACCGGCGAAAGACTGCAGGCCGCTAGCCCGATGGCGAGCGCGCACGCAAGTGCTCCCCGAGCAAAAGACTTCGTGTTGTCGATCATGGCAACTCCTTTCTGGCCACCTTATAACCAACATACGAGCAATCAGGCCAAATTGTCGGAACTTTTTTCCAATCGGCCAAATTGAAGCACCGCGGTGTTCGAATTTCGCGTATTTTGCGAACCATTTCGATGGGCAGACAAGCCCGAGAGCCAAAAAAGTGGACCCGCCAGAAGAAAAGCGTCCTCCATGCAACCGCAGGCTCAAGAGTCAGATAAACCTGCGACTCAAGAAGATGGCACGAGCTCGTACCATGCCCCATCGTCCGCAAAGCGCACGTAGCGACCTTGGGCAACCGTACATTCAACAACGGCATTGCCGTCCTTGTCCAAGGCCCATGCCGTTTCGAGGGAATCGGACGCTGGGTCTATGCTAGCCAACGCGCCTACTTCGTACGTCTTTCCGTTGTCCAACGTAACTGCCTGATAGGGCGGCTCTGCGTAACGAACATTCGCTGCCTCTGCCGCATCCATCGCAGCATCTTCTTCTGCCGCAACTTCCAGAGATACGGTCCCCGAGGTTGAAGGCTGTTTTTCTTCGTTCTTCTGCACCACGGCATTCGGCTGAAGTTCGGCCTTTGTGGCATCCGATTTCGAAAGCGCACCAACCGACAGCACCACCGCAATCGCGGCTATTCCCGCGGCAAGTGGAAGGATTATCATAGCTTTCCTATGTGGGTGCGATGCATTGGCCTGCGCATTTGTGCGCTGTTCCTCCACAAGACGGACGCGTACACGCTCACGCGCGTCTTGCGTGGGGCCCATGGCATCGTAGGCTTTGCGAATCCCTGCGTCGAACTCAAGCTTGGTCTCGTCTTTGCTCATGCCGTGGCACCTCCCAAATCCTTGCGCAATAGCGCACGCGCGTCGCTCAGGCGATTTCGCACCGTGGATGCCGGTATGCCAAGCAACCGACCTATCTCAGCGGTCTTATAGCCCTCGTAGTAGTGCAAATACACACAGTCCTTCAAACGTTCCGGCAGGCGAAGGACCGCTTCCATGGTGTCGCTCGACGAGTCCTCGGTCGAAAACAGCGTATGGTCACGCTCGGGCAGCGCGTAAACCCTCGTGCGGTGAGCACTCTTGAGCACGTCTTTGCAGTGGTTGGACGTGCAAACAATAAGCCATGCCTTCTCGTGTTCCTGGCTCTTAAATGCCCTTGGCTTACGGACGAGCTTCATGAACACCGATTGCGCGGCATCCTCGGCATCGGCTGCACTGCCCAAATACGAGTAGCTCAGGCGATACACCATAGAGAAGTGCCGCTCAAACACATCTTCTATATTGCAAAGGTCATCCATGCACTCAGAATAGCATATGGCGACCATGAATCGAGCCTTGTCCTGACGCCCTAACGGACGTCCAACGAACAAGGTTGCCGCGCGCGCCCCGCGCCCGCGAGGGGACCGCAGGCGGCGACTCACGATGTGAGCGAGCGAAGCGAGCGCGGAGCCGCATGCAGGCCCCTCGCGGGCGCGGGGACGCATTCAGAACAAGAGGCGGGCCCCGGATGGCTTAGCCGGGAGCCCGCCTTCAACCGCTCGGCGCGGATTATCGTGTGTGCCGCTAGAAGCGGTTGATGTCGGTAAGGTCGAAGCGTGGGATTAGCCTGAGTGCATACAACAACACGGCCGCAGAGAACGCGCCCGCGCCAACGATGCCAACCACAGCCGCAACAAGGTTGAAGCCCTTCACCCATGTTGCCATCTCGGGCTCGAGCGCGGCAACGGTAATGCCACCCATTATGGCGCCGAACAATATGCCCAACAATATGCCAATTACGGTAAGCACAATCGAATCTCGATATATGTACGCCTTCGCGTCCTTTACCGAGAAGCCGCAGATCATAAGCACAATGAGCTCGCGCTTCTTCTCGTTCACGAACATGATGTCGAGGTTGAGCAGCACCATGAGCGCCATGAGCGCAGAGAGCACGAGGTAGATAATAACGACGGTCCTCATAATGTCGTTAATCTGAGTATAGGAGTACGAAGCGTCGCTCTTGTCGTCCACGAGCGAGTTGTAGCCATCAACCTCCTTCAATGCATCGCGCGTGCGCCCAATGTCCGCACCATCCAAACTGGTGAGCAATACGTTTGGCTGGGGCTTCTCGCCAAACGCCTCGCGATACTCATTGGGACTCAAAACAAACTCGTATCGCACAAGGTAGTACTGGAATATGCCAGCCACCCTAAAGGTGTGAGTCTTTCCGCTGAACTCGGTAAGCGTTACCTCGTCACCCACCTTAACGCCACGGTGGTCGGCATAGGCAGTCGATATCCACAGGCCACCATCGTTGATGTTCGCAGGCTTGCCATCGGTCGTCAGAACGTGGTATTTCTTGTCAAACGCGTCCTCGATGGTGGGAACCATGAGCGTAACAACAGAACGTTCGCCGCTGTCCTTGCGCGTTTGGAGCTTGCGCGTATACGCAGGCGCGCTGTCTATGCCACGGTTGTGGAGCGCCAGAGCAACCGAATCTGCCTGTTTTTCGCTTGCGTCATCGAGGAAGGTAAGGGTGTCGAACTTATACACCGAATTGTAGTGCAAATCAAAGCTTCGCATGATGTTTCCGGCCAAGGTAACGGCAACCACAATCAGTGCCGTACAACCTATGACCCCCACCAACGTACCGATCACACGACGCGTGTCGTTTATGCAGTTGTTCACCACCGTTTGTGAGAACAGCGACATGCGCTTCCAAATTGCCCAGTGCTCGTAGAAATGCTCCTTGGCATTCGCGGTGGACTCACCCGCCAACAGATCCCTGGCATTTCGCTTGAGCAGCCCATGGATGGCGAACCACGTTGCAAAGAGGATGAGCAGAATCTCGAGGCCGCCCATAATCAGGGTGTCCAGCAAACCAACATAGGGACCAAACGGCGGCATGGTAAACTGTGCGTTGGCCTTGGGATTCATGATGCCCTGAACGATCAGCACTGCCAGAAGCACGGCAACCAGCACGCCCAACAAGGCTGATACCCCCGAAAAGGCAAGGTAACCCGACATCACTTCTCCCTGGCGGAATCCCAGGGCCTTTTTCGTTCCAATCTGGATTATTTGCTCGTGTACCAAACGCGATATGGCGGAATAGCACACAAACAGACCCACGAGTATGAACAGGAGCGCCATCGCCCATTTGACGTTATCCATCATGCTGGTGATCATAATGAGACCCATAACGGAGCCTAGGCCCTGACGCGGGAGAACGACCCATTCGTACTGCACCATGTCTTTGAATTGCTTCTCGGCGTCGGCATACTTGTTTTTGCCATCCTGGAGCTCCTTGGTCTTGTCGGCAATCTCCTTCTTGCCGTCCTCGAGCTCTTGCGTCTTGTCCTTAAGCGTCTCTTTGCCAGAATCAAGTTCCTGCTGACCGTCAATGAGCTTTGCCTGGCCTTCGGCAACGCCCGCATCGTATGCCGCCTTGGCTTGGTAATATTCCTCCCAGCCTGCGTCAAGGCGCGCCTTGCTTTCCTCCAAGGTCGCCTCTGCCTCGGACATCTTGTCGCCTAACGTCCCGAGTGCGCTGAACAGGTCGGTAACCACACTGGAACCCGAGCCCGAAGAGCCGCCGTTGTCACTAATCGCGCCGCTCAGATCGTCTATTGCACTACGGGCCGAATCCAAGAGCTCGCCATCGCCCAGTTCAGTCCCAGTCGAGTTTTCGTCTCTGTTTAACCAAGAACCCTCGTCATTGCCACTAAAGCCAGAGGAGGTCGAGGACTTCCCAGTAGACGACGAATTGCCATCTGACTGTCCGATGTTGCCTATTGCAGATAAGATCTCGTTGTATATTTCGGTTACCTGCAGGTATGTTGCAACACCTGCATCGTACTTAGCCTGGCCGTCCGCAAGCTGCCTATACCCCTCTTGCAGCTTTATCTGCGCCGCATTCTGTTGCGCAGAGCCAGATACCACACCGTTTACGAGTTCCTTTTCGCCGTCGTCTACCTTTTCCCTACCGTCCGCAAGCTGCTTCTCGCCATCGGCAATCTTGTTCTTGCCGTCTTCAAGCTGCTTCTCACCATCGTCAATCTTCTTCTTCGCGTCGTCGAGCTTCTTTTGCGCATCGTCGTGGAGCTTGTTATAGCGTGCGGTTCCCAGCGTTCCGCCCAATTCGGTGATCTTGTCCGCAATGGATAGGGCCTTCGTTTGGTATTCGTTCTCGAATACGCTCAAGCCATTCAGCGAATCGCAACGGATGTACACGTTGGGATACCCGTCGTTGTACTTGCTTGTGTCAAACGACTCGTTCGTTATGTAGCCCACACAATCCACTTGGCCGGAACCGATGTTGCATACGCCAAGAGCTTGTGGGTTCTTATACAGGTATTCCGCACTGTTTACAAGCGCCGTCACGGTATATGTGTCGGTATTTAGAAACTGCATGCCATCTGGATCGGTTGTGGTCGTTCCGTCCTCGTTGAATTGTTCTGTGGCATCGTGCTTGAGGGTTATCTTGTCGCCCACCCCAATGTGGTGCTCATCGGCGAAGTTTGCCAAGAGGGCAATCTCGTTTTTCTCTTTGGGCATATTGCCCCTTATGGAAATCGGCGTGTTGATCTCTTGAGGTACGGATTGCACCTTGAGCGTATAAGCCGTGCTTCCGTCTTCCATTACCACATAGCTGGAATAGCCAGGCTCGATCTTGCTTACGCCCTCGATGTCCTTAATCTGGCTAAGATCGCTTTCCGTTATGCCATAGGGGAACTGCACGGATATGTCGTTGAGGTTTCCTGCGTTCATGGATTCCAACGAGGCATTGCGCAACGCGACGGCACCCCATTGTATGCCCAAAAACAGACCGACACCCAGGCACACAAACATGGCTATCGACAAAAACGCAACCAAGTTCGCCTTTATGTTGGCCAGTATTTCGATAATTCGAATTCGTTTCATCTGCGGCCACCACTACCAAACGAGATCGGTCGCATGTGCCTTGCGACGGTTGATGGTTACCTCGTGCATGCGACCGCCCCTCATGCGCACCACGCGATCCGCCATGCGGCAGATCTCCTCGTTGTGCGTAACCATGATCATGGTGGTACCCTCGGCGATGATCTTCTCCATAACCTCAAGCACCTCGATCGATGTGGTGTAGTCCAATGCGGCGGTGGGCTCGTCGGCCAATATGATGCCCGGACGCTTCATGAGCGCACGGGCGATGGAGACGCGCTGTTGCTGTCCGCCGGACATCTGAGACGGGTAGTTGTGCTTGCGCTCGCTCAGATTAACGATGCTCAGAGCCTCGTCTGCCGTCATTGGGTTGGGCACCAGACTTGCAATGAGCTCGAGGTTCTGCGCCGCGTTGAGGTTGGGCATGAGGTTATAGCTTTGGAAAATAAATCCGATGTTGTCGCGTCGATACTCGGTAAGGCGTTCCTGCGAGGCGTTTGCAAACTCCTCGCCAAAGCACTCGAAAGATCCCGAGGTGGGATGGTCCATGCCACCAATTATGTTGAGCAGGGTGGACTTACCACATCCCGACTCGCCCAAGAGCACCAGGAACTCGCCTTCGTACACGTCTAGGTTTACGCCCTTGAGGACCCTAGTGACCACGTCCCCATTCGTGAACTCGCGCGTAACATCGCGTACGCGCATAATCGCCTTACCTGGGGTCCATGCGGGCTGGATTGCCTCGTTGTCGTCCAAGGCCATGGCCGCGAGCATGGCCATCATCTCGCAGACGTCAGCCTCTTCCGCAGTAAAGAAGCCGCCGCCCTCCTTGTTTATGAATTGAATGCATCCCAAATTGTCATTTGCGCTTGAGAAGGGGACGCAAATCATGGAGGTTACTTCTATGCCAGCAAAGTCGGTTGTCGTCATGGGATCGTTTGCGGGAGTAAAGGTAAGGTAGCGCTCGGCCTGTTGCGTTTCAAACACGCGACCCACGGCCCCCTCGCCTGGCATGTGCTTGCAAGACGTAAGATCGGACGGGGCAATCCAAAAGTACGGATGGAGACAGTTTTCGTCATTCTTGTCCGCATACCATATTGCACCAGACTCCGCTTTGCAGTTGGCAAGAATGACCTTAAGGCCTTCCTGTAGCGCCTCATCGAGCGTAGTCGCTCGTGAAATGGCATCTTGCGCAGCATTTAACGCACGATACGCAGAAACGATGGACGTGTCCATAAGTCAGCTCCCTTACTCGTGTGAAATCACATGACTAGACGTTTAAACCCATTGATACAAGTAGACATTATGGAACTTTTTTTCTTCGTTTTAAACCCAAACATCAAAGAGAATCGTGAGGCGCGCAATCGCGTCTGCAAACAACTACTAGCCTTGGGTTCCCGTAGCGTCAATGACCATGTTTTGGAATCGGCTCGACATAAACTCGTTGCTATAGTTTTTGTCTACCCATTCCTCAAAAGCATTCGCTGGGGGAATACCGTCGTTGCGCGCCGCACGCCGCGTAAAGCATGCGACGGTCATGAATATATCGAGACTCAAATACAGGGCGAGCAGCACGGTAAAGATGTACTTCCGACGTGTGGTGGGCTCACCCAAGGCAAACAAAAGCTCGGGCATCACCCAGCGATACCACACGTAGCCCAGCACGCCCCAAAAGATGAGAAACGGCACGGCAACCCATTTGGTTATGGCGCCCGGAACATGACCGGCAATATAGTCCCAGCTCACCGCATCCATAAAGGTTTCCATGCCCCAACCGGTAATCTGCTCCAAGAGCCCGCCCAACGCCAGAGAAACCAAGAACACTTGCCAGCACTTGGTGTCGTGCGAGCGCATGGCAAACGTCGTTATGGTGAGCAGCACGGCCCCCACCCCGTAGAGCGGCGACAAAGGGCCCCACACCAAGCCGGACCGATACTGGGTAACGCCCATTGAGGCCAGCATCCACAGCTCTTCCAAAATCAGGCCGGCAACGGAGCCTATGAAGAAGATTATGGTTACCTGATACCAGCCAATGCGCAAATGGTTTAGAAAGTCATCACGCACATAGCGCTGAGCCCGTCGCACCTCTTTTACCATATCACGAGAAAGGCGAATCACCGGGCCTTGTTGCCCCTTGCCAACATACTGGGCAGCGCGCAAGGCGTCGATCGCCTCTATGGTCTGCCTGACTTCCTCAGACACGAGGTTACGTTCGACGACGCCGTGGACGGACTTGCCGCGCCCAAGCCATGCCCAAAACGAACGGATGCACCACCAGGCGCCCTGAATGAGCTTTACGAGGACCCAAAGGCCTATGAGCGCCCAAAGCATCGCAACCCTTCCCTAAGTAGCCACCGTACGAAGGCAAGTTCTATAGTAACAGGCTTACCCGTGCATAACCGCAAACAGCTCACTCGATTTTTGGAGTCTATGCCAGGGTTTGCACCCTCACCTAAGGGACGGATGCATTGCGAAATCGCAAATCTGCCTACAGCTGCACGTGGGCATGCGACGCCACGTCGCGCCACTTAACGGTATAGCCTGCGCCATGGCTGCAAAACACCGAATCGGGCGTGTTCGCAAGGTCCGCCTCGGGATCATAGGCTGCCGCCTCGATCACGTCTTCGGCATCGTGGCAAGCATCGTATCCGCCATACTCCAAGAGTAGGCTTCCGTCTCCTCCTGTATACGAACGAACCTCCAGCGAGTAATCGCGCATGGATGAGACGGGCGCTCGGCCCTCTATGAGCGCCCGTTCGCCATCAATGTGTGGCGCCTCGAACTCTGCCGCCATTCGTTGCAGGTCGGCGAGTGCTCGCCCAACCCTTTGAGCGGGCAACTGCAGAGAAAAGCGATACCAAGGCTCGAGCAGAAGGCTGTTGGCCTGCATAAGCGCCTGGCGAATGGCTCGGTAGGTCGCCTGCCTGAAGTCTCCACCCTCGGTGTGCTTGTTGTGTGCGCGACCGGCAAGCAGCACGATGCGCACATCGGTAAGTGGGGCTCCCACAAGTACGCCCCTATGTGCACGTTCGATCACATGCGTCGTAATGAGCCGTTGCCAGTTGCGCGCAAGTACGTCCTCACTGCATTCGCTGCACACGCGAACGCCACTACCCCGTGTCCCTGGCTCAATCCTCAGATGAACCTCCGCATAGTGGCGCAAAGGTTCAAAGTGGCCAATACCCACCACGCTATCCGTCACGGTTTCGTTATAGAGCACCGAACCGCTCCCGAATTCAATCGAGATACCGTATCGCTCTAGCATCAGGCGCTGCACGATCTCTTGTTGCACGA
The DNA here is from genome assembly GCA_017545665.1 of Atopobiaceae bacterium. Taxonomy (GTDB): domain Bacteria; phylum Actinomycetota; class Coriobacteriia; order Coriobacteriales; family Atopobiaceae; genus RUG440. Next base: position 63,639 of record JAFWKQ010000116.1, read on the forward strand.
CTCCCATAAGGCTTAGGCGGACCTCCCCAAGCTCTTCGTCCCACGCAACGCGGAGCAAGGGGTCTTCGTCCGCAAGAATGCGCAGTTTCGTATACGTGGTAAACGAATCGCAGCCATCCGATATAACGCGATAGTCCAAAACCGGAAGGAGCGCCGGCGTTTGGCCAATCGACTCAGATCCAAGGGCGTCTCCCGGCAAAGCCTTCGTAAGACCCACCGCGGCGCAAACGCTGCCCGCAGGAACCTCCCTCACCACGCTGTGGCGCTCGCCCATATACACGCGCAGCTGGTCGACCTTCTCCTCCCACTTCTCTCCGTTAAGGCCCATGCCGCGGACGACCTGCTTTGCGTCCAAGGCGCCACCGGTAACCTTGAGCCACGCCACACGCTCGCCATGTGCCTCGTGAGACACCTTGTACACGCGTGCCCCAAACTCCTTGGGCCACACGCGCTCGGTTACCAGCCAGTCCAGGGCATCGAGCAGGCCGTCCACTCCCGAGCCCTTAAGTGCGGATCCGAACAGGCAGGGGCATGCCACGCGCGACTGCACGAATGAGCGAATCGTCGCATCGCAAAGCGAGCCGTTGTCAATGAGCTCGGCCAGCGCTTCCTCGTTGCAGAGCGCAAGCTGCTCTTGCACCGAATCGTCGCCCACTTTCGCGTAGTCGAACGCCAATATGCCCGTTTTTGCGTGCAAGTCGTCAACCAACATAGCGCCTGACTCTGGCGCAAGGTCCATCTTGTTGAAAAACACCAGCGTGGGCACCCCATAGCGTTGCAGGAGGTTCCAAAGCGTGAGGGTATGCCCGCGCACGCCGTCGTTTGCCCCCACCACAAGGATCGCAAGGTCGAGGACTTGCAGCGCACGCTCCGCCTCCGCGCAAAAGTCAACGTGCCCTGGCGTGTCCAGCAGCGTAAGAGACAGCTCGCCACGCGTGACCGTTACCTGCTTGGAGAAGATCGTAATGCCGCGATCGCGCTCCATGGGATCGAAGTCCAAGTGCGCGTTGCCATGGTCCACGCGCCCTGGCACACGAATGGCTCCCGTGGCGTGCATCAGGGACTCAGCCAACGTGGTCTTTCCCGCATCAACATGAGCCAATAGGCCCACAACCGCCCTCTTCATGGGCTTCCTCCCCATCGCCTTTTATAACATCAGGCAATGGGGATACTCCCTATTGCCTGATGTTATCGGCTTCGCTTTCGACGGCAAAAAGGGGGCCCGACTCTCGGGCCCCCCTACCAGATATCGCTATCCAGCGCTAAGGCTTATGCCCAGCCCTTGCCGTCGCAACCGAAGTCGACGATGAGCTCCTTGGCGCGATCGACGATGGCGTCGAAGCCAGGCTTGAGGAGCTTGCGCGGATCGTAGTTCTTGCCCTTCTTGGCCTCACCGGAGTCCACGAAGTCCCACGTGGCCTTGGCCATGGCAACCTGGAGGTCGGTGTTAACGTTGATCTTGGCGATGCCGTTGTCGATGGCTTCCTGAACCATAGCGGTGGGGATGCCAGTGCCGCCGTGAAGAACGAGAGGCAGGTCGCCCGTCTTGGCCTTGATCTCGGCCAGACGATCCATGGAAAGGCCAGCCCAGTCATCGGGATACAGGCCGTGGATGTTGCCAATGCCGCAGGCGAGGAAGTCAACGCCGAGGTCGGCGATTGCCTTGCACTCATCGGGATCTGCGAGCTCGCCGTTGGAGGCTACGCCGTCCTCGACGCCACCAATGCCGCCAACCTCGGCCTCGACGGAGATGCCCTTGCCATGGCAGAGCTTCACGATCTCGGCGGTGCGCTGCAGGTTGAGCTCGAAGGTCTCCTCATGGGAGCCGTCGTACATGATGGAGGTGAAGCCAGCGTCGATAGCCTTGAAGCAGTCCTCGTAGGAGCCGTGATCCAGGTGCATTGCAACGGGAACGGTGATGTTCATGTAGTCAACAAGATCCTCTACGACGTCCTTGACGACCTTGAAGCCCATCTGCCACTTGGCAGCGCCAGCGGTGCACTGGATGATAACGGGAGCCTGGAGCTCTTCGGCGGCCAGAAGAATGGAGCGAGTCCACTCAAGGTCGTTCGTGTTGAACGCGGCGATGCCGTAATGACCCTTTACGGCTGCCTGGAGCATGGCGGTGGCGTTAACAAGCATGTTGTAAACCTCCCAAAACGAATGGCATATGTACCAGTGGTACCTAACTTTGCCTATAGTAGCCTTGTTTTTTCCAATGGTCTAAGACTGATTGGTGAGCGGTACGCAAGAGACACGTGGGGGGCTTACATTTTTGTTTGGACAGTGGCAAACCCCGGTTCCTAGTAAGCCATGGGGCTTGATATTGTGTATAGGTGCGCGAGCTTGGCGACCCAAGGCAAGGGATTGTCCACATATGTGTACTCATACTCATAAGTCGCTTCGGTATTAGACGCGACGGGCGTCCCACACGACGGGCAAAATGCAGCACCCTCCATTATCTTGTGACCACACTTAGTACAGTACACAAAGTCTCCTCTCCCAACTAATAATATGACCATATTCTATTGCATTGCTAAGACGTGGCATACTTTGCATATGTGAGGGGTAGAACAGATGCGAAGGTCGGCTTAACGCAAAAGGAGGCATGCTTCCATGGACCTAAGGCGTGAAATGCGCACATTCATAATAACCGGTTGCGTCGTTGCGATAGTATGTGCCATCCCAATCGGATTCTTCGTTGGCATTGGCGGCACCGTGGTGTCTGCCGTGGTGGGCATTTTGGCAACGTGCGTTATAGGCATAATTCGCAACCGCGTTGCCCAAAACGCCCAGCAAACGCTCGAGGGGCAAACTCAAATCCAAGGAGTGCTCGACTCGAGCCAATTGGGCAAAGGCGAAGGCGAGCCCGCCTCTCAGGAGGTCGTACCCTTTGCGCGACACGGTAAGCTTGTTGCAGCCGCAATTTCGCTAGCATTCTGCCTCGTAACCGCTGGCATCGTGGGTGCAGCAACGAATGGCGTAGGCATAAACTTCTATTTGGGCGCAGCGCCACAGGTGAGCACCAACAAAAACGCCTCGTCCACCAGCTCCTCGACAAAACGCACGACCAAGGACACGCAAGAGCAATCCCAGAACGACAACACATATGGCGACACGGTTGAGACCTGGTATCCGCCTGAGGAGGAGGTCCCGCAAAACACGGGTGCCGGGCAGCAACAATCTAGCCCTGAGCCGAGCCCATCAAGCTCAAGCTCAAGCCCCAGCCAAAACTCAAGCACAAACCCGAGCCCGAGCCCGTCTGGCGGCAATCAGTCAAGCGAGGGCCAAGGCTCCGGCAACACGCCAAGCCCCAGCGCTCCCTCAAGCGAGCCTTCCACCCCAACGCAAGCACCCACCAACAGCGGTACAATCAACGACGTATCGCAAAACGCAAAAGAGCAGTAAGGAGACGTACTATGGAGCGACCGAACGCATGGAAGAGCTACTCTGTCACCCAGCTTGCTGAGCTCGAGGAGTTTTCGAGCGCTTATATGGGGTTTATAAGTAACAACAAGACCGAGCGCGAATGCGTGGCCACAGCCATTGATTTGGCAGAGGACGCAGGCTATGCAAACCTAGACGACCTTATCGAGCAGGGCACGAAACTTGAGCCTGGCACTCGTGTTTACGCATCCAACCGCGGCAAGTCCCTCATACTCGTCGAGCTGGGCACAGAACCCCTTACCAAGGGTATGAACATCCTCGGCGCGCATGTGGACTCACCACGCCTGGATGTAAAGCAGAATCCCCTGGAAGAGAAGAACGACCTCGCCTTCTTGGACACCCATTACTATGGCGGCGTAAAAAAATACCAGTGGGTAACGCTACCGCTCGCCATCCACGGGGTGGTGGCGAAGAAGGACGGCACCGTCATCCCCGTATGCGTTGGCGAGAATCAAACTGATCCCGTGTTCGTTATAAGCGACCTTTTGATTCACCTTTCGCAGGAGCAGCTGCAAAAGAAGGCCTCGGAGGTAATTGAGGGCGAGATGCTCGACCTTCTTGTTGGCCACAAGCCACTCGTTATCAAAGACGGGAACGACGAAGACAAGAAGGACGCGGTAAAGAAAAACCTGCTAAGCATCCTCAAGGACTACTACGACATCGAAGAGGAGGACTTCCTCTCGGCTGAGCTCGAGATCGTGCCTGCAGGCCCCGCACGCGACCTCGGCTTCGACCGCTCCATGATCCTGGGCTACGGACACGACGACCGCTCGTGCTCCTTCCCCAGCCTCTGTGCGCAGCTCGCCCTAAACAAGACGCCAAAGCATACCGCGCTCACCATTCTCGTCGACAAAGAGGAGATTGGCTCCGTTGGATCAACGGGCATGACAAGCCGCTTTTTCGAGAACGTCGTGGCCGAGATATTGTCGCTTGCCGGCTATGGTGAGGGATCGCTCGCCTTGCGACGTTGCCTCGCCAACTCGCGCATGCTCTCAAGTGACGTATCCGCAGGCTTCGACCCCTCCTTCTCAAGCGCCTTCGAGCCCAAGAACGCCGCGTATCTGGGCCGGGGCCTCGCATTCAACAAGTTCACCGGCAGCCGTGGCAAAAGCGGCTCCAACGATGCCGACGCCGAGTACGTCGCACTTATTCGCAAGGTTATGGACGAGCACAACGTAAACTGGCAGACCGCGGAGCTGGGAAAGGTTGACCTCGGCGGTGGCGGCACCATCGCTTACATCCTCGCCAAGTATGGCATGCAAGTCATAGACTGTGGCGTGCCCGTGCTTTCCATGCACGCTCCCTGGGAGGTTATCTCCAAGGCAGACCTCTATGAGGCGTATCGTGGCTACAAGGCGTTCTTGTCGCTGTAAGAGCCGTCGCTCAATTTGGCAGCGCACCCTAACTTGGGGACAGGCCCCGAGTTAGGGTTAGGAATGGAAGGGAAACAATGGACACCAGCTTCATTACCATCAACACGCACAGTTCCATCCGCCTGGAAAACGCGCAGGGGGCGGTAGTCTACGTCGATCCCTATGGCTTTACTACAGAGCCCCACGACGCGGACCTCATCCTTATTACGCACACGCACTTCGACCATTTCTCACCCGAAGACATCGCCAAAGTTCGCAAGCCCAACACCGTCTTCGTCATGCCGGCTCCCAACATGCTCGACTTTATCAAGGCCGGGTTCACCGACGAGGCGGCGGCGTTTCTGGTACCGTACGAGCACGCAGAGCCCTTTGACGGCATCGAGATAGACACCGTTCCCGCATACAACGTCTCCAAGTCATTCCACCCAGAGGACAAGGCGTGGATGGGATACGTGATCCAGGTGGACGACAAGCGCGTCTACGTGGCAGGCGATACCGATGACCTACCCGAGAACCGCTCCATTGAATGCGACGTCGCTCTTGTGCCCGCGGGCGGAACGTACACCATGGACGCGCATCAGGCAGCCACATTCGTAAATGCCCTCAAGCCCACGGTCGCTATACCCGAGCACTATGGCACCGTGGCCGGCTCTCCCGAAGACGGCAAGACGTTCGCCTCGTTGGTAGACCCCTCCATTGAGGTCGTTCTCAAGCTATAGCGAATGTTACAAAGTCATCTAATACGCATATTCGAACTCGCGATTCATGAGGCAAGAGGAGGCCGCCATGAAACAGTCGCTGTTACAGAGATGCGAAACCCAAATTCGCAACGAGACAACGTTACGCAAGGGTCACAAGCTCGATTTCGAGCAAATCATAAAGCTTGGCGCGCTCATGTATGCGAATGCCGGAGCCGAAGTCGACATCGATCGGCTCAGGGAGTGCAAGCTACTTCTAAAAGACAAGGTCGGCCTCCTCTCCAACTTTAGGGGCCACATGCAGTACCTCGTGCAAATTAAGATGGCGCTCTCCGAAGACCCAAATGAATACATCGACGACGTTCTGGACGCATATGCACAACTCAAGCAGGGCAGAAAGCTCCCAGGTGAGATGGTAGCCATGGCTGCGACGACCATCTGCGACAACTGCCCCAAAGAGAAACGCGCCGAAGTGATACAAAAGACGCGCGATGCCTATGCAAAGATCAAAAGCCAGCACCTTTTCCTCACTGACGAGGGAGACATGGCGCTCATCGCGCTTATGATAATGGCAGGGATAGACCCCGACCAGGCTACCGAGGATGCCGAAGGGCTCTATGACATGTTGAAGGGCAGCTTCCTGCCAGGTTCGGATACCCCACAGGCGGTGGCAATGGTGCTAGCTCTCTCCAATAGGCCGGCAGAACAAAAGGTCCAAGACTTCCTCGGCCTGTTTGGCGCCTGCAAGGCGGCCGGCCATGCAACAGGCAAAAACAAGGCGATGACCATCTATGCGACCTATGCCGACGTGGACGCCAGCAGGGACGAAATCGTTGCCGACATTGGCGAGGTTGACGTGTGGCTCAAGAAGAAAAAGGGTTACGGAGCGCTGGGCATAGGCGCAAGCACGAGGCGTCTGTTTGCCGCCACGCTCGTGCTCGAGGACCGTCAGGAAGCCAACGCCACGGCAATGGCCGGCGCGACGAACGCGGTTGCGCAGACCGTTGTGGAACAGATGCTGTTGGTCCTTATCAGCATTATCGTCACCTCCGTCATCATAAGCGCCTCCGTCAATTCGAGCCATTAGACGAGCCTGTCAGCAAATATTCAGCTAGCTGAGTATCTATATAAGCGTTGTAATCGTTAATTGAAGTGGTGCCATGCCTAAGGTGTGCTTAAGGCTCACGTCATAAGGTCTTCTTACGCGCAATAGCGAGCAAGGAGGCACGCATGACAACTGTTGCACTCATTCCAACCTTCAAGCCAAACGGGACTCTGTTCAACATTCTGGAGGAACTCCGCCTTAGGGGCATCGATCGTGTGGTGGTGGACGATGGCAGCGGCGTGGAGTACCGGAGCCTCTTTCGCCGCGCAACGCATGATGCCATCGTGCTCTCGTACGGCGTAAACCACGGCAAGGGCCACGCGCTCAAGCTCGGACTACGCTACATTCAGGAGCATTACCCCACAGACACCGTGGTGGTAACCGTAGACGCCGATGGGCAGCACGAGGTGGACGACACCGTGCGCTGCGCGCGTGAGGCAAGCCGCAACCCCCACACCATGGTTTTGGGATGCAGGTCATTTGACGACGCCGATGTGCCTTTGCGAAGCAGGCTAGGAAACAAAATCACACGCTTGGTATATGGTCTTACCTCAGGCACTTGGGTAACCGACACCCAAACCGGCCTGCGCGCTTTTACGGTAGATCTAATATCGCTTTTGGCGGATGTGAGCGACGAGCGTTACGAGTACGAGATGAACGTGCTGCTGGCTTGCCCCGAACACGAGGTAGACATCCGGGAAGTCGAAATCCATACCGTATACGAAGAGGGCAATCCCACTTCGCACTTTCGCCCGGTACGTGACTCGCTGCGCATCTATGCAGGCATACTCAAGTTTGCCGCCGCCTCATTTGCCAGCTTTGTGTTTGACTTCCTGCTCTTTGGCATGCTTGCCGCACTGTTGGGCGGACTTGGAGTAATCGGCGTGCTTATGGCCAACGTTCTTGCCCGCTTTGCAAGCGCCACCTTTAACTTTGCGCTCAACAGCAAAGTGGTATTCCACAGCGAGGAGCCCTTCACGAAGACGGCACCACGCTACGCCACGCTTGCCGTATGCCTGCTGGCGGGCAACACACTCGGCCTCGCCGTGCTAACTGGCGTCGTTGGCATGCCGGCCCTTGCGGCCAAGCTGCTGGTGGAGGTGACGTCGTTCACCGTTAGCTGGCTGTTGCAAAACCGATTTGTCTTTCAAAACAAAAGGAGATAGAACCATGAAGAAGCAAAGACGCTTTCCTCTCTTCGCATGCTATGCCGCCCTTGCCGTGGCGCTGTCCACATACGTGGTGCTCGACACGTTTGTAATCCAAAAGACCTATGCGGTGGTAAGCGCAGGCGAAACACGTCAGGCATCCCAAACTCATCCGTCGACCTCAGCGGACAACGATCAGGAAGTCCAAACAAACTCAAGCACAAAGGTAAATCTAACCACCCACACGTACAACGGAACCACCGTATATGTGGCCGACATATACGCTGACGACGTAACTAGCCTGCTCTCGGCGTTTGCGAACGACAGCTACGGGCGAAACGTTAGCGCTGCGACGTCCGAGATCGCATCGAGCAACGCTGCGCTGCTCGCCATCAACGGCGATTGCTACGGCATGCGCAACGAGGGATACGTGGTGCGCAACGGCGTGCTCTATCGGGCCGAATCCGCGGGATCGGATCAGGAGGACCTCGTAATCTATAGGAACGGTACTTTCAAGATCATACGCGAGGGTGACGTGAGTGCCCAGGAACTCGTGGACGCCGGCGCGTGGCAGGTATTCTCGTTCGGGCCTGGGCTGGTGGAGAATGGCGCGGTAACCGTTGAGCCTGGCGAGGAGGTCGGACGTGCGAAGGCCTCAAACCCACGCACGGCCATCGGCAAGGTGGCAGACGGACACTACGTGTTCGTGGTGTCCGACGGACGTACGGACGAGTCCGAAGGTCTCGCGCTCAGCGAGCTTGCGACGTTTATGACCACGGAGCTGGGCGTGGAGTGTGCCTATAACCTCGATGGCGGCGGCTCCTCCACCATGGTCTTCGAGGACGGTGTGGTAAACAAACCCACGTCAAACGGCAATTCCATCAAGGAACGAGAGGTGACCGACATTGTCTACATTAACTAGCGCACAAACGCCCGCCGCAAGATCGGCACGACACTATGCCCTAGCCGCACTTGGCTGCGCGATTTTCTCGGTAATTTACGAATGCTTTAGCCACGAGGTGTACTCCCCGTGGATGGTAGGACTCTGCGGGGTACCACTTCTCACTGGCGCCCTACCCGCCCTGGCAATCGCGCGCCTGAGGATTCGCGTGAGCTGGATTGCGAGCCAACTGTGGGCATGCGCGGTGCTTACGCTCACGCTCGGCTGCTGCTTTACGGGCGTTTTGGAAATCTACGGCACCACTTCGCCCTGGCTCCCCCTGTTTTTCGTGGTAAGCGCTGTGCTCATGCTAATCTCGGTCCTAAGCCAGCAGCTCGGTCGTCGCACCGCGACTCCATAAGAACTCAATGGGTACAAAGGGGACTGTCCCCTTTGTACCCAATCGGGCGCTACAGCGTAGTGCGCCCGTATGCCTTCTCCCAGTTGGCAGTGAATTCCTCCATCGCACTGGCGGTACCGGGATGTGCCACCATGGCGCGAATGACGTCGGGCGCCACCGTGATGGCAGGCACGCCGGCGGCAAGCAGCTGGTGTACCTGGTCAACGTTCTTAAAGCTCGCCGCGCACACCTTCGCGTCCATGCCGTACTGCGCAAGCGTGTTGACAAGTTCCATAACCTGCCCCACCCCATCGCCGTAGTTGCACATGCGATTGACATAGGGGGCCAGATAGTCCGCACCAGCCTTGGCGGCCCAGAAGGCCTGATCCGGTGAGTAGATGCCCGTGGCAAGTACGATGATGCCCTTGGCCTTTACGACAGGAATGGCACGCAGCCCCTCGCGGGTGACGGGAATCTTGACGACGATGTTCTTGCCGCCACGAATCTGGGCGATCTTGTTCGCTTCGGCAAGAATGCCCTCGTAGTCAAGCGACACGACCTGGGCAATGATCTTCTGGTCCTCTGTGAGCACCTCGGCAAGCTCGGCGAAGACCCGCTCCGGCTCCTTGCCGCTCTTGGTGATGATGGTCGGGTTGGTGGTCACCCCGTCGACGGGCAAATAGTCACAAAGCTCGCGAATGGCCTCGACGTCGGCGCTGTCAATAAAGAATTCCATGGTCGTTTCCTTTCCTTTACAAGGCGCGCAAAGCGCGCACACTTCTTTATCTTCCCTCCATCGCCCTGCATGCTGCTGGACGCGCATCCCAAAACGGCGGACAAAGGCGTTCGTACGTGCATGCAAAACGAACACAAGCGAACAATACCTAATGCTATGAACTGGCCCGATGGATAGGCCGTCCACGGTCCTTTCTTCCGCGAATCGTGAGCGAAGCGAACGAGAGAGCGTAGCGAGCGCTGAGCGGACAGAAAGGACCGTGGACAGCCCAAGGCTACAGCACCTGCTCCGTACGATCGATTATGTCGTCCTGCGTGGCCTTGGAAAGCACGTTGAAGAATGCGCTGTAGCCCGCAACGCGCACGATCAGGTCCTTGTGTCGCTCGGGATGCGCCTGCGCGTCCAGCAGCGTTGCGCGATCCACAACGTTGAACTGCACGTGGTAGCCATGCAGACGATTGAAGAACGTGCGCAGCATCATTTGCAGCTTGACCTTGTTCTCCTCGCGGGCGAGCATCGTCGGGGTCACCTTCTGGTTGAGCAGCACACCGCCGGTGATCTTGTCTGTGGGCAGCTTGGAAACCGTCTTGAACACGGCTGTGGGTCCCTGCTTGTCTGCATTGTGCGCAGGGCTGCAGCCCTCGGCGAGCGGCTCGTGCGCACGGCGGCCGTCGGGTGTCGCCATGGTGCCCATGCCCTGGCCCACGTTGGCGGATATGGAGCTCGTACCGGCATAGCGGATGCCGCCGATGGGCCCGCGGCCAAAGCGGGTGTTGTGATACTTGGCCACCTCGTCGATGTAGGGCTCGTAGCACTCGACGGCCAGGCTATCCACGTAGTCGTCATCGTTGCCGTACTTAGGGGCGCCGTCGACGAGCAGCTGTTGGATGCGCGCGCCCTCCTCACCCTCAAAGTCGGACTGCAGCGCGTCCCAGAGCTGCTGGCGCGTGAGGACGCCCTCCTCATAGACGAGCTTCTTGATGGCGGCCAGGCTGTCGGCCATGTTGGCGATGCCCACCTGCAGGCCACTGATAAAGTCGTAGACCGCGCCGCCCTCCTTGATGGTCTTGCCGCGGGCTATGCAGTCATCGGTGAGCGCGGAACACAGCACGTCGGGCACGTCGCGCTCGGAGGCCTTGTCAATGGCGTTCTCCACCACCACCGACCAGCGGCACATCTCGCGCAGACTCGCATCCCAGGCGGCCATGAGGTCGTCGAAGCTCTCCCACTCGAGGAAGTTCCCGTGGGCTTCCACGAAGCGCTTGCCGCTTGTGAGGTCCACTCCCCCGTTCATGGCGCAGAGCAGAAGGCGCGGGAAGTTGATGTAGCTCATGCCGGTGCAGCGGTAGCCCCACCTGCCCGGCACGGCCGTCTCCACGCAGCCGATGGCGGAGTAGTTGTACGCGTCGTACTCGGATACGCCCCAGGCTAGGAAGCTGGGGATGATGATCTCGTCGTTGTTGAGTGCGGGCATGCCAAAGCCCAAGCGCATGACCTCCACGCACTCGGCAAAGAAGGCCGAGTTGAGGTTGGCATGGTAGCGCACGGTGAGGTTGGGCTGCGTGAGGCGGGTCTGTGCCACGGAGCGCAGGACGAGCCAGCTCATGGGGTTGACGGCATCCTCGTGGGTATCGGGCGTCTGGCCGCCGATGGTGACGTTTTGGTACATGGGACTGCCCGCGCTGGAGTAGGTGTGCGCCTGGGAGCGGATCTTCTGCACGGTGAGCGTCTTTATCCACAGGTTGGTAAGAAGTTCGAGCGCCTCGCCTTCGGTAATGGCGCCGGACTTGAGGTCGGCCTCGTAAAACGGATCCATGTACTGGTCGAACCGACCAAACGAAAGACTGTGCCCGTTGGACTCGATCTGCAGCAACACCTGGCTGAACCATGCCGCCTGCACAGCCTCGTAGAAGGTCTGTGCCGGTTCGTAGGGCACACGATCGCAGGCGGCTGCCATGCGCTCGAGCTCGGCCTTGCGGGCAGAATCGTCGCACGCGGCAGCCTGCTCAGCGGCAAGCTCCGCATAACGACCAGCCCAACGACGCACGGCATCGATCACCACGAGCACAGCCTTGTAGAACACGTACTTGTCTATGGAGTCGGGATCGGTAAGGTCAAGAGCGGCCTTTGCCTCGCGAGCACGCTCCTCATAGCCGCGCAGGCCCTCCTTGAGCATGCGTGCGTGGTTGATGGCCAGGTGGGCATCGCCGGCGTTGAGCTTGCCTTCCATGCCGAAGACGCCGGTTTCCATGAACGGCGCGACCTCGTCGGGCAAGAGAGCCTCCCCGCGAGCGCGCAGGTTATTGTTCTCCCAAAAGGACGCGATATCGCGTATGGCCTGCTTGTCGCCTTCGGTTACGTAGAACACATCACCGTCGCGCTTCTCGAACTTGTCCAGCTCGTCGATCACGAAGCCGAGCGTGTACTCGGGAAAAACGGGCGCGTTGCCGTTCTTCGTGGCCTGGTTGCCGGCGATGAGCGTCTTGTCCTCTATGTAGATGCTCATGTTGTCCAGCACGTGAGCGAAGGCTAGGGCGCGGCGCATCACGGCAGGTTGGTCCTGCGTCTGGCGATAAGACTCCGTATAGAGCACAGCGCGCTCGGCATCCACGAAGGGCTTCTCGTCCAGCACCTCCTCGCGGAAGGCCTGCATGCGCTTGGTAAGGGCACCAAAATGCTCTGTGTTTTCCATGGGTTCCTCTCTTCTTCGCCTTACGGAAGTTTTGCTACTTACGTTCGTAACTTATTCTAGCGATATTCAATCCTGAGGTCAACTAAATATTGCGTACAATTTTCTTTTAGCTTACGTACGTAACTTCTGATACTATGTAATACAAGCAAAGGGGACACCCCTCATTGCTCGATGGTATTAATCAGCGAGAGGATCGCCATGCAGTCTGCCACGGTGTTCAACATCCAGAAGTTCAGCCTCAACGACGGGCCGGGCATCCGCACGGTCGTCTTCCTCAAGGGCTGTCCATTGCGGTGCGCCTGGTGTGCCAACCCCGAGAGCCAGCGGCAGGCGCCGCAACTGGAATGGAAGGAGAGCGCTTGCGTGGGCTGCGAGGCCTGCTTGGTCGCAGCCCCCAACGCCGAGGCCGTGGAGTACGCCGGCAAGCGCCATATAGACGTGCGCAGCCTCCGTGGCGATGCGCCCGAGGCCAAGGCCGCCGTTCGCGCCTGCCCAGCCCACGCCCTCACCTGCACGGGCGTAACCCGGACGGTGGACGAGGTCCTGCACGTGTGCCTACAGGACAAGCCCTTCTACGAGGACTCCGGCGGCGGGGTTACGCTCAGCGGCGGCGAGGCGCTCACCTGGCCCGATTTCTGCGAGGAGCTGCTCGTCCGCCTGCGCGGGGAGGGCATCGACACCTGCATAGAGACCGAGGCACACGTGGCCCCTGCGACCTTCCAACGCATCGCTCCACACCTCGACCACCTGCTCATGGACCTCAAGCACGTGGACCCCATTCGTCTGAAGGAACACACCGGCGTAGACGAGCGCCTGATGCTCGCGAACCTACGTTGGGCCATCGAACAGGGCATGGACGTGCTGCCTCGCACGCCCGTCGTCCCCGGATTCAACGACGGTGAAGACGACGCCCGTGCCATGGCTTGTTGGCTCCGCCAGACTGGCGCCACACGCGTGCAGCTCCTCCCCTTCCACAACTATGGCGAAAGCAAGTACACCCTGCTCGACATGCCCTATGCCCTGCACGGCACCAAGAACCTACATCCCGAAGACCTTGAGGACTACCGGCAGGTCTATCTGGACGAAGGCATCGAGGCGTTCTTCTAGGCAGTGTGTCATGGGGGGCAGTGAAACACTAAGGGCGCAGGATGAGCGTGAGAATTTTAAGGCGACACATCTGGGCAGCCTCACGGCAAAGAACCGCCTGGCGCTCCGCCACGTGGGAGGGGATCGCGACGCCGGAGGGCGGCATCACGCCCGTTGGCTACGTCTACAGGGAGCTCGCCGCTGGCGGCGTGGGCACCGAAAGGTTATGACTCCCTCGACAACCAGAGTCAGAGCGCCCAAAGGGCCTGTCAGATCGAACGGTTCGATGATGGCATCAATGCCGGAAATGTGTTTGTCCCACTCGTGCTGCACCAGAGGGCGCATTTGCATAATTCCCTCCACAAGGTCTCCACGCGTGGGACACGCCGTTGCCGAGGACGTATACATGGTCAGGTCAGTAAGAAAAGATCGGAGCCCAAAGGGGCCTCCGCAGACGAAAGGAAACCATCATAACCAAGAGCACGACCAACCTGAACCAGACCACCACCAACGACGCCCACGAGATCGACGACGCCAAGCTCGAGGCCATCTGCGGCGGATGGCGCCCCCACCGCGTGTACGTCCCGCGAGCCTGCTCCAACGGGGCCATGGGACGTGGCAGCTCGTCGGACGACGACAGCTAGGAAAGCTTGCAAAGGAGACTGCCTCCTTTGCACCCAACGCAAATAGCGCGCAAAGGGACATCCCCTTTGCGCGCTTTTTGTCTCTCGGCCCTTCCCGGCCTGCAGTTTGGCCCACCGCAAACTGCAAGTTCAGGGGCCTGCCAAGTGCAGACAATACCGTGCAAAAGGGGTGAGTGCCCCCTTTTGCGCGCCCTTTTCCAAAGTCGTAAGATGTAAGCATGGCTACCGAGGGTATGGTGCGAAGCAAAGCCACGGGCGAAAGGGCGCGCATGGGGGCATTCAACGACAAGGTCTATGCAGTGGTGAGCCAGATTCCCGAGGGCTACGTGTGCACCTACGGAGACGTCGCTCGGGCAATCGGACAACCACGCAAGGCGCTCTTTGTAGGCTATGCGATGAGGAGCTCCACCGCTCCGGGAGCCGTGCCGTGCCACCGGGTGGTATTCAAGGACGGGCATTTTTGGGCCTACGACCAGGAGGGCAACCCCTCGCCCCAAAAAACCATGCTCGAGCGCGAGGGCACGCCGCTTCTAGATGACGATCGCGTCGACCTCGCAAAATGCCATTGGACGCCTGGCACCACCGACGTGGAGGGCCGCCCTACCGACATCGACTGGGCCGCCGAGATGGGCGACTTTTAGTGGTGAGAGAGACAGTTCCCTTTGCAAATCGGGACAAAGGGGACTGTCCCCTTTGTCCCGATTTTTGCTTTGGGGCCAAAGGGGACTGTCCCCTTTGGCCCCAAAATCCGTCGTGGACGCCACGAAGAGATAATCGAGAGCAGTGAATGGTGCCTACCGACGCTTCCTGCCCGTAAGCGCAAGGCTGGCGCCGGAGGCGGCCATCATGGCTGCGGGGACGAACGGCGTGGGGTCGCCCGTCTTGGCGAGCGTGCTGCCGCTGGAGCTTCTGCCAGAGCTGGCGGTCTTGGTCGAAGACGATCCAGAGGGCGACTTACTCACGCGGAAGTTCACGTGCTCGACCTTGGAGTGCTTGACGTCATTCTCGTTGCCGTCGAACACGGTGTGGGCCTGATAGGGCACGGATGCCGTGTTACCCTCCGCGTTCATGTACGGCGAGAGGTCGGCGTCGGAGCGGAGCTTGGCCTTATAGGAGAACTTGAGCGTCTTGCCCCTCAGGGAGGTGGCGTCGTCCACCGTCACGGTAATCTTCTGGCCATCGATCGAAACACGGGCGACATCCGAACCGATTGCCGTTCCGTCCTCCGTCTGCACGGTGACTTCGTCTGTTGTGAGGGACAGGACGTCCTCCAGATCGACCCACGTGCGCAGTGAGTTCGCGTAGTCGGGCACCTCCTGCGAGACGGTGTAGGTGATTTCCTGGGAAGTTGAGGTAAAAGTGCCACCACGGCTGTTGCTCACAGTGGGAATGGGATAGTCACCCCTTGCCCACTCGGCCGTGAACGTGTGGTCTCCCTCCACCTTGTATTCGGCTCCAGCCGCGTACTCCGAGCCCTTCCAGCACTTGAAGGTGTAGCCGGCACGCGTGGGTGCGCCAGGAAGCTTGATGGTGTTGCCTACCTTCTCAGTTATGGTGTAAGTTCCCGTCTTGCCATCGAGCGTGCCACCTGCGAGGTCGAAGGTAAGAGTGGCGTTTGTGGGCGTCTCGTCCTTTTGGAAGACGGCCTTTGCCTCGACGTCGGACGCTGGCATCGCGAACGTGTGGGGAGACTCCGTAGCGGTAAACGTCTTGGTCTCCCCGCCCTCCTGGTAGGTGCCGGTTATGCTCTTGAGCTTGTGGCCCTCGGCCGGCGTCGCCGTGAGGGTAACGTTCGTTCCCACTGTGATGCCCTCCGACTGCGACGCCACAAGCGTGCCGTTTCCGTCGGCGCTCGTTGTCACATTGTAGGGCATGGCCTTAAACGTCGCAGTGGCCGACACATCAGAATCGGGCATGGCAAACGATGCAGTCGGACTCGAAGGGTCGATAGCGCTCGTTCCGCTGATGCTCGTCCATTTGTCAAACTCGTAGCCAGGATTGGCCGTGGCCAAGATGTTGACGGTCGTGCCCTGGGGGTAGCGCGTCGGCTCGGCTGGGTTCACGCTGCCGCCCGCACCGGCGTTGAGCGTGACCATAGGGTGATCCAACACGGTTACGGAAAGATGCTCCTCAGTCTTCGAATCGGAATACTGCATGCTCACCGCAATTGTCGTGTTCCCCGCCTTCAGTCCTTTGATGCGAAGAGTGTCATCGGGACTCAAAACCTCAACGCTTATAATCTCGGTGTCGTATTGACAGCCGGTGACATGGTATTCATGAGGCTTTCCGTAATTCGCCGATAAGACGTCAACGGTCTCGTCCACACGCATGGTTACGGGACTATTCTCCGCCCGCGCCACCCTGGGCATGGCCATCATTACGACCACGAGTATCGCAAACACCGCCAGGACCAGCGCCGCAATCGTAGTGCGTCTGCTTGCCATGGCTATCGTCTCCCTTCGTGCGCGGCTCATGAGCCACGCGCGCTCAGTTTATTCGTACTTGCTTTGGCCTGATTCCAATTATCGCATATAGTCTAACATGTGGGATTTCTCATACAGCAGGGCAACCTTAGGTTGCTGGGTTTCGTGTTCCTGTTCATACCCCGTGACGTCCCGCATGCCAGCGACGCGAACATGGTCTAAGCAAGGTCAGCAACCATGAGCCACTCGGTCTCGTCTGCGCCGTCGCCTACGATGCGAAAACCCATGCGCTCATAGAGACGCAAGGCCGGATTCTTCTTCTGGACCGACAGCGACGCTCGTGCGTAGCCAGCCTCGCGCAGCTTAGCGAGCATGGCTCGCATCATGGCAGTGCCAATCCCCTGGCCACGGTACGGCTTGTAAAGCGAAATCGAGAACGAGGGCGTCTTGTCGTCAATGTGGCCATACTCATCGGTGGTGCGCACCCAACAGGCGCCAACTACCTCGCCACTAACCTCGGCTACCACGGCACGGTCGTCGAGAAGGCCACCAAAGCCCTGGTAAGCGGCGCGACACTTGGGGTCGTCGTATATGAGCGAACGCGGCACCTCGCCCTCGTAGCCCTCGGGAACGTAAATCGCCTCGTAGAGGAAGTCCTCGAGCAGCGGCCACTCGTCTTCTGCTATGTGTCTGACTACGTAATCCATGGCCGCATTATACCTGTTGGCTGATCGAGAAGGGCATAGACGGTGAGATACCTGGCAGGTACCCGGCAGGGGGCTTGCCGGAATCGCGAACGGTGCGGCGGGCGGGCCCCGGATCTGCTGAGAATGGCCACAGTGTGGCCAATCCGAGCAAACGCCTGTCGAGATTTGCCGGGTTTGCGAACGGTGCGGCTGGGTTTGCTGACTTTGGCCACAGTGTAGCCGATCCGAGCAAACAGGCTGTGCGATTTGCTGGCTTCGCCCACAGTGTGGCCCATCCCGGCAAACGCTCCCGCACTGTTCGCAAATCGAGCAAACGCCCGCAGGGACTTGCTGGCTTCACCCACAGTGTGGCCAATCCGAGCAAACGCCTGCTGAGTTTGTCCACAGTGTGGCCAAAGTCAGCAAAAACAACCGACAAGATCCACACCGTTCGCAATCCCAGCAAACGTTCCTGCCCGCGGCCCCCTTACGTCGCACCACACGCTAGGCTGAGGCACGTCTCGCGAGCACAACCCCCTTGGCCAACAGTAAGGCAAAGCAAACAATGCCCGCGTATGGCTGTCTGCTCACAATAAACAGAGCCACACACGCAGACGCCAACACAAGTCCGGCAATGAGCAACGCCTTTCCCCATGCCGGCCTGTCGAGGCTAGAAACAGCAACCTCGCCCAGCCCACACAAAACCGTCCCACAAACCGCAGCCAAGAACGCGACCCTCACGACCTCGTTTACGCTCGCGAGGGCAGGCAGCGAAACCGGCACCGCAAGGCCCTTGTCTCCAAAAACAGGCACAAAGAGGAGCAGTGCCGGCAATATGTCGAGGATGCCGCAGGTCAGCAGCGTAAGTCTGTTGGCCAGGAAGCGTTTGTCTGCTTGCGCGGCCGTCACGATCTCGTCCGGGCTTATGAGCTCGTCAACCGTTACCGAGAAGAACCGCGAAATCTCGCGCAGCGAATCGATGCTCGGATATCCTCTGCCAGATTCCCATTTGGAAACGGCCGTTCTGGAAACATAGAGCGCCTCTGCAAGCTGCTCTTGCGTGAGCGCGCGTTCCTTTCTTAGCTCCTTAAGCTTCTCGCAAAACTCCATCGACGACCACTCCGTCCTTGTTTCTTCGCCTCGCGCCAACGACGCACACGGCAAACCGGTAGAGCATGAGCAAACCCGCAGCCAGAAGGATTGACCCCACAATGTCCGTAAGCCAGTGGACTCCCGATACCAATCTACCAGCAACCATAAAGGCCGAGAACGCGACCACAAACGCCCACACAGCCTTCCTAAACGCCAGGCTATTGGACCTCCAATTGGCCTGAAATCCCAGCGTCGGCATAACCCCCAAAACCAGCAAGGTCGTGGAGGACGGATATGACGCCTCCATGATCCCATCTATGGGAATGGGCCTGTAATTTATAGGTACCACCTCAAAGATGAGGTAGGCAAATGCGACGAAGGCAAAATGGAGACCCAAAAGAAGTATGTCCGAATCAACTCGAAGCAGGCTCCTGCGCCTCACGAGCTGCACGGCACCCAATACGCCAAACCCCAGGCAGACAGCCACCGGTACGAGGCCAAGCCAATCGGTGACCACATAGAGCAACATGTGGACGCCTGTCACGCCGTGAAACCACGTGTTGAGCGTCGCGAACCCCACGTTGGTGTCGTTTTGACCCACCGGTCGTACGTCCACAAGCTGCACCATCGCCGTCCAAAGCGCAAAGGTAGCGAGAAACGCCACCCCCACCACGAGCTCTCTTTTGGCTTTGTTCATCTCTCTCATTCGAACTTCCTTTCATCGCCAATCTGTACAAGGCGAAAGTACCTTCCACAGGCCCAGCTAAAAAGAGCCGCGCCGTCACATTGGCGACACGATTCGTGTCATCGCCTTTTAGCAGGGGTTTTGCGCTAAACTTGTGAGTCAAAACAGAAGGCTGCCTGTCAGTCGAGAACGGGGGCATTCGTATGGGAGCGATTTGGCAAGTGTTCGGCACGGACGCGCACAGCATGACCATGCGCCTGCTTAAGGCATGTGACGCCATATCGCTGGTGCCGCGCAACGGGTCGGTTGCCCTCAAGCCCAACCTCGTGCTTGCCAGTGCGCCCGAGGCCGGAGCCGTAACGCATCCCGGCGTTCTGAGCGGCTGCATAGAATACTTTCGCGCATGCGGAGTGCAAAACATAAGCGTAATCGAGAGCAGTTGGGTTGGCGACAAGACCTTGCGTGCCATGCGCGCGGCGGGCTACGACGAGGTATGCAAACACTACGACGTGCCGTTCTTCGACCTCAAGGCAGACAAGACCCGCACCGTGCAGACGGCCGTGGGACCCATGGCCCTGTGTACAAGGGCGCTGGATGCCGGCTTGCTGGTGGACCTGCCCGTACTCAAGGGCCACTGCCAAACGCGCATGACCTGCGCCCTCAAGAATCTCAAGGGGTGCATTCCCGATCACGAGAAGCGTCGCTTCCACGCCATGGGCCTCACCGAACCCATAGCCGCCCTTGGCGCCGCGCTGCGCCCAGGCCTCGTGGTGGTGGACAGCATTTGCGGCGACCTTTGCTTTGAGGAGGGCGGCACGCCTGTGCAGACCAATCGCATGTATGCCGGAACGGATGCCGTACAAATTGACGCCTATGGATGTGCGCTCATGGGTCTGGACTTGGATGAGGTGCCCTACGTTCGGCTAGCCCAGGAGTACGGCGCTGGCACGGCTCACTGGTCCGAGGACGACCTCGTTCTTCTCAACGAACCAAACGATGCCGAGCCCTACTCCCCTCCCACCGGCACCGTCGCGCGCCTTACGCGCGGCGTACACGAGAGTCAGGCATGCTCCGCCTGCTTTGCCTCACTCGTCCGAGCGCTGTACGCAAGCGGCGATGCGTCGGGCAAAAACATATACATTGGCCAAGGATGGCGTGGGCGCGAACTCGACGGGCTGGGAGTCGGACGCTGCTGCGCGGGAGCCAAGACGTGCGTTATGGGATGCCCGCCCACGGCCGAAGCCATCGCGCAGGCACTGTGAAGCATATAGCCAATGTCTCCAATGTTGATCAAGCGCTCGGGAAAAGGAGCCACATGCGCATTCGTCAAGCCACGACTCAGGACCTAAACAGCATAATGGAGCTCTATCGCGCGACGGCCGACGCAATGGTGGGCACACCGTATGATTGCTGTTGGCGCTCAAACGGCCACCCCACCCCTGAGTTCGTCGGTGGCCTTGTCAAAAACGGAGGCATGCTTGTGGCCGAGGAGAACAACGTGCTGGTGGGCTGCGTGGGAATCGACCACGATCTTGGGCATGACTACAACAACTTGTCATACCAAGTTGTTGTTCCCGACGAGCTCGTGGCGGTCATCCACTTGTTGGTTGTGCGCGAGAGCTGGCGCCGCAAGGGTCTCTCTCACCACCTGCTGAGTGCGTGCCTAAACATGGCGCGTGAGCGCGGCATGCGCTGCGCACGGCTCGACGCGACGGCCAACAACCTGCCAGCCATAGCGCTCTACCAAAGCAACGGATTTGTGATTATTGGCGAAGGCGTGCTTGATGTGGGTCTCCAAGACGACCCGCACGTGCCCTTTGTGGTAATGGAACGCGTGCTGTAGCCTTTCGATGAGTACGCATTGCACAAAAAAGCGCACGGAGGACTCCGTTCTAAGGATAAGGAATCGATTGAGAGCTCCAGGAAGCTATACTCCCATATACCAACACCCACCAGGAGACCGCTCATGACACCCACCATCACGCTCGAGCCCGTTCGCGAAAAGGACATCCCCGCATTCAAACGGCGACTGCAAAAGGCGTTCACGCTGGCCGCTGTCGAGGCATTTCCCGACTTTCCCGAGGTCATCCCACCCGAGCGCGACATGGACGAGTCGCTTGCGGCCACGGGCGCCGAAGCATTGCAAATCATGTGCGACGGCGAGCCCGTCGGCGATGCCATTGTTGCTGGTGAGGGCTCGAGCAAGACGCTCGACTTTATCTTCGTGGATCCCGAGTACCAAAACGAGCGTCTTGGGCAAGCCGCCTGGCAGGCAATAGAGGCGCGCTATCCGGACGCCGAGCGATGGGAGCTCGTTACGCCCTATCACGAGAGACGCAACATCCACTTCTACATAAACAAGTGTGGCTTCCACATTACCGAGTACTTCAATGACCGCCATCCCGATTCCCACTTCCCGCAGGACGAGGCTGGGGACTACCCCGGCGAGGACGGCGGCCTGTTCAAGTTCGAGAAGGTCGTGGATGTGTCAACGCCTCCGTCCCCCTGACACACTTTTTGCTTTTCGCCATCCTTCAATGTGCTATCGTTTAAAAGCATACCCCCAAAGGGGCGTGGCCACGCAAGACTCAGGTAGACTGGGAGGCATCATGGGCGAAGAGAAAAGCTGGACGCAATGACCGACGGCGAACTCGAGGAGATCGTAGGCGGAGAGGGCAAGTTGGAATACGGCGACAACGGCGACTTTTCCTTCTACTACGAGTGTCCTTACGACCACTACAGGGAGTTTATTACTTCTAGCAATTCGCGCATATACATGACCGTCGACGGGGAATTCAAATGCCCCAAATGCGGCTATACCAACGACTTTCATCTGGTGGTCGACAAATGGGGCGTTAAGGCGTACGGCCGCCCGTAGTAGGGACGTCACCACTCGCCCCTGCGGGTTACTCATCGCACTAAGGGAGCTGGAAAAGCAGGTCAGGATTGGCGTCCTGACCTGCTTTTCCAATGGCAGATCTTCTTGAAGGCCGCACTCGACGCACCGGCGTAGCCTCAAGGACCTAGAGGGCTGCCGACCCGTTGCCAAAATGTTTGGCCAATGCCACCTCAGACGTAGAACAGCATGTCGTTGTAGGAGGGAACGGGCCAGCATTCCTTTGCGCAGATCGACTCCATGGCATCCACGGACGCACGCAACGCTTCCATGGTGGGTAGGACCTCGTCGCGGTAGTACTCGTCACGCTTCCCAAGGTCTTCTATCGATGCTGCTTTGGCGTTCTTGTCCTCAAGCCTGCCTGTGAGCTCGCTAATGCTTGCGATGCCGTCGGCGAGCTTGCGCGCGAGCTCCTCTTCTGTCTTTGCTTCTATCCCGACCGCCTTCCTGTTCAAAACGATCTGCACAACGCTGTCGGAGAAGCCCATAATGGCTGGGAGGTACTGTCGTCGGGCCATGTGCACCATAACGTTGGCCTCAATGTTCAGGAGCTTCGCGTATTGCTCTGCCTTGGCCGCATAGCGCGCGTGAATCTCCGCCTCGCTCAGCACCTCGTACTTCTCGAAGAGGGCGACGCTCTTTGGGTCGATGAGCGCTGGCAGGGCGTCAGCGCACGTCTTGTGGTTGGGCAGTCCGCGACGCCCGGCCTCGTCCTCCCACTCGCTGGAGTAGCCATTGCCGTCAAAGATAACGCGCCTGTGGTCTCGCAGCGTGTGGCGCACGAAGCGCATGGCCACCGTTAGGAACTCCTCATCCTGGCGTGCCGCCACGTAATCGCAAAAGCGCTCGCATTGCTCGGCGACGGCGGTATTGAGCACCACGTTGGGGTCCGACAGGTTTTGCTGCGAGCCGCACATGCGGAACTCGAACTTGTTGCCCGTAAAGGCGAAGGGACTCGTGCGGTTGCGGTCGGTGTTGTCGCGCAGCACGGGAGGAAGCTGGGGCACGCCCAGGTCAACTACCTCGTCCTCGTGCACCTCCGCCTGCTCCTTTCGAATGAGCGCGTCAACCACGGGCGTAAGCGCGTCTCCCAGGAACATCGATACGACGGCAGGCGGAGCCTCGTTCGCGCCAAGCCGATGGTCGTTGCCCGCCGATGCCACGCTCGCGCGCATGAGGTCGGCATGCTCGTCCACCGCCGCCACGAGGCATGCCAAAAGCACCAGGAACTGCAGGTTGTCCTCGGGATGCGGTCCGGGCTCCAGGAGGTTTTTCCCGTCGGCCGAAATCGACCAGTTGTTGTGCTTGCCCGAACCGTTAACATACTCGAAGGGCTTCTCGTGCTGCAGGCACGCCAACCCGTACTTGGGGGCGATCAACTTCATCTTTTCCATGGTAAGCAGATTGTCGTCTATGGCCAGCGAACCGCGCTCGAAGATGGGGGCGAGCTCGTGCTGACACGGAGCGACCTCGTTGTGCTTGGTCTTAACGGGAACGCCGAGCTTCCACAACTCGTCGTCCAGCTCCTTCATAAACGCACTCACCGTTGGCCGGATGGCGCCGAAGTAGTGCTCTTCCAGCTCCTGGCCCTTGGCCGGCATGGCGCCAAAGAGGGTTCTCCCCGTAAGGATGAGGTCTTGTCGCCTCTCGTAGTCCTCCTCTTTGATGAGGAAGTACTCCTGCTCGGGTCCTATGGTGGTCACCACGCGGCGAGGGCTGCGACCAAAGAGCGCGAGCAGGCGCTTTGCCTGCCTCTCGAGAGCGATCTCGGAGCGAAGCAGCGGCGTCCGCTTGTCAAGCGCCTCGCCGGTGTAGCTGATAAACGCCGTGGGGATGCACAGAACTTCGTCCTTTACGAACGCGGGGCTCGTGGGATCCCACACCGTGTATCCGCGCGCCTCAAAGGTCGCGCGCAGGCCGCCGTTGGGGAAGCTCGACGCGTCCGGCTCTCCCTGCACCAGCTCCTTGCCGCTAAAGGCCATGAGGATGCTGCCGTCGTCCTGCAGCGTGAGAAAGCTGTCGTGCTTCTCGGACGTGATGCCGCTCAGCGGTTGAAACCAGTGCGTAAAGTGTGTGGCACCGTGCTCGAGCGCCCATTCCTTCATGGCGTGCGCAACCTCGTTGGCGATGTGGATATCAAGCGGCATGCCTTGGTCGATGACGCGCCGAAGCTCCTTGTAGGTCGGCTTGGGAAGGCGCTCCCTCATGTCGGCGTCGGTAAAGAGCAGCTCACCCCATTCGGATGTTACCTTGTCCTGTGCCATGGCACTCTCCTTTCCTCGTGCAAAATAGAACGCGCACAAGGGTAGAGAGACCATGTTTCTTGGATATTTCTACGAGGTGTCGGCAAAAATAGACCTGCTTTGCGTGAGGATTTCCGCGGGGCGCTATTCGGGGGCAATACGAAATGCCACCATGTGCTGTTGGATGAGCGAATCCGAACGAACGAAGAACACCTGTCCCGCCACAGGAGACGCCAAGGATTCCAGGGTATGCGCATCCATGGTATCGAGCACCGTACCAAGCCGCTGGCCTTTTCGCACGCGTTCCCCCACGCTGGCAAACGAAACGAAGAAGCCCGAAGACCGCTCGGTGCGCACGTCAATAAGCTCCGTCTCGCTCAGAACTTTCGACGCGTGCGTGTGCCCCTCGTCCGCATCGTCTGGTGGCTCGATGATTCCCCGCCTGGCCATGAACCGCAACACTGCATGGGCAACCATCTTGGCACTGGAGGTGTCGATCGTCGCAGTCGCGCGACTGTATAGCGAGAATGCGTGCGTTCCGCATGCCTGCCAGGCATAGTTGAGGGTTGCGGTATCGTACGGGGTTGGATCGCGATGGATCACATAGGGCAAGCCAAAGTCCCTTGCGATCGCAAGCGACTTATTGGAGATAGGACCTTGGCGGGCAATGCGTACATGCGGCAAAAACTCGCCGGACTGGTTGAAGCTGCACATCTGGATTCCATAGGAGAAGAGCCGCGCCACACCCATAATTGACGCTGCGATGCGCTCTGCGCTCCTGCCGTTCCTATTGCCAGGAAAGCTCCTGTTTATGTCGGAGCCGTCTCCTGGCCAGAATCGCTGCTGCACATTCATGGAGAGGGGGTTCACGCAAGGGATCACGAGAACGCTCTTCTTCCCCGTAATCCTTCCCTCACGCTCGATTTTCGCGAGGAGCGAAACCAGCGTCGAGCAGATGAAGGTCTGCTGGACCTCGTTTCCGCGCATTGAGCCTATGATGGCACAGCAACGATCGCCTTGTTCGTCCCCAAACTCGAATCCACGTATGCGCATGGGGCTGCGATGAGGCACATCGATGTGGTATATGACGCCACGTCTCATGTTAGCCCTCCAAGATTCGTGCGAGCAAAGAGCCCGGATATACTATTGGATACGTGCGTAAGGAAAACAGAAGGCCCGAACAGGGCGCCTTGAGCTCGCTCTTCACGACTCCTTCCAGCGAGTCTACGACGAGGCCCAGCACCTGCCCGCGCCGAACCTGTGCGCCACACTCAATGCGAGGCAAGAAGAGCCCTGGCTCATCGGCAAGCAGTGTAACCACGTCGTCGCCACTCGAAACCATGGGAGCTGGCAGGTCTATAGTGGAACCCGACCAAACGCGAAGCTCCTTAAGCAGCCGAAGGATACCTTCCACGATCCACACCGCCTCGTTTTCGGCTTGGCTCACGTTCGATCCGAGCCGAACGACGAACGCTGGCGTGCCCCGCTCGTTGAGCGCATGTGCAAGGGTCGACCGAAGGGTTGGTGCTGACTCTTGTAACCAGATGAGCCGTACGTTTAGCAACGACGCAATCCTCATAAGCGAACTCGAGTCACCCTCATCAATGCGCGCTTGGGAAACCTCTTGCACGAATGAATCGGACGATTGGATTATGACGCATGCGGAGGCACCAACGACGTCTTCAAACACTGCCGATGCTAAGGCGTCTGTGAGGTTACCGCTTGCGTTGCCAGGAAACGAGCGATCGAGGTCAATGTCAAACTGCGGGACACCGTGCGTCCGCGCCGATAACCCAAGCGGATTGAGCGCCGGATACACATCCACCATTCCCCTGAGCTTAGAGGGGCTCTCGTTCAGGCGGCGTATGAGCTCGTAGGCAACAAACTGACCTGCCAGCCCGTCCCCATGCATGCCCGTAACAATGGCAACACGCCGACCAGCGCGACGATGGCCGAGCAGGCAGTTTTTCTGGACCAGGAGCTTCTCGCCAACGGGGAGTGCCGCAGAGTAGACCGTCTCGACCATAGTCGCACCTCCTTCTTGGCTTATATGGAGAGTATGCAACACAAGTGCTGCGCTTGGATTTCTCATACGTTTCACGGAGGCTTCCGCATTCTCACGATAGCGTATCGCCCCCGTCACAAGTCAAAGAAGAGTTGGCCCCAATACTGCACGTGCGTCCCCCAAATCTATAATTTCCCAATGCATCTTTGGTATCTTGCGAAGGAGGCGCCATGTACGAAGGGCTACACCAACCGGAGTTCGAACACGATGCCTGTGGCATCGGGGCGCTTGCGCATCTTAAGGGCGAGCGTTCGCACCGCATGGTGGACGATGCACTGTCGGTTCTCGTTAACCTTGAGCATCGTGGAGGAAAGGGATTGGAGCCCAACACCGGCGACGGTGCGGGCATCCTCTTTCAGGTGCCGCACCGCTTCTTCCGTAAGGAGGCACAGAAGTGCGGACACCTACTACCCGACGAGAGCGATTACGGCGTGGCCATGATCTTCTGCCCACAGGATGAGCGGGGCGTGCGCGACGCGCGTAGAATCTTCGAGGATGGCTGCGCCGCCGAGGGCGTGCCCGTGCTCTTCTGGCGCGATGTGCCGGTGGACGACCACGACCTGGGCGCAACGGCCTGTGCCTGCATGCCCACGATTCTGCAGGCTTTCGTGTCGCGGCCAGCAGGCGTTGCCGCCGGTGAGGAGTTCGAGCGCAAGCTCTATGTGTGCCGTCGCACCATAGAGAAGCGCGCTGACGTGTCCTTTGAGCTAAAGGACAAGATCTTCTACATATGCTCTATGAGTTCGCGAACCATCGTATACAAGGGCATGCTCGTGGCCACGCAGATGCGCCGCTTCTATTTGGACCTAAACGACGCCGCAGTCGAAAGCTCGTTGGCACTCGTACACTCGCGCTACTCCACCAACACGACGCCCAGCTGGGAGCGCGCGCATCCGAATAGGCTCATCATTCACAACGGCGAGATCAACACCTTGCGCGGAAACGTCAATCGCCTACGCGCCCGAGAGCCGCATCTCTATTCGCCAGTGCTAGGCCGCGACATCAAGAAGGTTCTGCCTGTTATAAACCGCGAGGGATCCGACTCGGCTATCCTCGACAACGTGCTGGAGTTCTTGGTGATGAACGGGCGCGACCTGGCACGCGCGATGACGCTCATGATTCCCGAACCATGGGAGCGCGCAGAGCACCTGTCGGACGCCAGACGCTGCTATGGCGCCTACCAGTCCATGCTTATGGAACCTTGGGACGGTCCAGCCGCCATTGCCTTTTCCGACGGCATTCGCATGGGAGCGGTGCTCGACCGCAACGGATTGCGGCCGGCGCGCTACTACGTAACACGCGACGATCGGCTCATCCTCTCGAGCGAGGTTGGTGCCATAGACATAGACCCCGCCATTATCCTGCAAGCGGGATGCCTTGGCCCTGGCCAAATGCTCTTGGTAGACCCCGCCCAAGGAAGGGTGCTTTTCAACGACGAGCTGCGCAACGACTATGCTGCCATGAAGCCGTTCAGAAGCTGGCTTAATTCCGAGACCGTAAACGTTACCGACCTACCAGTACAACGCGAGGAGCAACCCCCAATCGACGCCAACGTAACCCTCACACAGAGGCTCGCCCGGCATGGCTATTACTTTGACTACGTGGAAGAAGTCGTGCGTCCCATGGCACAGACGGGCAATGTGCCTCTGGCGTCCATGGGCACCGACGTGCCGCTAGCCGTGCTGTCAAGGCATCCGCGCTCGTTCTTCGACTACTTCAACGAGCTCTTTGCGCAGGTAACAAACCCACCCATCGATGCGCTGCGCGAGAGCTTGGTAACGTCTGACGTGCTGTATTTGGGAAACCACGGCAATCTGCTGGAAGACAGTCGAGACTCATGCCGCCTCGTGAGGCTCGCGGGCCCCATACTGTCGCGTGACGACTTCGAACGCATTTGTGGCATGCGTCGCGTGGGATTTATGGTAAGGCGCTTTAGGGCCGCCTACCCCGCCACCGGTGAGCCGCAAGCGCTGGAGCATGCGCTCGATGCGCTCGACGCACAGGTGGAGGAGGCCGTGCGCGAGGGAGCCAACATCGTGGTAATCTCGGATCGTGCAAACGAGGACGAGGTTCCCATACCATCGCTGCTCGCGTTGGGCAGCGTACACAACAGTCTTATCCGCGCTGGAACGCGCATGCTCACCGACATCGTGGTTGAGGCAGGAGACGCCATCTCTCCGCACGACTTCGCCGCCCTCGTGAGTTATTCGGCCAGCGGCATCCATCCCTATCTTGCACATGATTGCATTGAGGATCTTGTGGCGCGGAAGGCCTTGGATCTTCCGGTAGAGGAGGCTGTGGCCCGCTACGACAGCGCCGTGAAGGCAGGAATCGTGTCCATCATGAGTAAGATGGGCATATCCACCATGCAAGGCTACCACTCCGCCCAGATCTTCGAAATCGTGGGCCTGGCAAACACGCTGGTAAAAAGATGCTTTGAGGGAACGACCAGCAGAATTGGCGGCTTGGACCTACAAGGCATCCAGTGCGAACTCGACGAGCGCTACCGTAAAGCCTGCTCTCTTCAGCTCTCCCCCGCCCCAAACCAACTGGCCAGCTCAGGCATCACCAAGTGGCGCCCTGGCACCGAGGAGCATCTTATTACTCCGCAGGCAATCTACAAGCTACAGCGTGCATGCCGCACGGGAAGCTACAAGCTCTTCGGAGAGTACGTACAAGAGATACGCCAGCCAGGTCGTGCGATCCTGCTGCGTGACTTGCTTGAGCTGGTACCGCTACCAACGGGTCCCGTTCCCCTAGACGAGGTGGAACCAGTGCAGAGCATCGTGCGTCGCTTCAACACGGGTGCCATGAGCTTTGGCTCGCTCTCCAAAGAGGCGCACGAATGCCTTGCCATAGCCATGAATCGGCTTGGAGGGCGTTCCAATACGGGTGAGGGCGGAGAAGACCCCATGCGCGAGACTCCCCTACCCACGGGCGACCTCATGAATTCCGCCATCAAACAAGTGGCATCGGGACGATTCGGCGTGACGAGTCGATACCTGAGCAGTGCAATTGAGATTCAAATCAAGATGGCCCAAGGTGCAAAGCCTGGAGAGGGCGGACACCTACCAGGACGCAAGGTATGGCCCTGGGTTGCAAAAATACGCAACTCCACACCAGGCGTGAGCCTTATCTCTCCTCCGCCGCACCACGACATCTATTCCATTGAGGACCTTGCGGAACTCATCTTCGATCTGAAGTGCGCCAATCCAAAGGCACGCGTTTCGGTAAAGCTGGTAAGCGAGGCAGGGGTCGGAACCATCGCCACCGGCGTGGCAAAGGGAGGGGCAGCAAAGATTCTTGTTTCGGGCTCCAACGGCGGCACCGGCGCTGCGCCCCGCGACTCCATCTACCACGCCGGACTACCCCTTGAGCTGGGACTGGCCGAGACACAGCAGACGTTGCTACAAAACGGTCTGCGTTCACGCGTCATACTTGAGGCCGACGGCAAGCTCATGGACGGCCACGATGTTGCCGTGGCAGCGCTGTTGGGCGCCGAAGAATTTGGCTTTGCAACGATGCCGCTGGTGGCACTGGGCTGCCTTATGCAACGCGACTGCCAGCAGGATACCTGTCCCGTGGGAATCTGCACCCAAGACGAACGCCTACGATGCCACTTTATGGGCAAGCCCGAGCACGTGGTGAATTTCATGACCTTCGTAGCGCAGGACTTACGCGAACACATGGCCCAGTTGGGTTTCCGTACCGTAGACGAAATGGTAGGCCACCCCGAATGCCTGCGACAGATTAAGGTAGAGGGGCACCCCAAGGCAAACTCTTGCGATCTTTCGGCTTTGCTCCACTGCGCCAAGCCGCAGCTCGCCGAAGACATAGACGGGGCGGACGGCGTACGCTTCCTCCCACAGATGGCAGCGGACCTTGGCTTGGAACGCACGCTCGACGCGACGCTCTTCATACCCTATACCTCCAGCGCACGCGAGCATATGATTCCAGCTTGCCTACACGCCGACATCGACAACGTCAACCGTTGCGTAGGCACCATGCTTGGAGCGGCGGTTACGGCCTCGCACCCCGAGGGGCTGCCCGAGGGAGCCATAACCATCGACTGCGTGGGTTCGGGTGGGCAGAGCTTTGGCGCCTTTCTTCCGCATGGTATCACGCTCAACATAGAGGGCGACGCCAACGACTATTTTGGCAAAGGCCTTTCGGGTGGCATCGTGTCGGTGCGCCCCTCAACACGTGCCACGTACAAGTTCGACGAGAACGTAAGCGTGGGCAACGTTGCCTTCTATGGGGCCACAAGCGGAAAGGGCTTCGTAAACGGACTTGCCGGACAACGCTTTGGCGTGCGCAACTCTGGTGCCACGCTGGTGGTGGAGGGCGTGGGCAACCACGGCTGCGAGTACATGACCGGCGGTATTGCCGTGGTGCTGGGAGAAGTGGGCGCGAACTTTGCGGCCGGCATGAGTGGCGGAGAGGCCTACGTATACGACGAGCTTCGCACGCTGGAATACAACTGCAACCACGATATGGTGGAGCTGGTACGGCCCACGGACGGCGAGCTGGAGCACGTGCGCAAGCTCATCGAGGAGCATGTGGAACGCACGGCGAGCCCACGGGGCATAAAGCTTCTGTACCAGTTTGCCGATGCGAGGCGCCACTTCGTGAAGGTTATTCCGCACGAGTATCGTCTCATCATGGAGCAGGCCGATCGCGAGCAAGTACGAGGCATGAGTCGTGTGGAGGCAGTTGAGCTGGCCTTCGAATCGCTGCGAAAGGAGGCGTGAGCGATGGGCAAACCAGGAGCTTATCTTGAGGTGGCACGGCGGGAACACAAGATGCGCAAGGCGCCTGATTCCCTTAGAGACTTTAACGAGTTGGCAGAACCCCTGGCGGAAGAGGCACAGCGCCTGCAAGCGAGCCGTTGCATGTATTGCGGAGTGGCGTTTTGCCAAACGGGCGCATCGTTTGGGAGTGCACGCGCGTCGGGATGCCCCCTGCACAACCTCATCCCCGAGTGGAACGACTTGGCATACCGGGGACTGTGGGACGAGGCATATGAGCGACTTCTGCTCACCAACCCCTTTCCCGAGTTCACGGGACGCGTTTGTCCGGCACTTTGCGAAGCGGCGTGCAACCTTGGTCTTCACGATGAGGCAACGGCCATACGCGACAACGAGCGCGCCATCTCCGATCATGCGTGGGAGCGGGTGGGAGGTCCACTGTCCTTTTCGAAACCGCATGAGGAGGCACCGAGCATTGCCGTAATCGGCTCCGGACCCGCCGGATTGGCGTGTGCCTGGGAGCTTGCCCGTCGGGGCATGCGCGTTACCTTGGTCGAGAAAGACGACCGTGCGGGGGGCCTGCTCATGTACGGTATCCCCAACATGAAACTGCCCAAGAGCGTCGTCGAACGACGCGTAGAGCTCATGCGCTCATGCGGCATACAAGTACGCTGCAACGCCGACGCCGCCAAACCAGCCGTGGCCGAGGAGCTCCTTGCCGCCCACGACGCCGTCGTGGTGGCCACGGGAGCGCGCAACGCCCGGAGCCTATGCGTCCCGGGCGCAGACTCTGCAGGCGTGGTGCTTGCCGTGGACTACCTTACGGATGCAACCAAGGCATTGCTCGGCGGCAACGAGCCACAGGTGAGCGCACATGGACTCGACGTGGTAGTCGTTGGCGGAGGCGATACGGGCACCGACTGCGTGGCCACGGCCTTACGCCAGGGCGCCGCAAGCGTAACGCAGATCGAGTTCCTTCCCGAGCCTCCCGCAACCCGTAGCGCGCAGAACGGATGGCCGGAGTGGCCTAACGTGCGCAAGGATGACTACGGACAGCTGGAGGCAGCCACCGTATTCGGTAAGGACCCACGTCAGTGGGCAACCAACACGCTTGAGGTCCTACGTAAGAACGGATGCGTGTGCGGCCTGCGTGTGGAATCGCTTGATTGGGCATCGGGTAAGCCAGTGAGTGTAGATGGAAGCGAACGTGTACTGCCTACCCAGCTCGTCCTGATCGCAATGGGCTTCGTGGGACCCAATTCAAACGTATTTGAGGCGCTGGGCGTGCGTTATATGGAGGACGATCGAGGTCTTCCGCAGGTCGCAGGCGGAACGCATCATGCGCAAACCAGTCACGGAACCCCCGTATTCGTGGCAGGCGATTGCCGCAGCGGCTCGTCGCTGGTGGTAAACGCTCTTGCCGACGGTCTCGCCTGCGCGGCCGAGGTTGCCACGTCACTCGCCCACATTGATGCTGGGTAGCGATGCACCTGCTTCCGCTCCCGCTATCCGCATTTCAATAGACAGGAGAAAACATGCACTTTACCAAGATGCACGGGCTGGGAAACGACTACTTGTATGTGTTTGGCGAGGTTCCGCCAAACATCGCTGAGCTCTCAATACGGCTCTCGGACCGCCACTTTGGCGCAGGCTCGGACGGGATGATCTACATCAGTCCCTCAGATGTTGCCGACTTCAAGATGCGCATTTTCAATGCGGACGGCAGCGAGGCCATGATGTGCGGGAACGGAATCCGTTGCGTAGGTAAATACGTCTTTGACAAGGGCCACACCACAAAGACCACGCTGTCCATAGAGACGCTTTCGGGAATAAAGACGCTCGGCCTAGAGGTACACGACGGCAAGGTATGCCAAGCGACCGTAGGCATGGGCAAGGCAGCCGTTAAAGACGACATGGCACTTGTGGTCAATGGCTCCAGACTTGTGTGCACGCCTGCTTCGATGGGAAATCCCCACGCGGTCGTATTCGTGGAGGATGCCAACGCAGCGCCAATTAACACGATGGGCCCCCTTGTGGAGCATCACGAGCTCTTCCCCGGTGGCGTGAACGTGGAGTTCGTGCAGGTCTTGTCTAATAGCGAGCTGCGCATGCGCGTGTGGGAGCGAGGCAGCGGCATTACGATGGCCTGCGGAACCGGCGCATGCGCCTCGGTTGCAGCGGCGGTGAGCAAGGGCTATTGCGCTTTTGGCACCCCCGTTACCGTTCACCTTGACGGAGGGCCTCTGCACGTGACGATAGACGACGATTTCGAGGTAACCATGACGGGACCCGCCACGACAGTCTACGAAGGAGAGGTTGTTCTATGATCGCACTCAACAGACACTATGCCGATCTAAAAGACTCGTATCTCTTTGCGCACATCGCGCAGAAGGTCTCCGCCTACCAGCGGGCAAACCCAAACAAGAGCATATTGCGCCTGGGCATTGGCGACGTTACGCTGCCGCTCTGCGATGCCGTCATTGCCGCCCTACACGAGGCGGTAAACGAACAGGCGGCCAAGGAGAGCTTCCAGGGCTATCAACCCGAATGCGGCGCCCCCTTCCTGCGCCAGGCCATCGCAAACCACTATCGCGCGCATGGCATCGAGCTAAAGGACGACGAAGTGTTCGTTTCGAGCGGCGCAAGTGACGAGCTGGGCGACATCCTCGATCTCTTCGATCGCTCGAGCTCGGCACTCGTGATCGAACCTGCCTATCCGGCATACGTGGACGCCAACGTAATCGCAGGTCGCAGAATCGTGCACCTGCCTTCCGGAAGGGAGAGCGGCTTCTTGCCCGAGCCAAGCGAGGAAGTGCAGGCCGACCTCATTTATCTGTGCTCCCCCAACAATCCCACAGGTGCGGTATTTGGCAAGGATCAACTCCAGCGATGGGTGGATTTTGCCAACGAACATGGATCGGTCATCCTCTTTGATGCCGCCTACGAGGCCTTTATTGAAGACGACAACCTGCCCCGCAGCATCATGGGGCTCGATGGTGCCAGGAGCTGCGCCATCGAGATCTGCTCGCTTTCCAAAACCGCGGGCTTCACGGGAACGCGAGCGGGCTACACCGTCATCCCGAAGGAGCTCGTGCGAGGAGGGATGCGTCTCAACGACATGTGGGTGCGCAACCGCACCACCAAAACAAACGGCGTGTCGTACGTTCTTCAAAAGGGCGCTGCCGCCGTCTTTACCCCCGAGGGGCAGCGCCAGATTCAGGAGAACCTGCGCTACTACAAGGAGAACGCGCGCATCCTCATGCAGGCACTCGACGAGGTGGGCGTTTGGTACTGTGGAGGCAAGAATGCTCCCTACCTGTGGCTCGAGTGCCCAGGCGGAATGGATAGCTGGCAGTTCTTCGACTACTTGCTGAGCGAGATACAAGTTGTGGGTACTCCTGGAGCGGGATTCGGCTCGTGCGGAGAAGGGCACTTTCGCTTCTCCACCTTTGGGAGCCGCGAGAACACGCTGGAAGCTGCCGAACGCCTGCGCACGCTGCTGGCGTAGCGTGGGCTTCCAAAAGCGCGCGAGCGAGATGCCCTTGTTGATACGCATCACCCGATGCTCCGGGCAACGTGGCGTAAGAGAGATAGGCGCCGCACGGTCATCGTCGGCCGTGCGGCGCACTAAAACGTAACCTGCCCCTAAAGAAGCGTCAAATCCGCAAGGCGCCATGGAAAGCAGCCGCGCGCAGTTCCGCAGGAACGAGGACTGTTTGAGCACAGCGCTTTCCCATGGTGCCGAAAGGATTTGACGCTTCTTTAGGGGCAGGAAACGTAAGAGCTATTCCCGAGCAAGTTCCCTAGCTTGATAGCGCAGGAGTTATTGCCTCCACGTCCTCTTCTCCCGTACGGATGCGGATGGCCCGCTGAATCTCGTAGCAGAATATCTTACCGTCGCCAGGGTTGCCGGAATACGCAGCCTTGCGTATGGCGTTAATCGCACGTTCCGCCCATTGCGAGGTCGATACGACTATCTCGAACTTGATCTTGGGCAGCATGGTCGTGCTCACCTTGCTTCCGCGAACGAGCTGCGTATAGCCCATCTGCGTGCCGCACCCCATGACTTGGCTCACGGTTATTCCGCGAACGTCCTCGGCGATGAGCGCCGCCTTAACGTCCTCGAGCGCCTCTTCGCGTACGATCGCTTCGATCTTTATCATAAAAGGACTCCTTTCGTTGCGCGTTGCATTAGTCATCGAGGCCGTTGAAGGACGGATACGCGCGCTCCCCATGCTGGGTGACGTCGAGACCCACGCGCTCGTCGTGCTCGCTTACGCGCAGGCTTCCGAAGAGGCGGACTATGCGAATGCATATGAACGTTCCCACCACGGCAAGGCCAATGGTCGCAAGAATCGAGATGATTTGCGCCACAAAGAGACCCGTCTCACCAAACGCGAGCCCGTCCCACCTGATGGCGGGGTTGACGGCCTTGCTGGCAAAGATGCCCGTGCACAGCCCGCCAAAGATGCCTCCCACGCCATGGCAGCCAAAGGCGTCGAGCGCGTCGTCGTAGCCAAACCGTGGCTTGAGCTTGGAGACGCAGAGGAAGCACACGGGACTGGCAAGCGCACCAATTATTGCTGCCGCCCACAGGGGAACAAAACCACAGCCGGGAGTGATTGCCACGAGCCCTATGACCACACCTGTGCACGCCCCAACGAGCGTCGGCTTGCCATCCGTGCGAATGTCCATAAGCATCCAGGTGCACTCAGCCGCCGCGGCAGAGATGATGCTGGCCGTAAAGGCATGTGCTGCCAGGCCGTCTGCCGCGAGCGCGCTTCCGGAGTTAAAGCCCAGCCAACCGAACAGCAGCAGCGCCGTGCCTGTGGCCACGAGCGGTATGTTGTGCACGCGATAGTTCGCCTGCCCGTATTCCACGCGGCGGCCCAGCGCAATACAGAGCATCAGCGCACTGACACCCGAGCTGATGTGGACCACGTTACCGCCCGCGAAGTCAATCGACCCGATCTCCGCGAGCCATCCGCCGCTTCCCCATACCATGTGCGCGATGGGATAGTACACCACCAAGGTCCAAAGAACGACAAAGAGCGCCAACGCGCCAAACCGCATGCGTCCGGCCACGGCTCCGGTAATCAGTGCCGGGGTAATGATGGCAAACATCATTTGGAACATGGCGAAGGCGAGGAAGGGAATCGTGCTTGCATACGGCCCGGGATCCTGACCTACGCCCTCCAAAAAAGCGTAATCAAAACCTCCGATCAGGCCCACGTGGTCCGCGCCGAACGAAAGCGAGAAGCCAATGGCCATCCACATGACGGTTGCGAGGCCAATGATCGCAAACGACGCCATGATGTTGTTCGCGACGTTCTTCCTCCTACCGAGGCCACCATAGAAAAATGCAAGCCCTGGCGTCATAAACAGGACAAAGGCAGCACATATGAGCACGAAGCCCGTATTGCTTGCATCCATGCGCGCCTCCTTTCTTATCGTGCGCCGCAAGGCGCTTGGAAAATGACCACGTGATAGTCGGGCATTTGCGTTGCGGCGCCATGTTGCGAGCGTAGCGTTGGTGTAATCAAGACATTGCGCCTGCGATGTACCCTGCTTGCTTTGTCGTAACAGGAAGGTTTCCCCTGTGTGAACACCATGCCCGTCCCCCATTCGCGCGTGTTAGGAAATCAAAACGTAACTCCCTGTATTACATGCGAAACAACTCCATATGGCCGACTCGCTATGATGCCACGAGGTATATCTCCCGCACCCTTTTGTTGCGGCGTGGAGACGTGGAAAGGAGCGTGCCCGATGAACCCACTCGTTGCGGAAGGCTCGCAGTCCCCCGCCCTACTCGTCCTTGAGGACGGTTCCTGCTTTCGCGGGCGGGCCTGCGGTGCCGTGGGCGAGGCCTTTGGCGAGATTGTGTTTAACACCTCCATGGTTGGATACCAGGAGATCGTAACCGACCCGAGCTATGCGGGACAGATCGTTACGCTCACGTATCCGCAGGTAGGGAATTACGGAGTGAGCGAGTCTGCCATGCAGTCTACAGGCACTGCCCTCACGGGATTGGTCGTGCGCGACATGTGCCACACGCCTTCTAACTGGCAGTCTACGCAGAGCTTCCCCGACTTTCTGTGCGCGCAGGGCGTAGTGGCCATCGAGGGTGTGGACACGCGCGCCCTTACCCTGCGGGTCCGCAGCGGCGGAGCAATGCGAGCGGCCATCTCCACCGTTGACCTCAACCCCAAGAGCTTGCTCACTCGCGTGACCGCCAGCCCTTCGGTGCGCGCTCACAACTATGTGGCAGACGTAAGTCCCCGGCAGAGTCGGACGATTCCCGCCAGTGCGGATGCACGTGCTCGGCGCGAAGCGGCAGGTCTTCCCAAGCTGCGCGTCGTCGCATACGACTGCGGCGAGAAGCGTGGAATCGAGGACCGGCTCACGAACGCTGGCTGCGACGTGATTGCCATACCCTTCGATACCCCCGCAAAAGACGCTATGGCAATGCGACCCGATGGCGTGTTCTTCTCCAATGGTCCGGGGGATCCGGAACAGGTAACGCAAACGGCAGAGGCAGCGTCCAGCATCTTGGGGAAGGTACCGGTCTTCGGCATCTGTTTGGGCAACCAACTCATATCCATGGCGGCAGGCGCACAGATCGAAAAGCTTCCTTTTGGGCACCACGGCGGAAACGAGCCGGTTATGAACCTGATTACCCACCGGGTAGAGATCACGGCCCAGAACCACAACTACGGGCTTGTCTTCAATAGCATGGGGCCACTCGTGCCAGAGCTCAGCGATGGCAATACGACCCACACGCGCGACCTGCGACATTGGGTGAAGACGGGCGTGGCGCCCGTGGTGCAGACTCCGAGCTTGGGCCGCGTGCGACTTACTCACGTGAACCTCAACGACGGGACGCCCGAGGGCATCCAATTCCTCGATATCCCTGCCTTCAGCGTGCAATACCATCCCGAGAGCCGGCCCGGCCCACACGATTCGCACTACCTGTTCGAATCCTTCGTGGGCCTCATGGATACCTGGAAGGCAAAGCGTTACAGCGAATGCGCGTCCACGGCAAAGTATGGCCACGCGCCTACAGATGCCTGCGAGGGGAGGTCGCATTATGCCCAAGCGTAACGACATAAAGAAGATCCTCATCATCGGAAGCGGTCCCATCGTAATCGGTCAGGCATGCGAATTCGACTACTCCGGAACTCAGGCCTGCCGTGTGCTTAGGCGCGAGGGCTTTGAGGTAGTGCTCGTGAACTCAAACCCAGCAACCATCATGACCGATCCCAGCACCGCCGATCGCACCTATGTGGAGCCCATAACCGTTGAGGCCGTGGAGCGCGTGATCGAGCGCGAGCACCCCGACGCACTGCTGCCAAACATGGGCGGACAAACCGCCCTCAACTGCGCAATGGAGCTTGGAAAGGCAGGGGTGCTCGAGCGCTATGGGGTGGAGGTAATCGGCTGCAACCTCGAATCCATCCGCACGGGCGAAGACCGCGAGCTCTTTGCCGCGGCCATGCGCGACATCGGGCTGGAGGTCGCAGCGTCGGGCTTCGCGCACTCGGTAGATGAGGCGTTGGCCGTGGCCGACGGTCTTGGGTATCCCGTGGTAATCCGGCCAAGCTTTACACTCGGAGGCGCGGGCGGCGGCATCGCTCACGACGAAGCGGATCTGCACCACATCGCAGGCCAAGGCCTTTCCCTCTCCCTCGTGGGCGAGGTGCTGGTGGAGCAATACCTCGAGGGCTGGAAGGAAATCGAGATGGAGGTAATGCGCGATGCCGCCGGAAACGGCATCGTCATTTGCTCCATAGAGAACCTGGACCCCATGGGCGTCCACACCGGCGACTCCATTACCGTCGCCCCAGCCCAAACGCTTTCGGACGAAGAGCTGCAGAACCTTCGCGACTACTCCCTGGCATGCCTCGAGCGCGTGGGGGTTGCCACAGGAGGCTCCAACGTGCAATTCGCCGTGAATCCCAAAGACGGCCATGTGATCATTATCGAAATGAACCCCCGTGTAAGTAGGAGCTCCGCCCTGGCATCTAAGGCCACGGGATTTCCCATTGCCAAGGCAGCGGCACTGCTGGCCGTAGGCTACACGCTGGACGAAATCGTAAACGACATCACACGCGTAACGCCTGCCTGCTTCGAGCCCTCGCTCGACTATTGCGTGGTCAAGGTTCCACGCTTCGCGTTCGAGAAGTTCAAGGGCACGAGTGAGGAGCTTACCACCCGCATGAAGAGCGTGGGTGAAGCCATGGCCTTTGGCCGCACGTTCGAGGAGGCCTTGCAGAAGGCTTTGCGGTCGTTGGAAGACGAGCACGACGGCCTTGGCCCTCTTGCCACCCAGGTATTTGACGAGAAGCGTTTTGACGATCTTGTGGCAAGACCCACCCCCGAGCGCATCTACTACGTGGCTGAAGCACTCCGTCGCGGATGGAGTGTAAACGCGCTGGCGGAGGCGACGCATATTGATCCCTGGTACCTGCATCGCATTGCCAACATCGTGGCAGCGGAGCGAGCTATAGCCAGTTCGGGCCTTTCCGGCATGAACCGCGATCGATTGCTCGCCGCCAAGCAGATGGGGTTCTCGGACGCGCAGATAGCGCGCCTCACCGGCTCTGCAGAAGATGTCGTGCGTGGCGTGCGCATGGTACTCGGGATCCATCCCGTCGTAAAGACTGTTGACACCTGTGCCGGCGAGTTTGCCGCTCACACGAGCTACTATTACCTTACCTACGAGGAGGGCGGCGCCACCGAGCACATCCCAGCCACGCGACCACGTGTGATCATTCTCTCTGCTGGGCCGAATCGCATTGGACAAGGCATCGAGTTCGACTATTGCTGTGTGCACGCAACCTACGCGCTGGCAAACATGGGCTACGAGACCGTAATGGTCAACTGCAATCCCGAGACCGTCTCCACCGACTACGATACGTCGGACCGCCTGTACTTCGAGCCCCTCACCTTTGAGGACGTAATGAATGTGGTGGAAATCGAGCAGCCGGCGGGAGTCATCGTAACGCTTGGCGGACAAACACCCATCAAGCTTGCCCGCGCATTGGAGGAGGCAGGAGTCCCCCTTTTGGGCACCAATGCATCCGCCATCGACCTGGCCGAAGACCGCGACCGCTTCTCTCATTTGCTGGACCGCATGGGAGTAGCCTATCCTCCCTCGTCGGTTGCGTCCACACCCGAGGCGGCACACGAGGCTGCGCGCCGCATTGGGTATCCGCTCATCGTGAGGCCGAGCTACGTGTTGGGCGGGCGTGGCATGGCCATCGTATATAGGGCCGAAGAACTCGACTCCTATATGCAGGAGGCCGCCCATGTTAGCCCAAACCACCCCATTTACCTCGACTCGTTCCTGGAGGACGCCGTGGAGCTCGACATAGACGCGTTGTGTGACGGATCAGAGGTCTACGTGAGCGCCATACTCGAGCACATCGAGGAGTGCGGCATACACTCCGGAGACTCTGCCTGCTGCTACCCGCCCTTCTCGCTTTCCGACGCCATCGTTGAGCGCGTGCGTTGCGTAACGCGCGAGCTGGCCCTGACGTGCGGCATCCGCGGTCTCCTTAACGTGCAGTTTGCCGTAAAGGACGAGCAGATCTTCGTGCTTGAGCTCAATCCACGCGCCAGTCGCACCGTACCCTTCTCGTCGAAGGCCACAGGGGTACCCCTTGCCAAGCATGCCGCAAGAATCATGGCCGGCGAGCGCCTATGCGACTTGGGACTTCCAGCCGAGAGCCAGGAGCCTGCATACTTTGCGGTGAAGGAGGCCGTTATGCCCTGGACGCGCTTCCCCGGAAGCGATTCCACGCTGGGACCCGAGATGCGCTCCACCGGAGAAGTCATGGGAATCGCCAAAACCTTCCCCGAGGCCTATGCCAAGACGCGGCAGGCCATCGACTACGAGATGCCCTCCGAAGGCACTGTTTTCATAAGCGTCAGAGACAACGACAAGCGTGCCGTCTCGGCCATCGCCTTCGCGCTCCACAGGATGGGATACAAGATCCTCGCAACTCAAGGCACGGCCAAGACGCTACGCGCAACAGGGATTCCCTGCAACATAGTCAAGAGAGTCACAGACGGGCATCCCAACGTTCACGATGCGTTGTCTGCGGGCAACATATCTTTTATCGTAAATACGCCACATGGGCACGCATCGCGGGGGGATGGATACATCCTGCGATCCGAGGCAGTGCGACGCGGCATCACGAACGTTACAACCATATCCGCCGCAACGGCGTTGCTGCATGCGCTTTCCATTTTGCACGATGGAAAGGGTTTGTCCGTGCATGCGTTGCAGGATCTTGACGCAGCAGGGGAAACGCAAGCTCAAGAATGAGGGCGATTGCTCTCAAATCATGACTTTGGAGCATATCTGCAACCCGTCACCGCTTAGTGGATTCCATTCCCTTCCCAATGAAGTAACATGTACCTATGGATTTATTGGTAGTGCGAACATGGGAAGCGTGGGGTTTCCCGGGAACAAAGGAGAGGACCATGAAGTTTGTTTGTCCCG
Source organism: Atopobiaceae bacterium (assembly GCA_017545665.1). Taxonomy (GTDB): domain Bacteria; phylum Actinomycetota; class Coriobacteriia; order Coriobacteriales; family Atopobiaceae; genus RUG440. The sequence continues at coordinate 105,193 of JAFWKQ010000116.1, forward strand.
TATGCGGTTATGTTGAGGAGATCGACGGCGACGAGCTGCCCGCCGACTACAAGTGCCCCGTATGCAAATGCCCCGGTGAGAAGTTCAACAAGATGGACGGCGAGATGACGTGGGCAGCAGAGCACGTGGTGGGCATCGGCAAGGCCGACGGCGTGCCCGAGGACATCATCGAGGACCTGCGCGCCAACTTTGAGGGCGAGTGCTCCGAGGTCGGCATGTATCTGGCCATGTCGCGCGTCGCCTATCGCGAGGGCTATCCCGAGATCGGCGAGTACTGGAAGACCGCTGCCTTCGAGGAGGCCGAGCACGCCGCTAAGTTCGCCGAGCTTTTGGGCGAAGTCGTTACCGATTCCACCAAGAAGAACCTCGAGATGCGCGTCGAGGCCGAGAACGGCGCAACCGCCGGCAAGACCGACCTTGCCAAGCGCGCGAAGGCCGCCAACCTCGACGCCATTCACGACACCGTGCACGAGATGGCCCGCGACGAGGCGCGTCACGGCAAGGCGTTCGCCGGTTTGCTCAAGCGTTACTTTGGCTAATACCCACTCGCATTAGCAACAGATAGCTCATGCGAACAGCCCCTTGGATGCTCTAGGCACCCAAGGGGCTGTTTCTCGGAAAACCGGGGGCAGGCCGGCGGGTTCCGCACCGTTCGCGTATCCGGCAGATCCTGGCGGGCGCTTGCTCGATTCGGCCACACTGTGGCTGATCCCAGCAAATCCCGGCGGTCGTTTGCTCGATTCGCGAACAGTGCGGGAGCGTTTGCCGGGATGGGCCACACTGTGACCAAAGCCAGCAAATCCCTCGGCCCGTTTGCTCGATTTGACCACACTGTGGCCAAAGCCAGCATACCCCGCCGCACTGTTCTTGAATCCGGCAAACGCTTGCTCGGATCACCCGCACTGTGGCTGATCCCGGCAAACCCGCCCGCACCGTTCACCGTTCGTCCTTCGCCCCCATCTTCAGCCCGCTGAGTGAATGCGCGCATCCTCCGGCATATCCTTAACATAAAATGATTTCAAAGTAATCGCATAGTTAGGAGCATGCCATGCTACACGAAGTCAAGTTCCCCTCCTTCAACGGCCGAGACGAGGTTACGGGCTGGATCTACGTTCCCGCGTGCGAGCCAGTGGGCGTGCTTCAGCTCGTCCATGGATTCGGTGAGCACTCTCGCCGCTATCTCCACATGATCGTCGCCCTTATGGACGCTGGCTTTATTGTTGCGGCAAACGACCATGTAGGTCACGGTGCCACAGCCATTGCCAACAATACCTGGGGCGACTGGGGTGACGCAGGACCACACACCATGATGGAAGACGAGAAGCTCTTCCATGACGTGGTGACAGAGAAGTACCCCGACCTCCCCTACTACATGTTCGGCCACTCCATGGGATCCATGATTGCCCGCGACTTCTCGGCCAAGTACGGTGACCTGCTTGCGGGTGCGATTTACTGCGGCACTACCGGCGTGTTCGAAAATGCGCTCATCGTTCGAGAGAAGGTCAACGCCGCCGTGGAAGCTGGACAGGCACACGAATCCAACCCGGCATTCGTCGCCGACCTCCTAGGATGGATGTTCTGCCGCTGCGAAGAGGGAGCAAAACGCGGCAACGAATGGATTTGTCACGATCCATGGGTCCAAAAGGACCACGCCGAAGATCCTTTCGACGCCTTTACCCACCCTACGCACAACATCAGTCTACGGGACTTCATAGACATGATGACGTTTATCCAAGGCAAAGAGTGGGCACAAAAGGTTCCCACGAACCTACCGATCTTGCTTATTGCGGGAGACCAGGACCCGGTTGGTTGCTTTGGAGAGGGAGTATACCAGTGCGCCAACTGGCTCATTGATACGAATCACGACGTAATTACCCAACTGTGGAGCGGTTATCGTCACGAGATTCACAACTACGATGACATTAAGTTTGACGTGGAGCAAACGGTAATAGATTGGCTGCTCGCACACGCAGCATAACGAAACATTGTGGATGCGAGGGCACATGGACGGACTGTTGGATATAAACGGCGCCAAGAACATGGCGCGTTTCATATCGGTATGTTTCCTGCTAATACATATGGTGATGACCGCGATTTTCTGGCGTTGCGGGGTAATGCCGATGGCCTTCTTCAACATAGGAAGCGTCATCTTTTACGCGCTTTCGTTCGCCCTCATCCAAAAGGAGCTGTTGGGTCTGTATACCGACCTCGTATATCTTGAGGTCGTGGCCCACATGACCTGCGCGATACTCCTTACTGGTTGGGGCAATGACTTTCAGGTAACCCTTGTTGGCATGAGCTCCTTCGCATTTTTCGCGGAGTACCTGGAACGGTATCTTGGCATCAGGCATGCCCACGCGTTGCCCCTTTGCATCCTTGGTGCTATTGCGTATCTTTCCTCATGCACTGTGTGTGCCCTAAGACCAGCGCCCTACAGCATGCCCGATGCAGTGTCGCTGTTCCTCAAGCTCGCCCTGGGCACTATCGTATTTGCCGTTTCCACGACCGTTCTGCAAGCCTTTGTACGCGAGGCAACCAAATCGGAGAAGGCCCTCACAAGTCGTTTGATGCACGACAAGCTCACTGGCCTCCCAAACCGATACTACGTGGCAGAATATTTGGGAAAGCTTGCCAAGAGCGGAAACCTCAACAAATACTGGGTTGCGCTTGCTGACATCGATGACTTTAAGAAAGTCAACGATACCTATGGTCACAACTGCGGCGACTTCGTTCTGGAAAGCATCGCCCATCTGTTGCAGGAAAGCTTGGGTAATGCTCAGGTGTGTCGTTGGGGCGGCGAGGAGTTCCTTGCGGTGGGTCTTATTGGCAATAACATGGAATCGCAAGTAGAGCTGCTTGATCGAGCCAGGCAAACCGTCGAAAAGCAGTCCCTGTGGTATGAGGAACACCGCGTTGGCGTAACCATCACGCTCGGTGTTTCACCCTATGAGGAGGGCTACACAACAACCGAGTGGATCAACGCCGCAGACGAGAAGCTCTACGAAGGAAAGAAAAGCGGCAAGAACCAAGTTGTTATGTAGACTGGCAAAAAAGCTGACAAGCGACCTGTCCCCTTGTCATAGGCAAAGAAGCTGACAAGCGACCTGTCCCCTTGTCATAGGCAAAGAAGCTGACAAGCGACCTGTCCCCTTGTCAACTTTTTTGCCACTAAAGCTCGTCCGCAAAGAAGCCTAGTGCGTCCAGCGCCCAAATGGCCCTATCAAGATAGATGTTATCGATAATGGGCCATCGGTAGCCAAGGCAGAAGAGGGCGTTAGTCGTAAATCTGCAGTCCGCCTCAACGGGGACCAGGTTCTCCCCTTCTTTGTTGTTGTAGGCCACAAGGGATAGCACGGCCCCACCGTCATCACGCTTTGCCGCCTCCAACAGAACTTGCTGGAACTGCTCTTCCGATACGATATCAATCTGGTGTCCATATTCGCATATGGCCGCAATCATATCTGCCATCGTTATGGTGTGATTGTTGTACATGCTAAAGACACTGAACTCCGTGCTCGCACCAGCGAGCTTGAGGACGGCCTGGGCCGCTGCGTCAATGGGCGAGAACTCAATCGGTTGCTCCAAGATCGTAACGGGGCATTTTCCCAGCCGCACGTAGGCCCAAAGGGAGCGCATGAACGCGTTTGTCCTAAAGTTGATTTGGAATTCGCCATCGCTGAGCCTGCTCATCAAATTGCCCGCACGCAGGATTACGGCATCAAGCTCCCTCTGAATGCGTGCTTCCAAGATTGAGCGCTCCGCCAAAAACTTCGTCCGAACATAATCGTTGTCCACATTCTGCCCAAAGTAGAGCATGTTTTCCTTGAGGGTCCTGTTGTTCTTCGGTTCGATGAATCCGCCCACCGAAATCGTGGATACCTGCACCAACCGCATTTTGTTTCGCAGGCAAACCTCAATCAGGTTTTCCACACCATGGAAGTTAATCTTATCCAACAGGTCATCCTTCACAAAGTGTTTCACGCTAGCCGCGCAGTTTATAACGGTATCGGCACCAGCCGAATCAAGCTGCCTGAGGCTCTCGGAGTCGGTAATGTCACCTTCCACACAGAAGATCCTGCTTCCAAAGAGCTCCCTCATCGGATTGCCAAAGTAATACATGAGCAGCAGCTTCGACCGCATCTCGACCGTTTCCGATTCGCTCTTGCGCATCAAACAGGTAATCTTGGCATCCGTCTCGTCAATGCACGCCTTGAGTACATGGATTCCAAGGAAGCCCGTTGCGCCGGCAATGATTACGCCACCCAAACTCTTTGAAGAGATCTCGTCCACATGTTCCATGGTGTTTGCGGACAAGAGCTTGCGGATGGCCGCATAGTCGTAGTCCTCTATGTTTCCAAACCGCACTCCTTCTTCGGCTCCCACAATCACCCGAGCCAGCTCCCTTGCGGAAGGATGCGCAAAGATGTCCTTGTAGACGATGGAGTAGCCCCGATTCATGGCAAACATCACGATCTCTGCGGCAGTGATGGAGCTTCCTCCAAGGTCAAAGAAGCTGTCCGTTGCGCCAACCTTCAAAAGTCCCAGTATCTCTGCGAACTTGTTGCATAGCTCCTTCTCTACCGGCGTCTCTGGCTCAACGTACTCATGGGACTCATCCCTTGGCTCAGGCAGGGGAAGCGCCCTTACGTTTACCTTATCGTTCTGGGTAAGAGGAATCGCGTCCAGCTGCATCCAGGCTGCCGGCACCATATAGGACGGCTTTTTGCCATGGATAAAGGCACTCAGGCGACTGAAGTCCATCGGTTCGTCCGAAACCACGTAGGCCGCAATGTACTTGCCCCCCGCGGCCTCGTTGTTAAAGGCCCGCACCGTTACATCGCGGATTCCCGGATAATCGCGAATGACGGCCTCGACCTCCGCCAGCTCAATGCGGAAGCCGCGCACCTTCACCTGGCCGTCGTTGCGCCCTATGAAGTCGATTCGCCCGTCCGAAAGGCGGCGAACCATGTCTCCCGATCGGTATACCCGGTTAAACCCTGGAGTCGAGCAGAAGGGATTGTCAATAAAGGCCTTCTTGGTTATATCGGGGCGGTTAAGATACCCACGACCAACGCCGTAACCGGCAATCCAAAGCTCTCCCACAGCCCCAACGGGAAGCTCTGCGCCGTTTTTGTCCGCAACGTACAGCTTGTAGTTAGACAAGGGCTTGCCAATGGGAATCCTGTTGTATACCTGGTCGACCAACTGTGTGGTGGAATAGACCGTGCACTCCGATGGCCCATATCCATTGACTAAGGCATAGTCCTTTGGCGGCGCAAGGGGCACCAACCTCTCTCCTCCAACCGATAGATACTTAATCGTTGTGCTCTCGATTCCCTGGGCAAACATACGCCCCATCTGGGTCGTCATGAACACATGGGTGACCTCTTTTTCCGCAAAGTAGCGATTGAGCTCAGGAAGATTGAGGCGGAGCTCTTCCGGCACAATGCAAACGGCAGCCCCCGTGGTAAGCGCTGGCCAAAGGTCCATCATGCAGGCATCAAAGCCAAAGCTGGCATATGCAGCCACAACAGAGTCCGGAGTCAGGCTATAGTGCGTACGGTACCAGTCGCACAGGTTGACGAGGTTTCGATGCTCCAGCATCACGCCCTTTGGCTGACCGGTGGTGCCAGAGGTATACAGAAGGATGAACAGATTTTCTGGCTCTGTTCCCAGATGTGACAAGGGGACAGGTCACTTGTCAGCTTTTTTATTCAAGCCCTTCGAGCAGCTCTTTAAGATCGCGGAAGAAGGGGTGCGGGTCGCACTTCTTTACGAAGCCGCCCGAAAAGTAGCCATGGTCGGCGTGGAGGTCGCCCATAACGTTCCACACGCCCCGCTCCATATTCTTCCAATCGCACGGCTTGCTCGGCGCGCCAAACGGAGCACGGGCAGACAGCGTATTGACAAGACCGTCGTTGGCGTGCCAGTCGTCCCCAATCTTGATGCCCTCGCTCGTAATGCCACTATAGCATCCCATGAGCGTGGCGGTTTTTACGAACAAGGGGTCCATGCGAGCGGTGTCCACTACGCGCACGCCACCTTCGCCAGGCTTCGTCGCATCGCAAGCAACCGAGAGGTAATACACATGGTCTAGCATAGGTATACGCTCGTTAAGTTCCCTTGCGTTGTCCACGCGCATGTCGTAGTTTGCCCAATCGCTCGTCGCACGATCGTCCGCCTTAATTCTGGTCGCTCTCTTGAGTATGCGATCCAAGAACTTGTGCCTAAGCGACACCTTTACGCGCTTTGCGTCAAAGTTAGGATCTGCCCCAATCTCGTAGGCGGTGGTGCCGTTTGTGGGCGCGGCCAGGGTTACGATGGCAAACACACGCTCAGACATCCCACCCACGAAGAGCGGGCTCAGATCGTCCACGTCCGCTCCCGCGCGCTCTTGTTCGCTACCGTGGGCCAACAGCTCGGCAAAGAGCCGTATTGTTGCTCCGCCAAACGAATGACCTATGAGCACCAGTTCGGTGTTCTCGTCCCAAGAGGGAATGAGCGCGTCACCGGTAAAGTCTCCGCCAAAGCGTGCGTGACGGTTCTTTTCGCTGTGAACCCTACCGTAGTCCGTGCGCACGCCGGCTATCTGGGCATAGAGTTCGCACGCGCGGTCCCATGCGCTGCCCTGCGGAGAAACGCTTGCGGCATAGGCCGCAAGACCCTGATCCCTCCATTCGGCAACAACATCACCCGAGGCTCCACCCCAATACGGCTTCTTCCTGTATTTCTCATCGTACTGTCCGCAGCCATTGAGACCATGGCAGAAAACATAAACGCGATTGCTCATAAAGCATCCGTCCTTTCGCATTCAACAACGAGTGGCGATAGTAACAGATTTTGTCATTTTGGGCAGTTTGCTACAGCTTTCGGACTATGTCAGCCACCAAAGAGGAAGACCTGTTGCTCTTTGTCCTGTCGCGCAGCGTATGCTGCAGCGCCACAAGCACCGCAACGACCTCTTGCTCCAATTCCGGACGGTATATGTCGATGGCGTACTTGTCTTTTATGGATATGAGCTTCTTGCCCACAACGGCAATGATGTTCTCGTTTTCGTCGTAAATCTCGAAGTTCAGAGACGCATAGCTGCCTCGCAAGGTCCAGCCTAGATCCGAAATCTCGGCAGTGTCGTCAATAAGCTGGAATAGCTCGTGCGCTATGTCGAACCGGGTGCCATCCGCCATCGTAACGCGATGGTACTCTCGCAGGGTAAGCACCTTTTTCTCCAGCTTGGCAACAAGCTTTCCGCGCGCATCAGTGATGGTGGTTTTGTCACGAAGCGAGATGGAGCGCGACTTTGCCCGATATGCAACCGAACCATCCTCTTCAACAATCTTGGTCTTCTGCCTGAAGGACCAGAAGTTGGTGGAGATGAAAAGTGAATGCGAAGGAGTGCCAAACTGTTCGACGTTTACTACGTTTGCCTCTTTGCCGCGCTCTCGATAACGAAGGATTTTGGAGAATGTGCCCATACTGCCCCCTCCTGCCTTTGCTTCTTTGTTACTTCCTTACTTGTTCGTATTGAATAATACGCAAAGCTCATCTGTCGATTGCGCGGCACACAAAACGTCCTTGTTCGTTGCTGGATTCGCGAACGGTGCGGACGGTGGGTGCCGGGATTTGCTGGATTCGGCCACACTGTGACCATTCCCAGCAAACCCGGCCGCACCGTTCGCGACCACAGCAAATCCCGGAGGGCGCTTGCTCGAATCGGCCGCACTGTGGCCGAATCCGTCCAACCCCGCCGCACCGTTCGCGATCACAGCAAACAGTGTCTACGCGGAATGCCATACGACTCGCGCACGTTGCTGCACTAAACCCCTACTCCGCCATCCGCTCGTAAACCGGAATCGACTCAAGCGGTGCAGGTGCCATGAGCTCCATAGGTCCCTCCAGGATGCTGTCGCTACGCGTATCGCGCCACACTCCCGCAGGTAAATATACCTTGCGCTCACGTGCGCCCAACTCAAGCACGGGTGCCACAAGATAGCACGGGCCCAGCATAAACTCGTCGTATGTCTCCCATGCATGCGCATCGTCAGGAAACTCGTAGAACAGGGCTCGCAGCAGCGGTGAACCATCCTCACTTGCCTGAGAAAACAACTCCGCAAGATACGGCTTCAAGCCCTCGCGCACGTCAAGATAGGACCGCAAAATAGCCTCGACCTCAGGGCCATAACTCCACACCTCATTGCTATGCCCCGTATGTAGATAACCCCCACCAAACTCACGGTTATCCAGAGGCTCTATGTCCAGCGGACCGCGCTCGCCGTGCAAGCGCAACACCGCCGTATACGTGGCAAACTCGAACCAACGAATAAGAAGCTCTTGGAATGCGGGGTCCTCCACGTCGTCGGTCATGAATCCACCCACATCGGTAGTCCACCAGGGAATGCCCGCCAATCCCATGTTTATGCCACACTGTAGCTGGTCTCGAAGACTTTCGAAGGTCGAGGGCACATCGCCCGACCATACCACGTTCCCAAAGCGCTGGCTTCCCGCCCAAGCAGACCTCAGCAGGTTCACGGGTTGCCTCCACCCTTCGGCAAGCTGCGCGTCATACGCAGCCCTGCTAAACCATTGTGGGTAGATGTTTGAGCAACTCAGGGCCGGCCCCAACCAGTAGCGATAATTGTCAAAGTCATAGACGGCAAAATCAGGCTCGGCGTTGTCCAACCAGAACATGTCTATGCCAACGTCGACATAGCTCTCCTTAAGTATCTTCCACAGGTACGCGCGAGCCTCGGGGTTGGTTGCGTCAATCTCCAAACAGTCGCCCTGATACTCATACGTTTGGTTGGACCCTCGCTCAGTGCGTATAAGAAGTCCGCGGTCCCACATCTCATCAAAATGGACGCTCTTCTTGTCCACGCTCGGCCACACGCTCACGCACACCTTTATGCCAAGGCCATGCAGTTCGTCGCACATGGCTGCGGGATCCGGCCAATACGTGGGGTCAAAGCGCCAGTCGCCCTGACGGGTCCAGTGGAAGAAGTCGATTACGATGCAATCGATCGGCACTCCGCGATCCACGCACTCATGCGCCACCCGAAGCACCTCCTCTTGGGTACGGTAGCGCAGCTTGCACTGCCAGAGCCCCAGAAGATCTTCGGGAAACGCTGGCGCGCGACCGGTAACGGCGGTATAGCGTTGGAGCAGCTCGCGCGGACCGTTGCCCACGCAAATCCAGTAGTCGAGCTCCTTGGAGCATTCGCTCACCCATTCGGTAATATTTGCGCCAAACGTCACGCGACCCACGGCCGGATTGTTCCACAAAAAGCCATAGCCCAAACTAGACACCGCAAACGGCACGCTTATTTGGGAGTTGCGCTGCTCCAGATACAGAACGCAGCCCTTGAGGTTGGTTTGGGCCTGCTGGTATTGTCCCATGCCAAAGATCTTCTCGCCATCGTTGGCTTCGAACTTTTGCACGATGCGCCAATCGCCACCCACATGTGCCTTGTACGTGCGTCCCTCCACCTTAAGACAACGGACTGATGGTACCTTCATAGTTGCGAAAGTGCACACGCAGAATCAACGTACCGTCGCGGAAGAACGATAGAACCCCGCCGCAGTTTACCTCGCAGGAAATGCGCCCGTTTGTGATGCGGCGTATCTCGTCGCTCCCCTGGGCAATGGGTGCGGTATCCACCTGAATGGTTCCCTTGTTGCCTTCTGGCTTGCCGCACAGCGCCCAGTCGTTACCAGAGAAGCTCGCATACCTCGTGGCCCGCACGCGCAGGGCGTCTGTTCCCCACGGCTCGATTCGCAGCGTCTCTCCCTGTCGGTAACACACTAACGCTTCCTGTTCCTCGCTAAACCTCATAGCTGCCTCCAGGTGGATGACGATGGCTTTGCAAAACACTTTTCCATGGTATTGCACGTTTAGCAATGCGCGAAGTCAAACAAAGCAACAGGTCGCTTGCCGGCTTTTGGTCACCTGCCAGCCTTTGGTTGCTTGCCAGCCTTTTCGTGTCACAATGTGAAACGTGGTGCGGGTTTCTTGAGGGAAGGTGCGCGATGGATCGAGAAAAGCCCCTTGGCATGAGAATCGGCGAGAATGTCTTTTGCGCAGGATACCTTGCGTTTGCGCTCGTTGCGGGCTGTATGCTTCTTGGCTCCCCAAACGCTGGCGCGTGGGCTCGCACGTGTGGTGCCATGACACTGCTCCTGGGCTGCGGCGACGCCTTCCACCTAATCCCCCGCATCCTCATCAACCTACGTGGCACAATCTCGGATCCAGCCGTGTTGCGCAGGCGCTCCTTCGCGTTGGGACTCGGAAACCTTGTGTCCTCCATCACCATGACGCTCTTCTATCTCCTACTCTTTGTAGGCATGTGGCAGATGGCGCACCGCGGACAAGACCTGGTATTCTCGCCACTGGAGACAGGTGTCTTCTGCACCCTCTGCGCACTAGCTGCCGTACGGATCGCGCTCTGTCTGTTCCCGCAAAACCGATGGTTCGACGGGAAGGGCGACCAAGCGTGGGGCATCTATCGCAACATCCCCTTCGTAATCATGGGCGTAATCACCGTGCTCTACCTCGTTGGTTGGTACGGAGAATGGCTTATGGCATCGCTCGTGTGCGTGAGTTTCGCGTGCTATTTGGGCGTAGTGCTTGGTGCACGCAACAACCCCATGCTGGGTATGCTCATGATCCCGAAGACCGTCTGCTACGTCTGGCTCATATCGCTACTGCTCGCAAGAATGTAGCAAACGAGCCTCGATCCATGCGTCACCTTCCTCCTCGAGAGGCGTCCAACTTGTGTCAATGCCCCGTCCCCGTGACACCGTGTCAGCGACCCCGCGCGGTATCGCTGTGTCACGGGGACGTGTGTCACGGGGACGGGGGCGTTGACACGCCCAGCGCGGTGTCGCTGGAATGGGGTCTCCATAACACATGGCTCAATAACCCGAATAAACGGCGAAAAGGGAGGTTGATTCGATCCAAAACGCCGCTTGTTCGGATTCGGTTTTCGCGAAAACCGAATAACCGACATTTTGGATTTTATCATGGCGGAAAACGCCGTTTGTTCGGGTTTGGGAACCTCTGTGACCCAGTGGAGGGTAGCCAAAAACCGAACAAACGGAAAAATCAAAGCAAAAAAACCTCGAAATGCCGTTTGTTCGGATTCCGTCGAAATGAAAACCGAACAAGCGGAGTTTTGCAGCAAGTTTTGGCGGAAAACGCCGTTTGTTCGGGTTTGAACGTGTCAGCGCCCCTTTCCCCGTGACACACCCCTGACACTGCGTGCCCCAAATTGATATCATGCCCTTACGGCTAGGGCGTGGGGGTGAGCTCATGGAGGAATTCGGACGTTTCTACCTGGACAAGGAAAAGGACCTTGTCGTCGACCTCTATCGCGAGACGAGCGAGCTGCGCTACGTGCTCAGGACGCCGAACCATGGGACGGGCAACCTCATAACCAACCTCGCCTCCCTGTGCAAACTGGATTTATCTACCGACGAGGACGGCCTCAGGGTAATTCGGGGCACGCTACCCTGCTACATCGATGGCAACAACCGTATGGTCTTCGTCTTCCGCTTGCTCGACACGAAGGTCGCGAACATCTACCCGGATGGGAGAATCGAGCGGAAGGCGTACATACCCGCCATCGCAAAGACCCTGATGAGCCAAACCAAGGACTACCGTCAGGACTTTCGCAAGACCGTCGTGAAGACCTACATCCTGCGCGAGTGCAAGTTCCGCACCGACCTGCACACCCACATGAACGCCAACCTGGACCCGGACGTCCTCATCGCCCTGGGCATCCACCACCAAATACGTTACCCGCTTTACTACATCAAGAAGCTGGGGCTTAGGGTATCTTTCGAGCAGGAGCAACTCCTCGCGACGCGTCGGGCCAAGGCAGCGACGGAGCTTCGCGACTCCCCGCTCAAGGGCAAATACCTAAACCGCAGGATCGACGACAATACATTCTTGAACTTCGCCTCCCTCATACTGCAAAACCTCGACAACGCGTCATGGAACATCCCCAGGATCAGGGCTTCGCTGGCAATCATGAAGGACGGTCAGGCCGTCTTCACCAATCTCGAGAAGGTCTACCTGTATCGCTACGTCTTTTGCAAGGGCGTGCCCGCTGACGATCCCATCCATATCCACAGCACGGGGCACATTCCCGACCACGAAATAGTCGAGACCCTAGAAACGATGAAAGCTGACAGAAGCCACCCCGTGTTCTCCACGAACAGCGTCTTCCAAGACAAGCTGCTGTGGATTGCGCGGAGCTATGCCTCCCGCGGCATCGACTACGCGGAGATCTCCGACACCACGCTGGCAAAGCCCGAGGACGCGCCGCACATGCTGTCCGAGGTCCATAAGGTAATGCCAGCCATCATGCGGGAGACCGGGGTCACGCTACGCTTTTTGGCGGCGGTTCGGCGGACGCCGCTCACGATTGTGCGTGACAAGATCGCCCCGGACGGCTACCTGCATAAGAGCCTGCAGGCCATACGGGCGGTGGCAGCAGACCCATACGTGGCCGGAAGCGACATCGTCGGCGAGGAGATAAATGACGTACGCGACCTCGCGCCGCTACTTGCGGAGCTCGACCGCATCGCAGCGGACCACCCCAGCTTTACGATACGCGTCCATGCCGGTGAGAACGACGGTCTGCGGGACAACGTCGCCAACGCAATCAAGTGCGTCAAAGAGGGGCTGGCGCCAGGCCAGCCCATGCCTCCCGTCCGAATCGGCCACGGGCTCTACACCAGAAACCTCACCTCGAAGAAAGGGCAGCAGCTTCTTGACGACCTAAGGAGAAGCGGCGCTGTGCTGGAGTTCCAGATCACCTCGAACGTACGCCTGAACAACCTCAGCCAGCTCGGGTGCCATCCCCTGCGACAGTACCTGGCGGCGGGTGTGCCCTGCGTGCAGGGGACGGACGGCGGGGCCATATACGGGACGGACTCGATCGACGAGCAACTCGCCCTCCAGAAGGCGCTCGACCTCTCGGACGCGGAGCTCATCGCCATGCGTCGAGCAGAGGACGTGGTGCGACGCCGAGGCCTCGCCGCCCTCGAGGAGAAGATGCGCGCCTTTGCGCGGGAGGCGGGCACGGAGGACGTCGAGACCTTTTACGCCGCGAAGATGCTGGCACAGCAGCAACCGGAGGAGACCCTGCTAGACCTGCCCGACGGCCAAGACAGCGCCAGCGTCTTCTCTGGCATGATCGAGGAGCTACCAAACGACCGGGTCCCAGTGATCCTCGTGGGCGGGTCGTTCAATAACGACCGCCACGCTACCAGGCGGCGCCGCGACGTATGCGCCCTTCTGGACGACCTTCTTGACAAGGGAGATCCCAGCAAGATGTTCCTGATCATAGGCCACAGCTTCTCGGGCTACGAGCGCTACGTTGCCGATAAAAACCGCGGGCGGTTCGACGTCTACGCCTTCGTACCAGCCAGGATCGAGCCGAAGGAGGCCAAGGCCCTCACGCGAGCCAAAGTCCGAATACGGGTATCCATCGAGCCTAGCGCCATGGGCATCTACAAGAGCGTCGCCTACGAGGTCTTCAAGCGCAGACCCTCGGTACTTGTCGCCCTCGACGGCAACTCATCTGCCGCGAACATGGTCCAAGACGCCAAGAACGGGAAGCGCAGGTGTCACATATTCGTCCTCAACAAGAGGGGCATGCTGCGCGAGAAGGCCAAGAACCTCGAAGGGTACGTGTCCCTTTTTAGCACGGACGACGACCTGGCGAGCCTGGTCTGTGACGCCGTGGAGACATGCTACCCGCAACATTGGCTGCGACAGGAGTGAGGCGTGGCCATCCCCTTATGCACGCAAGCTACGAAACCCGAACGCACTCGCCGTTGGCCAGAAGTCGGAGCATGAGGTCAGACGACGCCGTATGCGCCAGAACCGTGCGCGCATTGTAGAGGTCGCTGCGCTCGACGAACGCCTCAGCCTCAGCGCGCAGCATGCCGCTTGTCGACTTGCCTGCCGCAGGAGAAGCCGCAAGCATCGCGAGCACACGTGAGCCCTTCTTGTAACTGAGCTCACCAAGGTACCTGAGCAGCGGCAGGAAGGCATGTGCCACACTCCAATCGCTATAAGACGCCATAACGTCGAGCCCGTCGACGTTCGCTCGACACTCCATGTTGTCACCTTTCACCGCAAAGCCAGAAGCAAAGCCCTAGCCATTTGAGCGGAGGAACGTTGTTCAAGGTATCGGTAAAAGGAATAGCTGCGGTGGGAGGCCCGTCCTCATTGTTCCGATGTGTTGCGACGTAAAGAGCGTCCCCAATGCCCTATTCTGCCAAGACGGTGGGCAGCTCGAGTGGGTAAATACGGATCGCCTCGGCTCCATTCCTCTCCCCGCAGGCTACCTGGCATCCATTCGCAACGAGCGGCCAAGTCCCATGGCGTGGGAATGCGAGACCGTTCCAGATTACGGCGACGATCTATTTTCCGTTGCCCTCGTAGTTCGTGGCGCAAACACGGAAAAGCAGTATTGGCTGGACGGCGCATGCGACTTTTCCCATCGACTCAAGGAGCTGGGGCACCAAGACGCATCGTTTGTGGGGGTAAAGTACGAAGGCGGGACTGAGCTACAGGTAGTCTTTAGCACTCGGCCCTAAACGACGAGCTCCAAATATGGCACCGTAGACGCATATGCAACTCATATTCGCTTCGACTGCAGTTGCCCGACTCCGCGCTCATGTGCAAGCTGTTCGGCATGCTTTAGTAGCATGGGCAACGAAGCCCCGCAAAGGTCGCTATTGCAAGCCCAAGCTCCTAATCAGGCCGTTCTCCGGCGTGATGAAGGAGCTCTCCTCGCCCCGCGCAAAGGCGATTCCACGCCTCTCGAGCTGCTCGGCCAACGCACCTTCATACACGTCGCCCTCGAAGGCGCGAACCAGCTCTATGTCGAAATAGCCCGCCGTTGCCGTGATGTACAGCGTAACGGTCCTCATGCCCGGTTGACAGTTAGTGGCCTTGTAATGCGTGGAGACGATCTGGTCCTCGAATCCCCGCGAGCGCAGGCCGCCCACGTAGTCGAGCATAAACGTGTCGTTGTTGGCGTTTTTGGCAAAGTTGAGCACCTGAAGCTTCTCGCGATAGCTATGCATCACCTGGCTAACCTGCCGCACGGCTCCTCCCATCGCATTTGCCGTGTGGCGCGCGGCGTTGGGGTCGTTTGACTCGCGCAGGATCCTGCGCATGAGCTGGCATCGCCCGGCGAAGTCGAGGCTGGCCATCTGCTCGGGCCTATACGCCAGGCGAAGGGCGCCCACGCAATTCTTGAACGTGTTGGGGACTTCGAGAGCCTTCCTGTAGGAAGCCGGTATGAGGGCGCCGACCGTCTCATTCGTGTTTGGGTGAACCTGAAACACCGCATCGGACATGAGCACCTGCAGCGTGGCGACGGGCGAGCTCTGGCACGAACGCACGAGCTCCATGAACTCGCTCTCCTTCACGCGGAAGTTAACGCCGCGCATATTGTTCAGGGGCGCCTCGTCGTTCTCGGGCAAGTGGTAGAACCTCTCGCGAAAGAAGTCGTTTGAGTAGTCCTCCGGTACCTCGTAGGTCCTGCTATAGGGATCGGTCTCCTCGCCCTCGAGTGCAGGCTGCCCCGGCACGCGCAGGCCGTCGGCTGGATAGTCAACCCCGTCCTTGCGGCAGAAGTAGCGATTGAGCACGGACTCGATGAACATATTTAGGCCCAATCCGTCGCAAAAGGCGTGGAACATCGAGAAGCTCATCACGTTGCCCTCGTAGGTTACGTCGAGGCAGTGCCAGTTGGTCTTGGGACCGCCTACCGCGCGCAGGCCTCCCTCGGCCACCTCCATTGGCAGCGGGTTCCTGGCATAGAAGAAGTCCCCGTCGCGCTCCACCAAGGCATCGGCGAAATAGGGCGCGCGCTCAATCACGTCATTCACCGCCTCCTGCAGAATGCCACCGTGCACGTCCGTGGAGATGTGCACGTCCACCACATAGGTACGGTGCGGCGTGGTGCGAAAGCAGTTGTGCACACCGCTTATGTTCTGCTCTTTGATCTGGAAGTCGGGCTGCGTCGCCATGGTGCCACCTCTCTAAGCTCTGTGTCTCTGTACCGAATTTTATCACCTACCAAGAGGGAGTACCCCTCCTGATAGGTGATAAAATATGGCCAGTCCACACCCCTACTTTGAGGGCATCTCCGCTAAGGGATTGAGGTAAGTCTCTGCGGGCAGCGACTCATAGGCTATGCCCACCTCATCCAACACCGCGCAGAACGCCTTACGGTATCGGTCGCTCGCGAAGGTCTGCGAAAAGCTGATGTGGAAGTATCCTGCCGTCTCACTCATAAGGATAAAGGCCGAGCCACCGCAGGGGTCGGCATTGAGGTAGCGTACGTCGACGACTTGGCCCTCGTAGCCAGGCGTCTTAAGACTGCCCACGTAGTCCACGTAAAAAGTGTCCTGCGGACGTGTTTGTGGCATCGAGAATATCTTGGTCTTGAGGAAGAAGAAGGGCATCTTTTTGCCCAAGTGGGTCATCATGTTGATGGAAGACGAGAGCAGCAACGCCATCTCCTCGCCCATCTGCTCCTTCATCGTTCCACGCAACTGCGCCGCAAGCTCAGTTGCAGACTTGGTTCGCGCATCTTCGGGCCTCACGGGCAAGAACACCGCCGCACTGCAGTTTTTGAAGGTCTTGTCTGCATGCAGGAACCTGCGCAACGAAATAGGCAGCACGTTCATTACCACGCCTTCGCTCGGATGATGCTCGCGCTCCACGGTTAGGGCAGCAAACGCGGATATCGCGGAGGCCGGCGAGCTTCCGCACGCCTTGCACCAGCCCAGCAGGTCCCCGGTGCGCACCTTAAGCGGCAGGCGGTGCATGGTGGGTCCTTGGTTGCCCTGCTCGTCCAGCTCGGGCAGGCGGAATCGCACCTCGCCTCCGGAAAGCTTCTTGAGCTCCTCGACGTCCGCATCGGTCTTTGTGGCAAAGGCATCAAACTCCTCAGCCGGATCGTAGGGTACCGCCTCAGTTATGATTCCTTCGCTCGTATACTCCTTGCCATCCTTAAGGCAGAAATAGTGGTAGAGCGTCGCCTCGATAAGGCGGTTGAGGCCAAGCCCGTCGCAGAAGGCGTGATTCATGGCAAAGCGCACCGTACGGCCGGAGTAGGTAACGTCCACCATGTGATAGTTGGTGCCGGTTCCGCCCACAGTGCGAGCCTCATCGCATTCCGCAACAAGGAACGGCAAGTCGTTGCTGGCATAGTAGTACAGGCCCTTTTTGCGCACGAACGTCTGACGGTAGTAGGGCAGGCGCTCCAACGCCTTGTCCACGGCGGCCTGCAGCATATCGCCACGCACGTCCTCGCTAAGGACGACCTCAACCACGAAGCAGCGGAGATCCATCTTCCCATAGCTGAATATGGCACCGCTCGCGTTCCATTCCTTTGCGGTAAAACTCGGCATGTTTTAGTCCTTTCGATAGCAAACAAAGGGGAATATGCCTAATTATACATGGAACAGGGATCACGTCGGGCGGTTTGGCGTGGAACAGGGGGCGGGTTTTCCGTTCCACTTTCCTCGGAAAGTGGAACGGAAAACCCGCCCCCTGCTCCACGCCGCTACCTATAGAGCTCATCCCACAGTCTGTTCTCGTATGCCGCGCACGTTTGGAAAATCTCGCAGAGTTGTTTTGCCTCGCCATCCTGAATGCCAGCAGCCTGCGCATCAAGAACGTCTATCCATTGTTGGTTCGCTGCAACGTAATCGTCGCACGTGTAGGCCTCGAACCAACCCCTATAAGGCGAAGCCGCGATTTGCATAGGGTACTTCTCCATCATGCGTTGCCCAATATAGGCATAGACCCAAGAGCATTGCAGCTGGGCGGTAAGGCCCGCGAGGACGCCCCCTTCCTCCACCTGTCTGCGCATATAGTCAATGTATTCAACTATCACGGAGCATTTGGGGCACTGGGCCACATCATCCTCCGTAATGCCAAGCGCTCTCATCTGCGGCACGTGCACCTGCGCCGTTTCTTTGTTGGTTTGCGCAATAACGAAACCGATGAACTCCTTGAGCGCCAAATCGTCTGCTCGCTCCCTTATGCGCTCAAGAATGTCTATGTAGTCCAGCAAGTACAGGTAGTCTTGAATCATGTAGTAGCGATAACGCCGCTCATCGAGGACCCCCGTGGCCATTTCGACGACAAAAGGCTTCTCTGCCGCCTGCGACCACAGCTCCCGCACGCTTTCGTGCAGCACCTTTGAAAGCCTCACGGTTGACTCCCTAGCATTCTGCGACGATGGCAACGTATCCCCCGCTCTTGTAGCCTTCCAAAACCTCTTCCGGCTCTTCGTTCGTATACAAGGGATTCTTTATCAGAGTCTGGTAATAGGACAAGTTCGCGAAGCCAAGATTCTCAAGAATGCCGATCTTCTCTTCCGTCGTGTGCCAAACCCCGCTGGCGGCAAGGGCCAACGGATAGGGAAGCTCGGGCATCGCGCCATCTAGGAACTCATGGTCGTAGGTGTTCAGACTCTTGCCAAGGAGGTACATGAAGCCAAACGCACTCTCCTTGGGAACGTCGAGCAATACGAGCCTGCCGCCTTCCTTTAGGGCGCGCTTGCACTTGTCGTAGGCGGGCCTGAGGTCGGCAATGTAGCTGGAGCTCCCGTTGAAGTAGATAATGTCGTACGTGCTGTCCGCCAGGTCAACGTCTTCTATCGTGCTGTAGCTTATGACCTTGATGCCGCGCTTCTGTGCGATTTTTCCCATGTCCTCGGACGGCTCGATTCCCTCAAGGTTCGTACAGTCGATGTAGCTTTCGAAGAGGCCGCTGCCGCAACCCACCGATAGCAGCCTTTTTCCCTCGATGTTTCCCAAAGCCTTTTGGAACAGCTTGAGCTCGCTTGCAAACAGGTTGTCGTTTTTCATGAACCATTCGTCGTACTGCGCCGCGTACCCATCAAACATCACATTTTTTGCATTCATGCTACCTTGTCTCCTCAAGAGCAAAATTGTGAGCCATGGGGCCAGAGCCCTTTCCCAAGTCGAGCATTGCCGCAAGAGCGCCGGAGAGATATGCCTTGGCCTTGTCTACCGATTCGGAAAGGCTGCACCCCTTTGCCAGGTTCGACGCGATGGCGCTCGAGAGAGTACATCCCGTTCCGTGGGTGTTGGGGTTGTCGATCCTCTTTCCCCTGAACCAAGTCGGCTGATCCACATCGGCGCCATACAGCACGTCGTTTGCATCGTTGACTCTGTGGCCACCCTTTACCAGCGCCGCACACCCGTAACGTTGGTAAGGAACCATCGCCGCCTTTTCCATGTCCATCTCTCCGCCGATTGCCATGTCGGCCAAAATCTCGGCTTCTGGAATATTGGGTGTGATTACCGTTGCGAGAGGCAGCAGCTTAGCCTTAAGAGTCTCGATCGCGCTCTCCTCTATGAGGCGCGCTCCACTCGTTGCCACCATTACCGGATCGACCACGATGTTGGTCGCTCTGTATTGCGTCAACTTATTTGCGATGACCTCAATCAGCTCGGACGAGGACACCATTCCCACCTTTACCGCGTCGGGAAAGATGTCTTCAAACACTGCGTCCAGCTGCAAGCCAAGAAACTCGGGTGTTACGTCCTGTATGCCAGTTACGCCGGTGGTATTTCGGGCAGTGAGGGCCGTAACGGCGCTCATTGCGTATACCCCATTCATGGTCATCGTCTTGATGTCTGCCTGAATGCCGGCGCCTCCGCACGAATCCGATCCTGCGATAGTCAATGCCTTATTCACTATTCTTCTCCCTTCAACAAAGCATTCACCTTTTGTAGAGCGACAGAAAGTGGTGCCCCCGACCTGCCGCTTAAAACCTCTTTAGAACAGCCGCATCAGCTCCGCGAGGCTCCTTACGTAAACTTCGGCAGACTCTTCCAATCCCCGCTGGTCCGCCTCTCCGTTTTTGTCGTATATCCCCACGGTGTGGTACCCCGCCTTGACAGCTGTTTGCAGCGCATACAGCGAGTCCTCGAACACGCAGACCTCCCGGTTTGCGAGTTCCAAATAAGTGGCGGCAACGTTGTATATCTGTGGCGAGTGCTTGCTCGAACCCACCTCGGCGTTTGTAAAGATCCTGCTTATGTACGCAATGAGTCCGTTTCTCTCCAACGCCGCTGTAACTAGGTCGCGCGGGCTCGATGTTGCTGCCACCATTTTGACCCCCGCCTTATCCAACGCGACCAGCAGCTCCGTCGCCCCTTCTTTGGAACGCACTTCGTGGAGATAAAAGCTCCGCAGCATGCTTTTTAGGTCGCCCAATACCTCGTCCGGGGTGCTCTGGAGTCCGTAGGTTTCCTTTAGATACGACGCCCCTTGCTCCATGCTCATGGAAAAGAGGGTCTCTCCAAGTCCCACCTGTGGCTCGACGCCTCGTGTTGCAAGGTATCCACGTAGGACCTTACGTACTTGATGGCCTCCCCAAGGCCTCCGTCCTCGCCGCCCATGGCCACGTCGTAGAGCGGGGCCATGCGGTTCCAAAAGCTTCGTGCCTTTTCCGCCTCGTTCGAGGCGCCGAACACAGGCACCACCGCAGCGAGCCTCTCCGTTCGTGCACGGAGCTCAGTGTCGTCGCTCTCGTCGTAACCATCGTAGGGAGCGCTGGGATCATGCGGTTTCTGCCGCTTGAAGCCAACGCAGACCTCGTCGGTGTGCGAGAAGACAAAGTCCAGGTCGTCGGACCAACCCGTATGGCCAGTTATCACCTTTGGGGCATTGTTCCGCTCTCGCAGCAGCCGCTCAAGCCGGCCAAGCGACTCCACAGCCAACCCGTTGTCCTCCGCAAGGCCGTTAATGAAGCTATACCCTCCATCCGGACCAAGCCAGATGGTGTCTCCCGTGAAGAGGTATGCGTCATCCACCAGGTAGACCATATGGCCCCACGTATGACCCGGCACGAGGATGGCCTCAACCTTTATGTCCCCGATCCAAAAGACATCGCCATCGTCGAGCAGGACCTTCTCGTTGTCAATGGTAACCTGCGGTAGCGTATAGAGGCCAAATATCACCTTGCGCTTGGCCTCACCTGTTAGATAGCGGTCCTCTATGCGTCCGATATAGAGCGTGGCCGCATCCAGCAAATGGGACCCGTCGCGCTCAAGCGCACCCACGTGATCTGTATCCTGGTGAGTGATGAGCACATGTGTGATTGTCGCGGGGTCAACGTCGAGCCAGGCCATCTTCTCGGCCAGACGTTCGTAGTTGTAGCCAGCATCGATCATAATGGTGGTGCCGTTGCGCGTGTAGAAGAAGATGTTGGCAATCCACTCCCGCACGCATGCCACGTGCTCGTCGATCCAACCGGTGTTCAGCGGCTTGAAAACCTCTTTGCCACGATATCCTAGCGACATGACCTTCTTCTGAAACTGCGATGCTTTACGTGACATTACCTTCCCTCCACTGGTCTTCCCATCATGCATAGGCCTCGAAGCCAAGGCTCAGAATCAACGTTAGTTAACTTATGCTAACATAATAAAGTTAGTGAATGCCAACTCTAAAGGAGTTCACCCATGCAAGACAAGACCTTCGATGGGGTTGCAGACACGCTCTACATCCCACTCGCGGCGCGCGTGCATACCTAGAAGCGGTTCCCTGAGTTCTTCTTCGACCTCAAGTCGCTCGAGCTCGAGGGAGCCATTCCAGGCGACGGCATCCAAAGGGGTTCGAGCGAATACACCATGATTGCGTCAGCCGCCCGCTACCACAACCTCGACCAGATGGCCCACGCCTACATCGACAAGCACCCTGCCTGTAACATCGTGAACGTAGGATGCGGCTTGGAGACCATGTTTTGGCGCGTGGGGCCCGATGCCCCGGATGCGCGGTTCTACGAAATGGATCTCCCCGAGGTCATCGAGACACGCCGACGCATCCTCGGCGCGCCCGAGCGCAACGAACTCATAGCGGGCGACGCGTTCGACCTATCTTGGTCGAGTGACATAGACGTCTCGATGCCTACCCTCATTGTCGTCTCGGGTGTCTTCCAATACTTCCACAATGCCGACGTGCTCGGCTTCATTGCGGACGCCAAGAAGACCTTTGTCAACGCAGAGCTCATCTTCGATGCCACCAACACCAAGGGCCTCGAGTACACCAACAGATACGTGAAGAAGACGGGCAACGCATCTGCCCTCATGCACTGTGCGATCGACGACCCGACGGCGTTCGCCCGCGAGGCAGGCTGCGAACTGATCGAGATGCGCCCCTTCTATGCCGATGCCCGCCGCATTCTAAAGGAGAAAGTCGGACTATACGCCAAGATAGCCATGGCAGTTACCGACCGAAGCGGTCGGGCATTCTTGCTGCACATGAGACTCTAATGCAGCATTCCACTGGAACTAGCTGAACAGGGGACGTTTTCCGTACGACCCCTGCCAACCCGCGATGCACCCGATGGGGATCTAAATGTCCAAGGCGGCGTGGTAGCCCCAGTACACGGCATTGGTGATGGTGCCCACGCGCGCTGCGTCGCCAATCACGCGCACGAACGGGGCGGCATCCTGCAACGCCTCGACCGTCGCCGTGCGAGAGCGCTGGCCCAACGCACAGACAACCGTGGTACCGGAGACGAGGACCTCGTCCTCCCCCACCTTGCACGTAACGCCATCCTCACCAACCAAGAGCGCCTGATGTCCCAACCGCACGTCGACACCCAGCTGTTCGATCTGCGCCATGAGCAGGGGGCGATGCCGCACGTTGGCATCGGGCGCCAAGGCGTCGCGCATCTCCACGAGGCTCACGTGCTTGCCCTCCTGGGCTAGGTGCACGGCGCATTCGCAGCCGGCAAGGCCACCGCCCAAAACCACCACATCGTTAGCGACCTCATCGGCATGCCGGTAGTACTCGTTGACCACGATGACGTTTGTCCCGTCCAGCCCAGGGATGGGCGGCACGAGCGGCTCCGACCCCACGGCCACGATGAGCGCGTCGGCACCAAGCTCTTCCACGAGCTCGGGCGTGGCCTCGGTGGAAAGGCGGATGTCCACGCCCGCCGCGCGACAAAAGCGCTCGTAGGTACCTGTGAGCTCGAACATCTCGTGCTTGAAGGGCAGCGCCTGCTCGCTCTTGAGGATGCCTCCGAGCTCGTCCTCCTTCTCGAGCAGCACCACATCGTGCCCCCTGCGGGCCGCCGTCCACGCTGCGTAGAGCCCGCCAGGACCACCGCCTGCCACCACGACCTTGCGACGACGCTCGGGTGCCACGGGCACGACCTCGTCGCCCTCCAACTCGCGGCCGATGATGGGATTGACGGTGCAGCGTCGCGTGCTTGTTGCAGCACGCTCGGCCATGCAAGTGAAGCAGCGCAGGCACCGGACGATGTCCTCGGTACGGTTCTCCACCACCTTGCGCGGCAGATAGGGGTCGGCAAGCAGCGCGCGTCCCATGTAGACCACGTCCGCCTTGCCGCTGGCGATGATCTCCTCCATCTGCGCGGGATCGTTGAGTCCGCCGATGGTTGCCACGGGCACGCTCACGCGCCTCTTTATCTCGGCGGCTAGAAAGACGTTACGCCCATGCTCCTCGAACATGGAGGGATGCGTGATGCCAAAGGTCTTTTGATAGGTGCCGGCGCTCACATGCAGCAGGTCGATGTAGGGCTCGAGCTGCTGGGCGATGCGCGCGCCCTCCTCCACGTCGTAGCCGCCCTCGCAGAACTCGGCACCGCTCAGGCGAAACTCAATCGGGAAGAACGGTCCCACCGCCTCGCGCACCGCCGTAAGCACGCGAATGGCAAAGCGGCAGCGGTTCTCCAAGCTACCGCCATATTCGTCGGTGCGATGGTTGAACAGCGGCGAGAGGAACTGGTTGATGAGCCATCCGTGTCCCCCATGAATCATGAGCATCTCGAAGCCAGCACGCTTGGCAAGGCCTGCCACGTGCCCATAGGAGGCAACGATGTCATCGATCATCTCGTGCGTGAGCGCGCGCACGGGCACGCCGTCGGCACGCATGCCGTCGCAGGGACCCCACTGCGCGAGGCCATGCTGCTTGGACTTGTCGGTCATATAGGTACCCGCGAACTGCCCCGAGTGAGAGAGCTCAAGCGACGGGATGGCCCCATGTCTGCGGATGGCGTCCGCCGTATAGGTTGCGCAAGCGAGCGAGTTGAGGATGCTCTCGTCCAAATGGTAGGCGTGGCTCCCGTCAGTTCCAGGATGCACCATGAGCTCGGACACCGTGACTGCCGCCGCACCACCCTTGCCACGAAGCTCGTAGAACGCCGTGGACTTTGGCCCTATGCAGCCATCGTTGGCAATGTCGGTGCCACCCATGGGCGCCGAGAACATGCGGTTGCGGAAGGTGGTTCGGCCCAGCGTAATGGGACTGCTTAGATGCGGATACTGTCTCTCCATGGTCTTTCTCTCCCCTTTGTATCAATTGTCATAGCGTATGCATCTAGGGTACACCACACAAGCGGCTGGAACTGTCCACGTATCGGTGTATGTCTGCAACGAGGGCGTCGAGCAAGGTGCCAGGGACAGGTTGCTCGAGAATGTATGCAGCATGATGAAGAACCTCAAGATCGCGGCTCAGCAGGCGCTGGACGCGCTCGACGTACCCAGGTCGGAGCAGGTGCGCTATATCGCGATGCTGTAGCCACGTGGAACAGGGGACTTACTACGTAGACGTGCCGGCATTCATCCCGTCCAAGGATCCTCGCGTGAATTCCCCCGCCACGAGCGGGAGCATGCAGAGCGAGAGCTAGCGAACCGGCTTCCCTTCCCGAAGTCCTTCGGAGACGTTCCCCTCGCACAGAACATAGGCGCACGGAATGCCGTATCCGCAGAGCAGAGTAGCTTGTAAAGGACAACATGGCGCCTATAGGTTTTGCTTGGCTTTAGGACAAACTGGCCTCGGCATAACAGGCCAAGGCCTACGACCGGAAGACAAAAATGCGTGTATATCACATCGAGGAGTACTAGGCCGACAACACGTGGAGCAACGACTCAGCCACGGAGGCGTATCTTCTCCTAACGGTCCAATGGGTATGCCCTGATGGGCGAGCTCTTCGAGAGGTTCGAGCAACACAACAACCCATATCGCAAAAGTGGCACAAAGGGAACGGAGTCCCTTCATGCCACTCCAAAGCCATTCTCGCGGTTCGTGCTACACCAACCTGGCGGCTGCCACTTTGAGGGCCTCCTCGGCCTCGTCGTCGGGCTCGAGGTTCGCGACGACCGTCTCCACGACGTTCACGCCGGCGTCACGCGCGTCGTTCGCCCAGGTTTCCATCCAATCGCCGGTTCCCCAGTCGTAGGAGCCAAAGAGCACGACGGGCTTGTCAGCGAGCTCGGCCTTGCAGTCGTTCCACAGTTCCTCGAAGTCGGGATCGAGCTCCTCGTCGCCCATGGCGGGGCAGCCGAACGCGAGGGCGTCGTAGTTTGCGACCTGCGCCGCCGTAAATTCGTCCCACTCGATGGCCTCTCCCCCGCAGGCATCTGCCAAGATGTTGGCCATGGCCTCGGTGTTGCCCGTTTGTGACCAATACACGATTGCTACGCTCATGCTTGTTCCTTTCGAATAAATCATCTTGTTTGCTCTAGCGCAGGTTGTAGAAGGCCTCGATGCCACCATAGACGGCATCGACGCCCAGTCGGTCCTCTATGCGGAGCAACTGGTTGTACTTCGCGACGCGGTCGGTACGGCAGGGGGCGCCCGTCTTGATCTGTCCGGTGTTGAGGCCAACGGCGATGTCGGCGATGGTGGAGTCCTCGGTCTCACCCGACCGATGGCTCACGACGGCGGTGTAGCCCGCGCGCTTAGCCATCTCGATAGCGTCGAGCGTCTCGGTGAGCGAGCCGATTTGGTTCACCTTGATGAGGATGGCGTTGGCGGAGCGCTCCTCGATGCCTCGCGAGAGCCGCTTGGTGTTGGTGACAAAGAAGTCGTCGCCAACGAGCTGGATCTTCTTGCCGAGGCGGTCGGTGAGCTCCTTCCAGCCAGCCCAGTCGTCCTGATCGAGCGCGTCCTCAATGGAGATGATGGGGAACTCGTCGGTAAGGGCGTCCCAGTAGTCGATGAGCTCGGAGGCGGAAAGGGTAAGACCTTCGCCCTTGAGCTCGTAGAGGCCGGTCTCCTTGTTGTAGAGCTCGGAGACAGCCGGATCCATCGCAAACCGGAAGTCGCGGCCCAGCTCGAAACCGGCGTCCACAACAGCCTGGCTCATGTACTTGAGCGGGTCCTTGTTCGTCTTGAGGTCGGGGGCGAAGCCGCCCTCGTCGCCCACGCCTGTGGAGAGCCCCGCCTTGGCGAGCTCGGACTTAAGTGTCGCGTAGACCTCGCAGCACCAGCGTAGCGCCTCAGAGAAGGTCGGGGCACCAACGGGCATGATCATGAACTCCTGGAAGTCCACGGTGTTAGTGGCGTGGACGCCGCCGTTCATGATGTTCATCATGGGGACGGGCAGCGTGTGGCCGCCAGCCCCACCTATGTAGCTGTACAGTGGCAGGCTGGCCGATGCTGCGGCAGCACGTGCGGTCGCGAGGGAGGCGCCCAGGATGGCGTTCGCCCCGAAGTTGCCCTTGTTGGGCGTGCCGTCGGCAGCAATCATGGTCTCGTCGACGAGGCGCTGGTCGCGGGCGTCGAGGCCAACGATGGCCTCCCTTATCTCCTTGTTCACGTGGCCGACTGCCGTAAGAGTGCCCTTGCCGTCATAGCGGGCCTTGTCACCGTCGCGAAGCTCGACGGCCTCGAAGTCGCCGGTAGACGCGCCAGACGGAACGAGGGCAGAGGCGAATGTCCCATCTTCGAGGGTTATCTCGACCTCGACCGTGGGATTGCCGCGCGAGTCCAGTACCTCGCGACCGTACACGTTGGTAATCTTCGCCATGCTGGCTCCTTTCGTTTGTCCATGAGTTAGTTTAGGCTAACTCCCTTTCAACTGGAATGTTATCTATGGCTAACTTTTATTTGGCCATCAATCCGCCGAACGGGGCATCTTCACAAAGTTTACTTATTCTAACTTTTCTAAGTTGCATTTGTCTAACTTCTGGTAAAGTACCTCTCGTCAGGACAGAGGCGGGTGTAGCAATCCGCCTCACGACGGCAGGCCCTATCCGAAGGATCCTCTCCCCTCCGGTTATGGGCACAATTGCACAGCGTCCGGCCTCCCCAACCGGACAGGGCACCCCACATCCACTCGGGGTGCCTTTTTTTGCGAACAAAGATCGATCTCTGAGCATGGGACGTGCTTTTCGTCCAATCCCTACCAGCCTTCGATATGGCTCCAAGGGATATTCTCGTTAGGCATTGGATTTGTCTCGCACTCAGTTCAGCCCCTTTGAGCCTCACAAGATCCTGGTCTCGCCCCCGGCTCTTTCCGCCAAGCGAATGTACGTCGTCCCCAAAACCCCAAAGAAGCTTTTCAACGCTGCCTCAACCACCTCGTCGTCGCTGCTGTTTAATAGGCACAGGGTCGTGAGAAAGGCTATTGTATCTGTCTGAGGCCAAACGCAGTACAGGCTATTTGGCAATCACATGGCAACCGTCAAGGCGACCCTTCCCGTCGCCCAAGGCATCCGACGTGAACACACACCCAAAGAGACGGCGGAATGTCTTTGTATCCTGCACCTGTACGTCTGCGCCCTGTGCGTAGTGAGAATCTGCGTGAGGAACATTTTGACTTTGGCATTAGCATGGCGCTCATGAGTGACTCAGACCTCGGTGCCGCAATCGCCGATTATGGGTTGAGCCTCGTCGAGCAAAGAGGCACGCCGCCTAGCACTGGCGTACGTATGCCTGGACGAACATGATCTGCTCGCCCGCGGTCTCGGGGCGGACAGCGTAGTGCCCCGCCGCCGCCGGCACGATGAAGGTCTCAGAGTAGTGAACGATAAGGGAGGCAAAGGCTCCCTCGGGGCTTTCCACCACGGCCGAGACGCCGTCCACCAAGTTAAGTATATGGAAGCCCCCAGTCGCGTCGTGCTCCGTCACCCCGCACGAGGTGAAGCGGCGCGTCTCGATGAACTCCAGCTCATGCAGACCGGTGTGTTCCTCGAGGTAGTCGTCGCCGTCGTGAACGACGTAGGTGGCATTCACCAGGTTCTCGCGCACCCACCCGGTCGTACGATCCCACTGGATGTTGGCAAGTCCCTCGTCAATATGGATGGGCCTGGGCAAGCCGTCCAAGCCCAGACGGTCCCAGTCCCATAGCTTAAAGGTAAAGTTATACGGCGTGGCTGATATCTCCAGCACCATCGCATTCGCCGCCGAACAGTGCAGGGTACCCGCTGGGATGAGGAAGTGGTCGTGCTTCTTGGCCGGGAAGAGGTTGACGTACCTCTTCGCCGGAAAGCTCGGCCCGCCTTCCTGTGCCAAGCGCAGGTCACGCTCGAAGGCACCGCGGTCGGTACTCTCTCTGAGGCCGAGGAAGACGCCTCCGCCCTCCCCCGCATCCAGGATGTAGTAGCTCTCGTCCTGCGTGTAGGGCATGCCAAAGTGGTTGCGGATGTACTCGGTAAGCGGATGCACCTGAAGACTGAGGTTCTGGCCACCCATGGTGTCGAGGAGGTCGAAGCGGATGGGAAACTCCGCGCCGAATCGACAGTAGACGGGCATACCAAGCAACTCCACAGGGCGCCAGAGCACCAGGTCCTGCGCGGGAACTTCTACGCGCACGTCACCGATGCGCAGGTAGAGACTATTCTCCTCGGGAACGCCGTCGAAGGACCACGCGTAGTTGTCGGCCTTTGGGTCAAGCCCGCAGACGTCCCTCATCCACTGGCCGCCCCAGACACCTGGGTCAAAGTAGGGCACCAGGCGGAAGGGACCGCCGACCACCGTACGTAGGCCATCGCGAATGGCGTCGCCCGTCGCCAGCCTAGGCATGCCTATCACATTCGAGTCGAGGAAGAAGTCGACGCGGTCAAAGACCTCCATCTTGCGCTTGTCCGCGATTCTCCACTCCACAAAGTAGCCACGCTTGACCTTGCGGAGCGCGTCCTCTCCCTCGTTGTGGGCGCGGAAGTTGGGCATGCCCGCGCGGTAGCGCAGTTCGATCTCCCATCGAGCGAGGTCGCAGTACACAAAGGTGTCGCCCGTAGCCACGAGGCCCGCGCCGACACCATATATGAGCGTGCGTCCACACTCTGACAGCCGCGCCTTTTCGGCCTCGAGCGATGTGGGATCTATGAAGTCCTCGAGCTTACCGTAGTACATCACGCCACGTACGCGGTCGTTGGTGAGATGCGGCTGCATGCGAGCGGTGAGCTCGTCGCCGTCAAAGAAGACGTCGTCGGAGAGAACCACCACATTGGGCTTAAAGGCGAATCGCACCAGTTCGAGCACCTCATCGTCGACGCCCGGATAGCACTCCACCACCAGCGTGTGGTCGCTCAGCGCGGAGAGCTCCGCCAGTTTTGACGCCACCGCCTTGGCGCCCTCCCATGCATCGCCGTCGTGACCGGTCACGCGTGTCTCGGGATATCTGTCGTAGTTGCCCATCGCTGCCCCTTACGCATGTGTATTGCCCGCGGGAAGATGCCGTCCTCCATTCAATCGAGCAGACCGCCATTGATGGTAAAGGAGAGTGCTCACATAATAGGGCATCCGTGGGAAATTTGTCGACATTGCGTTGCCGTTGGTACACGTCTGTTCCACTACCCGGGGCGCTGGCTCAGGCGGTAGCAAAAGCGGAAAACGGACGATTGCTCGAATTACCAGCTAACCAGCAGTGGCGCATCCTCGTGGGTCTTGCAAAACATGAGCATATACCAAGGCAGATAGGCTATCGGTCCGTCTACGTGCACGTTTCCTGGGCAGAACACCTTGGCCTCGCCGATTTTCCACTCCAATACGCCCATCACGTTGTTGAGGCTCTTGTGGCGGCGATAGCTCTCTCCAGACTTAATCTCCATTGGAAGGACGCTCGACCCGCGCGGAAGCACGAAGTCTATCTCGCCGTACTTCGGGTCGCAAACGCACCTGCTCATGCGCGAGGGCACATCGAATCTGCGCCTATGAGCAACGACTACCTATCGGACGAGCCTAAGCACGAGTTTCGCCATTCGCTCTAATGCGCTCCCTTGGCATATGCCGTTAGCCGCGGCGCTGCTCACGCATGCATTTGCGCATCGGCCCACCTATAGAGCTCGTCGAGCGCGGGCAGGAGCGTGAGTCCCCGCTACGTGAGACTGTACTCCACGCGTGGCGGTATCTCCGGATACTGCTCGCGGTGCACCAGCCCAGCCTCCTCGAGCTCCACCAAACATTTGGTAAGCATGGTGGGGGTGATGCCAACCACCTTGCGCTTGAGCTCGTTGTAGCGGATGGTGCCCTTGTCGCGGATGTACCACAGGATGGGAAGCTTCCACTTTTGGCCGATGACCCTCATGGCCCAAAGAATTGGACATTCTGTGTCGTAGATATTCTCGTCGTTCGGCAAGGGAACGTCACGCTCCGAAGATACCATGCTTTACCTCATAGATATATTTTTTAGACTAGCAAAGTTTATTCTGCATACTACTAATTCCATAGCGTTCATCTTAGCGTTTTCCCTGTCGAGAGAAGGAGCTCGAGATGGACAAGCGAATATTTGAACCAGCCCGGTTGGGAAGCGTCGTCGCAAGGAACCGCCTCGTGCGCTCTGCGACGTGGGAGGGCGCGGCAACGCCCGAAGGCGGCATCACGCCCTCGGCACCTTCTCCATCGTGCCGCTTATCGTGGATGCCGTCGACCATGTTCCCGTTATGGCTGCGGGCGGCATAGCAGACCACCGCGCCTTCGACGCAGCACTCGCTCTGGGAGCCGAGGGCGTCTACTGCGACACCGCCTTCCTCATGAGTGAGGAGAGCCGCATGGCAAAGAACGTAAAGGACGCCGTCCTTGCAGCCAACGCCAAGGATTTGCTGTTGTTCCGCACCGTCCCCGCGTGCTACCGCTCGCTTCCCGGAAAGCTCGCCTGCGAGCTGGTAGCTATGGACAAGGCCGGCGCAACCAACGAGGAGCTTGGCCGCAAGATGGGCGGCTTCGCCAACCTGCGTATTGGCATGTTGGAGGGCAACATGGACAAGGGCTACGTCTCGGTGGGCAATGGCATCAGCCACATCCACGAAATCAAGAGCTGCGCCAAGATCGTTGACGAGCTGACGAAAAACTGGGAAGGCTGAGCTAGCCCCCTTGGGTACGTCGCGGAGACGTACCCAAGGGGCTGTATCTCCTACCGAGCCACGAGCGCCGTAGCAAGGTGACTGGCGAGCATGTAGGTCTGCGTGGGGAACGCGAAGACCATCTTGCGGATGTCCGCTCCTGTGAGCTTGGCGTTGATCACGAGCGTGAGGAAGTCTATCCACGTCCCCGCCTCACTACCATAGATGGCCGCACCAACGAGGTGTCCGTCATTGTCCACCCACTCGTTCTGCGGGCCATAGTGCCACTCGTCGATGCGGTAGGCGTCCGCATTGGCCTCGGCCTCGGAGAGCGTAACGCCCACCTGCGCCGTATGCTCGTCAGCGAGCTTGCCAAACTCCGGCACGCCTGTGTCACGGGGACGGGGCGCTGACACACCGTGTGCCGTGTCGCAGCAGTTGATGCCAGCCTCTCATCGCCGCTTGCGCTCTTGGCAGAACTCGTACCACACATGCGACACGTAGGGGTTCTCGAGAAAAGTATCCGATGGTTAACATTATACCAATCATATGTTAACCTTATCTAACAATTTTATCACTGCACCCAAGCTCAGGAGGGCATATGGAGAAGAAGAAAGGGACAGTAAGCCAGCTCCTCGACTTCGCGGGCGCCTATCGCGGACTCACGGTTGCCGGATGCGCCTTGTCGGCTGTTGCCATGGCGGTAAACATGGTGCCGTACGTGTTCGTATGGCTGGTCGTACGCGCCCTCATTGCCGTTGCGCCAAACTGGACAACAGCCACGAACATAGAGCGGTACGGTTGGTGGGCGCTCGCGGCGGCCATCGCAGGCATCGTCGTCTACTTCCTCGCGCTTATGTGCACGCACCTTGCCGCCTTTCGTACAGCGGCAAACATTCGCAAACGCTGCATGGCCCATCTTGCCAAGGCGCCACTCGGGTACTTTGACACGCATGCATCGGGCCTCTTGCGCCGCCGCATCGATGGTGCGGCTGGCCAGACGGAGACCCTGCTCGCGCACAACCTTGCCGACATCACGGGCACCATCGCAATGTTCGTCGCGCTGCTCGTGCTGCTGCTCGTCTTCGACTGGCGCATGGGCATCGCATGCCTGCTCGCCGCCGTCATCTCCATCGGAGCGCTCTTTGCCATGATGGGTGGCAAGAACGCGAACCTCATGGCCGAGTACTACGATGCGCTGGACCGCGCAAGCAAGGCGGGAACCGAATACGTGCGCGGCATCCCATAGTCAAGGTATTCCAACAGACGGTATACAGCTCCCGCGCGTTCAAGGCAGCGATTGACGATTACTCCAACAAGGCCTCCTACTATCAGGGCAAGGTCTGCAAGGGTCCGCAGGCCGTGAACCTTACGGTGACTGAGGGGGCGTTCGCCTTCCTCGTGCCTGCCGCGCTGCTTATTGCACCCTCGTCCCTTGCTGCGGGAACTTTCGCGGAATTCGTAACTGATTTTGCCTTCTATGCGATTTTCTCGACAGTCATGTCCACCGCACTGGCAAAGATCATGTTTGCGGCTGGCGGTCTGAATCAGGCAGGAGATGCTCTTAGACGCATCAACGAGGTCCTCGACGCACCCACGCTGCCCGTCGCAGACGACCCGCTAAGCCCGCAGGACAACTCCATCAGCTTCGAGGACGTGTGCTTTGCCTACGAGGGGGCCGATCGGCCCGCCCTCGACCACGTGAGCTTCTCGGTTAAGCCCGGGCAGCTTGTCGCACTCGTGGGGCCCTCCGGCGGCGGCAAGACCACCGCGGCAAGCCTCATCCCCCGATTCTGGGATGTGGATTCCGGCGCAGTCCGCGTGGGCGGCGTGGACGTTCGGCAGATGGACCCACACGCCCTCATGGACCGCGTGGCCTTCGTGTTCCAGAACACGCGGCTCTTCTCGGCCTCCATCCTGGACAACGTACGCGCGGCGCGACCCGACGCCACGCGCGAACAAGCGCTCGCTGCGCTGCATGCGGCACAGTGCGATGACATCCTGGAAAAGCTCCCCGAGGGAGCAGACACGCTCATAGGCAGTGCAGGCACCTATCTCTCCGGTGGAGAGCAGCAGCGCGTAGCATTGGCCCGTGCCATCCTCAAGGATGCACCAATCGTGGTGCTCGACGAGGCGACGGCATTCGCCGATCCAGAGAACGAGGCGCTGATCCAGGCGGCATTCGAGCAGCTCCTTGCCGGTCGCACCGTCGTCATGATCGCGCATCGGCTCTCCACCGTGGTGGATGCCGACCAGATCGTGGTGCTCGATGCCGGTCGCGTGGCGGAGCGAGGCACGCACGCAGAGCTCGTTGCGGCGAGCGGGCTGTACGCCCGCATGTGGGCCGACTACCAGCGGTCCGTCCAGTGGAAGATCGAGCGGGAGGTGGCATAGATGCTGTTTGGCGAAAAGTTCCGTAAGAAGTACGCTCTCTCCGAGGCCGGCGAGGCAAACGTCAAACGTGGCACGTTTTGGACCGTTTTCACGAACCTTATTGTTATGGCCGGAGTCGGGCTGCTATTCCTGCTCATGCAGGGCTACATGGCAACCCTCACGGAAGGCGCCCCCTTGCCTCAAGCCCTTCCCTACGTGGCAGGCGTCATAGGGTTTTTCGCGCTCTCGTTCTTTGCGCACTACCAGCAGTACCACTACACCTATTCCGTGGTCTACGACGAAGTGGGCCATGCCCGCACGAGCTTGGCGGAGTGGCTTCGTAAGCTTCCGCTCTCGTTCTTCGCCCATCGTGACCTCGCCGAGCTCACCGAGACGATGATGAGCGACGTGGACCGCCTCGAGCACGTGTGGAGCCATGTGCTGGGCTACCTCTACGGAGGCTACATCTCCACAGCAATCATCGCCGCGATGGTGCTTGTATACGACTGGCGGCTCGCACTCGCATGCCTGTGGGGCGTACCAGTGGCGTTCGCGCTGCTCTTTGGCTCACGCACGGTTTTCTCCGCATATGCAAAGCGCGCCAAGGCGGCGGGCCTCGAGCTTGCCGACGACATCCAAGAGACGCTCGAGACCATGCGGGAGATTCGCGCGACCAACCAAGAGGAGCGATTTCTCGCGAACGTCAGCGAAAGCATCGACAACTGCGAGCAACGCATGATACAGGCGGAGCTTCGCACGGGCATCTTCGTGAATGCCGCGAGCGTAATCATGCGCCTTGGCCTAGCGACCACGGTGCTGGTCGGCGCCAGGCTCATCCTCGAGGGCTCTATTGACTTTATGACGTTGTTCATGTTCCTGCTTATGGTCACGCGCGTGTACGCACCCTTCGACCAGTCACTCGCCCTCATTGCCGAGGTATTCATAAGCGACGTTTCCGTACAACGCCTCAACGAGATCTTTGACACACCGGTAGCTGCAGGATCGGAGTCCTTTGCGCCAAACGGGTACGACATCGAGTTCCGCGATGTCGGTTTTGGTTACGACACTGATGAGAGTAAGGTGCTGCAAGGGGTCACGTTCACCGCTCGCGAGGGCGAAGTCACCGCTCTGGTGGGACCGTCGGGCTCTGGCAAGAGCACCTGCGCAAGGTTGGCCGCACGCCTGTGGGACCACAGCGAAGGATCGCTCACCCTCGGCGGCATAGAGGTGAACGACGTGGATCCCGAGGTGCTCATGGGCGCCTATTCCATGGTGTTCCAAGACGTTACGCTGTTCGACGACACCGTAATGGAAAACATCCGGCTCGGACGCCACGGCGCAACCGACGAAGAGGTCCTCGCTGCTGCCACAGCAGCCAACTGCGACGAGTTCGTAAACGCACTGCCGCAAGGCTACGCCACGCCTATTGGCGAAAACGGCGCCAGGCTATCGGGCGGCGAGCGCCAACGCATATCCATTGCCCGCGCGCTGCTCAAGGATGCGCCCGTCATCCTCTTGGACGAGGCCACCGCCAGCTTGGACGTGGAGAACGAAACAAAAGTGCAGGATGCGCTGGGTCGGCTCCTCGCAAACAAAACCGTCGTCGTGATTGCGCACCGCATGCGTACGGTCATGGGGGCCAACAAGGTCGTTGTCCTGAGCGACGGTCGTGTTGTTGAGCAGGGCACACCCGCGGAGCTGCTCGCGGCAGACGGCACCTTCGCCCGCATGGCACGCCTACAAGGCAAGTCTGCAAGCTGGTCGCTCACCTAGCGAGGATTCAAAAGTAACAAAGGATCGGCTATTCGCCACATGCGCAGAAGGGGCGCGATATGGACAACGCCAGATACAAAGAGCTGTCGATCAAGGAATTCACGAAGGCCGCCGATGTGTACGACAGCGGCCACGCCGGCATCTACGAGATGTGCAAGGACGACTATCCGCCCATCTTGGACGAGCTGAATAAAGCAGACTTCGAGAATCTCCTCGACGTCGGCTGCGGCACGGGCCCGATGATCGAGCTGCTCGCTTCCGAGTTCCCGAGCAGACACTATACGGGGCTCGATCTGACGCCAAGGATGATCGAGGTTGCGAGCGCAAAGGACATCGAAAACGCGTGCTTCGTGGTGGGAGATGCCGAGGATCTGCCGTTCGACGACGCGAGCTTCGATGTCATCATTTGCGCAAACAGCTTCCACCACTATCCCAACCCACAGGCGTTCTTCAACGAAGTCGCGCGTGTGCTGCGCCCCGACGGCAAGCTGGTCCTGCGCGACTACACTGCCCCTGCGCCCATCCTGTGGCTCATGAACCACACGGAGATGCCGCTTGCCAACCTCGTGGGCCACGGTGACGTGCGCGCCTACACAACAGGCGAGGTGCGTGCGTTTTGCACGGCGTCCGGGCTCGTTCCAGTCACGCTGGAAGCCCAGAAGAAGTTTCGTCTGCACTTGGTCGCACGCAAGCCTGCAAGTTCCGAAGGCGAAAGGCTCCAGTTCGGCGACATCCAGGAGACGGCGCTCGTCACACTAGCCATACGGGCAAGCGAGACAGCCAGGTCGAACCCTCGCATCCGCGACGAAAAGGCGTCCGAGATCATTGACTCGCTGGGCGTGGACATAAGCAAGTACGACCCGTTCCTCTCGCACGAGGGCGTTGTCGCACGCACCATCATGTTCGCGGATGCGCTGCGCGCACTCATCGAGAGGTATCCCAACGCGGTGTGCATAAACCTTGGATGCGGTTTCGACGACAAGTTCACCCAGGTCGACAACGGTCGGATAGAGTGGTTCGATGTAGACCTGCCCGACCAAATCGCCGTGCGCCGCAAGGTCTTTGAGGACCGACCGCGCTGCACGATGCTCGAGGGAGATGCGCTCGAAGGCGCCTGGACGGAGCAGCTGCCCAAAGACCGCCCGGTTATCGTGACGATGGAGGGCGTGCTCGAGTACTTTACCAAGGAGCAGACGGCAACCTGCCTGCACATGCTCTGCGACTCGTTCGAACACGGCTGGCTCGTCGCCGAGATGAACTCTATGTTTATGGTAAGGCACTCCAGGCAGCACGACGCCATCAAGAACACCAACGCCACCTTCAAGTGGGGTACCGACTCCGGCGAGGAGTTCGTCGAGCTCGAACCGCGCCTGCAGCTCATCTCGGAGGAAAGCTACAACGTTGAGATGCGCAAGCACACCCTGCGCGGCAAGCTCTTCGCCACGACGTTCGGCAAGAACGTGAACAATCGCCTGGCAGTGTTTGCGTGGTAAGGCGACAACGGACGGGATTCAAGCGAGTCCGCCGTTATAAAGCTCGCGGTGGCTGTGGCCGAGGATGGTCTATATTTCCGTAACGCTGCGCTAGAAGAACGGCTGTGGGTCGGGCGCGGCGGCATGCCCCCTTCGACTTTGTCGCGTCGCCTCCATGAACGTCTTGTTCGCAACCTGAGCGGGACGGCCGCACCACGCGAGCATGGTGCGAAAGTCCACGCGCTCGGAAAGCTCGGGCTCGACGCGTTTCATAAGACGCCCCACCTCCGCACCTCTCCCCACCACGGTTGCATATAAAACCAGCAGATGCCACGAGTCGGCATCAAGCGCATTTGCAAGCGTCTCAACACCCTGGTCGTCGCAGGCATATAGCCAAGTCGACAGAGCGTCAAGCTCTCGCCGCAAGCGCATGCACTCTTTGGAGATGGCCTTGCAGTGATTGCCTTGTGCCGAGCAATAAAACAGCAGAACCACGCCAGCAATCAGCGAGAGAATGAAGCCCAGCGGCCATATGAAGGCCACCGACACCCAAACGCACACGCCACAGAGACACACGCACAGTATAGTCGCCCACCTCAGCAACGCCTTCTTGGACTCCAACTCCGCATCCTCGTCGAACCTCTGGGCGCGGATGGCATCGGCACTTGCGTCTTCCAGCTTCCGCAGCACATGGCGATAGGTGTTCGGAGCGCTCTTCGCCGCTTCCACGAGATGGGAAAACACGAGGAACTTGGCCCCATCGGGCAACTCGCCGGACAGCTTTGGCGGATTCCAGAGTTGCGTTGCCTCCAGATCGGCAAGGTCAACAAGCACATCAAATATGGCGAGATCCAACGAATCATGCACCAACGCACGTCTTTGGGTGTGGATAAGCAGGACGTCGTCGCTCAGGGTTGGGTACTCCGACCTGTTACGAAGGAAGTTTTCCAAGTAGGGACTCTTCCCTCTTACGATTTCGGCCGGGGCCATCTCGACTACCCTCCGGGAAATGAGATGGGCAATTGAGGCGCTAAGGGCACTGTAGGCCAACGCATGTGTCGAGATCGCAAATCCTGCAACGAGCGGGTGCACGCTTACTTGTGGGAGATCCGTCTCTGGTGATCGCACATCCGGCGCTGGGTTTTGCGTGTTGGCAACTGTCCCAAGCATGTGATCATACCAACGCTGAACCGCATCTACGGAATGACTCCGGTCATAGTCGTGACGCAGACGCCAAGCCAAACCAACGCATACCGCAAGCGAGCCCAATAGCCCAGCAACAACGAGCACAAAAACCACGCCGCGACCTCCAACTCAAGCCCATTGAGGCTCCTTAAGCCTACATCTGCAGCGAAGTATACCCTTACGACGATTCATTCAGAAACTCATATATGCGCTTTGCCCCAAGCCTACGCGCGTGAGGACGTTCAACGACTGGCAGATTGCCCAGACGGACGACCCGAGGCAAAGGGCCATCCCCATTTACATTCTCAGCTACATCCGCGCAATGATCTTAGCAAAGTTGACCTCGAAGCCGGGAAGCACCTCGGCAGGCACGGTCTGCGAGAACGCGTAGGCGTCCATCACTGCCTCGGTGGCAAAGCGATACGCAAGCACGCGCTCGCGCTGCGGGTCGCAGATCCAGTACTCCCGCACGCCCGCCTCGCGGTAGAGGTTGAGCTTGGAGATGTAATCCATCTCGGGATTGGACGGCGAGACGACCTCCACCACGAAGTCGGGGGCTCCCTCGCAGCCGCGGTCGGAGAGCTTGTCCCTGTCGCACACGACCGAGATGTCCGGCTCGACGAATGTGGTGTCGTCGGCGAAAAGGTTCACCGCAAAGGGCGCAGGATAGACCTTGCACGACCCGCCGTGGGCATCGATGTGGTTCCCGAGCTTCTTGTCGAGCTCATGTACGATCTCCTGATGCGTCCTGCTCGGCGAGGCGAGGTCCCACAGCTCGCCGCCAATCAGCTCGGCACGCACGCCTTCGGGCTGCGCCCAGTAGTCCTCGGCAGCGCAGCTTTGCTTAGGCGACGGCATAACGTCCCCTTTCCGCGAATGTGAATCCCAACTCCACGCATAAGTATAGCTGTCCACCACCTTCAAACGCCCAGGCGAAACCAACGAGTGCCCTGGCCCTTTTGGCCTTTGCTGTCCTAGCTACTCAAATTCCACGTCTCGCTACAGTTCACGCCCCCGCACCAACGCCCGCCCGCATGCGGCTCCACGCCCACTTCGCTCGCTCACATCGTGAGTCGCCGCTTGCGGGCCTGGCGCGGGCGCGGGGGCGTGAACTGTAACCACGTCTCCCCTCCTCACGATGCAGACTTTGTATAGCATTGACAGCATTTTGTAAAGCATATATGCTTTACAAAATGGCACTGTGTCATGAAAGTGAGATCACAATGGCTACAGCAACCGTGCCCATGGCCCAAATCAATGTGCGCATCGAGAGACCGTCAAAGGAGGCCGGCGACAAAGCACTCGCTCGTGCCGGCTTAACCCCCTCGCAAGTGGTTCGCGAGCTTTGGCAGAACCTTGCCGATCAGGAATCGCCGGAAGACGCGGTGGCCCAAACCGAACAACGGGTCCGCGATGCCACGACCGCTGTAGAACCCTCCCCCATTGAGGAGCGGCTCTTCGCCTTGGACCGTATGTACAGTCGCTTTGCTTGCTTCGGCGAGACCTGGGGCTTAGACGTGTCTTCGTTGCCAGACGACTCCCAAGACGATCTTCGCGCCTCCGTCCGCAGCGAAAAACAGATAGCTCGCTCACATGAGGACACGCTATGAGCGCCAAGACTTTGAATATCGTCTGTGATACCAATGTGTGGATCGACGCCTTTATTCCTTCACGCCAACATTGTGCGGTCGCGCGCGAGCTCCTTGTTTGTGCTACAAGCCAAGGTCATAACCTCCTCTACTCCGGACATTCCCTTGTCGACGTGTTCTATGAGGTAAACCGTGAGGCAAAGCAGTGGTTCCGATGCTCGGGCGTGGAAGTTGACGAAACGCGCGCACATGCCGCACGCGCACATGCGTGGTCGTGCATCGAGGACATTCATGAAGTGGCGACTGCCATAGCCTGCGACGAACCAGCCGTTTGGTATGCGCTCAAGCTTCGCGCGCTCAACGAAGACCTGGAAGACAACTTCGTTCTTGCAGCCGCCCAGCGCATAAGCGCAGACTATCTTGTGACCTCTGATGCCCGCCTGCGCCACAACTCCAACGTCGCCACTCTTTCGCCTGAGAACATGCTCACGGTGCTCAAGGAAGGGTTGTGACATCAGAAGCTTTAGGCTGCGTGGCATAACGGGAACGTAGTGCCACGGTAGGCTGACCGAAAACTCGTGAAGGAGCGGTGTACCGTTAGGAGATACCCCCTAACGGCACACCGTTTTCGGACAGCTTAGCCCCTCCGGCACCCGCCCTCAGCCACGTCATTGGGCTACTTGGCCGCGTGGCCACCAAACACGTCGAAGGTCATCGTATCGAGCTTGGCGTCGATGGCCGCGATCTCCTCTGCCGTGATGGGCACATTCGCCGCACCGAAGTTCTCGCGCAGGCGGTGCAGCTTGCGGGTGCCTGGGATGGGGATGATGTGCGGGTCCTTGTTGATCATCCACGCGAGGCTGAGCTGGCCCATGGTGCAGCCCTTCTCGTCGGCCATGGCGCGCAGCAGGTCGAGTAGGGCCTTTGCCTTGGCGTAGCCCTCCTCGGTGTACTGGGGCATGCCCTCGCGGAAGTCCTGCTTGCCCTCGAACTTGGTGCTGGGGCTATAGGCGCCGGTGAGCAGACCGTTTGCCATCGGGGAGAAGGCCACGTAGGAGACGCCCAGCTCCACGCACGTGGGGAAGATGGGCTCGTGCCAGCGGGCGACCATGGAGTAGCGGTTCTCGATGGCGGTGACAGGGGTGACGGCGTGGGCGCGCCTCAGGTACTCCTCGGTGGTCTCGGAGATGCCCCAAGCGCGGATCTTGCCCTCAGCGATGAGCTTGCCGAACTCCTCGGCCACTACCTCGGGCTCCACCTTGGGGTCAATGCGATGCTGGTAGTACAGGTCGATGGTGTCCACGCCCAGCTTGCGCAGGCTCTCCTCGCAGCTGGCGCGGATGGTCTCCGGGCGGGAGTCCAGCACGAGGTTGTTGTCCTTGTCGTGGTGCACGCCCATCTTGGTGGCGACTACCACCTCGTCGCGAAAGTCGCGGATGGCCTTGCCCACCAGCTCCTCGTTGTACGAGATGGAGCCGTCGGGCTTGACGCCCACGTAGGCCTCGGCCGTGTCGTAGAAGTCGTAGCCGATCTCGTGCGCAGCGCGCAGCGTCTGGATGGCCACATCGTCGTCGGTCGGGTCGCCAGACGCATGGCTAAAGCCCATGCAGCCCAGGCCCACGGGGCTCACGTACAGGTCGCTCTTTCCAAGTTGCAGCTTTTCCATTGGTGCATCCTTTCTCGATGTGCTTTACCCTCTACCAAAGATGATACCTGCAACAAGCCGCGTCTCGGCATGCGTCCTCGGACATCGAGTTTGCGTACCGCGCAACCTATGTGGAACGGGGGACGTGTTTTTCGTTCCACGTCCCCCGTTCCAGCCCCGCGCGCTATTCAATCTGTCCTGTTTGAGTCTTCTTACTTGTCCTTCGAGTGACGCTCGCCAATCTGGAACTCGTCAGAGTGCTCGAACATATACTTGACGGTAATGGGATCGTCGCCAGTGAGCTTCTTGAAGTCATCGGTGAACTTGTCCATCTTCCCCTCGCGAATGGCCTGTGCGAAGGTAACCATGCCGTCAGAGCTAAACGGTGCCTCCGACCCCTTTTGAAAGACACCGTCGGTGGTGCGGGGCACACCCATGGCGTCAAAGATCTGGTAGTTCTCCTCATCGGTGACCTCTTGGTAGGTCACGCGGTTGCCAGTAGCCTCGTTGCCGTTCTCGATGAACTGGCTGATGGTCATGAGCTCGGGGCCGTTGATGTCGAGCGCCGCCTCGTGGTACTCAGCTCCGCGGAAGAGCGCGTAGGCCACGGCCTTGGCGCAGTCCTTGCGCGATAGCGAGCGCCGTGTGGATGCGGCCGTCCTTCCCGGGGCTGCCGTTGATTGGGTGGCACGTGAAGCGCGATGGCAAGCCCTTCTCAACCATCGCCGCTCCCTTCTCCTATAAATCCAAGCTCCGTTGGCCCAGCAGGAAATCCTCAAGGCCGATTACCAGGATGCCGTCCTCATCATGGGCCGGCATGAGTGCGTCGCGGACGACGAGGATTTTCCGGAACGAGTCGTTGACCTTGAGCAGAGACTCCTTCTCTTGCTCCTCCTTGCCAGGGTCGTCGATTCCCTGAGCAACCTGCACGTACCAGCGGGAGCTGCCCCGCGTGGCGACAAAGTCGACCTCGAGCTGCCGCTCGACCCTCTTCCCGTCCCTCTGCTCGCGAGAGCGCACCATACCCACGTCGACTGAGAGGCCGCGGCAGCGCAGCTCATCGTACACGACGTTTTCCATGAGGTGGTTCTCGTCGAGCTGGCGGTAGTTGAGTCTTGCGTTGCGAACGCCCACGTCGCAGGCGTAGTACTTGGCAAGCGACTGAAAGTAACGCTTGCCGCGTACGTCATAGCGTTTCGCGGCGTCGAAGAGGAAGGCGCTCTCCAGGTGTGCGAGATAAACGCGGACCGTGTTGTCGTCGATGCGCGATCCTTTCACGGAGTGGAGGGTGTTCGCGATTTTGGAGGGGTTGGTGAGCGAGCCTACCGAGGAGCATAGGTCGTCGAAGATTCGATCCAGGTCGTCACGCAGTCGCACACCATGGCGTTCAACCACATCGTCGAGGTAGACCTTGGCCACGAGGTTCTGCAGATACGAAGCTCTCTGCTCGTGATCCGGCCTCGTTAGCAGCTCCGGCATGCCACCGTAGAGAAGGTAGTCCCGCATGGCACGGGAACTGCCAGCATGGGCACTCACGAACTCGGAGAACGAGAACGGTCGCACACGCACCTCGTCACCGCGGCCTCGGAACTCGGTGAGCACGTCGGTGGAGAGCAGACGCGAGTTA
Organism: Atopobiaceae bacterium; assembly: GCA_017545665.1. Classification (GTDB taxonomy): domain Bacteria; phylum Actinomycetota; class Coriobacteriia; order Coriobacteriales; family Atopobiaceae; genus RUG440. Next base: position 147,961 of record JAFWKQ010000116.1, read on the forward strand.
GACCCCGTCACGTAGAGATCTAGGCCATCAAGTCGTAGGAGCCCGTTCACGAGCGGCGTGAAGTTCTCGATGAGCTGTATCTCGTCGATGATCGCGTAGGTGTGCCCCACCGCGGCCATGGCCGCAAGTCGGTCATAGAGCCTCCTCGGCTCGAGGTACTCTTCATCGCGCACGTCATCGAGAGCTATGGTCACCACGCGCTCCTCCGGTACCCCGTTCGAGAGAAGGAATCTTCTGAAGAGTTTGTTGAGCAGAAACGACTTCCCACACCTTCGCACCCCAGTCACAACCTTGACGGAGCCGTTGTCCATACGGTCGACGAGCTTTTTGAGGTATATCGGACGCTCTACTTCCATTCCTCCCCTTTCACGAATGCCTCTATTCATTCTATTCAAAGTTTACTGGCATATGTCTGTAAATCTTGGCTTAAATTCATGAGAAAGGGAACTTCCGCAGCAACGGGACGGCAATCAGCAATGAGGGCCAGCCCTACCCTATTGCACAGAAAGTACGCGCGCGTGGTTAGCCTCTTTACGCAGGAGACCGGACTATCCCACGATGATGCACTTCGGCTCTTCGTGGCCGGCGAAGAGGTGCCCGTAACGGTGCGGGAGTTCTCCATCCTACACAAGCCGCTCTCGTACCCTCGGAAGACCTTCACCCGAGTTCAACTCATGAACGAGTTCTGGGAGGCCGACTCCACGAGCGGCACGCGCACGGTTGACGTGTACATGGCCAAGCTGCGCCAAAAGTTCGCGCACTGCGAGGCCTTCGAGATTGTGACCGTGCACAGCCTGGGCTACAAGGCGGTGCTTCATGGGCAGGCGTAGGCGCGACCCGCAGCTGGGCAGGAGTCTCTTCTTTGCTCCTTAATAGACTCTTCTATGTTGTGTTAGCGGCAAGTAGGAGGTAGACATGCTTGAGCGTACGGCATACGGGATGCTTGTCTCATGGATGCGTGAGGGGAAGCCTGTTCGCTATCTCCCACTCTACATGCTTCCGCTCGTCGCACGGGAGCTCTCGAAAGGCTCGCTGGACGGGGTGGTCGCCCAACCGCCCACATGGTAGGTCGTAGCCTCAGCCAACCCCTCGGGCAGCCAGTTGGACCCGCTCGGCTTCCTCCGGGAGTGCGAAGGCCTTGAGGCCGCTCAAAAGAAGCTCACCGAGCACCTGCTCGCGAGCTACGCGACGACATCATCAAGCGCTTCTCGGAAAAGGGCTTCGTGGAGCGCGCGGTCTGCGTGGGCGACAAGCGGTCCAATGTGATGCACCGATGCACATGGTGGCCGCTGGCGGCCGCTCTCCGAGTACATTAGCCTGAAATCGTTCTCGCACCACCCGTCGGGCATCTTTAGGTATATGCTCAACCTAGCACGTGCACGCCAAGAGAAAGGCAGCCCATGTCCAACAAGAGCTGGGAGGTCGGCTTTCATCTCCGTTCCCCCCGCAACTGGCTGAACGACCCCAATGGGCTCTGCCAGTTCCGTGGACGCTACTACTTCTTCTATCAGTACGACCACGACTGGCCCACGGTCGACCAAAAGGCCTGGGGACTGTTCAGCTCACCTGACTTGGTTCATTGGGCGTATCTGGGCGTGCCAATAGAGCCGTCAATCCCCGAGGACCGGCACGGGGTGTTCAGCGGGTCCGCCATCGTGGAGTCCGGCGCAGGACACTCCGGCGAGGACCTCCTGCGCATCTACTACACGGGCAACGTAGTGGATCCCGTGCCCGGCCACAGCCCCAAGGACTTCGACTACATCTACGCCGGCCGTGAGCAGAACACCATTACCTGCCTGGCCGAACGCGTGGCCGGAAGTCAAACCGGACAGCTACGAATGGGGCGCAAGCAGGTGCTGCTGCGCAACAGCGATTACCCCGAAGACCTCAGCTGTCACGTACGCGACCCCAAGGTCTGGGAGCAGGACGGCAAACGCCATATGCTGCTGGGGGCACGCCATAAGGACACGCGCGGCCTGTGCCTGCTCTACGACTCCGAGGACGGCATCGCCTGGACCTACCGCCATGCCATCGAGAGCGAGTATCCCTTCGGCTTCGTGTGGGAGTGTCCCAACATCGTGCGCCTGGACGGGCGCGAATACCTAGCCATCTCGCCGCAGGGACTGCCGCGCCTCTCCGACCGCTGGTTCAACCGCTGGACGCCTGGCTACTTCGAGCTTCCGGCAGGTCAGCGCGTCATCGACACCGAAGTCGTCGACGAGCGCAGCTTCGTGCAGTGGGACTTCGGCCACGACTTCTATGCCCCACAGACCTTCGTGGACGACGCGGGGCGCACCATCCTCGTGGGATGGATGGGCACCTTCGACGACAACTACACGAGCGTCCCTGACGGTCTCGACTGGTGGCACTGCATGACGGTGCCGCGCGTCGTCACCCGCCGGACCGACGGGCGCCTGCTGCAGAGCCCGGTGCCGGAGCTTGATGCGCTGCGCGGAGAGGCTCAGGCGCTCGTGGGCACGACGACCGTCGCCGGGCGCGCCGCCGACATCGTGCTGCCGGACATCAAGGGCACGGGTACGCTGACGCTCGACGACAGCTTCCAGGTCTTCTTCGAGGACGGCCGACTGGGCATCCGCTACCTGGACGCGACCGCGGCCGCCGGACGACAGGACCGCTCCATCCCACTGAATGCGCTCGACAACCTACGCGTGCTCGTGGACGGCTCGGCCGTGGAGGTCTTCGCCAACGACGGCGCCGAGGTCTTTGCCTCGCGCTGGTTCTGTCCCGAGAAGGAGAGCCTCGCCATCGCCAACACGTTTGCGCACAGCGGCTCTGTCTGGCCCATGGAGGACGTGATGAGCAAGGAGTACGCGTCTGCCCGGGAGATGGGCCTTGCGCCAGACCTCGCGATGCCCGGCTGGAACGAGACCATCCCCCATTGAGACAGCGATGGACCCTGTGGCGTGAGGAAGTAGCCATCCCCACGCCAGACAGGAGATCGAAGAACACAGTATGCCATGGCTACAGGCGCATCGCCCAACCCGAGGAGGTTACATGAAACTATCCAACAAGTGCATGCTCATCACCTACGCCGACAGCCTCGGCGAAAACCTTGCCGACCTCAAGGAGGTGCTCGACAAGCACCTCGACAAGGCGGTGGGCGGCGTGCACATCCTGCCGTTCTTCCCCAGCTCGGCCGACCGCGGCTTCGCGCCCATGCGCTACGATATCGTCGACCCCGACTTCGGCGACTGGGCCGACGTCAAGGCCATCGGCGATGACCGCTACCTCATGTTCGACTTCATGATAAACCACATCAGCCGCCAGAGCCCCTACTTCCAGGACTTCCTGGCCAAGAAGGACAGCTCAGAGTTCGCGGACTTCTTCATCCGCTACAAGGACTTCTGGGCGGCCGAGGGCGGCTTCCCCACCGACGAGCAGGTCGACGCCATCTACAAGCGCAAGCCCCGTGCGCCCTACGTCGAAGCCAAGTTCGCAGACGGCACCACCGAGAAGGTGTGGTGCACCTTCGGCGAGGAGCAGATCGACATTAACGTGAGGAGCGAGCGCGCCCAGCGGTTCTTCCGCGAGACGCTCGAGAACATGGCCGCCAACGGCGCCTCCATCATCCGCCTCGACGCCTTTGCCTACGCCTGCAAGCGCGCGGGCGGCAGCTGCTTCTTCGAGCAGCCGGACACGAGCAACCTGCTCGACGCCATGCAGGACGTGCTCGGCAACGACATCATGGTGCTGCCCGAGATCCACGAGCACTACACCATGCAGTTCAAGGTCTCCGAGATGGGCTACTGGGTGTACGACTTCGCCCTGCCGGTGCTCACGCTGCACGCCCTGTACTCCGGCGACGGCCAGTACCTCAAGCGCTGGATGGAGATGAGTCCCAAGCACCAGTTCACCACCCTCGACACCCACGACGGCCTCGGCATCGTCGACGTCAAGGACCTGCTGCCCGACGAGGCGACCGACTGGGTCAAGGAGAAGATGTTCTCCGAGGGTGCCAACGTCAAGAAGATCTACAACACCGAGGCCTATAACAACCTGGACATCTATCAGGTCAATACCACCTACTACTCCGCGCTGGGCAACGACGACGCGGCCTACGACCTGGCCCGCGCAATCCAGCTGTTCGCCCGCGGCATCCCCATGGTCTACTACGTGGGCCTGCTTGCCGGCAAGAACGACCTCGAGCTGCTCGAGGCCACCAAAGAGGGCCGCAACATCAACCGCCACTACTACAGCATGGACGAGATCGCCAGCGAGGTCGAGCGTCCGGTGGTCAAGGAACTGCTGCGCCTCATGGAGCTGCGCAACACCCACCCCGCCTTCGACGTCGAGGGCGACCTCGAGGTGACCTGCGGCGACGGCGGTGCCTTCTGCGTTCGCCGCACGTCCGGTGACGCCTGGGCCCAGCTCGACGCCAACCTCAAGGAACACACGTATCGGATTACTCACTCATAAGGAGCCAAACTATGCTACCTGCGAACTCTCAGTGCCCGAACGGCATTGGCGCGGCATTCTACGATCTGGACGGCACCATCTTGGACCTCGACTACATCTCGCCTCGCACCATTGCCGCCATGGAGGAAGCAACGCGCGCCGGCTGCGTCAACGTCGTCTGCACGGGACGCAACTTTCCCATCGTGCCCGACATCCTCAAGTACGGCAGCGTGGACCTCTACATTACCGTCAACGGAGGCCAGATTCTGGATCCGCTGGGCAATCATCTGCTTTCCAAGGCCATCCCCAAGCAAAAGGCCCTCGAACTTGCAACATGGCTCCACGAAGAAGGCGCCGGCCTCAACTGCCTGACTTCTATCAGCGCCTACTTCGAGAATCGCCTCGTCTCGTACATGACGCAGGCCGTGCATCGCGTGGAGAACAGCGATAGGCTGACTGACGAGGCCCTGAGCCTCGAGATCACCAGCCAGAAGAACAAGCTCATCGTCGACGACATCACCCCTGCCCTCGGGTTCGTGGACGACCAGACCAACTTCGTGGAGAAGATGGGCGCCTGCTTCGATACCGAGCAGGATCTCGAGCGCTGCGTGGCCCAGCTCAATGCCCGAGGCGACCTGCAAATCGCCGTTGTCACGCCCACGGAGATCGAGATCACGCTTCTGGGCGTCGAGAAGGGTTCGGGCATCGAATGGGTGATGACCCAGCTCGGGTTGGACAAGAGCCAGCTGGTAGCCTTCGGCGACTCGGGAAACGACCTGCCCATGCGTCCCTACGTCGGGACCTTCGTGGCCGTCGGCAACGCCTCGGACGAGGTGAAGGCCATAGCCGACAACGTTGTTGACAGCATCGGCGAGGACGGTGTGGCAAAGTGGCTGGAGGCGGCCCTGCGCGGCGAAGCCTATCACCTCTAGCGTGGTCCACAACAAGTAGCGTCTCGTGGGCTTTCGGTGACTGTTCCCTTCGCATTCCGATGATGAGGGACTGTTAGAAAACTGACCGCGATGCCTGCGCAAGGCATGATGCGGCTGCTCAACTGCTCGAAGGGAGAAACCCCGAGCAGCGTCTCGAGACTGCGCATGGAGCGCACGAGCGCGGGTCGCGTCATCTGCCCGCACTCGCCCCAACCGCTTCGACGAGGCCCCAAGATTACTATTCCGCGGAAACGCCTTTCAAAACAGACATTCCGCGAATTATACTTACCTTTATGTGCTACTATAACTCGCGGAATCTCTGTTTTTACACCTTATTCCGCAATCTATGAAAGGCAAGCTTGACATGTTCGTTGCTCGTGAAGACGAGAGACGCCGTCTCATCGATGCGTATGAAAACGACCGATCCCAATTCATTGCAATATACGGCCGACGACGCGTGGGAAAGACCTTCCTGGTGCGCGAGACGTTCGGTTATGAGTTCACCTTCCAGCACGCCGGCCTCGCCAAGGGCACTCTCTCCAATCAGCTCTTCGGATTCTGCGCATCTCTCAAAGACGCCGGCCTGGTTGGCTTTGAGCCTCCATCGAACTGGCTCGAGGCCTTCGAGCTGCTCAAAGACCTCATCCGCTCCTCAAGCGACAAACGCAAGCTTATCTTCATTGACGAGCTCTCCTGGATGGACACGCCCCGTTGCGATTTTATGGTGGCGCTAGAATCGTTCTGGAACGGTTGGGCGTCGGCGCGCAGGGACATCGTGCTGATCGTGTGCGCGTCAGCCACCTCGTGGATGCTTGACAAGGTGATTCACAATAAGGGCGGCCTGTACAATAGGCTCACCGTCCAGATTTCGCTCAAGCCATTCACGCTGCGCGAGTGCGATGAGCTCGCGCGTTCGCTCGGCATCACGCTAAACCACCATCAGCTGATTGAGTGCTACATGGTCCTGGGCGGCATCCCGTACTACTGGACGCATCTGAGAGGGGGGCTGAGTCTTCCCCAAAACATCGACGCCATGTTCTTTGCCCACGAGGCGCCACTGCGCGAAGAGTTTGACTACCTGTTCTCGTCCCTCTTCCGATATCCCGCGGATTACTTGGCCATCGTCGAAGCGCTCGGCACACGTAAGGCGGGAATGACTCGAGAAGAGGTCATCGCAACGACCGGGCTTTCCGATTCCGGTTCGCTCACAAAGCGCCTCGCCAACCTGGAGAGTTGCGGCTTCATACGCAAGTATCTCCCCTTTGGACGCAGCGCCAAGGGAGCATTGTACCAACTCACCGACCACTTCACGCTCTTTGCCCTGCGTTTTCTGCGAGGCCAGGTGACCGATGAGAGCTACTGGAGCAACACCACCAACACTCCCGCGCGAAATGCCTGGTGTGGTATCGCGTTCGAGCGCGTGTGCCTAGCCCATGTGCCCCAGATAAAGGCGGCGCTCGGTGTCTCGGGCGTCGCATCCAACGTGAGCTCATGGACATGCCGCGCGGATCCGAACAAGGGCATATTTGGCAGCCAAATCGACTTGCTCATCGACCGACGTGACCAGGTCATAAACCTCTGCGAGATGAAGTACTCGATAGGAGAATACGCCATCACGAAGAGGGTTGACGAGAGCATCCGACACAAGGTGAGTGACCTGCAGCTAGTCACCAAGACCAAAAGCTCAATTCACGTCACGCTCGTCACGCCTTACGGCCTGAAGGAGAACTCCTACTCTGGCAGCATTCAGGCAGTGATAACGGGAAACGATCTGTTCAGGGAATAAAGCCAGGAACCCCGTCGAAGGTTTCTACCCCGCGTTCCACAAACCATGATATGCCGTGCAGCTTGGGGAGCATCCCCTAACGGCACACCGTTTTCGGATAGCCTGGCGGGGGCTGCCTCTTCCGTCTCATGAGACCCATTCCCCTATCGCATGCCCTATCTGAAGCCGTACTGCGCGTGCGGCACGTAGGGCTCCTCGAGGTAGGCCATCTCCTCGGACGTGAGGTGCAGGTCGAGCGCGGCGATGGCGTCGTCGACGTAGGTGGTCTTGCTCGCGCCAATAAGCGGGCTCGTCACGACGGGCTTGCTGAGGTTCCAAGCCTGCGCGATAACGCTGGTGGAGACCCCGTAGCGGTCGGCGAGCTTCCACACGCGACGGATGATCTCGGCATCGGCGTTGAGCACGTAGTCGTTCTGCAGCTTTGCCACACCGTCGGTCCGCTTATCCTCGGGGCGCCTGGCAAACACTCCGTGCGCGAGCGAGCTGAAGGGCGTGCACGCGATGCCCTGGTCGAGCAGCATGGGGTGCATCTCCTTCTCCTCCTCGCGGTAGACGAGGTTGTACATGTCCTGCATGGAGACGAACTTGGCCCAGCCGCGCGCCTCGGCGATCATGTTCATCTTCAGGAACTGCCAGGCGTACATGGCGGACGCCCCGATGTAGAGCACCTTGCCGGAGCGCACGAGGTCGTTCAAGGCCTCCATCTGCTCCTCCATGGGGGTGTCGTGGTCCAGGCGGTGCGGGATGTAGAGGTCGATGTAGTCGGTGCCGAGGCGCTTGAGGCTCGCGTCCACCTCGCGGAACAGGGTCTTGCGCGTGACGCCCTTGGCGTTGGCGCCCTCGTACATGGGGTAGTAGCTCTTGGTGGCGATCACCGCGTCGTCGCGGATGCCCATCTCGGCGATCACCTTGCCCAGGACCTCCTCGCTCGCGCCCAGGCTGTAGTAGTTGGCGGTGTCGAAGAAGTTGATGCCCTGCTCCCACGCATGGCGGATCACCTCGCGCGCCTGGTCCTCTCCAAAACGCACGTCGATGCCGCCGTTGCCCGGTTTGCCGAACCACATGCACCCAAAGCAGATGCGGCTCACGTTGAGGCCGGTATTGCCAAGTCGTGTGTACTCCATAGTTTGCCCCTTTTCCTTGTTCTCGCGATTGTCTCGCGCTGCTTCCCGTCTCTTTCCGTTACATCACCGGAGCGTCCCAGCGCGGGGCTGTTATTCCCAGCTCCTGCTCGAGCGCGCGAAGGATGATCTCGTGGTCAAGCCCCTCCATGTAGCCGCTCACAGCGACAGTGGCCGCCCACTCCTCACCCACACGAATGGGAAAGGCGCCGCAGGCGGGAACTTCGTCGGGAACGGCGTCCCACACATGCGATACGTCACCGTCGATCGCCGCCTCGAGCTGGGCCCAAGGACCAGCGTGCCCCGCCTTGCGAGCCGCAGCCCTCTTACCCTCGGCAAAGAGCAGATTGCGCTCGCCCTTGTCGTCTGCCACCCACTGGAACATCCGCACCCCGTCAGACTCGCGCGTGATGGTAATGCTCACGCCCTCACCAAAGTCTGGGGCAAGCGAGACAACGGCACGTCCCAACCGAAGCGCCTCGTCGGCGCCAAAGCGCTCATAGCGCAGGATGCGTTCTTGTTCGAGAAGAACGTCTTGTGCGACCCGTGCCGCATCCGGCGTCAACTGTGGACTCGAAATACCTTCTGCCATGGGTATATCCTCTCTTCCTTGTTATGCAATGGCCTTCTTCGCCCACGCGACGGCCTTGCGCGTGGAGGACTCGGCATCCGTGCCGCGGACGGAGAGGCCCTCGACCACATTGGCCGCCGGATAGCTGCGACGCAGGTCACCGACGCTGCCACCCATACCGGAGCCCTCGTTGGTACACAGCGGTGCGATGGTGATGCCGCTCAGATCGATTGCGTCGAGGAAGGTCTTCACCGCCATGGGAACCGTCCCCCACCAGTTGGGGTAGCCGAGCACGATGGTGTCGACACCGTCCATGCTGGGGAGAGGTCCCCGTATTGCCGGACGAGCATGCTCGCGCAGCTCGCGCTTGGCAACGTCGGTGGTGGCGTAGTAGTCCGCAGGGTAGGGTGTGACCGTCTCGATCTGAAATAGGTCGGCACCGAGATCGTCGACAATGGCTTCGGCAAGAATCTCTGTGTTTCCCTTAGGCAGGTCTATAACGCCGCCGTGGCCATAGTTCTGGCCGGCGCGGGAAAAGTAGGCAACAAGGGTGGACATAAGAAGCTCCTTTCGGTTTCATCTTTGAGCGTCATCATCGTATCTTCTCGTTCTCTGATGTACAATTCCACTTACTTACAATATTCATTAGTAAGGCTTATGGAACAAGAGGTGCGTGCCATGGAGCTCCGTCAGATCAAGTACTTTTGCGCAGTGGTTGAGGCAAGATCGTTCACGCGCGCCGCGCAGGAGTGCCTCGTAAGCCAGTCGGCCATATCACAGCAGGTCAAGGCCTTGGAGACGGAGTTGGGCTTCGAGCTGCTGCTCCGCCACGGCCGCAGCTTCGACGTCACGCCTGCGGGCGAGCTCTTCGCCCGCAAGGCACGGCCACTCATAGACCAGCTCGAGGACCTGCGCTACGAAGCCGAGGGAGTAGCCAATGGGTGGGCGACCACGCTTTCCGTGGGCTACCTCAGCCGTTATGATGGCTGGGAGGTGCAGGCGGCAGTCACCGCCTTCGCCGTACGCCACCCCCACATCCCGGTGCACGCGACGGCCGGAAGCCACGACACGCTCTATCGCCTTATTTTAGACCACGAGGTAGACGTGCTCTTCTCGGACCGCAGGCGCGCCCTCTCCGACGCGTTCGTCAACCGACATCTCTTCGACGGCTGGCGATACGTCGAGGTCTCCGAGGCGAGTCCCGTCGCATGGCCTAGCGAGCTCACCGTGGCGGAGCTCGCGCACGTTCCCTGCATCCTCATCGCAGCGCCCGACCAGGAGGAGGTCGAGCGCGACTATTATCGCGACGTGCTGGGATTTCGTTCCGACTTCCTCTTCGCCCGCTCGCGCGAGGAGGGACGCATGATGGTGGCGGGCAACCGCGGCTTCATGCCCGTGGAGACACGCGCCCAAACCGGGCGCACGGGCTCAGCAATCCGCCGCATCCCCCTGGTTGGCCAGGACGGCCAGCTCAAGAGCGAGTACTACTGCTACTGGCCCAAGGCGCGTACGAACAAACTCATCGAGGAGTTTGCGGAGATCCTCTCCAACCTGTTCGAGGATAGCCCCAACATCTAGCGAAAGGCATAGCACCAAAGGCCTCCATGGTCTTTGCGAAATCGAGTCCGTATAAGGCTGGTGGATGGAGGTTTAACGAAGAAGTGACACATGCGGAGGAACGAAGAGCGCCGAAGCCGCATCGTTGGCGAGCTCGCTGGTACACGAGCCGCAAAGATTTGGCGTGATTTTCACAAAAGCCCAGTTGGCAAGAGATTGGATAGTCATTTTTGGCGGTTCGTGTACAGTTTGATTTTCGTAGGTGTACACGAACCGCCAGATATTTTCAAATCTGTCACAAAACACCAGTTAAGTAAGAACGAATGCAAGTATTGTGGCGGCTCGTGTACGCCTGGGTTATCAGCGTTGGAACATGAGCCGCCAACACGGCGGCAAAGCTGACAGGGTAACAGGTCAGTTGTCAGCCCGGGCAAAGCGAGTGTGTCAACGCCCCCGCCCCCGTGACACACAAAGGATTCGTTGCCGTGCGAACCACCTGCGAAGCAGCGTTGCTCAACAACATCCTCGACGGCCTACACCACGCGTAATTGTCTCTTATGCCTTGTCGCCAGGAAAGACAACACCGCCTTCGTAGCGAATGGTGTTCTGAACGCGGCTGACCGTAAGACTCTGATCGAGTTGCCGATAGCACTCCACCAAGTCACCCTCCTCCTGCTGGTGCAGGAACTCCTCGAACTCCGCCTGCCACATGACGGGCTTGGAGCAGTCAAACGTCTCTTCGGTGCCGTCGTTAAGATGCAAGGTAACGGCACCGCAGATGTTAGGCTGTGAGTTGCTCACGATGTAGCCGTCGGTGCCTTGGATCTGCATTACAGAAGGTGCGCCGCAATCCTTGGCGCAAACGTTGACGGCACGGAAGCCATCGTAGTCCAGAATGGCGATGCCGCTCGTGTCGATGCCACGCTCGATGTTCGGAAGGTAGGTGGCCTTGGCCGGCTCCCCAAAGAGACCGATGGTGTAGGTAAGTGTATAGAGGCCCAAGTCCATAATCGCACCTCCTGCCTTGGCGGGGTCAAACGCAGGCAGCACCTCGCCGGCACGGAAGGCATCGTAGCGGGAGCTGTATTGGCTGTAGTTGACCGTAACCACCTTTACGGTACCAATACGCGGCAACAGCTCGTCGCGCACCAGCTTGAAGTTGGGCTGGCGCGTGGTCACTACGGCCTCCCACAGGAAGCGTCCCTCTTTTTTGGCAAGCTCTGCCAGCCTGGACGCCTCCTCGAAGTTCGAGGCCAAGGGCTTCTCGCAAATAACGTCCTTGCCGGCGAGAAGGGCAGCCTCACTTACTGAGTAGTGCAGGAAGTTGGGCACCGCCACGTAGATGGTGTCCACGTTGGGGTCGGCAACGAGGTCATGGTAGTCGGTGTAACGACCCTTTGCCCCATATGCGTCCGCAAGCTCGTCAATCTCGTCCACCGACCTCGGCGTGCCGGCAACGGCAACAACCTCAACGCCCCACGCCGCCAGGTTCGGCGCCACCATGCGTACGATCATTCCCGTTCCCACGATGCCCAATTTCATTGTGATCCCCTCTCCGATCTTTGTCCTTGGCACCAGTGTATAGGCAGCCCAAGAGCATGGTGGATGCCAAGAAGGGATTGGAAAGTGGGTTTCAAAAGCTTTTCGCCATCAACCAGCTGTGGTAAAACTCGGTTTCAAACGTACGCCTGAATCGGACCCCTCGCCAATCCACACCCATCCCCTTCCTCATCCGGACATATGGTCTACGGCGGACTTGGAGGCGCCGTTTGCGTCAAAGTCCAGCGAGAACACGCGCGCGTACACGCAGTTGAGCGCGTAGCGAATGCACTCCGACGAGTAAAAGGGGCCAATCGCACCCTCCGTCCCCTCGCGAAGTGGGAAGCATATAAGGTGGTCGAAGCCCTCTAGGCGCCCGGACCCTGGGTCCGCTGCCGTCACGGCTGCCATGAAGCAGCCACGCTCCTCTAGGATGGAACGCGCTCGCCTGCAGAACGGCTGGTCCATGAGCTTGCCAGAATACGACACAAAGAGCCCCAGGTCCCCCTCCACGGCAAGGTTGGTCGCAGAGGCGTAGTCGCCTCGAAGTCCCGCGACCACGCAGTGAACGCCAAGCTTGGCAAGCATGCTCGCAAACTGCTCGGTGGCCAAGCAGGTCTCGCCCATAGCGTATATGAGTACATGCGGCGCCTCCGCAACGGCGCGCGCGAGCGCGTCGACCGCCTGCGGTGCAATCGCCTGGTAGCACTCCTCAAGGGCTTCGTGCTGCAGCTGCGCGACCGCACGCATCATCGTGGCACAGCTCTCCCGCTCCCCAAAAGGCTGATCCGCATCGATTCCCAGGAGAAGCGAGCGCCTCTTCTCAAGCTCCGTGGCAAGCTCGATGCGAAGGTCCCTATATCCGGCGATCCCAATCTTGCGACAGAGCCTCACGATTGCCGACTTGGAGGTATGCGTTTCTGACGCGAGCTCCCCTATGGTAAGACGTGCAATGTCGTCAGGATGATGCAGGATGTAGCTCGCTATGGCCATGTCTGCTTGCGTAAAGTCTCGGCCGACCTTGAGTCTATCAACCAGCGACATGCTCTTCTCCCATGGCGCAATTCTTTATACACGCAAAAAATAGCATTGACTATGCATAGACAAGAGCGTGGCCACTGCTCACACCCCCGCGTCCACACCAGGCCTGTGCGAAACAGCACGCCTCACAGGCGGCCTTCCTTTATGAGCCTTCCGTACGAGGAGACACAGGCCGCGGTAAACGCGCCAACCGTAACCGCGAAAACCGCGTTCGCCGCGCGCTCACTGAGCCTGCCCATCACCTTGCAAACGAGAGGGTAGCCCACCCATATGTGTACCACCGCAACCGCCCCAATAACCAGGTCGTTGACCAACCAAGCCTGTTTGAAGATGTTGAGCGGCAGCTTGGAGTTGTCCCAATAGGGGTAGTTGCCGTCTTCGTCGGGCTGGTTCACCAAAAGACCAAAGCCCAGCTCCATCCCCATGGCGGCAAGCACGGCAATCGCGTAGGTCTCGAGCATGGCGCCAGGCAGCGACCTATGCCTCGCGAGGATTCTGGCCTTAATGGGCTCAAAGAGGAGTGTCATCACCTCTCCGCCAAGCCCATATACCCAGTAGGGATGGTACCAGGGGTCGAACTTTATAGCGTAGTCTTCGTCGATGATCCCAAAGCACTTGTCCATGGCCTTGCAATAGAGGCTTTCGAGACAGTGACCCAGGACGTTATTCAGACAAAAGCAAATAATGTTGTTGCGCCAAAACGCCCAAGTCCTTGGGGCAAACAGAACAGGACTCTCCTGCGCAGTAAGTCGGCGTGCCTTGCGGCCGATGCCCTTCCATCCGCAAGATAAAAGTTTCATAGCCATCCGCTGTACTCCTCCCCTTTTCCATCCATCATTTTACTCTTGCAATGGACAGGATTGGCGCTCGCCAGCAAGGACAGGTGATATTGCCCAATCGCATCAACAGTTTGCGGATAGGAGACAAGCCATTTTCCTTGCCTATCTTGCCATTCTTTGTGGCGGTGTCGTTTGATTGCATGGCACGGATGACTGGTTATTTCTGTAACGCGGCGCTCACCAGCAGCTGGCCCAAGCGTATGGTCATACCAACGCTGGCCGCATCTATGGAATGGCTCCGGTCGTAGTCGATACGCAGACGCGAAGCCAAACCAACGCATACCGCAAGCGAGTCCAATACCCAGCAACAACGAGCACAAAAACCACACCGCGACCTCCAACTCAAGTGTTCGATTGCTCGATATTAGAGTCGAGAGCTCTTGTGCTCTTTGGCGCCCTCTGGGCGAGGGCTTGCACACCTCTTAGTACGGATCCGAGTTGTTAGCTTGTTCGCATCTGGTCCACTCTTTGCCGCCGCCCGTAGCACCCTCCAATTCATCAATGGAGAGCTCTACACCCTCGTCCTGGGCAATCTTCAGAATCTCCTCAGGAGACTTTGCCTCCCTGAGCTTTGCCTTCTGTTCTTCTGTCAAGTCTTCGTAGTTCATGGTTGCCCCTCCCAATCGCCAATACTATTTATGTCATGTTACGCTATCGGCGACGTTCCCTGCGTTACGGAATGGATATTTCTGTCCCCAACTGAAGAACTCCACTGTGATACGGGCGTGTCAGCGCCCCCGTCCCCGTGACACACGTACGCGCACGAGCGTCGCGGCACAGGCCACCACGATCGAGGCGATCGCGAGCACGACCGGCGCGCCCATATGCGAGTCGTCCCCAGTGCGGGGAAGACTGCCAGTCGACGCGGTCTGTTGCCGCGTGGGTTCATCGGTGGGAGTTGAATCGAGGGCAGGGGCAGGATCGGAGACAAGGTCGCTCGAGGCTCCCTTGTCCCCCGTCTCGTTGTCGGGGACATTTGAGTCTTGGTCTGTGACCTTCTCGGTAGTCGGCACGCTCGCGCCGCTCTTGTCGTTCTGAATCGTAATTGTATAGTCTTGGTTAAGATTCATGGCAGCGGTGCCGCTCGCCTCGGCCACCAGTGGCGTAACGTCCTCTCCCGCGACTTCCGACTCGCCAGCAAAGCCACAAAATGGCACGATGTAGAGCTCCAGACGGTGCCCAGCCTGTACGGTGTAGTACGTCGGGTCGAGCCAGATCGTGTAATCGTAGTAGACATTGGCCTCTATCGGCTGGTCGCGCTTAGTCGCAGACGCAGGGTCGTAGCCCGCTTCGGGATTACGTAGGTCCATTCTGCCAAAGGTCACGATCTTCCTGCTCGCCTGGACCTGCTTCCAACTTACGGTGCTGTATGCATCGGCGGGACCCTTCGATTCGTCACGCTCCCTCACGGTTTCCGTTTGGGGCATCGCACCCATGGCATACGTGGCAAACGGCTCGTCGGCGGCATCGACGAGCACCGCGCACATCATCTTGTCGCCCTCGCCCACATTGTCAACCTTCGCACGCACGTGTACGGGGATCTTTCCCGCAATGGTGAACTGCTCCCCGATGTCCAAAGACCAGAGCGCGGCGTTCTCGCTCTGCTTTCCAGTGAAGGTTTTCTGAAGCAGGCTCGCGTTGTCGTAGCTGGCGCCCTTGGCGGTAACCGTCACCTCCCCGTCGCCATTTGGACGCAGGGTAACTGCGGCACCGTCATTCCATGCCTCGCTCTCGTAGAATGAGCCATCCACGTTGCTCTGGACGAGAAAGTCTGGCATCGAGTCCACGTCGTTGTTCACGTCGCAGAGCTCGTGCGCAAGCCAGAGGTTCACCCATTCGGCATAGGTATGCCTGCCCATGCCGAGGTCGACGGCATCATCCTGGTCAAACGGTAGACCATGGGCATTCTGATGGAAGATTACCTTGGCATTTTGCCCGGACGTCAGAATCGCATCGCGCAGGTAATCGGACTGTCTGGTGGTTACATTGTCGTCGTTGAGCCCCGCCACGATGAGCGCTGACGCGTTTATGTTGTCCTTCTTCGTGCTCCACTCGCGCGCCTCCCAAAATGGGCCAAAGTCGCCCTGTAACTGCACCTGTTGGTTGCGCACGAACGAACGGTACTGCTTGTAGCGCTCCGATGCACTGCGGAAGCCTGGATCCTCTCCATCGTCAAAAGCCAATCGGCTTGTACACGTTGTGGCAATATAGTTCATGTAATCGTAGCTCTTGGACTTCTCGGTGCATATTCCCTGCGAGTTCACATAGCTATACCAGCTTGCCGGACCGGCCTCGGGAATGATCGTCTTGAGCCCGTCGACTCCCGTCGAAGCCACCTCATAGGCAACGGAGCCAGCGTACGAATGGCCGATCATGCCTACTTTTCCACTTGCCCAGTCGGAAGCCGACACCGATATCGTTCCCTCCTTGTCGGCAAAGGCCGCACGCTTGCCGCAGATCCATTCAATAACGCCGGCAAACGCGTCACGCTCCATTTGAGTCCCTGTGCAGACAAGGCCTTCCGAGCCATACGAGCCAGGACCCGCCGTCTGGACAATGGCATAGCCGCGCACGAGGTAGTAATCGTAAAACTTATAGTTTTCGGGCAGATTCGAACCCACCTTGGGAATGCCGTAGTTCCATGCCTGCGGATTGGAACGTTTCGTATCCAAGGCGAGCTGAGAAGTATTCATAGAAGACTTCGCCACCCGCTTGGCCGGCTTCTTAGCCAATGCTGCATCATCGAGCTCCGGAGAGGCAAATCCCAACACGTCGTTTAAATCCATGGCCATTCCACCGTTGTAGGGACGTGCCTCGTACAACACGGGCGCCTTCCAACCGTTCTTGCCACTCTGCACTGCGGCACGCGGCACCTGAACGTACACCTTTACCAAATCGCATTTGCCGTCAAGATCGGTGTCATAGTCGCTCTCCACGTACACGCAAAAGCGCCAGAGTTCGCTGCTCGCATTCGTGTAGCCGTCGGCCCTCGCGTCAGAGTATTTGAACATTGGCTGGGCCATGCCGTCCCGAAAGACCATCCCCGTCGCGGAAGACTCCTCAGCCGAGAGGGGCGTAACGTCACCTCCGCGGATTTCCTCGGAGAGTGCAAGCTGGTCGTTATCGGACGTGGCCGAAGGCGGCTTTGAGGCATCGTCCTCCCTCAATTCGGACGCACCTTCTGTCACCTTCTCGGTCTTGTCGTTCGATATCGGCCCAACCTCTTCGGATTCCATTGGCTCAATGTACCACGCGTCTTCGGTGGCTTTGGCAACCGAGGGATTGATCGATGCCATGCATATCGCAAGCAGGAGCGTCATGAACAGACTCAAACCCACTCGCGGACCTGCCGGATTGTTTGATCTCATCGCCTGAAGCTCTTTGCGCACGGCATGTTTCATTTCTCGCTCCATCCCCTTGTACCGGCCAAACCTTCCAAAGCACCCACCGCCAGCATGGTAACACTCAAGCAACTGCCAAAACGCCCCAAGTGTGTCACGGGGGCGGTGACACACCGGGGCCTGAAAACAAGGAACGTGCCCGGTGCTCTTTGCGCTTGTGCGCGTGAGTACCGGGCACGCCCCCCAATCAAATCCCCTGCTTATGTGTTGAGAAGATCTCAGATATCTACCCTACGCGTCCACGGGCCACTCGGTGCCCTCCTGGGGGTCGCCGTTCTCGTCGAGCAGGGTGCGCACGCCGTTGTGGGTCTGGTCGGCGTTGATCACGTTGCCCGTCGTGGCGTCGACGGTCACGCTGTAGTGCACCTCGC